>JBEBGV010000100.1:0-12521 GCA_040081265.1 Vicinamibacterales bacterium
GGCGAGCTACATTGGACAAGCCTCCGATCAGGCGTTGTGGGTCTGGAACGTCCTTCTTGTCGCCATCGGAGGCCTTCACGCCGTCAAGCGCGTGAGCCAGACACCTCGCCGAGCCTTTTCCCTCATCTGCGCCGCAGTTGTGGCCGCGGGGATGGTGATGACTTTTACCCCGATGCTCGTCATGGGCAGTGCCGGTCTCCACATGGAGCTCGCCGTGTATCCGGTGGAATACCTCCCGTTCCAGGTGCTGATGACATACGGTGGCGCCTTGCTGTCACTGGGCTTGGCGGCCGCTTCGTTCGACGTCGCCCTGAGCACTGCGACGAACTAGCCGCTGCGGGGCAGCTCCACGCCAGGCACCGCAGCGCGTGTGCGGTTGTTCCCTTACGTCGCAGTGCCTGAGGTGGGCCATGGGCACGGCGCCGCCGGGACACCGTCTGTCAAGACCGGAGGGGGTCTTGCCAGCGCAGGCCCTTGAAGCGGCCGAAGTCGGCATCACTCGACACCAGCACCGCGTCGTGGCTGATGGCCAATGCGGCAAGGTGCGCGTCGGTCGTCAAGTTGCCCGCCGTGCCGGTGCGACCGAGCAGCTTCTTCAGCGCCTTCCAGTGATCGTCTCTCTCGTGCACCACGCGGACATTGTCCCGTGCGAGCCAGGCGTCGATGGCGGCCACCGCCCGGTCGGGTTCGAGCGGATTCGGAAAGATCCGCGGATTCGTGCTCAGTCGAAGGAAGCCGAGCAGCACAACCCAGGGGAGGCCGATGGTCTCCTCCTCGTTGACGGCCTGTTCCCACCACGTCCGCGCACGCACGTGCTCGGACGCGGTGGAATTCACGGCGTAGAGCAGGATGTTCAGATCGACGATCTTCACTTGCGCAGGCCGATCTCGCGGCCGACTTCTTCGTCCTCGAGCGCGGTGGCGAGCGCCAGGGCCTTGTCGAGCGCGACGCGTGGAACGCCCATGGGGTGAACGCGCTCGCGATGGACCGGCTTGGCCTTTCGGCGTGCAGCGCCCCCCTGTAACCCGGCTTTCAGCGTGCGGTTCAGGAGCCTGGTCAGACTGACCTTCTCCTCGCGCGCCTGCGCCTTGAGCCGCTCGAGGAGTTCATCATCCACCCGCACCGTCGTCCGCATGGTGACATCATAGCATCACACATATTGATGTCATGTCATCACCATCGTCGACGGTCCGTTCGGCTAGTCCAACTCGTCGAGCTCTCGATCGACCCGGGCACTTAGTGCTGGGGTTGCATCCGAGGGGGCAGTGTCGTTCCCGTTCGCAGCCGTGGTGCGTCGAGTGAACCTCTTCAGCGCGACGCTGAGTACCACGACGCCGATACCGCCAATGACGGCGGGACCGAGCCACGCTACAAGGCCGACGCCCTGCATCTCAGGTGCACCGCGAATGCCAGGGCCAAATCGCCGAACGAGGTCGGCGACGATGGCCTCTTGCGGTTCACCGGCCTCGAGCCTACGCGTAATCTCGTCTTTGAGGTCGTGCGCGCCTTGAGACTGACAGCTCGAGAGGAGAAGCCCAGGGCAGAACGGACTCATCAGCTGACCGGCCAGCGTGAACGCCTGCTGCCGGGCAGTGGCATCCTGCGCGTCAGCCGAGGTCGAGCAGAGCACGGCCGCGGCAACGGCAACTACAACGAAGACCCTGGATCTCATTGGCGTCGCCTAGGCGTAGAGCGTGATGCGCAGGTCCGATACCGACGTACTCGCGCCTACCTGAACCGTCACAACCGATACGTCGAAGTGTTCCCGCCAGACCTCCAAGACGTAGCTGCCGGGTGGGAGATCTGACAGCGTGAACGCACCGGACGCATCACTCTTGTCGAGGTTCTGCCGACCATCGTCGCGCGTGGCAGTGATCGTCGCATCCGCAACACCGGTGCCGGCCTCGTCGAGCACGATCCCCTTGATCGAACCAACCGACCGAGCGTCGGCGGTCGCAGCGTTCACCGGCGCGAGGAGCGTGAGGAGCAGTGCGAGCAAGCCAGGAGTTCTCATGGGCGCGCCGGCATAGGGAGGCCGCAGAGTTGGTCGAAGCCGATGATGCGCACGACGATGGCGTCCTCGGCTCCTCGCGCCTCGACCCACGCAATGACGGCACCGCCGGGAAGTGCTGCCGCTGAAACACGGGAGTGCGGCGTCGCGCCCGTTGTCAGTGTGACGGGAATCCCAAGATACTTGGAGCTCAGATGCACCTGCGAGGCGAGTGCGTGGCGGATGATGCGCAGCTGACCATCTGCCGGGCCACGCCACACGCTGAAGAGGTCACCTGAAACATCCGCACCTGCCCACACCAGCGTGGTCGTGGCCCCCAATGTGGGGACGACCAGGGGCGCGCCCTGATGGTCGTCCCGTCGCAAGACATACGCACCAGCCTGCGGCTCGGCCTGCCAATGTGCGTCGGGAGCGACGTCAGTCCCGAGCCACGCCAGCCCCCAGGCGCGGCGAGCGTGCCACGACCGACCCGCATCGCCACTCTCGGCGACGTGCCTGGGCTCACCAGCGGCGCCCGTTCTCCACCCGACGATGAGACGGCCGCTCGCCGTCGTCACCACGAGGTCCGATACGCCGCGAACCGTCGCGACCGTGAACGCTCGACTCAGCGACCCCGGCGGCGGCGCCTCGATTCGTTCAGCCGCACACGCGCCACACACCACTGACACCGTGACTGCCAGCGCCACGGCGCTCCAGCACCGGCCCACCACTACGCCCCACCTTCGCGCAGGACCTGTCTGATGCCCGACGCAATCGCGTCCGGTGTGTCAGCATCGCGAAACACGTGCCTCAACTGACCGTGCGGGTCGACGAGATAGGTGTAGCTGGAGTGGCTCACCTGATAGCCGAGCGCCGAGGTCTGCGTGGGCGTGATCTCGTACGCCGCTCGATACTGCTGCACAATCGCGTCGACTTGCGCTTTGGTGCCTGTGAGGCCAATCAGCGGGTCATCGAAGCTCTTCACGTAACCCGCCAGCACGGCCGGAGTGTCGTGTTCCACATCAACGGTGACGAAGACCGTGGCCACCTTGGCGCCGTCAGGGCCGAGTGCATGGCGTGCGGAGGCG
Organism: Vicinamibacterales bacterium; assembly: GCA_040081265.1. Taxonomy (GTDB): domain Bacteria; phylum Acidobacteriota; class Vicinamibacteria; order Vicinamibacterales; family UBA2999; genus JBEBGV01. The sequence goes on from JBEBGV010000100.1 coordinate 3,079, forward strand.
ATCTTCGACATCGTCAGCGGACAGACATCCGGACAGGTCGTGTAGCCGAAGAACACGACCACCGCCTTTCCCTTCAGATCGGAGAGCTTGAACGGCGCTCCCGTGTGGTCGGTGAGCTCGAAGTCACCCCCGAAATCGAAGGACTCGAGCTGGACTTCAGCCGGAGCGTCTGAGCCGGAAGCCGACCCCGACGAGGCCACGTCAGTGTTCTGCCCACGGCATCCCGACACCGCGAGCAGAAGCGCCACGATCGCAACAAGGCGTGCCATGGTGGAGCCGGCCTACTTGATGCCCGTTGCCGAGCGCTTGACCACAGCCACGGGCACGGACTTCGTGACGCCATTCGAGAAGTGCAACGTGAGTGTGGTGCTGCCTCCTGCGACGAGCGGCTTCGACAGCTTGAACAGCATGATGTGGAACCCGCCGGGCTTCAGTTCAGCGGTGCCCCGCGCTGGTATCGGAATCTCCTGTACGCGCTCCATCCGCATCATCTCGTTGGCCATCTTCATCGTGTGCAACTCGCCGGTGGCCGCGCCGGCACCGTCCGCGCCCACGAGCGAGAGCGCAGTCGTCGACCTGTTCTCGATCACCAGGAAGACCCCGGTGGCGCGATCCTGCGGCGTAGCCTCTCGAACCCAGGCATCGCGCACGACGACGTCGTTTGCGGTCTGACCCGAGGCCGTGAAGGCATTGAGAGTGCTCAGCGCCGCAACCGTCGCGATCAGTAGAATCTTGTTTGCCATGATGCAGTCCCTTCGCAACACTTAGTGAGCAGCACGTGACGACACGACGAAGGCGGCGAGTGCTCGGCGATCACCTTCTGACAGGTGGCCATAGGCCGGCATCTGCTGTCGGGTCGCACTGAGGACACCCGTCCGCAGCGTTTCGGAAATGGCAGAATTCCCGGTGCCCTGCCGATACGACGCCACGTCTCGAAAGTCTCGGGGCCCTGGGTTCAGGGTCACGGCCGCTGGTCCATCTCCACGCCCCGTCGAACCGTGACATACCACACAGCCGTGGGCTCGATAGAGCCTCTCTCCCCGAGACACCGCGTCACTTGACTGCTGGTCACTGAGCCGCCGGCCCCCACTGCAAGCCAGGCTCACCGCAACGACCAAAGACGCCGTGACCGCACTCGCCAACCGCACACGCACGATGCCCCCTGACACGGGCACCGACGAGGCGAGTACCCACCAAGATGCTGGCATGAGGAACTGCGTGTGCCATGCGACAAGGTGTCGCACGACAGCGCGTCATAGGGCGCCGTCGATGGCCCCTCCAGATGTCGCATGTAATCCGAGGGTGTTCGTCTGCGGCATGCGACAACGTGTCGCACGGGGGCGGTTGCGCGACCTCTACAATTCCTGGCAGTGTCCGAATCGCGTTCGATATCTGCCCTGAGGAATATTCCGATCATGAAAGTGTGTCGTCTTGCAGGCGCCGCCGTGCTGGCGCTGTGCCTCTCCGTGTTTGCTCACGCTGCCGTTGCTCAGGAGAGCCTGAATCAGGCGACGGTCAGCGGGCGCGTCACCGATCCGCAGGGGGCGGTCGTGCCCGGGGCGACGGTCACCGCCAAACAGACCGAAACGAACCTGACCGCGGAGACGGTGGCCGACTCCGAAGGCCGCTTCCGATTCCCGCTCCTGAAGATCGGTCCCTACGAATTTACTGCGCGCCTGCAGGGCTTTGCCCCGACGGTGAGGGCTGTGACGCTGACTGTGGGTTCGGCCTTCGAGCTGTCGATGGCGCTCAGCGTCGAGGCACTGACCGCCACTGTGTCGGTCACCGCCGCCGGGACAGTGCTCGAGGCAGCACGCAGCCAGATTGCCAGCACCATCACGCAGGCCGAAGTGGTGAACCTGCCGATGAACGGGCGCAACTTCCTGGACCTGGCGCTGCTGGTGCCTGGCGTGTCGCCGCCCAACATCAGCAGCACGCAGCTCTTCGCCGAAACGTCGGCGGTGCCAGGTGTCGGCCTGTCGATCGGGAGCCAGCGCAATTTCTCCAACGGGTTCATCGTGGATGGCCTGTCAGCCAACGACGACGCGGCCGGCCTGAGCGGCACGCCGTTCGGTGTCGATGCCATCGAGCAGTTTCAGGTTGTCACGTCAGGCGGACAAGCCGAGCTCGGGCGTGCGCTGGGCGGCTATGTGAACATCGTCACGAAGAGCGGCACCAACGCGGCTCGGGGCAACCTCTACGGCTACTTCCGCGACGACAACTTCAATGCGAAGAACGCCCTGTCAGGCACAAAGCTCCCGATGTCGCAGCAGCAGTACGGTGGGAGCCTCGGCGGCCCGGTCCGCAGGGACCGCACCTTCTACTTCGTGAACGTCGAGCAGCGGAAGCTGGATCAAACTGGGTTCGTGACGGTCCCCCAGCCGACGGTTGGCATCATCAGTGCGCGCTTGAGCGCGGTCGGCTACCCAGGTGCACCCGTCACCACCGGCATCTATCCCAACCCGGTCAACTCGCTCAACGTGCTCGGCAAGATCGACCAGCAGATCAGTGGAGCCGACCAGCTGTCCATCCGCTACAGCCTCTACGACGTGACGTCCAGCAATTCCCGCGGCGCTGGGGGTCTCAACACGCCGTCCGCCTCGGCCGGGCTGGACAACCGTGACCAAGGCATTGCCATCGGCAACACGATGTCGCTCTCATCTCGACTGGTCAATGAAACCCGGGGCCAGTTCGTGCACAGCGACCTCGTGGCGCTGCCGACGGACCGGGTCGGTCCGAACGTCAACATTGCCGGCGTGGCGACGCTGGGCACGTTCGCGAGCAGCCCGACAGGGCGTCTCAACACGATGTACCAGGTCGTGGACAACGTCTCCTATCTGGCTGGCGCGCACGCGCTCCGTGGCGGCGTGGACTTCCTCTACAACCACGACGAGATCAACTTCCTCCGCTCTGTCAGGGGTCAGTACGCGTTTTCCTCGCTGGCGAATTTCCTCGCTGGCACCTACAACAACGCCGGCTTCACGCAGACGTTCGGTGCGGTGGACGTCTCGCAGAACAACCCGAACCTCGGCATCTACGCACAGGACGAGTGGCGAGTGACACCGGGTCTGACCCTGAACCTCGGACTGCGATACGACCTGCAGTTCATCGAAACGATCAACACCGACACGAACAATGTCTCGCCACGCGCGGGATTTGCGTGGTCCCCGTCGGCCCGTGGACGAACCGTGCTTCGTGGCAGTGCGGGACTCTTCTTCGATCGCGTCCCGCTCCGCGGCGTCGCCAACGCCCTGCTGTCGGCAGGGAACACCACCGACATCACCAATCTCCGTCAGATCAACATCAGCCTGTCGCCGACGCAGGCCGGTGCACCGACCTTCCCGAACATTCTCAGCGCTCCCGTGCCGCTTGTCACACTGGTCAACCTGACCACCATGAATCGTGACATCCAGAATGGCAACTCACGGCAGGGCAACGTGGAGATCGAACAGCAGATCGGCGATCTCGGCACCGTCAGCGGAGGATATCAATACCTGCGCGGCGAACGACTGATGATGGCGATCAACCAGAACGTTCCTTCATGTGTGGCGGCGGGTACCAACAACGGCTGCCGACCGAACGCGACCTATGCCAACGACAACCGCTACGTCTCCCAGGGTACGTCCACCTATCACGGTATGACCCTGGCCTTCGTGCAACGCCCGGCCCGGTGGGGGAACTATCGCGTCAGCTACACGCTATCCAAGTCGATGAACAACGTTGGCGAGGCGTTCTTCAGCCAGCCAATCGATCCGTTCGACGTGTCGAAGGACTGGGGACGGTCAGACGGAGACCAGCGGCACCGCCTCGTACTGAATGGGTCGGTCCATACGGCTACCGATGCCGGGACGACCGCGTGGGAGAAGCTCACGCACGGTTTCCAGGCGAGTGCGATGCTGCAGTTCTACTCGGCCCTGCCGCTCAACATCACATCGGGCGTGACGACCCTGCAAGGTACCCCTGGACGGCCGATCGTGAACGGGTCGTTCATCGAGCGCAATGCCGGCACCGGGGCGGATTTCTTCAACCTGAACGCCAGGCTGAGCCGGTCGTTCAGCCTCGGCGGCTCGACGCGGATTGAGGGTGTGGTCGAGGCCTTCAACCTGACCAATCGGCGGAACGTCACCGGCTGGAATGCGAACTTCGGGGCGGGCGCGTATCCGACCAACCCCTCGCCGACCTTCAAGCAGGTCACGGCCGTGGCCGACCCGCGAAGTCTCCAGTTCGCACTGCGACTGACGTTCTAATCGGGCACGGGGACACTGACGTTGAACATGGCTGTCGCGGTGGGAGTTGACGATCCGGTCACTTCCACCGCGATGGTCCACTGTCCCTCGGGCGCGAGCGCCACGGTCGCCTGATATCCCTCACCGCGGTGCGCGGGAACCACGATCCACGGCGCAATCTGGCTGGCGGCGGGCGGGACGATGCGGAACCTCACCCGCGCGTCGGTCACCACGGCGCCGGACGCATCACGAATCCGCGCGTCGAGACGATTGGACCCGATGCGACCGGGCCCGAGTGCGAGCGTCACGACTGACAACCCCGCCGGAGCGGTCAGCGTGACGGCTGGTTGATCCGCCAGAGCCGTCGGTGGGGGTGCCGCCGGCGCGGCCTCGACGGACCGAGCGGGAGGGAGCGTCGTCAGCAGTCCCACCGCCGCGAGCACCAGGACCCCGACACCCGCTTCGATACCGATAGTGCGATGGAACGAGCGCACGTGTTCGGCCGTCATCGTCGGACGATCCCCCACGAGTCGGCGCTTCACGACGAGCAGATGGAATGCGGCTGGCAGCAGCATCACGGCGACGAGGACCAGTTTGACCAGGAGCGTCCGGCCGTAGCCGCTCGAGACGAGCGCGTTCCAGTCGCTCACGTGCGCCCACAGGTGATACAGACCGGTCAGAACCAGCACCTGCACCGACACGAAAGCCGTCGTCGAGAACCGGGGAACGACTGAGCCGAGGACCCGGCCGCACTGGTCGAGACCAAGTCGACGCGCCGCAGGAATCACGATCGCGGTCAGGGTGAAGAGGCCACCAATCCACACGGTCATTGCCGTCAGATGCAGCCAGTCCACCGGCAGCGAGAGCCAGACCGGTGCCGTCGCCGCAGAGTGGCCGTTCATGGCGGTCAGGGCGAGCAACACCGCGGCGGTCACCAGCACCAGCGCATGCCACCATCGCGTTGGCTGACCGCTGGCAATCCTGGACGTGGCGAACGAGGTCGCGGCGATCGCGACCGCGACCACCAACGTGCGGAGAGCCCACAACGCTCCCCAACGGGTTTCAAGCAGAGACATCAGCGCTGTGCGCTGCACTCCCTCTGCGAGCGACCCAGCAACAGCGACGGATTGTGCGACCAGCGCCAGCACGCTCACCGCAAGAAGGCTGACCGCCCCCCATCGACTGCACTGCCAGAGGCCGCGATCGATTGCGGGCATCGTGGAGCGTGCTCCCATCAGGGTGAGCATCGCCAGTGGTCCGGCCAGCAGTGCGAGGCCCAGGAGGTGCAGCCAGCGGGCGGCTGCCTGCAGCGGGATGGCGCCAGTCGTCTGCAACGATAGCGGAGCGAGTTCGGCAGCGGTGACATCGCTGGCGACACCGACGCTGAACTGAAAGTCGCCGCTGATCGGATGGCTGTCGGCCGAGATGGCGCGCCAGCGAACGACATAGGTGCCGCGAGCCTGCCCATCGAATGACACGAGGAGCGCACGTTCATCGTCGTCGGCGACCTGACTGTCCCTGCCGTCGACGCGCTCGCCGTCCGGGCCAATGATCGTCACGGCGTCCGCTGGAGGGTCGACGGGCTCGCTGAACGAGAGGCGCACCCTGGACGGCATCGACAGCAGCACGGCATCTGCTGCCGGTTCGCTTCGGAGCAGCTCCGCGTGCCCTGTAACGTCGACTGCGCCGACGAGCGCACCGATCAGCAGCGCGCCGAATGCGACGTGGCGCGCCGACGGCATCGGGCGATGTCGGGCGGCACACCTCACTCGATCACCGCAGAATGCGATTACGCCGCTTTGCCGCGACGCGGGCGCAGCGCTGCGACCAGAGCGACCACGCTCAGCGCGAGCGACACCCCGCTCATCCAGCCAGCGCCTGTAGCCGCGCTGCCTGCCGGCGCGGACGCTGTGGTGGCAGCGGAGGCTGAGGCCGACGGCGCGGCAAAGGCATCGCTGCCGGCTGTCGCCGGTGCTACGGCCGGCGTCACGGTAATGGTGGGAGCCGGCTGCGGTTCAGCCTCGTTGACCCACGCCACCTCGATCCCGCCCGCGTAGCGCTGAAAGGCCTTGAGCCGAATAGGCCCGGGCTGTTCCGGTAGCCGGGCAATCAGCGAAAACTCCTGATACTCCTCGCGGCTGATCTTTGATCCGGCGTAGGTGATGGCGGTAATTCTGCCGCTCTCGTTACGTTCGATCTCCGCGGTCCACCCTGCCGTCGGCTTCAGCCGCAGCACCTGGAGTTCGGCTGGGAATTCCACACGAATCGATTCCGTCGGGACGTCCTTCTCCGTTGGCACCCGAAGGGTGAGCTGCGGCGCACTCTTGGCGGCCGCTTCACGCGGCGTAACCGTGACATGGGCGGCCACGGGGCCGGCCGTCGTGGCCAGCGCGAGCAGTACGAGCGCGCACGCCCGGCGAAACGCTCGTGAGGTGGCCAAGGGTGCGTTGTCCATGGTGAACCTCGATGCTGTGGTGTCGTTATGGGCGGCCATCCCCGCAGTATCTCTGCCACCAGCAGGTGCCGGGTGCGTCAAGTTGACGCATCCGTGACCGCGGGGGCCTGCGCCCAGGTGGCTCGACGCGACCCTCCTTCCTGTAGGATCGCCAGGTGGACGATCGCGCAGTCGCCTCATTCGGCCCAGTCCCCCTGAGCGCCACTCAGGCCTCAGTCGCGGTGGGCACCGTGCAGGACCAGACAGTCCACGTCGTGATGCCGTGGCTGGTCCGCCTGCGGTGGGTGTCGGTGATAGCCCTGGCCGGTGGGCTGTGGGCGGCCACCGAATTCTGGCGGGTGAAATTGCCATTCGTGCCGCTGGCCGCCATGCTCGCCGCGCTGGCCGCAACCAACACCACGCTGGCGATTCAACTGATGGCGCCCGCACCGCGCCGGACCATCATCGGCGCCGTGCTGTGTATCGACGTCGGACTGCTGACGGGCATCCTGTATCTCGCGGGCGGACCCATCAATCCGTTCAGCATCGTCTATCTGGTTGGCATCACCGTCGCGGCGGTGGCATTAGGACATCGGTGGGCCATCGCGCTCGGGGTGCTCTCGAACGTGGCGTACGGGCTCACGTTCTTCTTCAACCGGCCGCTCGAGTTCATTGAACCTGCCTTCAGCGCCGGCATCCTCACCCTGCACCTGTCGGGCATGTGGGTGGTACTGGCCGCGGCCACCGGGCTCATCGCCTATTTCGTCGGTCGCGTGTCAGAGTCCCTGGCGCAACGCGATCGCGAACTGACCGAGCTGCGTGCGGCGGCTGCCAGAAGCGAGCGACTCGCGGCGCTGTTCTCTCTGGGCGCCGGTGCCGCCCACGAGCTGGCGACGCCGCTGAGCACCATCAGCACCGCGACGGGCGAACTCGAACGCACGCTGATGCGGCAGGCACAGGCCACCGCGCCGGCGACGCGAGAATACCTCGCCATCATTCGCGAGCAGGTCGATCGCTGCACCGGCGTCCTCGATCAGTTGAGCGGCCGCGCCGCGGCTGCATCCGCCACCACGGCGCCTGTCGTGCTGACGCAACTTGTCGAAGACCTCCGTCACCGACTTGGAGAGTCGCTGGCCAGTCGTCTCGACGTCACCCTGCCATCGTCCACGGAGCCAATCGACGTACCGGCGGAACCGCTTCGTCAGGCCCTGATGGCGCTGCTCACCAACGCCTTCGATGCCTCCAACCCGAGCCAGCGGGTGAGCCTGAGCGTCGAGCAGGCTGAAGGCGTGCGCGTGGAGGTGCTCGACAGGGGGCGGGGCATGGGCGACGCAGAGGCGACGCGAGCCGGCGAGCCTTTCTTCACAACGAAAGCCGCGGGTGCTGGTCTCGGCCTGGGCCTGTTCCTGGTCCGCGCGTTCGCGGACCAGATGGGAGGCACGCTGCGGCTGTCTTCGAAACCCGGTGAAGGGACATCCGCCGTGCTGGAACTGCCCTCGCGCGTGTGATGGCGCGCATCGTGCCCACCATCCTGGTGGTCGAGGACGACCAGGCGTTTCGAACGCTGTTGATGAAGGCGTTCAGGGACCGCGGCTACGAGGCGCAGGGTGCCTCCGATGCGGCATCGGCAATCCGCGCCGCGCAGGTCGACAGTCCCGAGATGGCCGTTGTCGATCTGCGCCTGCCGGATCGATCGGGACTGGATGTCGTGCGCGAGTTGAAAGCGATCGACGCCTCGACCTCGATCGTCGTCTTGACCGGTTACGGCAGTATCTCGACGGCGCTCGAGAGCGTGCGACTCGGGGCGATGCACTATCTCACCAAGCCGACCGATGCCGATCGCATACTGGCGGCTTTCCAACACGGACTGGCGTCACGCCCGCGCGATCTGCCGGTCGACCCGGCGTCGTTGGCGCGTGTAGAGTGGGAGCACTTGAACCGCGTCCTCACCGACTGTGATGGCAATGTGTCGGAAGCGGCACGCCAGCTCGGCATGCATCGCCGTTCGTTGCAGCGAAAGCTCACGAAGTATCCGGGCTCTCGCTGAGCGGCGATACGGCGCCGCCCCCGACCCTTCCCTCAGCGATCAGGCCCGACAGGTGCAGCCGCATTGTGTGCGGCCACTCGTCGTACGTGTTCCGCCTCCCACATGTTGCGCTGGGCGTTCATCTCTTCGATGGAGCGGAAGCGGTAGACGCCGTGCGGAAACGTACGTGGGCTCATCTGTCTGGCCAGATCCCAGACCGCGGCGATCGCGTCATACAGCCGGGGGTCGCCAGGCGAGTGCCACCGCGGCTGATTCAACTCGTCCACAGTCCTGAATTTAAGGACAGACATCACTCGGACTCCAGGCCGAAACGCTCGCGGAGCAACTCGGCGTCAGCGCGATCCTTGAGGCGGACCGTATCCTTCTTCATGCGGTACAGCGTACGTGGTGTGACGGCTGCCACGCTCAGATCCTGGAACAGCACGCGCCCAATCTCGAGGTCCGTGAAGGCATAGGCGGTGCCGAGCTTCGTGACGATATCGATGTGGAACCCACCTTCGGGTGGGTTGTACTGGACGGCCGGGTAGTCGCCCAGCAGATCCGCCGCCGTGATCTCGTCAATCTCCGGATCGTGGAAGACATCGCGAAGCGCCGCCTTGAGGCGCTCCACGTTGTCCGCGTCAGGCGCGATGAAGACGTCGAGATCCTCCGTCGCACGCGCGAGGCCGAGCAGATTGAGCGCCACCGCTCCAAACACCGCGTACTCGACACCGCGCGCTTCAAACGCGGCGAGCAG
>JBEBGV010000041.1:0-41676 GCA_040081265.1 Vicinamibacterales bacterium
CACGACGGACGGTTGGTGCTCTTCACGGAGGGTGGGCAGGGCGGCGGGCCGGGGATGGCCGTATACCTTCGCGGAACCGACGGCTCCCAGGCGGTTCGTCTTGGCAAGGGCCGGGCGATGGCGCTCTCGCCGGACACACGGTGGGCCATTGGCCTCTCTGCAGATGAACTATCTCCCTATCTGGAACTGCTGCCGACCGCTGTCGGCGAGCCGCGGCGACTCCCTGGCAGTGACGTCGTCTACACCGGTGCGGCGTGGCTTCCTGATGGCAAGCGGATCGTTGTCTCGGCGGTCGAGCCCGGTCATCGGGCGCGGCTGTATCTGCAGGACCTGGAACAGGGCCCGCCGACGCCACTCACACCCGAAGGCGTGACGTCCTGGGCCGTCTCGCCTGACGGCTCGACGATCGCCGCGCGCGGACCCACTCCCACGATCCGGCTTTACCCCGTCGACGGCATGGCATCTCGCGAGCTGGCCGGAGTGACGGGGCGCGAGGTGCCGATCGGCTGGATCGGCGACGGCGTGCTCGTCACACGGCCGGACGACCCCGAGGCTCCGCGCGGAGAGATCTACAAGGTGGATATCCGGACTGGCCGTCAGGAATCCTGGAAGAACATCCTGCCGCGCGATCCCGCGGGCGTCATGATTCTGGTGTCGTTTCGGGTGACACCGGACGGCCGATCCCAGGCCTACACCTGGCATCGCGCGCTCAGCAACCTTTACGTCGCGGAGGGGCTGGAGTGATCTAGCCGGCGGCCCGATTCTCGCCGCCCCGGTTCTCTGCTAGTTCAGCCGCGCAATCATCAGGTTCAGAAACGTCGCGAAGCTCACCCACGCCAGATAGGGGACGAGCAACCATGCTGCGCGTCTGTCTACCTTGGCGAAGCGGTTGATGGTCAGAACGACCAGAAGCCACAGCACGGCGATGTCGGCCAGCGCGAGATCCACCTGATGCGCGGTGAAGAAAATGAAAGACCACGCGAAGTTCACAGCCAGCTGGAGGCCGAAGAACACCAGCGCAACTTGTGGTTCCTTCCAGTAGCGGCGTTGCCAGACCAGCGAGGCGGCGAGTCCCATCAGGGCGTACAACACGGTCCACACCGGAGCAAACACCCACCCCGGCGGGTTGAATGCGGGCTTGCGCAGGCTCATGTACCACGGGTCGCTGCCGCCACTGGTCAGAAGGCCGACGAGCATTCCGCCGGCCACGCACGCGGCGACCCAGGCTAGCGTCGCGCCGCGAGACGCGGTCGAGCTGGTGTGAACGGGGGAACCTTCCGCGTCAGGACGATCGAGCCAGACCGACGTAGCCATAACTCACTCAATTTCACACGGCGTGCCACGCCCTGGTCCAGCAAATTGGTAATCTGTGGTCATTCGCGTATGAACAATCCACTGTGCAGGGCGATTTTGATGGCCATCTGGGTGGCACTTCCTTCCACAGCCACGGCTCAGATTCCCGAGCAATGGCTGGGCACCTGGCACCTGAATGTGGCTCAGTCAACCTTCAACCAGTTCCCACCGCCGTACAAGCGCGGCACCTGGAAGGTCCAGAAGGGGTCCGACGATCAGGTGGTCATGATCTACGACCAGGTCGGGGTGCGTGGTGGTGTCACGCACATGGAGTGGAAAGGGCGCTTTGACGGCACCGACCACCGCCTCCAGGGACCAGATGCGGTCGTCACCTACGCCTACACCCAGGTCGACCCACAGACGTTGACCCTGCTCGTCAAGGTTGACGGCCGAGCTGCGGCGACCGCCCGGGTCGTGCTGGCACCCAATGGTGTCGTGACCGCCACCGCCGACAACCTCACGCCGCGCGGCACGGTCACGACGGTCACCGTGTACGAACGACGACAATGATACGGACCGCTCGTGTCCTTGGCCTGTTAGCGTGCGTGATGCTGCTGTCCCCGTCTGTGCGTCTCCGAGGGCAGTCGCCGGCAGCGCCGACCAACAACCTGCCCAATCCCTATCAGACCATTGAGCACCACTTCGCACTGCCTGCAGGGCGCACGTGGGGGTCAACGAGCGCCGTAGAAATCGACAGAGACGGCAGGAGCATCTGGGTCGCCGAGCGATGTGGCGTCAACGCCTGCCTCGACCGGGCAACGGGACAGATGTCACCCCTGCCCTCCATCCTGAAGTTCGACGAGTCAGGCAAGCTCGTCGCGAGCTTCGGCCAGGGACTGCTGATATTTCCGCACGGCATCCACGTCGACCGCGATGGCAACGTCTGGGTCACAGACGGCCAGGACGATGCACCTGTGCCGGCACTTGCGGCTGGCGCCGCAGCACAGGCCTCGGCGGCTGGACAGCCTAATCCCGCAGCCACGCGGATGGGACCCCTGCCGGGTACCACGCGGGGGCATCAGGTGTACAAGTTCAGCCCGCAGGGAAGACTGTTGCTGACGCTGGGCAAGGCCGGAGGAGCGGTCGATCCCGACTACTTCTACCAGCCCAACGACGTGCTCGTCGCGCCGAGCGGTGAGATTTTCGTGTCCGAGGGCCACGGCGGCGGCAACGCCCGCATCCTGAGGTTCTCGAAGGACGGACGATTCCTCAAGGCGTTTGGGAAAAAGGGGTCCGGCGCCGGGGAGATGGAACAGCCGCACGCGCTCGCGATGGACTCGCGCGGACGCCTCTTCGTGGGCGACCGCTCGAACAACCGCATCCTCATCTACACGCAGGACGGCGTACTGCTCGACACCTGGACCCAGTTCAGTCGCCCGAGCGGAATCTATATCGATCGCAACGACGTGATCTACGTGGCGGACTCCGAGTCGGAATCGGTGTCACGCAACCACGATGGCTGGAAGCGGGGGATCCGCGTCGGGAGTGCCAGAGACGGCGTGGTGCAGTACTTCATCCCGGATCCGGTGGGCACGTCCACAGGCACCAGCGCGGCTGAAGGCGTCGCCGCCGATCGCGCCGGCAACATCTACGGCGCCGAGGTCGGCCCCCGCGCCGTGAAGAAATACGTCAGGAAGAACTAGCGCTCACTCCGGCGGACGAATCCAGCGGAATGGGCTGTTCAGAAGCGGGAACGTATCGAGGCCCACCTGCTCCATGTCCAGCCGGACGGCGTGTCCGTCGAATGTGCCCTCGAGCACGAGCTGATCGGCCGCCGGGCGCTGAAAAGTAAACGTTGCCCGCCACGTCTGGCTGTTGAACTTGCTGAACGTGATCGTGCCCCGGTCGGTGTCGATGAGCACGTCGTAGCGCGTCAGCGAATCGTCTGTCCGCTGGAATGCCATCCGATTCGGGAAGTCGAAAATCGCACGCCGCCACCGCAGGTCGTAGTCGTTGAAGACGGGCTCCCGGAACTCTCCGTCGATCGACATGCGCTCGATGTCCCAGATGCCATAGAGCGCCGACTTCGGGTGGGCCGGGCCTTCGGGCGCATCGTACTGGCGCGCCTCGAGAAACGTGTAGTTGCCAAGGAGATAGGCGCCAGCCAGCAACTGAACGATCAGCGCCACACGATTCGCGTCTGCGCTCCGGAACAGGGGCACGCGCGTCGGCGCCGGGGCCGACCGGTCCAGCACCAGCACATTCAGAAGCCGCCTCCAGTCTGGCGCCAGCAGGAACAGCGCCATGACGATGTAGTGGAAGGAAATCTGTTTGAGCCCGAAGTCGTACGACATGTTCAGCGCAAACACCTGAATCATGTCCATCATCGCGATCAGCGCTCCAAGCGGCGTGGTGCGTGGAATCACCAGCAGCACCGCAGCAACGACCTCCGCGACGCCCGAGAACAGCTGATAGAGCGGGGACGATCCGATGAAGACCCAGAGCAGCGTCGACAGGGGCATCGCACCGATCGGCTGCACCAGCGTCGTCAGCGCGGGTGGCATGAACTGGATGGGGATGACCTTTGCCATCCCGTAATAGAACATCTGCGCGGCCAGCGCGAACCGGATGAAGAGAAAGAACCACTTGTGAACCGTCGCGTACTCAACGCGCCGGCGCCCGACCCATGACCAGACCACCGTCACGAACATGGACAACACGAGCAGCCAGGCCGTCTGCACCCACCAGAAGAGCGTGTCGGCGCTGTTGCCGCGCTCGAACGCCGCCTCGACGCCGAAAAATGTCCGGGACACCCAGTAGGTGATGTCGGCCATGGGCCACAGCGGACCCAGGGAGGGCACGAAGTACCCGGGAAACTGAAACAACCCGCCGACAACCTGTGTCGCCAACGACCAGAGCGTGAGGTAGACGAAGAAGAACCTGAAGGCGACCCGCGTCGCCGGACTCCACTGAGCAGCCGGGTCCATATCGGCCGGCAGCGTACTACGACTGTACAAGGCGTGTGTAGTCGTCAGGCGTGTCGACATCGACCAGGCAGCCCCGGTCATCGACCTCGACGCTCCTGGCTTGGTCGCCGTAGTGAAGAACTACCGCGCGCGCACCCCGGTCGAGCGGTGTCGCCCGCAGGATCGGGAACGTCACGCGATCAAAGATGACGGGGTGACCATGTGCGCGCCCAACGCGCGGTCGAACGACAGGCGCAGACGAGGCGGACCAGACATCGACCAGGTGCCGGACCGTGTCGGCCGAGATCATCGGCACATCAACGAGGGTGACGAGGAGTCCGCGGGTGTCGGGCTCGACAGCGGCATCCATGCCGGTCAGCAGCGACGACAGCTGTCCCCGCGACGGATCAGGATTTCTTGCCCATCGCACCGCGGGCGAGGCCGTGGCCTCCGATCCACACGCCTGCATCGTCGCCTCGTGGTGCGTACCGGTCACGATCGTGATGCGGTCCAGCCCGGCGGCCCGTAACGTGTGGATGATCCGGACGATGAAGGGCTGGCCATCAGCGGTCAGCAGCGCCGCCTTGGGGGAACCCATCCGCGTCGAGCCGCCAGCAGCCAGGACGAGGGCCTCGAGCATCGGCCGATCGTAGCAAGGTTCAGAATTGCAAGGAGTTCGGGCACGCCTTGACTTTGCTGATACACTTTGCGAGCTTTTACGGGCTCTCGCAGAGGACCGCTGCTCTGCCAGGCTTCATGGTTCGCTTATCTTTATCGCGGTCCGAAGCAATACCTGGGGATGGTCCCAGGTTTTCGCGCGCGCATCGGAGGGAACAGGGCTATGCCGACTGGGACAATTGCACGCCTCCTCATCGACAAGGGATTCGGATTTATCCGTGATGAGGGTGGCCTCGAACACTTCTTCCACCGCAGTTCGGTGCGTAACGCAGTGTTTGAACTGCTGCGCGAAGGGCAGCGGGTGGAGTTCACCGTGGAGGAATCTGCCAAGGGCCCGCGGGCTGGCGAGGTCCGACTCCTCGAAGGCTAGATCGCGCTCACGACAGCCAGCGTCGCCAGAGCGACGCTGGGGTCAGATCCCCGGTGGCAGGATTGTGGATGAGTGTTGAACGCGCCACCATTCTTGCGAACGATCGGTTGGCGGTAATCACTACTGCGGCCATGCGGCGGCCGGCGATGACCCTGGCAATGTCTTCGCCGAACGCCTCAACCTGATCTTCCCCGACCAGTGCATTGGGATGTTCGGCGAGCAGCACGGCGGGATCTGACGCCACTGCCCGCGCCAGGCGGAGCTTTGCACGCAACAGCGGCGAGAGCCCCCCGGTCGGGACCTTCATCATGTCCGGCGGCAGGGCCACTTCGCGCGCCAGCGCGTTGACGCGTTCCTGCAGGTCGGGCGCCAGCTCGAAGAGATCGAGCGAGAAGGGCATCGCCAGGTTCTGTTCGGTCGTCATCTCGCCGAGCAGCATCGCGCGTTCACTGAGAATCCCGACCCGCTCGAGCAAACGTACCCAGTCGTCGTTGTTCTGCACCGCAGCGGTCGACTGACCCAGCGTCATGACTTCGCCGACATCAGGCAACGTCGCGGCCGAGACGAGGTTCACGAACGCTTCGGCCGGCTCGCGATCCATGCCGAGGATCGCCACCGTCTCTCCTGCCCGCACGTCCAGCGATCGCACCCGGAGCGGCCTCAGTCCGTGGTAGTTCCGCTCGACACCGCGCAACGAAACGAGAAGTTCGGCCGGATCAGGCATGCGATCGGGCCTTGGCCTGCAGCTGGAACCACTCGGCTTCGGGCAGACAACGGCTGCCGGGCGCGCGACGCTGCTGCGGATCGCCGTGAAAGTCGGAGCCGCCGGTCGAGAGCACGCCAGCCTCACGCGCCATGCGCGCGTAGTGCTCGACCAGTGCCTGATCGTGATCGGAGTGATGCACTTCGATGGCATCGAGGCCTGCGGCACAGAGCGCAGGAATCCTGGAGTCGATGGCGGTTTTACCCGGGTGCGCGAGCGACGCCAGCCCCCCGGCGCTGTGAATCGCCGCGATGACCGTCTCGCAACTCGGACCCTCGCGTGGCACGAACCCGGGACGTCCTTGTCCGAGCCATCGATCGAAGACATCGGACATGGTCGCAGCGTGTCCGGCAAGGATCATCGCCCGGGCAATCTGCGGTCGCCCGATGGAACGACCGGCGTTGAGTCGTGCCTCGAGCAGAAGCGGCTCGACGTCGACGGGCATCCCCAGCGAGGCAAGCCGTTCGGCGATCGCGGTGACCCGGTCGAGGCGTTGCAGCCGCTGCTGGACCAGAAACCTCGCCAGCGACGAATCGTCCTCGTCGATGAAATAGCCGAGGACGTGGACGTCCCTTCCGTCCTCGACCGCGGTGATCTCAATCCCGCTGATGGCCTGGATTCCGCGCTCGACCGCCAGAGCGCGGACATCGGATGTCGCCAGTGTGGTGTCGTGGTCGGTGACGGCCATGACCCGAACGCCCGCCACCCAGACCCGATCGACCAGCTCGGATGGGGTCAGGCGACCGTCAGAAATTGTGGTGTGGAGATGAAGGTCGACCAGCACGCCGCTAGCTGCCGGCACCAGCGCGATCGAGTGCCGGACGACGACGAACGCGTCGACCCTGACGCTTCACGAGCGCGCGGTACTCGCGCACCAGCAGGTCGAGGTGCTCGCGTTCCTCATCGGCGAACTCCAGGAATATCTGCTTGCCCTCAGAGTCCTCGAAGCGTTCGCCGTATTTCTTGAAGAACCGGTGGGAGCCACGCTCGCAGCGGATGCCGATCATCAGCGCCTGCTGGTCGTCGACGCCCTTTTGCAGACGCTCGGTCCCCTCAGCAAACATGCCGGCGGCGGCTCCCTTGAAGTACAGGAAAGTCGGCCGAGCCTCGAGGTGCGGATCGCGCAGGAGAAGGTCCGAATACCGCTGTTCGAGACGACCGAGGTGCGCCCGTTCTTCCTGAGCCATGTCTTCGAAAATCTTGCGACCGCGGGCATCGCGGGTAATCTTCGCGGCTCGGGCATAGAATTCGGCGCCGCTGCGCTCAGTGGCGATGGCAATGCGGAGCGCGTCGCGCGCAAAAACCATGTCGGAGTGACCGTGCTCGGCGGTGGCGTCACGACCGGTGCGGCAGGCCTCACACGTCCCGTAGATCTGGACGACGCTGTGACCGACCGTGAAGCCACGGGCGCCGGCGACCTCGTCGATGCTGCTCTCGATGTCTGAGCTGAGAAACTCGAACGACTCCTGACAGCCTTTGCAGATCAGGTGAAAGTGGCGGGGCTGGCGGTAGGACGGTTCGAAGCGGAACCGCCCCTCACCAAAGTCGACCTTCCGGGCAATGCCGGCATCGACCATCCACTGGAGGGTGCGGTAGACCGTTGCGCGACTGATGCGATGGTCCTGCTGGCGAATGCGATCGACGAGATCGTCAGCGCTGAGGTGTCCATCCTGACGGAGGAACACCCCGACGATCTGTTCGCGTTTGCTCGAGCGCTTGCCCCCGGCCGGCTTCAGCCGTGTGAGGTCGGGAAAGCTCGTGATCACAGTTCGATCGCTTTCCGGGAGCGCGCGCCTACGCGCTGAAGGACGAACCGCAGCCGCAGGTGGAGGTCGCGTTCGGATTCTTGATGGTGAACCCGCCGCCGGTGACCGTTTCCACGAAGTCGACCTCAGCGCCCTTCAGGTAGCTGATGCTGACCGGGTCCACGAACAGGCGAACGCCGTTCGACTCAAAGATCTGGTCGCCTGAGCCGCCGGCTTCCTCGATCATCAGACCGTACTGGAAACCCGAACAGCCGCCGCCCTGGACGAACACGCGCAAACCGCTGCCCGCCTTGCCCTCTTCGGTCAGCAATTCGCTGATCTTGCTCGCCGCCGTCTCGGATACGTTGATCATCGGGTACTTCTCCTTGGGAAATTATACCCTCAGGCGCCGATTCCGGCCAGTTCTGCGGCTGAGGCCTGCTCTACGTCCTTGTGCAAGCTGTTCCCGTGGGCGTCCATGGTCACGATGGCCGGAAAGTCCTTCACGGTCAGGTGCCACATCGCTTCCGGGGTCCCGAACTCCAAGAGTGAGACGCCGTCCACGCTGGTGATGGTCCGGGCGTAGAACTGGGCCGCGCCGCCGATGGCGTTGAGGTACACGGCGCCTGAGTCCTTGAGCGCCGCCAGGGTCCTGGGTCCCATGCCGCCCTTGCCGATGACCGCGCGCACGCCGTAGCGCTTGATGATGTCGCCCTGGTACGGCTCCTCGCGAATCGAGGTCGTCGGGCCCGCCGCTGTGACCTTCCAGCCTTCACCCTGCTTCGCCACCACCGGGCCACAGTGATAAATGACGCCGCCGCGCAG
Source organism: Vicinamibacterales bacterium (assembly GCA_040081265.1). GTDB lineage: Bacteria > Acidobacteriota > Vicinamibacteria > Vicinamibacterales > UBA2999 > JBEBGV01. Next base: position 8,641 of record JBEBGV010000041.1, read on the forward strand.
GTCGACCGGCGGCTCGTGCGACATCAGGTGATGGTGCACAGCATCGCGGCCGGTATAGGCGCGACCCGAAATCAGGACGACATCTCCGACCTTCAGCTCCCGGATCTGCGCCTCGGTGATCGGCGCTTCCAGTCGCACTTCACGACCCGTGCGCTGGAAGCCGGCCTGATCTGACATCGTGATGATGGGCGCCGACTCCTCCCGATACAGCCACTCCTTGATGGCGCCGGTCGACCCATCGAGCACCACGCCGAGGCGCCGGAACGCCCAGCAGTCGTAGGCCACCGACACAAAGAAGCTCGCGGGGAGACGGTTCAGCGCGCCGATCTTGCAGCCGATGAGCGACGTCTTGCCGCCGAAGCCCATCGTGCCGATGCCAAGCTTGTTGACCTCGCCCATGATCGACGCCTCGAGGTCGGCCAGGCGGGGATCGGGATTGACGTCATCCAGCGTCCGGAACAACTGTTCCTTGGCCGCGACGTATCCAGACGTACGGTCTCCACCAACCGACACGCCAATCGCGCCGGGAGCGCAGCCCTTGCCCTGCGCATTCCACACGGCGTGCAGGATGCACTTGCGCACGCCGGCGAGCGACCGATCGGCGCGACCCAGGTTGGGCAGCTCAGCGGGAAGCGAGTACTGCGCGTTCATGTTCTCGCAGCCGCCGCCCTTGAGGATGAGCTTCACCTCGATGACGTCCTTCTCCCACTGCTCGAAGTGGATGATCGGGGTGCCCGGACCGAGGTTGTTGCCAGAGTTGTCGCCGGTGATCGAATCCACGGAATTCGGTCGAAGCTTGCCGCGTTTGGTCGCCTCGGCAACCGCCTCGCGGATCTGCTTCTTCAGCACGACCTGGTTCACGCCGACCGGCGTCTTCACCTCGAAGGTCGGCATGCCGGTGTCCTGGCAGATCGCGCCTTCGGTCTCACAGGCCATGTCGATGTTCTGGGCAATGATCGTCAGCGCCTGCGCCGACTGCGTGCCTGCCGTCTCCTGACCCATCGCGGTCTTCATCGCCGCGCGGACATCGGGGGGCAGGTCGGTGGAGGTCTTGACGATCAGGGCCACAACACTGTCAAAGAATGAGGCAAGCATCAGAAAAGTATAATTCCTGACGTGTGGCGCACCGAGCGCGATTCGCTGGGCGAGCACCCTGTTCCCGCTGATGCCTACTACGGCATTCAGACGGCGCGGGCCCTCGAGAATTTCCCGATCAGCGGGCTTCGTGCGCACCGCGAGCTCATCGACGCCACCCTCCTGATCAAGAAGGCGGCTGCGCTCACCAATGCGTCGCTCGGGCGGCTCGACGGCGCAGTCGCCGACGCCATCGTGAAAGCCGCCGATGAAATCCTTGATGGCCGGCTTCGCGATCAGTTCGTCGTCGACGTCTATCAGGCCGGCGCCGGTACCTCCCACAACATGAACGTCAACGAAGTGCTCGCCAATCGCGCGGCCGAGCACCTCGGGGGTACGCGGGGCGACTACGTGGCCGTGCACCCCAACGACCACGTCAACATGGGACAGTCCACCAACGACGTGTTCCCGTCGGCGACGCGACTTGCCCTGTTGATGTGCCACCGCGCGCTGCTCGAGGCCGGACGGAGTCTGGCCGAGGCCTTCGACGCCAGGAGCCGCGCGTGGGCGCACATCATCAAGACCGGCAGGACGCACCTGCAGGACGCCGTCCCGATGACGCTCGGGCAGGAGTTCGGCGGGTACGCGGCGTGTCTCGTGACTGCGTGTGACGAACTTGACCGGACATCGCGCGCACTGCACGAACTCAACATCGGCGCGACCGCTGTGGGAACCGGCCTCAACGCGGGCACCGACTACGCCGAGCAGACGGTGAGCCAGCTCGCGGCGTTGACCGGGATCGACCTGACGCCACCGGTCAACCGGTTTCGCGTGACCCAGAACATGGGCGACGTGGTCGGCTACATGGGCGCGATGCGGCGACTGGCGATTGAACTCGGCAAGATCGCCAGCGATCTCAGGCTGCTCAGCATGGGCCCGCGTGCCGGCATCAGCGAAATCCGCTTGCCGGCGGTGCAGCCCGGCTCCTCCATCATGCCGGGCAAGGTCAACCCGTCCATTCCAGAGATGGTCAACCAGGTGTGCTTTCAGGTAATCGGCTGCGACATGACGGTGGCGGTGGCTGCCGAATCCGGACAGCTCGAGCTGAACGTAATGATGCCGGTGATCGCCTGGAATGCGCTGCATGCGTCCAGCATTCTTCGCGAAGCCATGACCTCGCTGCGCACGCGATGCGTGGACGGCATCGAGGCCGACGAAGATCGCAGCAGGGAATTGCTGGAGCGCAGCACGGCAGTCGCCACGGCGCTTAGCCCGTATCTCGGCTACGCCATGACTGCGGAAATCGCCAGGGAGTCGATCAGCACCGGGAAGTCGATTGCCGCGATCGTCGCGGAGCGAGGGCTCCTGTCTGCAGCGACGCTCGAGCGTGTTTTGTCTCCCGAGGCGATGACCCAGCCGGGTATCGCCGGCAAGGACACCCGATGACGCGCCTGGCCGTGACCACGGCGCTGCTGCTCGCATGGATGGCTTCTGCGCCGACGGCGCAGCAGGTGCACGGGCAGCTCTTTCCTCCTGAAAATCTCGGGCTGCTCGAGGGTCCTGACCGCGCCGAGTGGCAGAAGCCTGAGCAGATCATGGACGCGCTGGCGATCGCCGATGGCGCGACGGTGGCAGACATCGGCGCCGGCGCCGGCTGGTTCACGATCCGGCTGGCACGACGCGTGGGGCCCAATGGCATTGTCTACGCGCAGGATGTACAGCGACAGATGCTCGACGCCATCCGGCGGCGCGTCAGTCGTGAGGGACTGAACAACGTCCAGACTCGCCTGGGCGTGGGCAGCAATCCCAACCTCCCGGCCCGGACGCTCGACGCGGTCCTCGTAGTCGACGTGTATCCCGAGGTCGAGGACCGGATTGCGTTCCTGCGGAATCTCGCCGCAGCACTGAAGCCAGGCGGGCGCATCGGTGTGGTGAACTACACGCCGGGCAACGGCGGGCCCGGTCCGGCACCAGCGGAAGGGGTGCGCGTGGCCGAAGCGGCAGTGGAGGCCGACGCGCGACAGGCGGGCCTGCGCGTGGTGTCACGCGCAGGCCTCACCTATCAGTATCTGCTCGTCCTCGGGAAGTGATCGCCGGGTCCTGTCGGACCCGGCCTACGTACGATAGAGGATGTTGGGCGGGTCAGAACGACCCGCCGTCCTTAGTTCACTGCGAAGCAGTACAACAGCCCGTTGCCGCCGCCAGCCATGACGTTGCGCTGGCTGCAGCCACGGCTGCCGTGCGCCGAGTTCCACGAACCCGTGTTGTTGCCGATACGGTCGTGGTGACCGAACTGCACCCCGGGCACTGGAGCAGCGCCGGCTGGCGGCTGCGTGCCGCGCGCCAGCGGCGCAACGTCAGCGTTGCTCGTGTAGTTGCCGCAGGTGTGATCGAGACCGTCCGTGTAGGCACGACCATCGGGCAGCGATCCCGTCATGATGTCGTGCTGATTCGGCGTGTCGCCAACGCCGTTGATCGGCGCGCCCTTCTCGGTCAGCGACGTGTTCTTGTTGAGGCGATTGCCGAGACGCGCCCGCTCGATCGTGTCGCCGTGCAGTTCATCGAGATTGCTCGCCACCTGGCGACCCTGCGCGTTGTACCAGGGTCCCGTGCCGATGCGGTCGCGGGCATTCACGCCACCCGGCCCCTGCGTGCTCAGGTAGGCACGCCAGGTCGCCGCACCGCGACCGGCGGCTGCTGCCAGCTGCTGGCAGTGCGCGTCGGCGCCGGCAAGGCCGCCATAGTTCGCACCGTCGCCCTTCGGGGTGCTGGTAATGAAGAAGGTCATAGGCTGCTGCGGGGGCGCCTGCGGCGGCGCAGCGGGAGCCTGCGCGAAGGCAATGGCCGAGAGCGCGCCCAGTGCGGCGGCAAGCCCGGTGAGGTACCGTCCAAGAAGTCTCATACGTTCCTTTCCTTCGCCCGACCGACACGGCCAGGCGCGAGAACTGGATTCTAACCCGGTGATAAGATCACGCCCCATGGCGACTACAGCCCCTTCGACGCTCTTTGGCCGCGTGACGACCCATGACGGCGAGGGCGCATCACCCATGCTGCGTGCGGCGTCGGTCGTTCTGATGGCGGGGCTCACGGCCGCGGCGGCCCAGATCAGCGTGCCCCTGCCCTTTACTCAGGTGCCATTCACCTTCCAGCCGATGGTCGTGCTGCTGGGCGGGCTCGCACTCGGCCCGCGCCTCGGTGCCGCGGCCCAGGTCCTCTATCTTCTGGCTGGCGTCGCTGGCCTGCCCGTGTTCGCGGCCTCGGCCACCCTGCCCCAGGGCATGCTGCGACTGCTCGGACCGACTGGCGGCTATCTCCTCTCCTATCCCTTCGCGGCGTTCCTGGTCGGGTATCTTGCCGAGCGCGGGTTTGATCGCCGCTACCTGACGTGTGTCCTTGCCATGCTCGCGGGCCTCGCCATGATTTATCTTGGCGGCGCGTCGATGCTCGCGTTGGTCACCCGGCAGGTTGGCGTATCCGCCGCCGGTGCTTTCCGTAACGCGCTGCTCTTCGGCGTCGTGCCGTTCATCGCAGCTGATCTCGTCAAGCTGCTGATTGCCGCAGGCATCGTTCCCAGCCTCTGGAAGCTGACTCGTGCGGCGAGTCCTGACAATCGCCGGTAGCGACTCCGGCGCGGGCGCCGGAATCCAGGCCGACCTCAAAACCTTCGCCGCGCACCACGTCTACGGCACAACCGCCATCACGGCGGTCACCGCCCAGAACACCCTCGGCGTGACGCAGGTGCTGGCGATGCCCTCAGACCTCGTCACCGCCCAGATCGAGGCTATTGTCGGCGACATCGGCGTAGACGCGGCGAAAACGGGGATGCTCCCTAACGCTGCGGTCGTCGAAGCGGTTGCCGCAGCGGTCGAAGCTCTCGAGATTCCATTGCTCGTCGTCGATCCGGTGATGGTCGCCAAGAGCGGCGACAGACTGATAGACGACGAGGCGCTCGGCGCGCTGCGCGCCGAGCTGCTCAGGCACGCCTTCGTCGTCACGCCGAATATTCCTGAAGCTGAGGTCCTGGCTGGATTTCCGATCACCACAGACGACGACCGGCGCCGAGCGGCAGAGATCATCCACCGACTGGGCTCCACCGCGGTAATCATCAAGGGCGGACACTTCGGGTCCGGCGTCATCCGCGACCTACTTTTCGATCATGACGGCTTCAGCGAGTTCGAGGCCGAGCGTGTGCAGAGCAGGAACACCCACGGCACCGGGTGCACGTTCTCTGCGGCCCTGGCCGCCCACCTGGCCATGGGACGAACGCTGCGCGAGGCGGTTCCCCTGGTCCAGAAATACATCGCGACCGCCATTCGCAAGAGCCCCTCCATCGGGCACGGACATGGCCCGATGCAGCATTTCGTCTGATGCTGCCGTCCACCCGACCCCTTCGTCTCCGGTCGCTACTCTCCCTCGTGTTACGTGCCTCGACGATGCACATCGGAGGCGTCGCAACGCAGACCTGGCTGCGCACCAGGCTGGTGGACGCCGGACACCTCCGTACGGACGACTTCAACCGCTGTTTCGCCGTCGGACGCCTGACTCCGGGGACGAACCTGCTGGCGTTCTACACGGCGCTGGGGCACCTGATGTCAGGCATGCGCGGTGCGGTCGCGTGCCTGTCAGTCGGTGCCGTTGCTCCGACCCTGATCGCGGTTTCTCTGACCGTTCTCTACGTCCAGTTCTCGGCAGTCACCGGCGTGAGCCGCCTGATGGCCGGTGCGCAGGCGGGCGCGGTGGCGATTCTGTTCTGGACGTCGGCAAAACTTCTGGTCACGACCACCGCCGAACGGCTACGGCCGGGAGCACTGGTCGCCCTCGGTGCTCTGGTAGCCGTGTGGTCTGGCTTGCCGCCAGTGGTCATCCTGCTCGCTGCAGCAGCGGCCGGGGCGTTCGTGCTGGGTGAGCAGACGTGAACGTGCTGCTTCTGTACGTTCTGCTGCTTCAAGCCACTGTCACGTCGTTCAGCGGACTCACGTCGCTCCCCGTGGTGCACGACGAACTGGTCGTGCGTCGTGGCGTGCTGACCGACGAGCAGCTCAACGCAGCGCTCGCCATCGGCCAGACAACGCCCGGGCCTGTCGGCCTCTACCTGGTGACGGTCGGGTACTTCGTTGCTGGCGTTCCCGGTGCGGTGGCGGGCGTGCTCGCCCTGGCGACGCCGGCCTTGCTGGCCATCCCGCTGCTCGGCGCCCTCAGGGTAGGGCGAACCGAGTCAGTCGCCGGTGCCGCCCGCGGCATCGTCATCGCCGCGTCCGTGCTGACGCTCGGCACCACCTTCGGACTGGCGGAGAGTGCCGTGCCGGATGTCACGCGCGCAGTCATCGCGGTCATCGCGCTGGCCGTGACAGCGGCAACGCAGATCTCTCCGATATGGATCGTCGTGGTGGCAGGCATCGCCGGCCTGGTCGTGCTGTGACCGCTCAGCGAACCTCAACCGTGCGATACACCGCCTCAACGAACATGTCGGTCGTCCAGGGGCCCGTGGCCAGACCCCAGCGCGCGTCGTAGTCACGGGTGGGGCGAGCGGCCTTCACCTGCTCGAGCGTCATCCCCTTCCGCTTCATGTCCAGAACACGGTCGCGGATGATCGTGACCATGTCGCGGTAGTAGGCCACATCGGCCATGTCGGACAAACGGCCGTGGCCGGGCACGACGTAGGTGCCGCCTTCAGCCTTCAACGCTGGAATCGTCAGCCGCAGAATCTCATTCAGCGCGTTGATTTCTCCCTGGACGGTTCCGCCTTCGTTCACGGCAATCTGCGGGTACCCGACCGTGCTGAACACGTCGCCTGTGCTGATGACGTCGGCGCGCCGGAAGTGCACCATGCTGTCGCCATCGGTCCCGGCTGCCGGGGCATACAGGATGCGAACGCTGTCACCGTTGAGGAAGAGGTCCTTTCTCCAGCCGGTGTAGATGTCGGTGGGATAGGCACCAAACGGCAGCGAGTCGGATCCGCCAACCGCGGGACGCGTCATCCGCTCGAGCATCTTCTCGTGTCCGATCACGATCGCGCCGTTGCGCGACGAGGTGCCGCCAACCAGGTTGACGACGTCGCCGCCCGCGATGGTTTCGCCTTCGGCAAAGATCGCCCGGTTGCCGCCAGTGTGTTCGGGTCGATGGCTGGTGTTGACGACCAGGCGGATCGGCTTGCTGGACAGCTTCTGGATCTCGACCAGCAGTGCGGCTGACATGTCGGCGGGGCCGGGATCGACGACGAGCACACCCTCGTCACCCAGCTGCAGCGTGACATTACCGGCGGCCGACGAGAGCATGTAGACGTTGCCCTGCACCTTCTGGACATGGATGCCAGCGGCCGGCTGTCCGCGGTCGGGCGCGGTGCGGAAGGTCTCGGGCGCTGCCGGAGTTGCAGGCGCTCGCCCCTTCAGCACGAGCATGTACTCCGGGTACATCGTCTGGGCACCGCCGCGGGCCGCGACAGTCGGGATCTTCTCCCTTTCGGCAAACTCGACGAGGTAGGGATTGGTGCCGGGCAGGTGGTGCGGGATCACGCCCTCGGCGCGATCGATCTCTTCGCCAACCTCACACGGATACGGCTCGATGTTCTGCTCCGGCGCCATGGCCCAGTTGGTCGTGCGGACAAACGGTTCGGTGAGATACAGCGGATCAACGAGCGCGGAGGCCAGCGTGAGGAAGTTGCCATGACGCGTCCAGTGCTCCGTCAACGTCGCCATGTCGCTGCGCGGTACGCCGTTGCGGCGCAGATAGCTTTCTTTCAGGTGCGTCGTCGTCACGACCAGCGTGTTGCCGTCCCACTTCCCGGTGGAGAAGCCCTGCCAGGTGTGCGCAGCGTCTGCGGGCGGATGCGGACGTCCGTCCATCCAGATCGTCCGTTCCTGGGCCTGCCACTGCACGTGCGTCCGGTACGCCACCACGCGCAGCGTGACGGGATCGACTTCCTTCCAGATGCGGAGGTTGGCCGGACCACGTGTGCCGTAGTCTGCGGGATGGGGGCGGCATTGCCACTCGGGTAGCGTCTGGATCGACGCGTCCCACGTATCGGCTCTCATGCGGGCCGCATCGTTAAGCGGAAGGCCGATGTAGTCACCGACCGACGGCCCCGGAAGGCGTTCGGGCTGATCCTCGTGATAGCGGGCTTCCCACTCGCCGACAAATTCAATCTGGGCAAAGGCGGGCACGCTCACGAGGAGAGAGGCCAGCGCAAACAGGAGGGTGTGGACGTGTTTCATAGGCGTAAGCCGTAGCATACGCCCGGGGAGCACAAGTGTGGAGGCCGGACCGCAGCCCGGCCTCCACTGGTTGCGTCATGCGGCTTTCTCCGGTGTGACGTCTTGCGCTTGTTCGCCCGCGTCCTTGGTGTGACGCGAGCGACGTGGAAGCTCGACCTTCCGATCGCGCTCCCACACGGCGATGGCTCCCGAGTCATCGCCGACCCGGTTGGTGACGATGATGTCGAGGCGTTTGATGAGGGCCATGCCTTCGTCGAGCGCCGCGTCGATGTTGGCGCGCGCCGACGTGTGGCCGTCCCTGGCTACCTGCCACGCGCGCACTGCCACGTCGCAGGCCTCAATCGAGGCGTTCAGTTGTTCGAGAAACGTCTCGCGCAGGCCGTACTTGATGAACACCCCGCTCGACAGCGCCGCCTCACGGGCAAACGTCTTTCCCGCCGTGAGGATGGCCTGGTTCGAGCGAAGTCGACCCACCTTGTACTTGTCGTCGAAGCCGGGTACGTCGTTGGCGATGATTCGTGCACATCGCGAGATCGTGTCCAGATGAGTCAGCACGTCTTCACGTGCCGTGTTCTTCTGCGTCCGTCCGTCGCGCGCTGTCGACCGCTTCGACATCGCGTGCTCGTCCAGCCGAGTGACCACCGCTGCAAGAGCGTCGAAGATCTCGCCGCCCGGGCTCGATGGCGGGAACAGGTCCTGATGGGTTCGTCCGAACTCCTGCACGCGCAGGAGCATTTCAAGTCGCCGCGTTTCGCTATTGGTCATAGGCGTATCCCACTCTCATCCGCGCCTGGCGCAGGCCAGGTGTCGCTGGCCTTCAACCAGCTGACAAGGGGGATGGTCTCGCGAGCGCGCCAGCGGAGTCCGGAAGGAAACGCGGAATTGTTGTGAAATCTGATTCACACCGCGGCAGCATGGAGCGGCGGCGCCAGGCAGTTGGCGGCTGCCAGCCCTCGGATCGCGAGTGCCAGCGCTCGATTCGCGGCTGCCAATGACGGGATTGCGCCTGCCACGGGTCGCGTGGCGCCTGCCAACCCACGATTTGCGGCGGGCGCATCGCGAGTGTCGCGTGTCAATGTCCCGTTGGCGGCTGCCACAGGGAGTTTTCTCCCAGCCACTGTTCGGATGTCACGTGACAACGGCCGAGTGCACGCGACGCAGTGCAAGTGGTCGCTGCCCCGGTGCCGATGTACACCGGCGCAGCCCCGTCAGCTGTCGCTGCGAGCGCAGCGTTCGCCGACGACCTGATTGGAATGGACGCCTCGGCTTCTTGTTCATGCGGTCGAGATCGCCGCTAGTCTGACTGACCTCAGGCCGGGTCCTGCGTGCGGTCCGGCGGACCTGAAGGTCCGCCCAACGTACGAGCTGCCGCCGCCGGGTCCTGCGGACCCGGCCTACGTACGAAGGCTGGCCGGTATACTGAGGAGGTGGGGACTCCGCTCGTGGCGGTGACGTCTGAGGTGCTCGACCCGGTGGGCCTCTCGGCCGCGATTGTGGCCAACAGCACAGCAGACGGCGCGGTGGTGACCTTTGCCGGTCTGGTGCGCGACCAGAACCTGGGCCGCAAGGTCCTGTTCCTCGAATACGAGGCCTACGAGCCGCTCGCCGTCAAAGCCATGCAACGGATCGTCGACGAAGCGCGGGAGCGGTGGCCCTCGACCCGACTTGGCCTCCACCACAGGATTGGGCGTCTGGCGCTCGGCGAAGCCAGCATCATCATCGTCGGGAGTTCACCGCACCGGGCGGACGCGTTTGCGGCAACCCGCTACGCGATCGAGCGCGTCAAACAGATCGTCCCTGTCTGGAAACGCGAGCACTTCGACGGCGGTGACGTCTGGCTCGAAGGAGCCGTCGCCGACCCTGACGATAGCGAAGCCCGCGAGAAGGCGTACCGCATCGCATGCGCGTGAAAGTACGGTTGTTCGCCCGGTTGAAGGATCTGGCCGGGACCAGTGAACTGGAGGAGGACGTGCCCCCCGCCGCCACGGTCCAGGTACTCTGGAATGGCCTGGTGGCCGCGCGTCCGGTCCTGGCGGACTACGAACGCGCGATGTCGGTAGCCGTCAACACCGAGTACTCGCGCATGAGCGCGGTGCTGTCTGAGGGCGACGAGGTGGCGTTCATGCCGCCGGTGTCGGGAGGATAGTTTCGGTGTCCATATTCGACAAACTCACGGGGCTCGAGCGGCAATACGACGAGCTGATGCAGCGGCTCGGCACGAGCGAGATGCAGGCCGACCCGGCGGATTACCGCAAGGGCGCCAAGCAGCTCTCCGACCTCGAGCCGATCGTCGCCAAGTACCGCGAGTTCAAGCAGGTCCAGAAAGACTACGAAGGCGCCGAAGAAATGGCGCGCGGCAGCGATGCGGACATGCGCGAGCTGGCCCACGAAGAGCTGAAGGACCTGGTCGAGCGCCGTGAACAGCTTCTCGCCGAGCTTCGCATCCTGCTCATCCCCAAGGACCCCAACGACGAGCGAAACGTCATGCTCGAAATTCGCGCCGGCACCGGCGGCGACGAAGCCGCGCTCTTCGCCGGAGACCTCTTCCGGATGTACCACCGCTATGCCGAACGCCAGGGCTGGCGGCTCGAGGTGATGTCGACCAGCGACAGCGGTGCGGGCGGCATCAAGGAAGTCATCGCGTCGATCACGGGACGCGGCGCCTACAGTCGCCTGAAGTACGAGAGCGGCGTGCATCGTGTGCAGCGTGTCCCGGCCACCGAAGCCAGCGGACGCATCCACACGTCCACCGCAACGGTCGCGGTGCTGCCCGAAGCCGAAGACGTCGACATCCAGATCAACGAGAAAGACCTGCGCATCGACACGTTCTGCTCGAGCGGCCCCGGTGGCCAGAGCGTCAACACGACGTATTCCGCGGTGCGCCTCACCCACATCCCGACCGGCGTCGTCGTCTCGCAGCAGGACGAGAAGTCGCAGATCAAGAACCGCGCGAAGGCCATGAAGGTGCTGCGCACCCGTCTCTACGACATGGAGATGCAGAAGCAGCAGGACGCGATCGCCAAGGAGCGGCGTGGCCAGGTGGGCACCGGCGAGCGCTCCGAGAAGATCCGGACCTACAACTTCCCGCAAAGCCGCATCACCGATCACCGCATCAACTTCACCACCCATCGGCTGCACGACGTGCTCGAAGGCGACGCCACCGAGATCCTCGACCAGGTCATCTCGCACTACAACGCCGAGAAGCTCAAGGAAGCGACGGCCGTCTGACCAACGCTGCCACGATCACGCTCGCCGAGCGACTCTCCCGGGCCCGTGTCGATCTCGTCGCCGCCGGCGTGGCCGATGCCGAAGCGGCGATTGACGTCGACCTCTACGCGCGCGAAATCCTGGGGTGGGACCGTGCGCGCCTCCTGTCGGAGCAGCGCGAGGAGATGCCGGCCCGGCTCGAACCTCTATTCTCGGAATGGATCGCGCGACGATGTCGTCACGAACCGACGGCTTACATCGTGGGCCACCGCGAGTTCTGGAACCTGCCGTTCACCGTCAGTCCGGCGGTACTCATCCCCCGGCCGGAAACTGAACTGATCGTGGAAGAGGTCCTCATCCGTCTCAAGGGCACGAGGGCGCCGCGCATCGCGGACATCGGTACAGGCAGTGGCTGCCTGGCAGTCTCGATTGCACACGAAATCACCGATGCCACGGTCGTGGCGACGGACATTTCGGCGGCAGCGGTCGAGGTTGCGCGCACCAACGCCAGGCTGAACGGCGTGGATTCCCGAGTCAGCTTCGTCTGCACGTCCTACCTCGACGGCGTGGCCGGCCCCTTCGACGCGATTACCTGTAACCCACCCTACGTCCGGGGTCGTGACCGCGATGCCCTCGGTAAAGGCGTCCGCCACGAGCCTGACGTGGCCCTGTTTGGCGGGATGGACGGCCTCCGGGACATCGCCGGGGTCCTCAGGACCGCAGTCGACGCGCTGAAGCCAGGAGGATGGTTCCTCATGGAGTTCGGCTACGGCCAGGAAGACGACGTGCGTCGGTTGAGTCAGGCCGTCGCCGGGCTGCAGCTGAGCAGCGTCAAAGCCGACTTGCAGGGAATTTCCAGAACAGCCGTTTTCAGGCGTACCGAGTAGCGCGGCGGTTGTTATCATCGGCCTGTGTCGCAGGTCTCCCAACCTCGCACCGATCACCACGCCTCACCACCCTGCTCGAGGTGTGGGTCTGAATGGCTGCTTCGCTCGAAGCGCCGATGGTGGGAGCGGAGTCTTCCCTACTTCAAGGATCTGCGCCCGTACCGATGTCAGGGGTGCGGAGCCAGACGCTGGCGCCGCACCAGCGAAACGTCCGCCATAGAATCTCCGGCATGAGCGATTGCGTGTTCTGCCGGATCGTCAACGGCACGATCCCGGCCGCGAAAGTCCACGAAGACGACGAGGTCGTGGCGTTCAGGGATCTCAACCCTCAAGCTCCCCTTCACGTGCTGGTCGTCCCGAGGCGTCACATCGCCACGTTGAACGACCTCAGCGCCAAAGACGATGGCATCGTGGGCGCGATGGTGCGCACGGCCGCCCACCTCGCGCGTGAGCACGGCTACGACGAGCGGGGATACCGGACGGTGTTCAACTGCAATCGGGACGCGGGCCAGACGGTGTTCCACATCCACTTGCACCTGCTCGCTGGCCGCGGTTTCACCTGGCCTCCCGGGTAGGCGAGCAGCCGGGTCCTGCGGACCCGGCCTACGTAATGCCTGCTGTCTACCGCCTACCGCCCACTGCCCACTGCCCACTGTCTACTCCCGTAAGTCATACTGTTAGTTCATGCCGGAGTGGAAAGACACCGTCAACCTGCCACGCACCGAGTTCCCGATGCGCGGGAACCTGCCGACCACCGAACCCGAGATGCTGGCCCGTTGGGAGGCCATGGATCTGTACGGACAGATTCGGGCGCGCCGGGCGGGTGCTCCGAAGTTCGTGCTGCACGACGGCCCGCCGTACGCCAACGGCCACATCCACCTCGGTCACGCACTCAACAAGATCCTCAAAGACCTGGTCGTCAAGTCGAAGACCATGGCCGGATTCGACGCACCCTATCAGCCGGGATACGACTGCCACGGCCTGCCGATCGAGCACAAGGTCGACAAGGAACTCGGGCCGAAGAAACGCACGATGACGGTGGCTGACATCAGGCGAGCCTGCCGCGCCTATGCCGAGGGATTTGTCGGCATCATGACCGAGGAGTTCAAGCGCCTCGGCGTGCTCGGCGAATGGGACACGCCATACCTGACGATGGGGTTCAGGTATCAGGCCGACATCGCCCGCTGCCTGGGGCCGTTTGCCGAGAAGGGCCTCCTCTACAAGGGCAAGAAGCCGGTCCACTGGTGCATCCACTGCCGCACGGCGCTGGCCGAAGCAGAGGTTGAGTACGACAACCATTCGTCGCCCTCCATCTACGTCGAGTTCCCGCTGAATCCTGAGAGTGCAGCTGAACTTGCGGACCGCATCCCGACGCTCGCCGGACGCGACGTCTCGGTGCTCATCTGGACGACAACCCCGTGGACGATTCCGTCGAACCTGGCGGTCGCGTTCCATCCCGAGTTCGACTACGGCGCCTACGACATCGAGGGCCGGGCGTTCATCGTCGCCGAAGGACTGGCGGAGCGCGTCGGCTCGGCGATCGGGCAGAAGCTTGAACACCCAGTCGCGCGAGCCAAGGGTGAGGCGTTTGAAGGCATCCGCTTCAGGCACCCGCTCTATGAACGCGATTCGGTGGGTGTGCTGGCGGACTACGTGACGCTCGAACAGGGCACCGGCGTCGTGCACACGGCACCCGGCCACGGCGCGGACGACTTCCTGACCGGCAAGAAGTACGGGCTCGATATTTATGCGCCTATCGGGCCTGACGGACGTTTCCTCGACACGGTTCAACTGTTTGCGGGCGAGCGAGTGTGGGATGCGAACCCCAAGGTCGAAGCCGCGCTGGCCGAACGTGGGCACCTGAAGCACCGTCAGGTGTTCGAACACCAGTACCCGCACTGCTGGCGATGCCACAACCCGGTCATCTTCCTGGCGACGTCGCAGTGGTTCGTGCGGATGGACGGGGAGACTGCGGTCACCGGAGCCGATGGTGAACGGAGAACCCTTCGCCAGGCGGCGCAGCACGCGATCGACCACGAGGTACGGTGGATCCCGCCGTGGGGACACGACCGTATCTACAACATGGTCACCAATCGCCCCGACTGGTGTATCTCGCGACAGCGGGCGTGGGGCGTCCCGATTCCTGCGGTCGATTGCACCTCGTGCGGGGAGGCAGTGCTCACGCCCGAACTCGTGCAGCGCGCTGGCGACGTCTTCGAGCTCTACGGGGCCGACGCCTGGTACGAGCGTGACATTGCCGAGTTCCTGCCCGCAGGGTTTACCTGTCCGGCGTGTGGCGGAACGTCGTTCGAACGCGAACGCGACATCCTCGACGTCTGGTTCGACTCGGGCTCGAGCCATGAGGCCGTGCTCCCACGAAACGAGCGCCTGACCTGGCCGGCGGACATGTACCTCGAAGGCAGCGACCAGCACCGCGGGTGGTTTCAGAGCTCGCTGCTCGTCGCCCTCGCCACGCGGGAGCGTCCGCCCTATCGCGAAGTGCTGACGCACGGCTTCCTGATCGATCTCGAAGGCCGCAAGATGTCGAAGTCGGTCGGCAACGTGATCTCGCCGGCTGCTGTGATCAAGGAAAGCGGCGCGGAGATTCTCAGGCTCTGGGTCTCGATGAGCGAGTTCACCGAAGAACTCCGCGTCAGCAAGGAGATCCTGACCCGCGTCAGCGACGTCTATCGCAAGCTGCGCAACACCTGCAGGATTCTCGTGGCCAACCTCTATGACTTCGACCCGGCGACAGACAGCGTCGCGGTGGAGAAGCTGGACGAAGTCGACCGCTACGCCCTGGCGCGTTTCGCAGAAGCGGCCGCACGGATCCGGCAGGCCTACACCGAGTACGAGTTCTCGACCGCCGCGCAGGCCTTGTCGATGCTGGCCACGGTGGACCTCAGCGCCTTCTACGTGGACGTCACCAAGGACCGGATGTATACGCTTGCCGCGCGGTCGCCCGAGAGACGATCGACGCAGACCGCGATGTTCCTCATCTGCGACGGGCTGGCGCGTCTGCTCGCGCCGATTCTGCCAATCACCGCCGATACGCTCTGGATGCACCTGCCGGGGCAGCGCGCGGCGTCGGTACACCTCGAAGACTTTCCGGCGACCGACCGTTTCCTCGATCCCGCGCTGACCGCGCGGTGGTCTCGTCTGCTCGAGGTGCGCGAGACCGTCCTCTCCGCACTCGAGGAACAGCGCAAGCTGAAGGTCATCGGCACCTCGCTCGGCGCGCGTGTCCGCCTGACCGCCGTCGGACCGATCGGCGCCATCCTCGAGGCCCACAAGGATCAGCTGCCGATGCTGTTCATTGTCTCGGACGTCGAGCTCACCGTGACCTCACCTGCCGCCACCGACAACGTGGCGGTGGAGGTGCAGAAGGCGCCGGGCGTGAAGTGCGAGCGCTGCTGGCGCTTCGTGCCTGGCGTACGATCCGAACCCGACGTGGCCGGCCTCTGTGACCGGTGCGTCGATGCGCTGGCCGAACCGGTCAACAGCTGACGTGCCGTCTCATCGTCGTCTCGAGTTCGTCGCCGTGCTGGTGGTCGTGATTCTCGACCAGGCAACCAAAGCTCTGGTTCGGGCCCGGTTCGAGCTGTTTGATTCGATCGAGGTCATTCCCGGGCTGTTGAACCTGACCAGGATCCACAACACGGGCGCCGCGTTCGGCATGCTCAACGGGGCCGATATGCCCTTCAAAACGGCCGTGCTCGCGCTGGTTGCCGCAGGAGCGCTGATTGGTCTGGCCCTCTATGCCGCCTCCCTGCCTGCTGAGCAGCGTATGACACGATTCGGCCTGGCGCTCATCATCGGCGGTGCGGCCGGCAACCTGATCGACCGGGTAGTCTCGGGCTACGTGGTCGACTTCGTCGACGTGTACTTCGGGTCGTGGCACTTCTGGGCCTTCAACGTGGCGGATGCGGCGATCACCGCCGGCGTTTCGCTGATGATCCTCGACATGCTGGGAGTAGGGCGCCGTGTTTCCGGAACTGTTTAGCTTCGGCCCGATCACGATCTACAGCTACGGGGTGCTGCTGGCGACGTCGTACCTGCTCGGGCTGCATCTGGCCCGGTTGCGGGCGAAGCGCTGGGGACTGGACGGCAACCGGGTGCTCGACCTCGGCATCTACATCATCATCGCGGCGCTGATCGGCGCGAAGCTGATGCTGCTGGTGGTGGACTTCGACCAGTTCCGTCGCTCACCGGCCGACCTGGTTTCCCTGGCGCGCTCGGCGGGCGTTTTCTACGGCGGCCTGATCGCAGCCGTCGGCGTGGCGTTCTGGTACATCGCACGGCACCGGCTGCCCTTCTGGACAACGTGTGACGTGTTCGCCCCCGGCATCGCCCTTGGCCACGTCACCGGACGTCTCGGGTGCTTCGCCGCCGGCTGCTGCTACGGCAAGCCCACTGCGGTGGCGTGGGGCGTGACCTTCACCAATCCGCTTGCGGCCGCCAATGTCGGGACGCCACTGGGGATTGCCCTGCACCCGACGCAGTTGTACGAGGCAGGTGCAGAGCTGTTGATTCTGATTTTCCTGCTCGCCAGCGAGCGCCGCGGACACCGGTTTGCGGGCAGAACCTTCTGGACATATCTCTTCCTCTACGCGGCCTCGCGCTACGTCGTCGAAATCTATCGCGGCGATCCACGCGGCGTCGTGTTCGGCGTGATGTCCACGTCGCAGTTCATCTCCGCGATTCTGGCGCCGCTGAGCATTGCCATGCTCGTCTGGCTTTCGCGCGTCACGTCGCAGAATCCGTTGACGCCCGGGAAGGCAGCAGCATAGACCGTGGACGAACAGGACATCACCGTTTCGTCCGACGACGAGGGTGAACGGCTCGATCGGTTTCTGGTCGCCCAGCTCGGGGGGTATTCACGCTCGCAGGTGCAGCGGCTGATTGCCGAAGGGGGCATCACCATCACGGGACGGACGGCGCGTCCAAACCTGACGCTGCACGAAGGCGACGTGGTGCGGGTCGGTCTCGCCGAGGCCCAGCCGTCGGAGATTGCACCCGAGGCCCTGCCCGTCGAAATCCTGTATCAGGATGCCGACGTCGCCGTGCTCAACAAGCCGGCGGGTATGGTGGTGCACCCTGCCGCGGGTCACGCGTCCGGGACGCTGGTCAACGCGCTCCTGCATCACCTGACTGACCTCAGCGGCATCGGAGGTGAACTCAGGCCGGGGATCGTGCACCGGCTGGATCGCGGCACGTCCGGAGTGATGGTCGTGGCCAAGAATGACGCGGCACATCAGGAACTGGCACGCCAGTTTCACGACCGCGAGGTCGAGAAGGAGTATGTCGCGCTGGTCTGGGGGCTGGTGCAGGCCGGGCGTCGCATCGAAGCGGCCATTGGCCGCGACCCGGGTAATCGGCTCAAGATGTCGTCACGCTCGAGCCGGGCACGGCACGCGGTCACGCGCATCACCCGTGCGCACCAGATGCCTGGCCTGACATTGTGCCAGGTGGCGATTCATACCGGCCGCACGCACCAGATTCGGGTGCACCTGAGCGCCATCGGCCATCCGATCGTCGGCGACAGTCTGTATGGCGGGGTCCATCGCCGCGTCGCAGGCGACATCAAGGCTGTGCAGCGACTCGAGCGTCCGTTTCTGCATGCGGCACGGCTGGCATTCACGCATCCACGCGACGGCCGTCGCATGGAATTCATTGCACCGCTCCCGGCTGACCTCTCCGCGGTACTCGACGATCTTCCCGGATGGCCACCAGTGGCCAAGGGCGAGCGAGGACATGAGTGATGACGACACCACCGGTCCCTCACCACGTCCGACCGATCTTCCAGGGCCGTATCTTCAACGTGGTCGTCGAGTCGGTGACGCTGCCCCGGGGCGAGCAACTTGATGTCGAGCTGGTGCGGCACCCGGGATCAGTCGTGATCATCCCGGTGACTGACGCTGGCGAGATCATCCTGGTGCGTCAGTATCGCCATGCCATCGCCCGGTGGGTGTGGGAACTGCCTGCAGGCTGTCTGAAGCCTGGCGAAGATCCTGAACAGGCTGCGAGCCGGGAGTGTCACGAAGAAATCGGCCTCGTGCCCGGCCATGTTCAGAGTGTCGGTGCCTTCTTTCCTTCACCTGGGTACTGCGATGAGGAAATGCACATCTTCAAGGCCACCGCATTGCGCCAGCCCCGCAGTGACGAAACAGCGCGGCCCGACGACGATGAGGACATCGAGCCGCAGGCGTTCCCGCCGGCGGCCATCAGGCGGATGATCGCGGCAGGCGAGATTATCGACCTGAAGACCGTCGCCGGGCTTTCGCTGCTCTGACCGCCCTGCCGCCGCGCGGTGGCCTCGCCTTCACCTTCGCCCGAACCTTGGCTGTCGCCCGGGGGGTGAGCGCGAGCTTCAGCACTTCATCGACCACCTGCACGTAGTGAATCTCGAGTTCGGCACGCAGTTCAGGCGTGAGGTCCTCGTTGACGTTCTTCTCGTTCTGCCTGGGAAGGATGAGCTCGCGGATGCCGACGCGGCGCGCAGCCAGCACCTTTTCCTTGATTCCCCCCACGGGAAGAACGCGGCCCGACAGCGTGATCTCGCCCGTCATCGCGATGTCACCGCGCACGGGGCGTCCGGTGATCTCAGAGGCCAGTGCGGTGGCGATGGTCACTCCAGCCGATGGTCCATCCTTGGGAATGGCGCCAGACGGCACGTGCAGGTGCACCTCAGCGTTCTTGAAGAACTCGGGATCGGCACCAAACGTCTTCGCGTGCGCGCGCAGCCAGGAGAGTGCCGCACGTGCAGATTCCTTCATCACATCACCGAGCTGTCCGGTCAGGGTCAGCGTTCCAGTGCCGGCCATGCGTGAGGCTTCAATGAAGAGGACGTCGCCGCCGGCGGGCGTCCAGGCCAGTCCGATCGCCACCCCTGGCTTTGCGGTTCGCGCCGTCATTTCCTCATCGAGGAACCTGGGGGCACCAAGCATGGCCGTCACGACGGCCGGTGTGACCTTCAACGCTGAGTCATTGCCCTCGGCGCGACGGCGAGCCGCCTTGCGGCACAGCGAGCCGATTTCCCGTTCGAGGTTGCGAACACCGGCTTCGCGGGTGAAGCCCCGGATGATGGCGCGAATGGCCGCGTCGGTGAAGGCGATCTGTTTCGAGGTCAGCCCGTTGTTGAGGATCTGCTTCTGCACCAGATGATCGCGCGCGATGGCGAGCTTTTCTTCTTCGGTGTAACCCGGGATCTCCAGCACCTCCATGCGGTCACGCAGGGCGGGTGGAATCGGATCAAGGACGTTGGCCGTGGTGATGAACAACACTTCCGACAGGTCGAACGGCACGTCGAGGTAATGGTCGCGGAACGTGACGTTCTGTTCAGGGTCGAGCACCTCGAGAAGCGCCGACGCCGGGTCACCGCGGAAGTCGTTGCCGAGCTTGTCGATCTCGTCGAGGATGAACACCGGGTTCTTCGACTCAGCGCGGCGCAGTCCCTGGATGATCTGGCCCGGCAGCGCACCGATGTAAGTGCGCCGATGGCCGCGAATCTCGGCTTCGTCCCGCATGCCACCGAGCGACACGCGAACGAACTTTCGATCGAGCGAATGCGCGATCGATCTGGCCAGCGACGTCTTGCCGACGCCCGGCGGCCCGACAAAACAGAGGATTGGTCCCTTCACCGCCGGATTGAGTTTCCGGACCGCCAGGTACTCCAGGATGCGGTCCTTCGCCTTCTCCAGACCCGAGTGATCGGAATCGAGCGTGCTCTTGGTGCGCGTGAGATCGATGACCTCGTCGGTCCGGACTTCCCACGGCAGCATCACGAGCCAGTCCAGATAGGTGCGCGAGACGGTGTACTCGGCCGCAGCCACCGGCATCTTGGCCAGGCGATCAAGCTCGCGGAGGGCTTCTTTCTTGACCGTCTCCGGCATACCCGCGGCTTCAATCTTCGTGCGCAGGTCCTCGATTTCGCGGGTCTGATCGTCGCCTTCGCCGAGTTCCTTCTGGATCGCCTTCATCTGCTCGCGCAGGAAATATTCGCGCTGGTTCTTGCCCACCTCCGACTGCACCTGCGACTGGATACGTGAGCCCAGCTCCAGAACCTCGAGCTCCTTGATGAGGATCCGGTTCAACGTATCCATCCGACCCCGGACATCGAGCGTCTCGAGCACTTCCTGTTTCACCGCGGTCGGAATCGTCGTGAGGCTCGAGGCGATGAAGTCGGTCAGCCGGCCAGGCTCGGTGATGTTCGACGCCAGTGTCTGAAGGTCGTCCGACAGGAGCGGTGACAGCGACACGACCTGCTGGAAGTTGGTCTTGATGTTGCGCAGCAGCGCATCGATCTCGAGGCGATCCTTGTCGTCGAACGACTCTCCGGCCAGGGTGACCTTCGCGCGGAGGTACGGCGTGGCCGTCGTGATTTCGTCGATGGAGATTCGTGCGAGGCCCTGAACGATCAGGCGCAGGCTGCCATCGGGCAGCTTGAACATCTTGTGGACGTGGCTGGCCGTACCGACCGGGTGCAGATCAGCCTGGAGAGGCTCGTCCACGGATCCGTCGCGCTGGGTGAAGACGCCGATGATCTTTCCGCCCCCGATGGCCTCGTCAATCAGGCGAACCGAACTCTCCCTCGCCACCGCGAGGGGCATGAAGGAATTCGGGAAAAGGACCGTGTCGCGAAGGGGCAGAATCGGCAGTTCATCGGGGAGCGTCAAGGGCCGTTCGTCGGTCAACGGCTCTTCCAGCTCCAGGGTCTGGTCGTGATCACTCATTCGGTAGGCGTGATGATACCGGGGTGGGGCGGAGTTGGTAAAACGAGGGAAGGACGCGTCGGCGGGTGCCAGCGCACGATGTGCGAGGCCGCCCGGCGTCAGAGCCGGGCGGCCTCGCCACAGTCTTACGAGTTGGGCATGTCGAGAAACAGGTTCGACGAACCACGCCGCTGAGCCAGAAGGCGCTCGCGCTGTGCGGAGTTCTCGCGTTCCTGCTCGCAGTCCTTGCAGCGAACCGCGAAGGGCAGCGCACGCAGGCGGGCCTCGGCGATTTCGTCACCGCACTCGAAGCAGTTCCCGTAGGTGTTTTCGCCGAGACGACGCAGCGCTTCGTTGACCTTGTTGAGCGTCTCGCTCTTCATCTGGATGAGCGCGAACTCGATATCTTCCTGGATATCGACCTCCGAGCTCTCACCCTGATCGATCACGTCGCGCTCCCTGCCGTTGTCGGCGCGAACGTCGCGAATCCTGCCCTGAACCTCGGTCATCAACTCGCGGCGGCGGTCCTCGAGCATCTTCTTGAGCTCGCGATAGCGGCTGGTCTTAGATGCCGTCTTAGTGCTTTTCGTCGTCGCCATGATGTCCTCACCGCTCCTTCCCGTAGGTCAACTTCCCCGCAGGTCAAATGAAATGGTCGTTCGTTGTGCGCCGCTATAATGCAATCGAAGTGCCGAATCTGATATGACGCCCGAAGGAGCGTAAGATGAATGGGGACCCTCTCAATTATTGGCAGGTCCCATCGTCCGTAACTCGCTCCTGGATGGCTCTTTATCGTCTGAAACCACCTGCCAGCTGTTATCAATTCCGCCATTTAGACGCCAGACCCTCCCCAAGGGTTCGTTTCTTCTTCGTCCTACAAAAGGGACGGAAGAATTGCACCGTGACACGGCGTTTCAGAGTGAAGAACTTCGCAGCAGTCAAAAAGTATTGACTGTAGATATATCTACAAAATGATTGATTGCGGTCATTGTGTCTAATTCGAGAGATCTCTCGCCGCCAGCCACCGGAGCTTCGTGCTCGCTCGTACGACAACGACCTGCTACAATCTGGCGTTTGCGCAGCCGCGGGCGAAACCTCACAGTGAGCCAGGGCCGGCGAGTAATTAGAGGAATCATGGCCAAGCGATGTGAAGTCTGTAACAAGGGTCCTGTGGTGGGTCGCACGGTGTCGCACGCTCACAACGTCAGCGCCCGCCGATTCGAACCGAACCTTCAGCCTGTTCGTGCGCTCATCAACGGCGCAACCAAGCGTATCCGCGTGTGCACGCGGTGCCTGCGCTCGGGCAAGGTGACCAAGGCCGCCTGAGGTGTTCGAGGCGATCTCGCCGGCAGGTGCTCCCAAAGCTATCGGGCCCTACAGCCCGGGCTTACGTGCCGGGCAGTTGTTATTCCTGTCTGGCCAGATCGCCCTGGATCCGGCAACCGGCACCATCGTGGGCGACGATATCGCCAGCCAGACTGAGCAGGTCTTCCGCAATATTTCGGCGCTTCTGACGGCGGCCGGCGCAAGCTTCGCACAGGTTGCCCGGACGACGGTCTACCTGAGCGACCTCAACGATTTCACGGCGATGAATGCTGTCTACGCCAGGCAGTTCAGCGATCCGCCGCCAGCGCGATCGACCGTCGAAGTGCGACGCCTGCCACGCGACGTCCGTGTCGAAATCGACGTCATCGCTGTTCTGATCTGATATCTGTCGCCGGACCTAAAGGTCCGGCCTACGTACAGCACTGCCTACGTACGAGCGGTTCGCTCCACTCCCAGCACGCCCTGCACGCCCTTGATCGACTTGATCACCTTCTCCAGGTGTTTCATGTCCCTGATTTGCACCGTCATGTCGATCCGCGCGCGCTCATCCTCACCAGTCCGCGCTTCCATGTTGGTGATGTTGGTGTTGATGTCAGACACCCTGGCGCTGATCTCCGCCAGCACGCCCTTGCGGTCCTCCACCTGCATCGTGAGCTTCACGACATAAGGCGCCACGTCACCGTCAGAGGTATCCCACTCGACGTCGATTCGCCGCTCGGGGTCAAACATCAGGTTGAGCACGTTCGTGCAGCTGGCCGAGTGCACCGAAACACCCTTGCCACGCGTGATGTAGCCGACAATACGCTCGCCGCGGATCGGATTGCAGCACTTGGCGCGGAACACCAGGATGTCGTCGGTACCCTTGACCTTGATCTTGTCCCCGGTGCCGCCGGTCCGGAGTACGCGCCTGACGACCGACACCACACCCGACTCCGGCGGACGCTCGGTGAGCAGGCCGTGCGGCACGGACTTCTGCAGCACCGTCCTCGCCGAGAGCTTGCCGTAGCCGATGTGCGCCAGCAGCTCGTCGTTGGTCTTGGCACCGTACTCGGAGGCGAACTTCAGGAGTCCTTCGCTCTCGAGCATCGTCTTTGGATTGAGGTCGAAGCGCCGAGCTTCCTTCTCGAACAGACGACGGCCCAGTTCGATGCTGCGGGTCCGCTCCTCCGCCTGGAGCACATGCCGGACCTTGTTGCGCGCCCGTGACGTGGCCAGAAATGCCAGCCAGTCCCGGCTGGGCTTGTGACCCTGCTGGGTCACAATCTCGACGATGTCACCGTTCTGGAGGCGGGTGCGGAGAGGCACCATCCGCCCGTTGACGCGCGCACCAACGCACTGGATGCCGACATCGGTGTGGATGCTGAATGCGAAGTCGACCGGCGTCGCTCCCCGCGGCAACGACCGCACCTCCCCCTTGGGGGTAAAGATATAGACCTCTTCTGGATACAGGTCGATCTTCAGGTTCCGCATGAATTCCTGCGGATCCCCGACCTCCTGCTGCACTTCAAGCAGCTGCCGCATCCACTGGAAGTAGTGCTCGTCGCGCTGTGCGCCGACGCGGCCTTCCTTGTATTTCCAGTGGGCGGCGATCCCTTCTTCCGCCCGGCGATGCATCTCTTCGGTGCGGATCTGAACTTCGAAGGGGAAACCCTGTTCGCTGACAACAGACGTATGAAGCGACTGGTAGCCGTTGGGCCGCGGCATCGCGATGAAGTCCTTGATACGACCTGGAACCGGCGACCACGTCTGATGAATGATGCCGAGCGCGGCGTAGCAGTCCTTGACCGATTGCGTGACGACGCGCAGGGCCACGAAGTCGTAGACGCGATCGAGATCGACCTTCTGGCGTTTCAGCTTGAGGTGGATGCTGTACAGGCGCTTGATGCGGCCATCGAGGAGGATGATCGGTATCTGTGCCTCATTGAGCTTGGTCGTGATGGTCTTGGTGAGCCCCTCGATGACGCCTTCGCCGTGCCGGCGCCGGGCCTCGACCTTGGCGCGGAGCCCTTCGTACGCCTTGGGTTCGAGATACTTGAACGCAAGTTCCTCGAGTTCGTTCTTCACCTTGCTCATGCCCAGGCGGCTGGCAATCGGTGCATAGATGTCGAGGGTTTCCTGAGCAATCTTCAGGCGACGCTCTTCGGACAGGTGCCCGAGGGTGCGCATGTTGTGGAGGCGGTCGGCCAGCTTGACGAGGATGACGCGGATGTCGTCGACCATCGCCAGCAGCATCTTGCGGAAGTTCTCGGCCTGCCGCTCCTCGGTCGACGAGAATGGGATGGCGCCGATTTTGGTGACCCCCTCGACCACATGGGCGACATCCGGACCGAAAAGCTCAGCGATACGCTCCGGCGTCGTGAGGGTGTCCTCGACGACGTCGTGGAGGAGGCCGGCGGCCACTGCCACGACGTCCAGCTTGAGGTCGGCCAGCAGGTCCGCCACTTCCAGCGGATGGACCAGATAAGGCTCGCCAGAATGGCGTACCTGGCCCTTGTGCTCCATGGCGGAGAACACGTAGGCCCGGCGCAACAGCTCGAGATCGGCGTCGGGGCTGTAACTGCGAACCTTCTCGAGCAGAGTCTCGAACCGAATCATGAATGGCGGTGTCTAACGCTACCGGGGGTGAGTGGGTACAGGGCAGAAACCGCCCATCCTCATGATAGGAGGGGGGTTGCGGGTGGTCAAGGCGCTTGACGCCAGTGCTTGACTCATGGGAAATCGGATCACTATACTCACCTGCTTGAATTCATCTCGAACTATGGTCGTTGCTTGTAAGGGGGATGCGATGCGGAGAGTTACGTCACGGGTGGCTGTCCTGGCGATGACGGTGGCCAGCCTCGCCCTGGTCGGGTGCGGCCAGGTGAACATGTTGCGGGCCAAGCAGGATGTCAAGGACGCCAACGGGCTGTACCAGTCGGGGAACTACCAGGGCGCCGCGGAGAAATATGAGGAAGCGCTGGCCAAGGACCCGACACTGGCCGACATCTATTTCTTCGTCGGAAACAGCTACGACAACCTCTACAAGCCGGCGCGTAAGGGCGAAGCCGCCAACGACGAGTTCCTGACCAAGGCTATCGAGAATTACAAGAAGTCAGCCGAGATGAACTCGACGCCCAACATCAAGAAGCTGGCGCTCGAGTATCTCGTTGCGGCCTATGGTCCCGACAAGCTCAACGACCCGGCGCAGTCCGAGCCGATCGTGCAGCAGATGATCCAGCTCGAGCCGACGGAGCCGACCAACTACTTCGCCCTCGCGAAGATCTACGAGGACAACGGCGACTACGAGAACGCCGAAGCGCAGTACCTGAAGGCCAAAGAGGTCAAGCCGGACGAGCCGACGGTCTACACGACCCTTGCGGGCTACTACAACCGGCAGGGCGACTTCGACAAAACCATCGATGCCCTCCAGCAGCGCACAGCCAAGGAGCCCAACAACCCCGAGGCGCACCACATGGTCGCCACGTTCTATTGGGACAAGGTGTATCGCGACTTCCGTCTGGCCGATGCCGACAAGAAGCGGTTCGTCCAGGCTGGTATCGAGGAAGTAGATAAGGCGATTGCCCTTAAGAACGACTACGTCGAGGCGATCACCTACAAGAACCTCCTCCTTCGGCTCCAGGCTAACCTGGAGAAGGACCGAGGGCGCCAGGTCGAGTTGCTTCGCGAGGCGGACAAGCTCCGCGATCAGGCCCTCGAGCTTCGCAAGAAGCAGCAGAGCGGGGCGTAGTTCCAGGTTCGGACAAAAACGTCCACACAGGACGTCACGAAACACACCTTTGAAGGCCGTCTCCATCACCGGGGGCGGCCTTTCCCGTTGTACAATTCGCCTCGGCGTCGCGATGGTGTCATCCATCTGTTGCACAGCCCGATTACTGTTTCTGCGGTCCCCACGCACCATCTCGTCTACTCGTGTCAGCCACGAAGTCGGCGTTGCGCCCGGTATGTGCCGTGCGCATTCGAATATCAGCTACCTGGAGTGAGTAAATGAATCGCTTGTTGAACGTCGCGGCGCGGCTGGGAGCGACCACCGCTCTCCTGACGCTCTGCTCAATTTTGATGTCCCCGGGCCAGGCCCTCGCGCAGGGCGTGACCACCGGCGCCATGGCGGGCGTCGTCACCAACACGCAGATGCAGCCGGTTCCAGGAGCCAGCGTCATCGCGATTCATGAGCCGTCCGGCACCACGTATGAAGCCGTGACGAGAGCTGACGGACGTTTCGTGATCGTCGGCATGCGCGTTGGCGGGCCGTATAGCCTGGCCGTCAACTACGTCGGCGCAGGAGCGGCCTTCGAGCCTCGTACGGTGACCGACCTGCAGGTGAACCTGGGAGTCGGAACAGACGTCAACGTCCAGGTCCGCCCAATCGCGATCCAGGAGACCGTCACGGTTGTTGCTACAGCAGCCGACGCCGTTTTCAGTGCGAGTCGAACCGGGGCGTCCACCTCGGTCACGAGGGCAGACCTTGCCGAACTGCCAACCGTCTCGGGCCGCATCAGCGACCTGACCCGGCTGACACCACAGGCCGGTAGCAACAGCTCGTTCGGAGGGCAGGACGGCCGCATGAACAACATGACGGTTGACGGCGCTTTTTTCAACAGTTCGTTCGGACTCGGCGAAGGACAGGCTGGCGGACGTACCGGCGTTGCGCCGATTTCTCTCGAATCGATCGAACAAGTGCAGATCAGCGTCGCGCCGTTCGACGTCCGCCAGGGTAACTTCGTCGGCGCATCCGTCAACACTGTCACGCGCAGCGGAACCAACAAGCTGACTGGATCCTTCTACCATCGCATCAGAAACCAGGACTGGGTCGGCACCGAAGCAAAGGGACAAACAGTTAACCCCGGAACGTTCACCTTTCGGGATACTGGCTTCTGGGTTGGCGGCCCGATTGTCAGAAACAAGCTGTTCGTCTTCGGCAACTACGAAAACGAGTTATTCAAGGCACCGCTCCACACCTTCGTCTCCAACACCGGAGGGCAGGCGGTCGGCGGAAGCGTGACCCGCGTGCTGAAGTCCGACCTGGACGCACTCAGCGCTTACCTTGCCAAGAACTTCAACTACGAGACCGGCGGGTACCAGGACCTTTCAGCCGATACGCCGGCAAAGAGGTACCTGGTCCGAGGAGACTACAACCTGAACAATTCCAACAGGTTCAGCTTCCGGTACAGCCAGCTTGACTCGAGTTCGGGCAAGAACGTCTCTGGGTCCGGTTCGGCCGGCCTCGGACGACCGACGTTCAGCCAGAATTTTCTGAACTTCAACGCATCCAACTACTCTCAGTTGGAAACGATCAAGTCTGGCATCGGTGAATGGAACGCGATCATCGGCGGCACCATGTCGAACAGCCTGGTCGCGGGTTTGACCACCAATGATGAAGGGCGGGGTGACCCCGGCAAGCTGTTCCCCTTCGTGGACATTCTCGCGCCGGACGGCACTGCCATGATTTCTTTCGGTACAGAGCCGTTCACACCTAACAACGAACTGCGCTACAAGACCTATCAGGTCAAGAATGACTTGACACTTTTTGGCACCGCCCACTCGCTGACGCTGGGCGGCGCGCTGCAGCGCTACGAGTCTGAAAACGTCTTTTACTCGCTGCAGCAGAGCGCGTACGTCTACAACTCGCTGCAGGACTTCTACACCGACGCCAACGACTCTCTCGCCAACCCGAACCGCACGACCTCTCCGGTCACACTGCGGCGCTTCCAGGTCCGGTACATGAACATCCCCGGCCTGAGCAAGCCGCTCCAGCCCCTAGGTGTGTGGAACGGGGGTTTCTACGGACAGGACGAGTGGCGCGTCAGGCCGAACCTGACTATGACGGCCGGCGTTCGGCTCGATCTCGCGTCGTTCGACAACACGACCTTCCCGAACCCTGCAGCCGATGCCCTCACGTTCCGCGACGAAACCGGCGCGGCGGTCAAGTATCAGAGTGGACACCTCCCCGATCCCAAGTGGTTGTGGTCCCCGCGGGCCGCGGTGAATTATGACGTGGCCGGCAAGCAGGCCACGCAAGTGCGGGCCGGCACCGGCATCTTCTCCGGGCCACCCCCATATGTCTGGGTCTCCAACCAGATCGGTCAGACCGGCGTGCTTACGGGGTTCGATCAGTTCGACAACACGACGACGCGGCCTTTCAATCCGGATCCTGCGCGGTACAAGCCCACCAACGTGACGGGCGCCGGCGCTGCGAGCTTCGAATTCAACGTCACCGACCCCGATTACAAGTTCCCGCAGGTGTGGCGCACGAATTTGGCTGTCGACCAGAAGCTGCCATGGGGTATCACGAGCACGACCGAGTACATCTACAACAAGGACATCAACGGCACGTACTACATCAATGCCAACCTGCCCGCGGCTCAGACCGCGTTCACCGGCGTTGATGCGAGGCCGCGGTGGACCTCGAACCGAATCAACAACTCGTCACCCGTAATCACTGCCGCCTACGTCATCAAGAACCAGAGCATCGGGCGCTCCTGGAACATCTCCCAGATGCTATCGAAGGCGACTTCCAACGGGTTGACGCTCAAAGGCGCCTACAGCTACGGCATGACGAGGAACACCATCGACCCCGGCTCCAATGCCTCGGGTACGTGGCTCAACAATCAGCACTCCGCCGACCCAAACAACCCGGGGCTCGGGGTGGCGAACTCCGCGCAGGGCCATCGCGTGTTCACGCAGGTCTCGTATAGCCGCCAGTACTTCGGCTTTGGCGCAACGACCATCTCTTCCTTCTTCGAGGTCAAGCCTTCGTTTCCGAACTTCAGCGGCACTGCGAGCTACGTCTTCGCCGGAGACATGAACGGAGACGGTGCGTCAGGAAACGACCTGATCTACATCCCGAGAAACGTCGCAGAGATGAACTTCTCCGCTTTCACGACCGGTGGAAGGACGTTCACGGCCGACGAACAGGCTCAGGCGTTCGAGGCTTACATCACGCAGGACAAGTATCTGAGCGGCCACCGCGGCGAGTACGCAACACGCGGCGGCGTCTTCTACCCGGTGGTCAAGCGCATGGATTTGAGCGTTGTGCAGGACGTGTTCAAAGACATCGGAGGAAAGAGGAATGCGGGGCAGTTCCGCATCGACTTCACCAACTTCGGCAACCTCCTCAACCACAACTGGGGTGTCAGTCAACGGTTCGTCGTGCCCGTCACCTCGGCTAACGGCGCCCAGATTCTGACAAATCCTGCGGTGGACGCCCTGGGTCGTGCTACCTACCGAATGGCTGTTGCCAACGGCCAGCTGGTGACCAAGTCCTTCCAGACCAACACGCTGCTGAACAGCAATCAGACATCCGGCAGTGACGTGTTCCAGTTCCTCCTGAGCTTCCGGTACACGTTCAACTGAGGCAGTAGGCAGTTGAGACGGGCCGGCCCTTCGCGGGGTCGGCCCGTTTTTCTTGTACAGTTGGTCGACTGCGCCGACCGTCAGTCGGTACGCTCCCCCAACAGCCAGACCATAGAATGATGGACTTTCGGCACCTCACACGGAGTGGCCATGTGAAAGTCCCGGTTCACGGAAAGTCAGATCGACGGTCGCGGACCTCAGGCGCATGAAGGAGCTCGAGGCCGAGAACGCGAAACTCAAACGGATGCACGCGGATCTCGCGCTCGAGAACGCGGCCATCAAGGATGTGCTCGGCCGAAAACTGTAACGCCCGTCGCGCGTCGTCAGGTGATCGAGGTCCTGACGACGGAGCATCAGCTCTCGGTCCGTCGCGCGTGCCGCGTCGTCGGACTGGCGCGCGCGGCGTGATACCAGCCCCTGGTCGACCCAGCGGTGCGGGACGCGGCAGTGATTGATGTGTTGCAGGACCTCGTGGCGGAGGCCCCACGCCGGGGCTTCTGGAGGTACTACGACCGGATGCGCCTGGATGGCCACCGGTGGAATCACAAGCGTGTCCATCGCGTGTACTGCGCGCTGCCCTTGAATCTGCCCCGACGGACGAAACGACGCGTGCCGCCGCGGTTTGGGCAGACGCGGCTGGCCCCGACCCGCCTCAACGACATCTGGGCGATCGATTTCATGCACGACGCGCTGTATGGGGGGCGCCGGTTTCGGACCTTTAACGTGCTCGACGAAGGGAACCGTGAGGGCCTGGCGATTGAAGTCGGGGTCGATACCCGCGACACGGCCAACCTGGAACTGCCGTCGCAGTTCTTCGAAGGAGGCGTCTCCTGGCTCCACCGCCCTTCCCTGTCCAGGCAGGCGGACAATCCTGGGCGCGCCCTCGAACGCGGAGGGCACCGAGGCTCTTCGGTGACGCGCTGACGTGCCCCTCGTCTCCCGACGGGGCGGTCCCGACAGAGAAGAGGTGCTGCGAAATAAAAAAGGCTGTCTCCCACGAGGGAGACAGCCTTGAGAAGAAGCTGACTGCGGGCCCTGGCGGCCCGCGGAACTATTCGGCGCCGGTGGCGCCAGCGGCACGCCGCATGGCTTCGGTCACAATTCCGACCTTTTCCACGCCAGCGCCCTTGGCGGCATCGATGACCGCGACGATGTCGCCGTAACGGAGGTTACCCGCCGCCGCGATGAACATCGTCTTGTCTTTGCGCGAGTCAAACGTGTCGCGCAAGAACGATTCGAGCTCGTTGATGGTCACATCGCGCTTGTTGACCGAGATGCGCCTGTCCCCGGTGTATTCGAGCACGATCTGGCTGATTTCCTGCTGCTGTTCAGGACTGTTCTTCGTCTCGGCCGGAAGATTGACATCCAACCCGCGCTGGTTGAGCGGCAGGGCGGCCATGAAGATGACGAGGAGTACGAGCAGCACGTCGATCATCGGCGTGATGTTCATCTCCGAGTTCGCAACCGGGACCTTCGCCTTGAAGACCGAGTCTGCGCCGTGATGCTGGTGGACGGCCATGTTACTGTCCTCCCCCGGCCGCAGCCGCCGCGCGCTTGGGGTCGGTAATGAGACCCATGTCCTCGATGCCAGCCGCTCGCAACGCGTCCATGGCTTCCATCACCGCGCCATACTCGACATCGTCGTCAGCCTTGATGATGACGATCTTCTGGGTCTTGGTCTCGAGGATTTCGGTCACACGGCGCTGCATGTCACTCTTCGCCACTTCCTTGGCGTTGACGTAGTAGCGCTTGTTCGCATCGATGGCCAGGACGGTCTGATCCTGCGTCTCCGGCTTCTCGCCGCTGTTGGACGCGGTGGGCAGCTTCAGCGACACACCCTGCTGGAGGAGGGGTGCGACGATCATCATGATGATGAGGAGCACCAGCATGACGTCCACGAGCGGGGTGACGTTGATGTCGGACTTTACGCCGCCGGCATCACCGCCAAGTTGTACTGCCATAACTTATAGACTCCACAGGAAGCGATCGAGGGAGCGTCCGACGGACGCTCCCCCACGACACCACAACTACGAGGCGGTGTGCTTGATGAAGTAGTCGACCAGCTCCGACGAGGAGTTGTCCATTTCGACGTTGAAGTACTCGAGGCGCGCGGTCAGGAAGTTGTAGAACCAGACCGCGGGAATCGCCACGAACAGACCCAGAGCGGTTTCGACCAGCGCTTCTGCAATACCGGCGGAGACGGCACCGATACCACCTGAGCCGGTGGTCGAAATACCGACGAACGCGTTGATAACGCCGACGACCGTGCCGAGCAGTCCGACGAACGGGGCCGTGGAACCAATCGTGGCGAGCGTGCTGACACCCTTCTTGAGGTCCGACGCTGTCAGCGCGGTGGCACGCTGAATTGACCGGCGAACAGTATCGAGCACGTCCTCACGGTTGAGGGCCGCACCGCCGCTCTCCTTCTGGAACTGATACTCCTGCAGGCCCGCGAGCACGACCTTGGCCAGGTGGCTGTAGCGGAAGTCCTTGGACTGCGACAGAGCAATGGCTTCCTTGAGGCGGCCATCCTTGAGGTGCTTGGCGACCTGCGGGGCATACAGCTTCGACTGGGTGCGCGCCTGGCTGTAGGTGTAGATGCGCTCGAGTGAGACGCCCACCGACCAGAACGACATGATGAAGAGCACCACGGCGACCCCGATAGCGATCCCGCCCATCTGCGAGAAGAGATCGACGAGATTGAGACCACCACCCTCTTGCGCAAATGCCGGCGAGCTGGCGAGCATCACACCGAGCCCGGCAACCGCGACCTGACCGAACTGACGAATGTTCCGACCTTCCATTACTGCATCCTCCGCAATCCGTAATAGGTTTCAGTGAGCTTTCGGGTGGTCTAACTAAGTGCGAACTGCACTGTGACCGTCATGATGACCGGGACGGGCACGCCATTGAGCAACGTCGGCGTGTATTCCCACTGCCTGACCGCGTCGAGCGCCGCCGCGTCGAGCAACGGAACCGAACGAAGCACGCGTGCGTCTTGAACCTTACCGTTGGGGCCAATGGTGGCCTCAATGATCACCACGCCCTGAACGCGAGCTGACTGGGCGATGGGCGGGTAGGTTGGTGGCACGTTCTTGGTGCGAACAGGCGGCTTGATATTGCCGCCCACTCGAACCGGCGCGGGGGGCGGCGGGACACGACCGAGGCCCCCCTGCGCGAGACCCTGGCGGCGGCGGTGCTCGACCTCGCGGAGTGGAGCGCGGACGAGCCGCTGGTGGACCCGATGTGCGGCTCGGGGACGTTCCCGAT
>JBEBGV010000185.1:0-3242 GCA_040081265.1 Vicinamibacterales bacterium
GTCGGCGCGAACCTTCAGCACCAACGCGCGCCTGCGGTGGGAGTACACGCCGGGGAGCGAACTGTTCGTGGTCTACAACGAGCAGCGCGACACGCGGTTTGGGGGCGCGCCGGATCTGCAGAACCGCGCGCTCATCGTGAAGTTCAACCGGCTGTTCCGGATGTAACCCGACGCATCTGACGTCGGTGCTCCCGGAGCCTGGCTCGTCTCTTCTCGACGCACCCCTCGAGTTGGTCTCAATCTTGCGTCGCTGCTGTGAACACCGGCGGTCTTCTGGCCGACGTCTTGCGTCTGCCCGTGGGTTCGATCTCTAGGAAAGGGTTGACGTACACCTCCGTGTACGTCACACACTTGTGTCTTATGCCTCAGAACGTGCGTCGATTGCCGCTATTGGATGATCCCTCCGCAGCACTCGAGGAGTTCGAGCAGCTCCTCGCCTCAAACTCGGGTGAAGAGCCCTTCGAGGTAGCGATGCAACTGCTGACGGCAAAGCTGTTCGATGAACACCGCGCACCGTCCGCCACAACTGGAGTGCGGTTCACCGGAAGCGGCACTCCTCAGGAAGTGTTCGATCGGGTTAGCGCGCTGTATCGAGATGCCATTCGTGCGTGGCCGGAGCTGGCTGGTGCTAGTAGTCTGCGGATTCAGCCAGAGCAACTCGTACGCTCAATTCGTCCGCTGACAGGCTGGCGGATCCTCGACTCCGATCTGGTGCATCTCGATGCGGTCCTTGAGCGGTTGGTGGCCAAGGACGCCAAGGGAGAGCTCGGACAGTACTTCACGCCGCGTGAAGTCGTTCGTATGTGCGTTAGCCTGCTGCGACCAACGGCTGCGGACCGTGTTGTCGATCCAGCATGTGGTTCCGGTGCGTTTCTATATGAGTCGATCCGCCAGTCTAGGCTTCGCGGTTCCGGTACCCCCCGCTGCCTAGGTGTCGATCTCAGCTCTCGCTCTATCCGTGTTGCGCAGCTCGTGGCTCATGCCGTGGCTCCGCCGACCTTGCAGGTTCACAAGGGGAACAGTCTAGACGGGCGCGAGTACGAGAGCGACACGCCTCGTGAGTGGCTAGGGTTTCTTGGGGGCGCATCAAAGGCCAAGGCCTCCTTGCAGAAGTGGGGCGCGTTCTCCAACCTTCACTCCAGCGTCGTACTAACGAATCCACCATTTGCAGGAGAGATCGACGATCTGGGAATCATTGGCGCATACGAGTCGCAGCGCCTCCGGCGCTCTTCTGCGGGAAGCGTGGGCCGTGAGCACTTGTTTGTTGAACGGGCGATAAATCTGCTCGACCCTGAGGGCAGAATGGCGATCGTCCTTCCTCAGGGTATTCTGGCCAACTCCACTGCCGGGTACTTGCGGCAGTGGATCTTTTCGAAGTGTCGAGTACTGGCAGTGGTGGGGCTGCATCCGTACGCGTTCCTACCCTATACCGGCGTGAAGACTTCCGTTGTCTTCCTGCAGCGGCATGGCAGCAGGTCGCCGAACTCGCCCTATAAGATTGCGTTCGCGACCAGCTTGGATCCCGGCAAGGATCGGAGCGGTAGGCGCCGAGGAGCAGGGGACTACGACTCGATAGCCTTGGCCCTGCGCCGGTCTCTTGCTTGCGAAGGTTTCTCCTGGGCACAGGGTAGCTCCGGGGACGAAGGGGGTGACGCCTACGCGGTCGAGATCGTCAACTCAGAGGAGGTTCAAGGCCATGACCGGCTGGACTCCGAGTACTACGGACGCGAAGTCAGAAACCTGTTCGTGAGCCTTTCGCGCCGTAGTGAAGGTAGTGTCCGTGGGCGAGTGTCGCGCTCAGTTGAGCGAGCTCGCCTATCGACCATGGACGAGATTGACTACATCGACATCTCTTCAGTCGACGGCAAGTCTGGCCTCGCCGTGCCCGTTCGAATGGCGGCATCAGAAGCCCCTAGCCGCGCGACCTACTTGTTGCGCAAGGGTGATGTCCTGGTAAGTACAGTGCGGCCCGACCGCAACGTTGTGTCGTTGGTCACGAAGGAATCAACTGTTCCGCTAGTAGCATCAAGCGGTTTCTGCGTACTCCGACCTGAAGGGATTCCGCCGGAATTGCTTTTCGCTTACTGTAAGACCTCAGCGTTTAGGACGCTGCTTGCGCGGCGAGCCACGGCGTCGATGTACCCGACGGCTACGGACAACGATGTGTTGGATCTGCCGTTTGTCAGTCCGTCATCTTCAACGACTGCGACTGTTGTAGAGAAGGTTCAATCGGCGCTTCAGATGCTAGAGACAGCGGGCCTCCAGATCCAATCAGCAATCGCCGATGTCGAGATAGAAGTGTCAACGCAGAAGAGTAATCCCATGGTCCTGCGAGAAGCGCCGCCAAGGATCCGAGTTCGCGGAGGCCGGAAGAACTCGGCCAAGCCGCGCTCGAGGTCGCGGACCTAAGACCTAGGTCCGCGGATTCGGGCGGTCAGACTCGCAGGCGGTCGACTCGTTGACAGACCTCGTTTAGGTCGGTTGTCCACCGTCCTGCTGGCGGGTCTGAGATCGGCGGATTCTGAGTCACATGACCCGGATGTCTTGGCACGCGAGGGAGCCCCCACTCTTGGTGTTGAGCGTCAGGGGCTGAGACAGCGAATGCGAAGTCAGTGACGCGACCGGTTCGCAGCCACAACGACACCGCGAAGATGTCTTGGTCGATAAATCTGCAGGAGCTGGTGGACCACACTTGGCGGTCGGTACGTGAACTGTTCTTTCCGCCTCCCTCGCGCGAAACGGTGTGGATGAGTCGGGCTTTGGTTGTATCCGTGCCCCAGAGTGACTTCAGTTCCACTCTGTAGACAGCCCCGGCGCGCTCCAAGCGAAAGTCGAAGTAGTTTTGGGTACCGACATGCTTGGCGACATTCTCAGGCATTCTGGTAGCTGCGAAGCCCAAGCTCGTGGCAAGTTGAAAAAGAGAGGCTTCACACAGAGCGCTCTCGATCTTTGAAGTGATCCCGAAGGCATCGATCTCGACATAGTCGCCAACGGACAGCTCCTTCAGCGCCGCTGCCTTCCGTCCTGCTGGGAAGTAGAGCTCCCCCTTTACAACGGTACCGGTACAACCCCTGACGCGCGCTTTGATGATCTCGCGCCAAGGCAGTAGACCCTCGACGTGACCTCGCGGCACTACCTTGCCAGTTGTGCCGTCCTCGAGCTGGACCTGCGCGCCAGCAGGGAACTCTGCGACGAACTCCGGGTGGCGTCCGACTCTGACCTCAAGGATTCTGAGTCGATAC
>JBEBGV010000006.1:0-112987 GCA_040081265.1 Vicinamibacterales bacterium
CTCATTCGGGAGGCCCTCCAGTAACAACGGGTTGGTGTGGTAACCCCCATTGTTTCCAGAGACTCCCGAATGAACAACGTGTGTAGCATTCACAGCTAGAACCTGCTGGACCGAGCCTAGCGTCCTCGAATCGATCGCATCACCTGAGTGACCTCGGCGCGTTCCGGAGCTTCCGGCGCGGTGCGCAGGAAGGCTTCGAATTCGGTCGCCATCAGGTCCGGGCGTCCCGCCTTGGACTGCGCGAGCCCGCCGTAGTAGTGCGCGTACGCGAAGCGGGGATTCAAGGCGGCGGCGCGGGTGAATGCCTGCGCGGCCTCGGCCCACTCGGAACGCCAGAAATGAACGAGGCCCAGCTCGTAGTGCGCCTCGGTCAGGTCGCCGTTCAACGCCACAGCCTGCCGGGCGTTGGCCAGCGCATCATCAAATTGATTCTGGACGAGCAGTTCGGCCGCCCGTCCGATGAAGCGCCATGGGTTCGACTCGGGCAGGGTGGCGAGGCCGGCGAACACTTCAGCTGCCTGTGCGGGTGCGTTCTGCTTGAGCAGGCTCTGACCGGCAAGGTACCGAACCTCCGGGGGCGCTTCAGGCGAGGCTGCGGCGGCGACCTGCTGGAAGCGTCCGGATTCAAACCATCGCTGCACCTGGGCCGGATCCTGCGCGAACGCGGGTCCCGTGAGCACCAGACAGGCGATGGCGATGGTTGAGAAGGTGCGGACTGACGGTGCGGTGGCGCTGAGTAGTCGAGTCATGCCGGTTACTCTCGCACAAACCGTTCCATATCGGGAGGCAGGGGATCCCCATGATTCTCAGGGATATTTCCCGCCGCCGTACCTCGGCTGTCCACATTTTGTCCGCGCTTTGACATAGCATGAACAGCGGGCGCGGCCCCCGGGTTCTGGCCGCGAGGAGGCAGTCGGCATGCGTGGTAACGATCAGGTCATCGCTCAGCTCAATCTCGCGTTGCGGGAAGAACTCACCGCCATCAACCAGTATTTCCTGCACGCGGAGATGCTCCACAGCTGGGGCTATCGCCGGCTGGGTGACTTCCTGAAGAAGCAGTCTATCGACGAGATGCGCCATGCCGAGAAACTGATCGAGCGGCTGCTGTTCCTCGAGGCAACCCCTAAAATGGAATACTTGGACCTGAACATCGGTTCCAACGTGAAAGCCCAGCTCGAAGCCGACCAGAAGCTCGAGGAAAAGGCCGTGGTCATGTACAACAAGGCCATTCAGATCTCGCGTGAGCAGGGCGACGACCAGTCACGGGCTATCTTCTCGGAGCTCCTCGCCGATGAAGAACGTCACATCGACTGGGTCGAAACGCAGCTGCACCAGATCAAGGAAATGGGCTACGAACAATACCTCGCGCTGCAGGTGGACGGCCCGAAGGGCTGAGGCAGTCGCGGTCGAACTAATTTGAACTTCTTACGATGGAGATGAGCTGCATGAAGAATCGTGTTTTGTGTCTGGCCCTCGGTGTGTTCCTGATCGCCCCGGCGGCATTCGCACAAGGTCCCGGGCCTGCTGGCCAGCCCATCGGGATCGCGGCAGGACTGCAGGCCGCCTACAACCGGGTCAAGACGATGGTGGTTCAGTCGGCCGACAAGATGCCGGATGCCGACTATGGCTTCAAGCCGAACGAAGAAATCCGCAACTACGGCCAGCTGTGGGGCCACGTCGCCAACTTTCACTACAACACCTGCGCGCAGGTGAAGGGCGTCCCCAACCCGAATCAGGGCAACAACCTCGAGATGACCGCCACGACCAAGGCGGCGGTCGTGAAGGCGCTCGCCGATTCATTTGCGTTCTGTGACGATGCGTTCTCGTCGCTGACCGACCAGACAGCCGTCGAGTTGCTGATGGGTGGACGCGGCGCGCCGCGCGCCAAGCTGGTGGTGCTCAATCAGATCGTCGAGCACGACAACGAGATGTACGGGATCGGGACCGTGTATCAGCGCCTCAAGGGCATCGTGCCGCCGTCCACCGAAGCGCAGCAGCAGCGCCAGGGTGGCGCGGGCCGCGGTGGCCGCGGGAACTAATCTGGTTACTAGTGGCTGGTTGCTGGTTACTGGTTGCGGCTAGCAACTGGCAACTAGCAACTAGCTACCTTCCTTCTGATGCTCGACATTCCTGAACGCCAGGCTGCGCGCGGGCAGTTTCCAGGCGGTCTCGAGCGCCTTGGCGAGCGACGGGTTGGACGCTGACAGGGCGTTCACGAGCGCGACCAGCTTCTGTTCGATGCGGTTGACGCGCGCCTCGTAGCGGTCCAGTTCCTGCCGATGCTGCATGTCGCGGCGTAGAAGCCCGACCTTCTCCACAAATTCCACCAGCAGGCGCTCGGCCTCAGCGTCCATGCGCGCCGCTGCCTTCCCGTTCGACCGACAGGTAGATCGGCCCGCCGCCGAGAAAGAACGCCAGCACCGAGTAGGTGAGGAAGCCGGCTCGATTCACGGTCTTGAAGACGGCGTGTTCCCCGACGTCCACCGAGAAGTCGATCGTCTTCTTGAAAAGCGTATTGTGCACAAACAGCTGATGCTTGCCCGGCGGTACGTCACGCGTCACCTCGTCCCCATGCCGCAGGGTGGCAAGGGACTCACCGTCGAGCGAGACGATGATCTCCCGGTAGCCGACATCATCGGTGGAGGTGCGGCGTACCGTCAGGGTCGAGGTCCAGGACTTCTTCAGGTCGTCGATGACGCCGTCGAGATCGGCGAGCTCGGGCTCGGGCGGTGAGGTAGTGGTGACGGCCATGACGCCAGACTAGGATAACGCGCGGCGAGCCTGCGCGGCGCGGTAGACCCGGGAGGGCAAGGCATGCCCGACATGCGGCTCTACGCCCTGCGACGCTTCGATCAGGCGGTCGAGCTGAACACCGGACGCGATGCCCAGGCCATCGAGCAGGTAGATCAAGTCTTCTGTGGCGAGATTTCCGGTTGCCCCGGGGGCGTAGGGACAGCCGCCCAGACCACCCGCCGACGCGTCGAAGGTCGTCACGCCAGCCTCGAGGCCTGCGTAGACGTTGACGAGCGCCGTGCCGCGTGTATCGTGCAGGTGCAGCGCCAGCCGTTCGATACCTACCCGCCTGGTCACGCGCTCGATCACGTCGAGCACCTGGCGCGGGTGCGCCACGCCGATCGTGTCGCTCAACGCGACCTCATACACACCGAGCTCGAGCAGCGACTCGGTGAGCTCGGCGACGCGATCCGGTGAGACGACGCCCTCGAAGGGACACCCAAAGCAGGTGGACAGGTAGCCGCGGACGCGCAGGCCCGTCCGCGCGCTCTCCGCGCACACCCCCCGGTAGTTCTCGAGTGAGCTGGCGATCGACTGGTTGATGTTGCGCTGGCTGAATGTTTCCGACGCTGCTGCGAAGATCGCCACCTCGTCCACCCGTGCGTCACGTGCGCGGATCAGGCCCGTCAGGTTGGGGACAAGCGCGGAGTACCGGGTGCCTTGCCGCCGCACGAGGCCGGCAAAGACTTCGTCGGCATCCGCCATCTGCGGGACCCACTTCGGGCTGACGAAGGCCGAGACTTCGATGGCCGTGTGTCCGGCGTCTGAGAGGCGGTTTACGAACGCGATCTTCTGCGCCGTCGGCACGATGACGCCTTCGTTCTGCAGGCCGTCCCGCGGCCCGACCTCGACGATGCGCACGGCGGCGGGCCAGTGTGTCGGGCCAGTCACCCTACTCAAGCTCCACGAGCGGGACCCCCGCCTGCACCAGCTCGCCTGGTGCGCAGTGGAGCGCCCGTACCACGCCGCCGATCGAGGCCTTGATGGCCAGCTCCATCTTCATGGCTTCCAGGACGATCAGCACGTCGCCGGGCGAGACGCGCTGGCCAACGGTGACCGGGATCGCCCGCACGGTCGCGGGCATCGGCGCGGACAGGGCGAACTCGTCCGCCTTCGCTTGTATCCCCCTCGCCTCACCATCGTCAGAGAGGTGGTACGCGCGACCGTCGAGCCACACCCAGGTGTCGCGTCCATGCGTGACCGCGTACGCCACACGCGACTGGTGGGGCAGGCTCACCCTGTAGCGTCCGGCGCCAAGCGGTTCGATGGCGGGCGACGTTGGGTGGTCAGACACGAACCCCCCTCAGTGTGTCCCAGGGGTCGGCGACAGCACCGCTGCCCGCCCGGTGGCCGGCCGTCGTGCGCGAGGCGGCCGCAATCGAGCGGACCAGGTCGTCGGGCTCACGTGCTTCTGCGGCGCGGAGCGCTTCGCCGTCGCTGTCGAGCCAACGCGTGTCGACGTCGGCGGACACGAAGCGAGGGTGATTCAACAGGCTGATGAGGAAGGGGACATTCGTCCTGATGCCGAGAATGGGGAAGCAGGCCAGAGCCTCCACCAGCCGCCTGCGCGCCATGTCACGTGAACTGGCGCTGGCGATCACCTTGGCGAGCATCGGGTCGTAGTGCACGCTCACCTCGTCACCCTCGGCGACGCCGCTGTCGATGCGGACACCGGGCATGACGGGTTCGCGGTACAACAGCAGCCGTCCGGCCTGCGGCAGGTACCCTGACTCCGGATCCTCGGCATAGACGCGTGCCTCGATGGCGTGGCCGCGCTGGCTGAGAGCATCCTGAGACCAGGGCAGTGGCTCACCGGCAGCGATAGACAGCTGTGCGTGCACCAGGTCGATGCCCGTCACCTGCTCCGTCACGGGATGCTCCACCTGCAGCCGGGTGTTCATTTCGAGGAAGTAAAACCGGGCAGCGTCGCCCTCTCCCTCAACCAGGAACTCGACGGTGCCGGCGTTCAGGTACCCGGCGGTTCTGGCCAACGCCACTGCCGCCTCACCCATATGTCGACGCAGTCCGGGAGAGACCACCGGCGACGGGCTCTCTTCAAGCACCTTCTGATGCCGGCGTTGAACGGAGCACTCTCGCTCGAACACATAGACCAGGTGGCCATGTGCGTCGGCGAGCACCTGCACCTCGATGTGCCGCGCGTGTTCGACGAGACGCTCGACGTAGAGGGTGCCGTCGCCGAACGCGCCCACCGCCTCCCGGCGGGCCTGCGCGATCGCCTCGACCAGGTCACTGTCGTGGCGGACAGCCTTCATGCCGATGCCGCCACCGCCCTCGGACGGCTTGAGGAGCACAGGAAGGCCGACCTCTCTGGCGGTCGCCGCAATGCTGTCATCGGACTGGTCGGACGGAGTCATGCCGGGCACGACAGGAACTCCGGCCCTGGTTGCCAGGGTGCGCGCACCGATCTTCGACCCCATCGCTTCCATGGCGTCGGCGCCCGGACCGATGAAGACGATGCCATGCTCAACGCAGGCGCGCGGAAAGTCCGGGTGCTCAGACAGGAAGCCGTAGCCGGGATGGATTGCGTCCGCCCGGGTCGCCTTCGCCGCCGCAATGATCGCCGGGATCGACAGATAGCTTTCAGCCGCCTGAGCCGGGCCAATGCGCACGGCGTCATCCGCGGCAAGGGTGTGCTGCGCCTTGGCGTCGGCGTCGGAGTACACCGCGACCGTCGCGAGCCCGCGTTCCCGGCACGCGCGGATCACGCGAACGGCAATCTCTCCGCGGTTGGCGACTAGAACGCGAGTGAACATACAGCGGATGCGGTCAGCGCGACTGATGCCACGACGGCTTTCGCTTCTCGAGGAACGCGCTCAGCCCTTCCTGGCACTCCGGTGTCTCACGCCGCGTGGCCAATGCGGCGGCGGTGAAGGCGCTCATGGCAGCCGGCGGCTGGTTCGCAATCTGGCGCAGCAGCGCCTTGACGTCGGCGATTGCCCCCGGTCCGGCGGTCAGGATTTCCTTCACGTACTGCGCGACGCGCTCATCAACCTCGGCGTCCGGCACGACGGCGTGCACCAGGCCGATTTCTCTCGCGTGGGTGGCGCTGAACCTGGCGCCGGTGACAAAGAGGTGGCGAGCCGCAGACTGACCAATTTTGAGGGTGACATACGGCGAGATCACAGCGGCGATCAGCCCGAGCTTGGTTTCCGTGAAGCCGAACACGGTGTCGCTCTCGGCCACGACGATGTCGCAGATCGAGGCGAGGCCCGCACCGCCGCCGAACGCCGCGCCGTGCACCCGCCCGATCAGCGCCATGGGCAGACGGTCGAGCGCGGCGAACATCTCGGCAGCCGCCTGCGCATCCTTCAGGTTGTCCTGGTGAGAGAACGCAGAGACCCGTGCCATCCACGCCAGGTCGGCGCCGGCACAGAAGACAGTACCGGCGCCCGCCAGCACGACGCAGCGGACGTCGGACGCTGACGCGGCTTCGGTGGCCCACGCCGTGAGTTCCGCGACGAGCACCTCGTTGAACGCGTTCCGCACGGTCGGACGATTGAGCGTGAGGTGGACGACGGCGCCGTCGCGCGTGATGTGCAGTGTTTGATACGTCATCGTTGTCTCTCGGCGGGTCCTTTGGACCCGCCCTACGTACTCACATGCGGAAGACGCCGAAGCGGGTCGGCGTGATGGGCGCGTTGAAGCATGCCGACAGACCCAGTGCGAGGGCGTCCCGCGTGCTCGCCGGGTCCAGGATGCCGTCATCCCATAGTCGTGCGGTGGAATAGTACGGCGACCCCTCGCGGTCGTACTTCGCGAGGAGGGGGTCTCGAATTGCAGCCTCCTCGTCTGGTCCGAACGTCTTCCCCTCGCGCGTGAGTTGGTCGCGCTTGACCGTCGTCAGGACGCCAGCGGCCTGTTCGCCGCCCATCACCGAGATGCGTGAGTTGGGCCACATCCACAGAAAGCGTGGGTCATAGGCACGCCCGCACATCCCGTAGTTACCGGCACCAAACGATCCACCAATCACGACCGTCATCTTCGGGACCGCTGCGTTGGCAACCGCGTGCACCATCTTTGCGCCATCCTTCGCGATGCCGCCGCGCTCGTACTGGCGCCCGACCATGAAGCCGGTGATGTTCTGCAGGAAGACGAGCGGTACGCCGCGCTGACTGCAGAGTTCGATGAAGTGGGTAGCCTTGAGCGCGGATTCCGAGAACAGCACACCGTTGCTGGCGATGATGCCGACCAGGTACCCGTGCAGGCGCGCAAACCCGGTGACGACGGTCGGGGCGTATCGCTTCTTGAACTCATCGAACCGCGATCCGTCGACGATGCGGGCGATGACCTCGCGCACGTCATAAGGCCGCCGTACGTCGACGTTGACGATGCCGTACAACTCTGCGGGGTCGTAGTGGGGTGCTTCCGGCGTGGTGACGTCGGCTGGTGGGCTCTTATGCCTGTTGAGCGTGGAGACGATGGTTCGCGCCAGCGACAACGCGTGCGCGTCATCGTCTGCCATGTAGTCGGCGACACCCGAGAGCCGGGTGTGGACGT
This sequence comes from Vicinamibacterales bacterium, assembly GCA_040081265.1. Classification (GTDB taxonomy): domain Bacteria; phylum Acidobacteriota; class Vicinamibacteria; order Vicinamibacterales; family UBA2999; genus JBEBGV01. The sequence goes on from JBEBGV010000006.1 coordinate 7,312, forward strand.
CGGCACCGCCCAGGTCCTCGGCAGAGACGTCTTCGCCGGTGGCCGCCTTCACGAGCGGTGGGCCGCCGAGAAAGATGGTGCCGGTGCCCTTGACGATGATGGTTTCGTCTGACATCGCCGGCACGTACGCGCCTCCAGCGGTGCAGGATCCCATGACCAGCGCAATCTGCGGAATGCCGGCGGCGGACATGCGCGCCTGGTTGAAGAAGATGCGCCCGAAATGCTCGCGATCGGGAAACACGTTGTCCTGCATGGGCAGGAAGGCGCCGCCAGAGTCGACCAGATACAGGCACGGCAGCAGGTTCTCGAGGGCAATCTGCTGGGCGCGCAGGTGCTTCTTCACCGTGATGGGGTAATAGGTGCCGCCTTTGACCGTGGCGTCGTTGGCTACCACCATCACCTCGCGGCCCGAGACGCGGCCGATGCCGGTGACGATGCCGCCCGCAGGCGTGTCATCGTCGTAGAGACCGAGGCCGGCGAGTGGAGAGCACTCGAGGAAAGGGGAACCGGGATCGAGGAGGAGATCGATGCGTTCCCGGACGGGGAGCTTGCCCTGCTCGCGGTGACGCTGAAGATAGCGTGGTCCGCCGCCCTGGCTGGCCTGCGCCGTACGCTCGCGCAGTTCGGCGACGAGGGCCGTCATGCGGCGGTGATTGTTCCGGTATTCCTCGGAATCGACGTGGACCTGCGTCGCCAGCCGCTCCATGAGGCGATTATAGGTCGCGTCGCGCGGGGACCACGCGTCCCCGACACTCGCCGAAGCCGATTCTTGCGACGCCCGGCGCGGAACAGTAACCGCGCAGGGTGATCTCGTCTTCGTCCTTGAGATAGGTGCGTGGCTCCCCGGTTGGCAGCGTCAGCGGTTCACGCCCTCCGCGTGTGATCTCGAGCAGGCAACCGAGTGAATCTCTGGCGGGGCCAGAGAGTGTGCCCGTGCCGATTACGTCCCCCGTCTGCAGATTACAGCCGTTCGAGGTGTGGTGGGTCACGAGCTGGGCCGGTGTCCAGAAGAGTGATTCCGCGTCTGAGCGAGAGAGTTGAAAAGGTCCGATCCCGGACTCGCGCATGGTGCGGGTCGTGAGCCAGCACTCGACCGTGATTCTCCATGCACCTCGCACCTGGTCGTCGGCATCGACGAGATGGGGCAGGGCGGGCACGGCGATGTCACTGCGCACTGCGGCCGGTGCGCTGAAGGGCTCAAGCGCGTCTGTGGTCACCAGCCATGGCGAGATCGAGGTGGCAAAGCTCTTCGAGAGAAACGGCCCGAGTGGCTGCGACTCGAACGACTGGACATCGCGCGCGGACCAGTCGTTGAGGAGGCAGACGGCGGCGATGTGTTGACGGGCCCCGCGAATCGGGACCGGCGTGCCGAGCGCCGACGGTGCACCGATGATGAGCCCGAGCTCGACCTCGTAGTCGAGCCTGTCGGTGGGGGCATACAGCGGACCCGTGGACGAGCGGCGTGGTCCCCAGGGTCGCGGAACGGGTGTGCCGCTGACCTGAAGTGAGGATGCGCGGCCATGATACGCAAGCGGGGCGTAGGGGTAGCCCGGTGGCAGCGGTGCGTTGATGTCCCGCAGCTTCGAGATGTTGCGCGCGTGATGCACCGAGGCGAAGAAGTCCGAGAAGTTGCTCACCGTGACCGGCAGCGCGTGCTCGCACGCGTCAGCGTCAAAAATGAGGGCGGAGGCCGAGGCCTGGCGCGAACGGCTGGCTTCCGCGTCGAGCAACCGCTGCACGGCGGTGCGAACCAGCCGAACCCCGTCCGCGCCGGTCTCAAAGAGTGCGTTCAGCGTGGGCTGGGTGAGCACGCGCCGCAGCCCAGGTGCGAGATCGTTCAGGAGATCGGACTCTGCGCACCGCCCGAGGTCCAGGACAGAGTCGCCGATGGCGACCCCTGGCCGCCACGGCGCATTGGACCCGCGGACGCGAAAAATTCCGAAAGGAAGGTTGTGCAGCGGGAAGTCGGTGTCCGGAACGTTTGCCGACGCGATCCAGCTCGTCACTGTAACCGTATGGTACAGTACGGCATCTTCTTCGCACGCTGCGGAAGAGCCCATGTCCACTCATCACGCGACCTCTCCCTCGCGCGATTCCCAGGCGCCGACGCTCGATAGCCCACCCGCGATCATGGGTCAGAGCAAGCGCATGCAGGATCTGTTCGACCTCATTGCGTGCGTGGCGCGCAGCGAAGCGAACATCCTCATCGAGGGCGAAAACGGCACCGGGAAGGAAGTGATCGCCAACGCGATTCACGTGCAGTCGATGCGGGCAGCTGGACCGTTCATCAAGATCAACTGCGCGGCCATTCCCAAGGACCTGATCGAGAGCGAGTTGTTCGGCTATCGGCGCGGCGCGTTCACCGGCGCGGTCACCGACAGAGAGGGCCTGCTCGAGCTGGCCGAGGGCGGATCGCTCCTGCTCGACGAAATCGGGGACATGCCGGCTTACCTGCAGACCAAGCTCCTGCGAGTCCTGCAGGAGCGCGAGTATCGTCCTGTCGGCAGCGATCGCGTCGTCCGCGTCGACTTCAGGCTCATCTGCTCGACCAATGTGGATATCGAGACGGCACTGCGCGATGGTCGCCTGAGGGAGGACCTGTACTTCCGCATCAACACCATCGCCCTCCGGGTGCCGCCGTTGCGTGAGCGTCTGGAGGACCTCCCGCTGCTCGCCAACCACTTCCTCGCCGTCTTCAGCGAGCGGTACAACCGTCCGGTGAAGAGCATCTCGCCAGCCACCTTTGACATCCTGCTGAGGAATCGCTGGCCGGGCAATGTCCGCGAGCTCGAGAACACCATTGAGCGCGCCGTGCTCGTGTGCAAGGGCGATCAGATCGTGCCCGACTGTCTGCCGGACAGCCTGCCTGAATCCGACGCGACGCCACAGGAATTTTCGATCCCTCCCAATCGGACGCTGGCTGAGATCGAGCGGATGGCAATTCTCCAGACGCTGCAGCGCACCAAGTGGAACAAGCAGGAAACCGCGCAGATCCTCGGCCTCTACCGGCCGACGCTCTACAGCAAGATGAAGAAATACGAAATCAAGGACGAGCGGGCGCAGCACCGCTCCTCGTCGGGCAAGCCTTCTGCGTGACGCTGGCGCGCTTCAGGCGTCGCCTGGCGGCTGAGCTGCACTACTCTGCCGTCTCGGCGTGGCGCGGGCTCGTCGACCTCCTGTTCAGCGACGACCTCACCTACGCCGCATCGATTTCCTACTACGCGCTGCTGTCGCTCTTCCCGTTCCTCCTGCTGCTCATTTCGGTGGTCGGTGCTCTCACGGCCAACGATCAGGAACGGGTCGAGGTGCTGACGTTTGTCTTCAGGTACTTCCCGACGCGCCTCGATTTTGTCGCCGAGCAGCTCGACTCGCTGCAGGGTGCGAAGTTCCAGCTGGGGCTCGCCGGCGCTCTGTCACTGGCGTGGGCGTCGCTTGGCGTGTTCGGCGCGGTGACGAGTGCGGTCAACTCCGCGTGGGGCGTGGAGAAACAGCGCAGCTTCCTGAAGCATCGCCTGGTGTCGTTTCTGATGCTGGCAGCTGCAGGAGCCGCGGTCACGCTCGCACTCCTGCTGGCCAGCGCCGCGGAGGTGGCCGGAGCTTCGTGGTTCGGCCAGGTACTGCTGCGCTACGGATGGATCGCGGTCCTGCAGACCTGGATGGCCCGCTACGTGACGACGATCCTGCTCATTTTCGCTGTCGGGCTCGTCTACTACTTCATCCCGAACGCCAAGACGCGCCTCAGGGACGTCTGGGTGGGCGCCATCGTCACCGGTCTGCTCTGGCGTGGGGCGTTCTCGGGCTTCTCCTGGTACATGGGACGAAACCAGAGCCTCGCGCTCGTGCACGGGTCTATCGCCGCGGTGGTGGTGTTCCTCCTGTGGGTCTACGTCTCGGCCGTCATCCTGATGTTCGGCGTCGAGTTCACCGCCTCGTACGCGCGGTTGCGTCGCGGACGTTCAGAAGAGATGCCGGCCGCCGCCACGCCAAGAACCTGATGCCGCGGCGGGTCGTTCCGACCCGCCCTACGTACGATGCGTGTCATCGCCTCGAGGTAGGATTCTGAGATGGCGTTTCCGGTTGAGATCTGGCTGCGTGGCGACAATCACGCGAGCACCGAACACATCGAGTCCGTAGCGACGGAGCCCGGTAGCTGGACCGACAGCGACGTGGCCCAGGTGCTCGTCGCCATGCTGCGCGCGCTCGAACGCGCCAGGAACCCCGCGATCGAACCCGATAGGCCAATTGCCCTGCGTGGCTTCAGCTGGATTGTCAGTCCCTTCGAAGGTGGCGTGCTGATTGCGCTCGAGCTCACGCTCGGCGCCGTCGTCGGTGGACCATTCAGCATCGCGGAGAGCCGTCTCACCGCCATGATCGATCGGGTTGTCAGCGCGGAACGTGCAGAGACGGGAACGGTGCACTAGGACGGTTCCTAGTTCCTAGTTCCTAGTTCCTAGTTCCTAGTTGTTGGTTGTTGGTTGTTGGAGAAGGTTTGCCAGGAACTGGTAACCAGGAACTAGCAACCAGTGAAGGGGTCAACAGCCGGCGGGGGCGACCGCCGGCTGCGACCGACTGGCGAGAAGGCAACACTGGTATGAGGGTGGTGCCTGAACGCTGAGAAAAGCATAGCTGTTCTGGCCCCTTCTGAGTCCGATCCAGGCAAATCTTAGCCCAAGTGACTAAGATCTCCGCCAATCCTTGACTTCCCCCGCCCCCCGTGGATGAAATTCGCCAGCCAGACCCTCGATTTCAGGCCTAAAACCGATAGGTGTAGAGCAGCTTGGTCGCGATTCGCTTGTCCTGCGACACAAGGCCCTCTACCCCAGGTACGTCGAGCCAGTTGTGCGTGTAGACCACGTAGATGTCGTTGCCTGGGCGCACAATCCACCGGAATCGCGACTGCCAGCCGGCCACGGCGCTCTGGGTGTCGTACTGGATGTTGTTGACGAGCGCCATGAACGGCGTGAACTGCGTCTCGGCGACGACGCGGAAGAGACGAGTGGTGAACTCTCCCTCTGCCAGGTCGATACGATTCAACTCGCCGGTCAGATAGACGATGTAACCGGGGCGCAGACGGAGGGTGAGGTTCGCCACCGTCTCTGTACGGGTACCCGAATAGAACTGTCCGGTCTCTACGCGACCGCCGACAGCGATGGTTCGCCGATTGGCCGTCTGCCACGTGCCGCGGACGCGTGAGTAGGTGTAGTCCGAGCCTACCGGCAGCGTGATCCCGCGGCGGATCTGGAACGGCTGCTCGAGATGTTCGTTCCGCGTTGACACCTGGACGTTGAACGAGTCCTGCGACTGCATCGTCACGCCGAGCACCTGGACGTTGAGGTTGCGAACGAGCGGGTTGTTCTCGAGGTCGGTCTGCACATCTCCTTCAGCGAAGAAGGTGTACTGGCGAATGACCCTGCTGTTGCGCGGACGTGGTCCGAAGGTGACCGACGGTGTGTAGCGCCGATAGTTGCGGCGCGTGACGAAGCCGGTCGCCGGGTCGAAGTGTTCGCCCACCTGGCGGGTGTCGAGGCGGGCGCTCCAGCGGTCGTTCGGATAGTCGAGCGTGCTGCCAAACGCCCACGCGCCGGAGTTGGCGCCAGAGGCCGCGCCATGGATGGCCCACCCGGACAGCGTCAGATTCTGCGACCCGCGGAACCGGTTGGTGGCCAGTCGCATGTCCAGTCCGGCGGTGTGTCGCGCATCGTCGAGGTCGTCACGCGCGTCGCGACGCGTGTAGATGGCGCCGATATAGGACTGACGGAGCATCCGGTGCTTCAGGCGTGCAGCGGTGAAGTCTTCGCCGACCAGACGCTCGTCTGAGTCGGTCTGCACGTGCAGGAGGCCAATGTCCTCGCCGCCGATCTGGCCCGTCAGCTTGGTGCCGAAGTCGATCGGCTGCGGTCGCACCGCGCCAGTGATCGAATCGGCCCCGAGGCCGATGCGACGGCTGAAGAACGGATTGACGATCAGGTCGCCGGAAGTCGGGCTGGCGAAGTCGAAGTTGGTGGCCCCATCGAGGAAGAAGTCGCGCTTCTCAGGGAAGAACAGGTTGAAACGCGTGAGGTTCACCTGTCGCTGATCGACCTCCGTCTGGGCGAAGTCTGTGTTGACCGTCAGGTTCGCACGCAGGAGTGGGGTCGGGTTGTAGAAGAGGTCGATACCCGCCTGCGGATCGCCCTTGAACTCACGCTGTCCGCGGCCCGGAGCGGCCTCGGCGGTGAAGAGGCCATACGGCTTGATGTCGAGACCGTGGCCCTGGGAGACGTCCCTGATCCCGGTGACACGGCCGGCGTTGGTCATGCGCTGCAGGCCCTGATTGCGCGCCCACCCCATCCAGATGCTGTCCTCGTTCTTGCGCCGGACTGTGCGCTGGAAGTTGATGCCCCAGGTGTCGCTGGCCGGGTTGAAGTTGACCGTCCGGAAGGGGATTTCGATTTCGAGCACCCAGCCGAAGTCGGTGTGCCGCGCCCGGGCGTTCCAGATACCGTCCCATTGCCGGTTCTGCCCGTTGACGCCGAGCAGCGCATCGGCCATCAGCCCTGACGGGTTCATCTCGAAGAAGTAGCCGCTGCGCGCGTCCAGGAAGGTATCGATCGTCCACATGAAGCGATCGTCGGAGGCCAGGAACTCGTCGCGGCGCCGCTGGTAGCCGAGCCACTTGGTAGGCTCGGAATCGTAGGCGGTGACGCCGATATAGAACGCGTCCTTGTCGAACGCGATCCGCACCTCGGTCGGCTCGGTGGCCGGCATGCCGTTCTGGGGGTCAACCTGGATGAAGTCTTTCGCCGGCAGCGCTCGCGTCCACACGGGTTCGTCGAGGTTGCCGTCGAGTTCGATGCGTTCGCCGGTGTCGAGGCGCGCCGCTTCCACGCTGCGCCGCTCGGGAGCCGCGGGCTCCCCGGCCTGGGCAAAGAGGGATGAGGGCATCGCCACGCAGGCGAGGCAGGCCAGGGCCACCGAGACGCCCGGCCAGAGGCTGTGAATCATCATGAAAGGTTTCGACGCAGAAATTCGATGCTTCGGTCCCAGGCGGTGGATGCCGCCGTGGGGTCGTATTTGATGGGAAGGGACGGATCGGTGGGGGCTTCGTTCGCGAAGGCGTGGGTCGCGTTGTATCGATGGATGACGTGCGCGACGTGGGCTTCTTTCAGCTTGTTCTCGAGCACATCCACCATCGCAATCGGGAAAAACGCATCGTCTGTGGCGAAGTGACCCATGATCGGCGCCGTGATCTTCGTGGCATCGACATACTCGAGCGGTGGAAAGCCGTACCACGAGACAACGGCGTCCACCTCCGGAACGAAGACCGCGGCGAGAAGGCTCACCGCGCCACCCATGCAGTATCCGGTGACGCCGACCTTGGTGCTGGCCTGTTTGAGGTGCAGCACGCAGCCGCGAGTGTCCTGCCCGGCGGCGTCCGCGAAGTTCAGGCCGGTCATCAGATGCTCGGCCTCCTTTGCGTTGAGTCCCTGTGCGCCTCGATAGAGATCCGGCACCAGCACTCGGAAGCCGGCGGCCGCATAGCGCTCGGCCACGCCCTTGATCTGGTCGTTGACGCCCCACCATTCCTGGATGACGACCAGGCCGGGGGCGCCAGCGGGGCTGGCCGGTTCAGCGTAGAAGGCGTTGCAGGTGGCGCCGTCAGGGCGGGTGATCGTGACCGATTTCATCGCGCCAATATACAACGACGCTCGGCGGACCTGAAGGACCGCTAGGCGGCGCGGCGGTCGTTCTCGAGCCACTCGGCTGCAAGCTGGTTCCTGAGCGAAGCGAAGTGAGCGGTCAGCGATTCGGCTTCATCTCCGCCGATCAGCAGGTCTTCGAGGCCCCACGACCTGGCGACTGCCTGGCGGATTTCGGCACCGTACGCGGTAAACGCCTGGTGTACGGCTGCGACGCTGGGGGCGAGCGTCCGTTTGTGCTCGCGCGAGACGTCGGGCAGCGCGCCGAGAATCACCAGATGTTCGACGTGGAGCAGCGTTGCCCGTGTGAAGGCCAGGTTGGTGTCCTGCTGACGGCTGGCCGCCAGCTTGGACGCCGCAACGGCCATCGGCAGCGCCATGGTCACCAGCATCTCGCCAAGTGTCTGGAGCGGACCGCCCTTGAGCACTTTCGACTTCACCTGCGCGAGCAGCAGGATGGTCTCGAGGCGCTGAAGTCCGATCCGCACCACCGCGTCCGCGGTGTTGGTCACGGTCGTTGCGCCGCCGAGCTGCGCGCTGTTGGCCGCCTTCAGCACTTCAACGGTCAGGGCAGAGTCCTGCTCGAGCAGTTCGACGTAGCGCGGGATTGCCACGTCGCCTCGACGCAGCAGCTCGCGCAGTTCGATCGCCGCCTGCGGCAGCACGGGTAAGTCCAGTTGGCGCTTGTGCCAGCGGTTGCGGATGCCGGCGATGAAGAGGCGGTCATCGAGCGCCAGCTCGTCAAGTGATCGAGCGGGAGCCGAGGTCAGGAACCCTTCAAGAAATTCCGCTTCGAGCGGGTTGAAACGCCGAGCCGCCGGTGGCTCAGGCGTTGCCGTCGCTGTCGGAGCAGGAAAGGGAATCGGGCGAGGTGGCGCAGGGGATGCCGCCGCTGCCGGAGTCTTCGAGGAACGCGCGCCAAACAGTCGAGTGAACCAGTTGCCCACGCCTTCGCAATCGTCATCGATGCGATGAGCTTGAATCCGGCGGAGAACGGCGGGTCCTTCGGACCCGCCCTACGTACGACAGAAGACAGGATGTAGGCCGGGTCCGCAGGACCCGGCGAGCACTCCTACGCGAGTCGATGTTCGACGATGGGCAAGGTCATTGTCTCGGTGCCGATCGAGGCCTGGACTTCGCCGTCGCTGATGGAGAGGGAGAGAGAGTTGCGACGGTCGAGGAGAGAGATGAACGCGCCCAACGCTGTGAGGTCGAATGCCCTGATGGGAACTTCCGCCCGGTTGTGAATGCGTGCCCCCGCGAGCTGCACCAGCCACTGCCTGACATCGCGGTGCGGATAGACCACCACACGCTCGGCCGCCTTGCTGCCGCGGTGCAGGCGCGCGGCGTCGGGGAGTCCCACCTCGATCCAGCCGGTCGTGCGGCCCGTCAGGTCCTTGACGAGAATCGCCGGCTCGTCGCCCGATGACACCCCTTCGGTCAGCATGATGCCGTCTTCGTACTCGAGACAGTACGCGAGCACGCGGATGACCATGTACTCGATGGTCTCCGACGGGTGGCGAGCCACGCGCAGCGCGAGCGACTCGTAGACCCCGCGGTCCATGTCCGACAGGTCGATCGAGAAGTGGTAGATGGTCGCGGTTTCGGCCATTGAATCAGCGCATCCCGACAGCGTTGATGAGCAGTTGGTACGGTGCGTCCACATCGAGCACGGTGCGAAGCTGGTAGCGACGTCGCACGGCTGCCAGCGCATCGCGCTCTTCCGGCGTCTCGCGGCTTCCGGACCCCAGGAGATATGCCGGCTGCCGGCTGTTGAGCCTCTCGTCGATCAGCCGGAACAGCTCGCGTTCACCAGCATCGCCGTTGAGAAAGTCATAGGTCGCATACTGACGACCTTCTACATCCACTCCGAACATCAGCTTGTGCCACTCCTCGGGTCCCACAACCAGCGAGCCCGGCGCGGTCGCAAAGATAATCGCGTCGCGGTGTGTGGCCATGCGCTCCTTGTAGAGCCGCAACTGGTAGGTGAGCACCAGGCTGGCGGCAACCTGCGCCGTGAGACAGCCACCGACCAGCGCTGTGCGCAGCGTGCGAGAACTGGCTGAATCCATCCACACGGCGACGAAGAGGCACAGTATCGGCAGCACCGGCAGGACGAACCTCGCGCCGCCCACAAAGCCTCGCGTGTAGTCGAAATCAAATGCCCACCACGCCGAGTAGAAGGTGACAAAGGCGAGGGTTATGCCAGCCAGCAGCGCGTAGACACCGCCTCCGCTCCATCGCTCTCTCCGCACGACCACGGCCATGGCGATCAGGCCAAAGGGTGGAATAGCAGACAGCATCAGGAGGTACCCGGGCAGGTGCGACGGGAGGTTGGCCAATGCCAGACCGGCCTCGGCGTTGACCTCTTTCTGATACCCGCCCGCCAGCGCACCGAAGGTGACGAGGTTGAAGGTCAGTTGTATGGCTGCCAGCAGGGCAACAATGAGGCACCCGCCGAACAGCAGCGGAAGCCGACGGATCAGGTGCGCACGGTGAGTCACCGCCTGGTGCGCGATCGCAGCTGCGAACAGGATGGCGTTGGGAGCTCGGACCACCACTGCAGCTCCGGCGAGCAGCGCAAACAACGCGAACGTCAGCGGCTGTGGGGTCTTCACATGCCTGACGTAGACCGCCAGTGCGGCGGTCATGATGGTCAGCGAGGCGACATCGCTGCCGATGACGGCCGCATGGGCGACCAGCGGCGGCACGCTGGCCAGCAGCGCTGCGGCGATCCATGCCGGACGCCTGCGTCCCGTGAGCTGGCGTGTCAGGTCGAACAGCGCGGCGACGCCAAGCACACCCATGAGTGGACCGAGCATGAAGAGACCGCGCATACCCGCGACGAGGTAGAAAGGCACGAGCAGCAGGCTGGTGCCGAGAGGCGTTTTGGGGGCATATCCGTTCGGCACTCGGGTGAGCGCCACGAAGTGCGTGCCGAATGCCGGGCTCTCGAGTTGATGGACGAGGGGTGCGCGGGTGGCGATGTCAATGGCTGTGGTGGCGTACGCGACATCGTCGCCCGAGGTGAAGACCGTTGGCCCGACGCCGAGGGTGTACCAGGCGAGAAGCACGACGAGGACCGCCGAAGCCGGCATCACCGGGCCGAATTATACGTTGCGATCGGTAAATAGATGTGACGCGCCGGCCGTAGTAAACCGAGGCGGGATGCGCACATGCGCCGCCGTGAGCGAGGAGAGAAACATGACCGTGAAACGAGTGCTCGGGGCAGTGAGCCTGGCCGCGCTGATGGGCTCTGTGACAGCGCCTCCGGCTTCGGCTCAGGTGCCGGAAGATATCTATCAGGGACTGCTCAAGATCGGGCAGATTGTCGACCCCGCCTGCACGGCCAAGCTCTATCGGCCGCTCATGCCGGCCAGCGATTACAACACGTGGTGGGCGCCCGGTGCCGCGGCTCCCGACCCGTCGAAGGCCAAGCTCTATCCCGGCGTGACCATCAACCGCGACGTCAAGTTCGGCCCGCACGACAAGGACCTGCTCGACATCTTCGTGGCCGACGCGGGTGGGAATAATCGCCCGGTGATGATGTGGGTGCCGGGCGGCGGTGGCAACAAGATCGAGCAGCAGGTGCGCGAAGGCAATGCCTTCTACGACAACATCGGCCGCTGGGGCACCAAGAACGGCTACACCGTGGTGACCGTACAGCGTCACGGCGGACAGGGCCAGGCGTGGGACGATGGCGGCCGTGATATTGCGGCGGCGGTCGACTGGGTCAAGGCCAACATCAGCCGCTATCAGGGCAACGGCAACAACATCGTCATGGCCGCGCACTCGGCAGGCGTTGGCCCGACCGGCGTCTACGTTGGTCATCCGGAGCGGTGGCCCAACGGCGTGAACATCAAGGCGATGGTCTATATGTCCGGTGGGCCGATCCCCGGAATCATTCCGGCGGCGCCCGGTGGTGGACGTGGTGGTGCGCCGGCGGCAGGTGGTCCCGGACCGGCAGGTTCAACCTGCGGCACGACGGCAGCGCAGAACGGCACTGAGGGCACCATCTCCGGGCCGAGCGGGGCTACGCCTGCGGCGCCGCGCGCGGGTGGACCGGGCGGAGCGCCTGGCGCGCCGGGCGCCGGGGGCGGTGGCCGCGGCGGCCCGCAGCTCACGCCTGAGCAGGTCGCCGAGCGCGATAACCTGCCCGGATTCAAGAAGACCAACGTCAAGGTCATGCTCGTGCGCGCGGAACTCGATCCGGGCGTGACCGGCGATATGACGGCTGCGGACAAGGCCATTCACACCGCGCTCTGCGCCGTTGACGGTCCCAACGCCAAGGACGGTGTGGGCCACTGCCCGACGATGCTCTACGCGAAGCGCCACAGCCACATGGGCGAGGTGTTCGCGTTCGACACGCCGGACACGTCGGTCTCCAAGCCCATCCTCGACTTCTTCAAGAGCGTCAAGTAGAGACGATCATGTAGCCCGGGCCTTTAGGTCCGGCACACACCGTAGGCCGGGTCCAACTTGTCCGCCGTAGCTTCAGCGAAGGCGGAGGGCCCGGCCTATTCTTTCCCGCCTGTCATAAGATGACCGCACGCACATGGCTGGCTTCCTGCTGCGGCGCCTGGTCTACCTGCTCTGCCTGGTCGTGATCTCGACCGCCGCGGCCTACATCCTCGCGGCTACCCAGCTCAATCCCCGCGCGCGCTATGAAGGACGCAACCCTCCGCCCCCAGCGGCCGTCGTCGATGCCACCCTCGATGCCCTGAACATGAACGACAAGGTGCCGGTCCTGACGCGCTTTCGCCGGTGGGTGGGCGACCTGTCACGCGGCGACCTCGGGCAGACGGTCGACAACCAGTCTGTCAACACAGAACTCGGTCGCCGGATGTGGGTGAGCCTCAGGCTCGTCCTCGTGGGCTCGATCCTGGGGACGCTGCTGGGAGTCGCGGCGGGCGCCTATGGGGCGGTGAAGCAGTACCGCGCCGCCGATCGCCTGATCACCGTCTTCTCATTCGTCATCCTGTCGATTCCGGTCGTCGTGCTTGCGGTGCTGTTCAAGAACGCGGGCATCGGCCTCAACAACGTCCTCGGCTTTACCGGCGACACACGCTTGCTCTACACCACCGGAGAGATGACGCCCGGGCTCGATCCCTGGAGCTGGGTCGGCATCGTCAACCGCCTGGCGCACCTGGCGCTGCCGTCGCTCGTGCTCATCGTCGTCGGCACCGCGTTCTACGGTCGCTACCAGCGCAACGCCATGCTCGACGTCCTGGGCAGTGACTTCCTCAGGACGGCGAGGGCCAAGGGATTGAGCCGCACACGCGCGCTCATCAAGCACGGGCTCCGCACGGCGCTCATCCCGATGGCCACGTTCTTCGCCTATGAATTCGCGCTGCTCTTTGTCGGCGCGACGTTCACCGAGAAGCTGTTCGGCTGGCACGGGATGGGCGAGTTCTTCGTCGACTCGGTCACCAAGAACGACGTCAACTCCGTCGCCGGCGTGACGCTGTTCGTCGGCGTCCTTGTGCTGCTCGCGGGCTTTCTCTCCGACATTGCCTACGCGGCGCTCGACCCCCGCGTTCGCGTCTGACGCACCCCATGTCGGACACGCCGGCCACCCGCAGCGTCGACGCGCCACAGGAAGAGGCCACCTCGCGTCTGCGTCTGGTAGGCCGACGCTTCATACGCCAGCGTCTGGCCATGCTCGGGTTGGTGGTCGTCGCGTTGTTGTTCGCGCTGGCCTACCTGACCCCGTTATTCGGTCCCTGGCAGTACACCGACCTCGACTTCAACGCCTTCCTCGAGCCACCCGGAGGCTCGCACTGGTTCGGGACGACGCAGAACGGGTTCGACGTGTTCGCGTTGACCATGCGCGGGATGCAGAAGTCGCTGGTCATCGGACTGGTCGGCGCGCTGATCGCCACGGCGCTGGCGGCCACCGTTGGCGCGTTTGCCGGCTACTTCGGTGGCAAGGTGAACACCGTGCTCGTGACGCTGATCGACCTGCTGATGGTGCTGCCGGCGTTTCTGATCATCGCGATTCTCTCACCGTCATTCCGCGGACGCACCTGGCTCATCTTCGTGCTGCTGCTGGCTGCGTTCCAGTGGATGCTGACCGCCCGTATCGTGCGCGGCATGACGTTGTCGTTGCGCGAGCGCGAGTTCGTGCTGGCGGCGAAGTTCATGGGGGTTCCGGGCTGGCGGATCATCTTCCGCCACATCCTGCCGAACATGGCGTCGCTGCTCATCATCGACGCCACCATCAACGTGAGTTCGCTCATTCTGGCGGAAGTGGGCCTCTCGTTCTTCGGGTTCGGCGTCCAGCCGCCAGATGTCTCCCTGGGATCGCTGATCGGCGACTACGCCGGCGCGGCGCTGACCTTTCCATGGGAGTTCTACTTCCCGGCAGGCTTCCTGATCGTGCTGGTGCTGGCCATCAACCTCGTCGGCGATGGGTTGCGCGATGCGTTTGACCCGAACCAAGGAAGTTCGAAGTGAGAAGTGCGAAGTGAGAAGTGCGAAGTGAGAAGTGCGAAGTGGGAAGTACAAGTGCGAAGGCACAAGTACGGAAGTAAGTACGGAGGTGACTTCGCGACTTACTTCGATACTTCCGACTTCTCACTTGTACTTCGCACTTCCCACGTCGCACTTCTCACTTCGCAGAGTTCTGTCCCATGACGGCACCTCTGCTATCGGTCACCGACCTGTCCGTGACGTTCCGCAGCGAGGCTGGGGCGGTGAACGCGGTGCGCTCGCTCAGCTACGATGTGCGCGCGGGGGAGCTTCTTGGGATCGTCGGCGAGTCCGGCTCCGGGAAGTCGGTGTCGTCGCTGGCGGTCATGAACCTGTTACCCGAGAACGCCCGGGTGACCGGATCGGTGAAGCTCGATGGCCGGGAACTGCTCGGACGGTCGGACGCGGAGCTTTCCACGATTCGCGGCAAGCGGATCGCGATGATCTTTCAGGACCCGCTGTCGGCGCTGACGCCTGTCTACACAGTCGGCGATCAGATCGCCGAGGCCATCCTGGCCCACGACACGCTTGGTCGGAAGGCCGCGGCGGCAAAGGCTGTAGACCTGCTCGAGCTGGTGGGCATTCCCAATCCTCGCCAGCGTGCCACGGCGTTCCCGCACGAGTTCTCCGGCGGCATGCGTCAGCGCGCGATGATCGCGATGGCCATCGCCAATGACCCCGCGCTCATCATCGCCGACGAGCCGACAACGGCGCTCGACGTTACGATCCAGGCGCAGATTCTCGAAGTGCTCCAGAAGGCGCGGCAGGTGACGGGCGCGGCGATCATCCTCATCACCCACGATCTCGGTGTCATCGCCGGCGTTGCCGATCGCGTCGCCGTGATGTATGCCGGCACCATCGTCGAGACCGGTACCGTAGACGACGTGTTCTATCGGCCGCGGATGCCGTACACGCTGGGACTGCTGGGATCGATTCCGAGAGCAGACGTGGG
Source organism: Vicinamibacterales bacterium (assembly GCA_040081265.1). Classification (GTDB taxonomy): domain Bacteria; phylum Acidobacteriota; class Vicinamibacteria; order Vicinamibacterales; family UBA2999; genus JBEBGV01. Next base: position 22,414 of record JBEBGV010000006.1, read on the forward strand.
CGAGCGGGAGCCGTTGACGCCGATCGAGGGGGCGCCGCCGTCACTCGTGAACCTGCCCCCGGGGTGTCCCTTCGAGCCGCGGTGTCCGATGAGGCAGGATGTCTGCCGCGTGAGCGAGCCGCCGCTTCTGCCAGTGGGGGGCGGTTCAGCGCATGCGTCGGCCTGCCATTTCAGGGACACGCTCGAGCGCGACAACCCGTCGAGCGCAGAGGTGTTTCCAACCCCGCCCGCCCCGGCTGCCGGCCTGGCTCAGCGGCCTCGCGAAGAGCGCCCGAGTGTGATCGAGGTGCGGGACGTCGTGAAGGCGTATCCGCTGATGAAGGGCAGCGTGCTGCGACGCAAGGTCGGTGAGGTGCGCGCTGTAGACGGCATCAGCTTCGACATTCGCGAAGGCGAGACGCTCGGGCTGGTGGGCGAGTCGGGGTGCGGTAAGACGACGACGATCATGGAGATCCTGAACCTGGCACGTCCGGCGTCAGGGAGGATCGTCGTGCTGGGCAAGGACACCAGCCGGATGAATGCCGCCGAGCAGTTCGCGATCAGGCGCGACCTGCAGGTCGTCTTCCAGGACCCGATGGCATCGCTCGACCCCCGGCTGCCGATTGGCGACATCCTCGCAGAACCGCTGCGCACCCACGGCGTCGCTCCAGCGGCGGTGACCCGGCGCGTGCGGGAGTTGCTGGCGCTCGTGGGGCTCCAGTCCGAGCACATCAACCGCTATCCACAGGCGTTTTCCGGAGGGCAGCGTCAGCGCATCGGGATCGCGCGGGCGCTGGCGCTCGAGCCGAAGGTCCTGGTCCTCGACGAGCCGGTCTCGGCCCTCGATGTCTCCGTGCGCGCAGGAGTGATCAACCTGCTCGAACGTCTGCGTGCCGAGCTGGGGCTGTCGTATCTGTTCGTGGCGCACGATCTGGCGGTGATTCGTCACATCGCAGACCGTGCCGCCGTGATGTATCTGGGTCGCATCATCGAGATCGGCGACGTGCACGAAGTGTTCGAGCGTCCGGCCCACCCGTATACGCAGGCGCTGCTCTCGGCGATTCCGCTGCCCGACCCGAGAAAGGAACGCCAGCGCAGGCGGATCGTCCTGCACGGGGACCTTCCAAGCCCGGCCAATCCACCGTCGGGCTGCCGGTTTCGGACGCGTTGCCAGACGTTCGCACATGAGCTGACCGACGACCAGAAGCGGAAGTGTCACGACGAGCCGCCCGCGCTCGCGCCGCGCACCGGAAGCCCCGACCATCTAGACGCCTGTCACTTCGCCGCGGTTGCCGTTGTAATCTGAGTTGTACGTAGGCCGGGTCCGCGGGACCCGGCGGAACATCGATGAGGCACTATGGCTGGCCATTACAACCGATTCTTGCTGGCGTGTGCCATCGCGGCGCTGACCGTCGCCTGTGGCGGCGGCCGCTCCGAGGGCACGGCTGTGGATCACACGCAGGCGGAAGCCGCCATGCGGAATCAGATCCGCCCGACGCCGCGCGATCAGGTGCAGGACGGCGGCACGTTCACGTGGCCGATCGACTCCATGCCGTCAAACCTCAACGCGCACCAACTCGACGGCACCGAGGCGATTGGCTCCCAGATCCTGCTCGCGATCATGCCTTCCGCCTTCGACAGCGATGCCTCTGGTGCGCCCGTGTGGAACCGCGACCTGCTGGCCGCCGAGCCGATCCTGGTCACCGAACCGAAGCAGGTGGTGACCTACCAGATCAGCCCGAAGGCTGCCTGGTATGACGGCACGCCGATCACCTGGGAAGACTTTCACTGGCAGTGGCGGGCGAGCAACGGTTCGGACAAGGCCTACCAGATCGCGTCGTCCAACGGCTACGAGGACATCGAGAAGGTCGAGCGGGGCAGTGACGACCGAGAGGTCATCGTCACCTATAAACGCAAGTACGCTGACTGGCAGGCGCCGTTCTCCGAAATCTATCCGGCGTCGACCAATGAGAATCCCAGGGTCTTCAACGAGGGGTGGAAGGACACCATCCTGACCTCGGCCGGTCCGTTCAGGCTCGGGTCGATTGACGCGACCGCCAAGACCATCACACTCGTCCGCAACGAGAAGTGGTGGGGCGTTCCCGCCAAGCTCGATCGCATCGTCTACCGCGTGATCGAGGGCGACGCGCAGATCGACGCGCTGGCCAACGGCGAGATCGACGCGATTGACGTAGGTCCGGACGTCAACAAGTTCAGCCGTGCGAAGGATATCGAGCGCACCGAACTGCGAATTGCTGGCGGACCGAACTTCCGGCACCTCACCATCAACGGGACCAGTCCCCACCTGCGTGACGTGCGTGTGCGCCAGGCACTGGCGATGGCAATCAGTCGTCAGGCGATTGCGCGTGCGCTGCTCGCGCCGCTGGGCGTCAAGGCCGAGCCGCTCGACAACCACATCTTCATGGCCAACCAGGCCGGGTATCGGCCCAACGCCGGCGAGGTGGGGATGTATCAGCCCGAGAAGGCGAAGCAGTTGCTGGATGAAGCCGGCTGGAAGATGGACGGCACTGTCCGGAAAAAGGACGGGAAGCCCCTCGAGATCGTCGCGGCGATTCCGTCCGGCATCGCGACGTCGCGGCAGGAAACCGAGTTGATGCAGAACATGCTGGCGCGCATCGGCGTGAAGCTGGTCATCAACGTCGTGCCCAGTCCCGACTTCTTCTCGAAGTACGTGACGCCGGGGCAGTTCGACTTCACCGTGTTCTCGTGGTTCGGGACGCCGTTTCCGATGAGTTCGGCGCGGTCGCTCTACGAAACACCGACCAAGACCGCCAGCGGAGAGCTCGACATCCGGCAGAACTACGCGCGCATCGGCATGCCGGAGATCGACCGGCTGTTTGCCGAGTCAAGTCAGGAACTCGATCGCCCCAAGGCGATGGAGCTGGCCAACCAGCTCGACGCGCTGATCTGGCAGGAGGTGCATTCGCTGGCGCTCTATCAGCGCCCCGAAATCATCGCGGTCAAGACGCGTCTGGTGAACTTTGGCGCGTTCGGCTTCGCCAGCTGGGTGTATCAGGACATCGGCTGGCGCAAAGACAGTTACTAGTTGCTGGTTGCCAGTTGCTGGTACGTAGGCCGGGTCCGAAGGACCCGGCGTCTCTCAATCGAGCAGCTTCAGGAACGCGACGATGTCGGCTCGATCCTGCGGGGTGAGGAAGATCGCGCCACCGCTGGTTGCGTCGAAGAAGTTCGCATAGTGTGCCAATACGTCTTCAAGCGTTTTGGCTGAGTTGTCGTGGAAGTAGGGCGCGGTGTCCTTGACGCCGTGCAGCGTCGGGATCTTGAACGCGTTGACGTGTTCGCGAGTGGACTGGTCAACGCTGCCGGTGATGAGCGCCCGGCCAGGGTCGGGGCTGAAGACGTGCGTCTCGTCCAGGGTCCCAGGGTTGAAGATGAACTCCCGGACGGGATTGAGCGCGGTGTTGAACTCTGAGACGAGGATGCTCTGGAAACGCGTGCCGGCCGGAATCGGCATTCCGGTGAAGTCCGGCGCGAACGCGTTGGTCTGGTTGAGCATCGGCCCGCTGTGGCACTGGGCGCAGAGTCCGTTCTTGAACGTCGGGTCGGGCGGCCCGTCGACGAAGAAGCGGCGACCGCGCTTCTCCTTTGACGAGCTTCCCTTCGGAAGTTCCGGCAACCTGCCCTTGTTCGCCAGGTTCCTCATGTCGGACGAGCTGAAGAACGCACTGGTCTTCTGAAAGTCGGCGAGATTCGTCAGTTCGGTGGGCGAGGGCAGGACGCCGGCGGCGTGATCGAGAATGGCGCCTGCGGCCTGCGACTCGAGCGTTGGCTGCCGCCCGTCGCTCATGAGGACCGGGTCGAGCGCCGGGGTGTTCATCGTCGTGGGGATGCCTCGGCGTACCGTCACCGTTCTCGCCAACGGGTCGTCGGCCAGGGTGACGTTCGATGGAAGGGGGATCGTAATGAGCACCGTTGCGTCGGCGAGCATCCTGGTGACGCCGTTTCCCAGGCCATCGTCGCTGCCGTCGTGCACGAAGAGCGGATCAGCAGGGTTCTTCTTGAAGCGCTTTGTCGCGTCCTTGGGCGAGACTGTGCCGGTGGCGGCACTGTGGCAGGTTCGGCAGGTGCGGCCGTTCCCGCCGTAGGTCTCTCTTTCGAAGAGCGTCTTGCCGTCACGCGGCTTCGGCGTGGCGGCGCCGGCGCTCAGCACCGTGCTCATCGCGACCGCGACCAACGAGAAGGCAGAAATCCCGATCAGTGTTGCCGTTCGCATCGATATCCCCTGGGCGCTGCGCGCGTCTACGGCGCCACCGTCAGAACCAGTTGCGCTCTGTTGGCGGTGGCTCTCACACCTCACCTCGCCTCTGATAGTTGGGGATCATGGTCCCTTACTACGGGATGCATGATGGACGAGTCGTGGACATCTTCCTGTCAAAAGCACGACGTCGACTGTGCTTTTGACCATCTGTGGGAGTTGAGTACTACGCGCTCTAGGAGTGGTGTCCTGGAGGCGAGTGCAGAACAGTGCGAAATGTGCGGGAGCGTTGGAAGCGGGAGAGACTGGTTGCTGGTTGCTGGTTGTTAGTTGTTGGTTACCAGTTGCCGGCGAATCGTGCGCAGGCCCAGTGTCATCGTCCGACGCGGCAGATCTAATCTGAAAGTACGGCGCGCTAATCTCGCTATGGGCGAACCCAAGTCGTACGTGGGTCGGGTGCAACGAAATCGGCGCTCTGCTAATGTGCGCGTGCGCTGGCGCAATCCGAAATCCCGCTCCGCTCATCTTTCGACCGCTGCGCTGATTGAGTCGACCGCGCGCCTGATTTGCCAAGGCGCCCCGCTAATCTCCAAACGCGCGCCGCTAATGTGTGTGACTGCAAACGGCTCCGGCATCCACCGAGCCGTAGGCGTACACTGTTGCTGCCGCTTCGAGCCGGGGTGGCGAAACTGGCAGACGCACAGGACTTAAAATCCTGGGACCGCAAGGTCGTGCGGGTTCGATTCCCGCCCCCGGCACCACGAATTTACTGAGGAAGTCGCCGAGTACTGCTTTGGGTTGGTCGGTTGAGCGGCGCCTGACCTACGTGCCTGAACAAGACGTCAGGCACAATTCAGGTAAGGGCAAGGTGGAGCGGTGTTAGCCTCAGTCGCTGGAGGAGCCTGATGACACGACTGGTCACCACCATGGCGGCAATCCTCGCGCTCGGTGCGGTTCTCGGCGCCCATCACTCCTATACAGCATTTGATCGGACCCGCACGGTCACGATCACCGGAACGGTAGAGCAGGTTCATTTTGCGAACCCTCATGTCGTGTTGAGACTCCGCGTCGACAGCGCCGAGCCGGTCACAGTGTCATGGAACTCGTTGTCTCAACTCGCCTACGCGGGTGTGACCGCCAGGATGATCAACGTGGGCGACCAGCTGACGGTGACGGGAAGTCCGGCTCTCGATCCGGCTCGCCATGAGATTACGCTGATTCGCAAGGTCGAGGACCGTGCCAGCGGTTGGTGGTGGGAAGCCAATCAGGTATTCAGATCTTCGGAAAGCGGGAAGCAGGACTGACACCAGGCGAAGAGCGTCTGGCCGATTCATCATCGTTCGCCCGTTACTTCGCTGCGCACCCTTTGCGCGCCTGCTCGAAGCCATCGAACAGCCGCCAGGCTTTGTCTCCGGCCAGCGTCTCCAGACGATGCGGCTGGCCCTTTTCCTCAGTGTATTGAGCGATGTCGCCCTTCGACCGCAGATACTCGGCCTCGCGCCGCATCTCGCCGTGCCAGCGGTAGTCGTCGTTCTCGCCGACGAACATGAACACGCACATCTTCGAGATGGCGTTGAGCTTGGCCGGGCTCGGCTGCCACATGTAGCCTGGAAACGCGGTCACCGAGACGAAGTACTGAGGGTTGGCGGCGGCGACGTGGAACGCGGCGATGCCGCCGTTTGACGGACCGGCGACATGGAACTTGCCGCCCTCAACCTTGTAGTCGGCCAGCATCAGTTTGAGGAACTCCGGAAAAATCCGCTCGCCATCGTCAAAGAACAGGTTCCCGCTAGGCGCCGCTGGCGCGATGACGATGAAGCCGCGCTTCTCGGCTTCGGCGCGCAGGTTGCGGTTCAGCACGCCGTCCACGGTGTTCATCGTCTGAGGACCGCCGCCGAAGGCGAGGATGGCGGGGTAGGTGCGCGCCGGGTCGTAGCCGGTCGGCAGCACCACCTTGTAGTCCACCGTGACGCCCGCCACCTTCTTCGCGAGGGTGCGCACCTCAGCGTGGGCGGACAGCGGAACGAACATGAGGCCGGCGGCGAGCAGCAGGACGAGGGTCGTGCGCGGGCGAGGTGTCATCGAGTTCCTCCAGGACGAGCGCGGTCGCTGCCCATTGTCACATGGGGGCGGTGCGAGCGTCCTCCCGGCGGATTCCTTCGCCGGCGCGGGAAGATTCCCGTGGCTGGGGCGCACGGGAAGCCCATCCACGCGCCCGTTGGGTGCGAGAAGTCGATCCCTCGCCGCTGGTACCACTTTCGCCACGCTCATGTCGCGGAGGTATTTTCCCCTGTGACTCACATTCCTGCCGTTGCCACAGTGATGACGCCGTTCCCGTACTCGGTCGGCGTGGACGCGTCCCTCCGCCAGGCGCACGAGATGATGGTCGCTCATCAGGTGCGTCACCTGCCCGTGCTCAGGGGGCATGCACTCGTCGGGGTTGTTTCCGATCGTGACATCAAGCGTGCGCTCGATCCGGATCTGGGCCTTCCGCCGATGGACGAGCTGTTTGTGCGGGATGTCTACGTCCCTGAGCCCATTTCCGTTGACGATGCGGCACCGCTCGACGAGGTGCTGGAGCAGATGGCGTCGGAACACATCGGCAGCGTGCTCGTCACCAAACACGGTCGGCTCGTCGGCATCTTCACATCGACCGATGCCTGCCGCGTCTACTGCGCGCACCTGCGGACCTTGTTCCCTCAGGGAAGTGGTGAGGAGGTCGCCTGACGCCGGCTCGTTCGGCGCCTAGCTGTCTGGTGGACCGTCGTTGTCGTCGGCGGCGAGGCGCCAGCCAATGGCCCAGTTCTGGGCCTGCATCTGATCGCTGCAGTGGATCGCGCTGGTCCAGTCGTCGAGGTGTCTGAACCCGAGGGCGCGGCCGTTGAGGAACCAGGCGAAGATCGCGCCGTGCGGCCGCGGGATGATCACAGCATGCGACGACAGGCCATTCGCGCGGTGCATGCGCCACATCACAGTGGAACCGTCAAAAAGCGAAGGGTGCGGGATCTCAGACAACCCTGACTGATCCGCAAGGGTGGTACCAGGCATCTGGCGCACCCGGCTGGCGCGATCGCTCGCCGCCGACTCTTAAAGGCTCCCGCCGCGAGGACTAAAGGTCGCCGTGCCCATGGTGTGCGACCATTGGCGCGTGACCACACCTCGAATTCCAGCTGCTGAGCCACTGCGGCTGGACGCACTCATCACGCCCACCGCCCAGGGCATCGCCAGTCGAATCCTGGCGAAAACTGATGGCGGCAACGTCACGCTCTTCGCTTTTGACGAAGGGCAGGGCCTGACGGAACACACCTCACCCTATGATGCCCTGGTGATGGTGCTCCACGGCTCATTGGCCTTGACCATCGGTGGAACGCCGGTTGTCGCGACGCCTGGCACCATCGTGCTGCTGCCGGCGAACGTCCCGCATGCACTCGAGGCACCGCAAGCGTGCCGGATGGTGCTGACGATGCTCAAGTAGGCGCCGCCCTACGTCATCGAGTGCAGGCCGATCACGTTGCCGTTGGGGTCGGTGACAAGCGCGATGAAGCCATACTGACCGATGGCGAACTTGTCCCGCACGATGTGTCCACCGTTATCGGGCACGCGCTTCGCTTCGACGGCACAGTCCGCGCAACTGAAATAGACGATGGTCGCGTTGCCGTTCGGCTGCTCGCCACCCTGCATGCTGGCCAGTGCGCCGCTGGCGCCGGAGCCGTTGGGCTCCATAGGGAAGGCCCACATGGTCCCGACGCTCGGCTCAGGGCTCTCCAGCGCGGTCAGCGTTACACCAAGCACCGCTTCATAGAACGCGCGGGCCTTCGCCATGTCCTTCACGTAAATTTCGAACCAGCCAACGGGATTGCGCATGAGTCTCTCCTTTATCTGGCCAATGTATCTTCAAAAGCGGTACACGGAATAGACCCCGCTATCGAAGAGACGCTCGAGTGGTAGAGGTTCGGGGTGGACGTAGTCCTTGCGGATGAGCAGGTGAGTCCAGCGATGGGTGCGGGCAGCCTCGGTAATCGCGGGACTCCACGAGGGCGCTTGCAGAAGCTTCTGCAGTTCGCGGCGCTCGGGTGAGAACGGATAGGCCTCGTAGAAGTAGTTCACCGCGAACGCCTGGTGGCCGAACAGCGCCGGGATCTGCATCTGACGCTCGTCGCGACTGAAGCCGTCGGCAGGGTAACGCAGGTCGTTGGTGACGATGAGCGTGCCGGTTGTGGGGATGGTGGCGAGGGCTTCGCCGAGTGCACGGTTGTCGGCAAACTCGTGCCCCTGCGCAGGATTGTCGAGCAGCACCCGCGCATAACGGGCGCTGACAAAGAGCGCCGGTAGGGTCACAAGCAGCACGGCCACGCCCGCCACCGACTTCGTTGTCCGTCCGAGCCTCAGCCAACATGTCGCCAGCACGCTGATCACGAAAATGTGCAGCAGGACGGGGACGGGCATCATCACCTGTCGCCAGTCGTCCTCGTTCATCATGCTGACGCCGAACCCGCGGCGCTGATCGACCAGACGCAGCACGTTGACCACCAGGAAGGGCGCAATTGCGAACACCAGCATCGCCAGGTTGCGCCGATCGAAACCCTGGCGCCATCCCGGTACGGCCGCGATCAGCGGCAGCACCAGCCAGGCAATGTCGTACACGAACCAGCGCGTGCCTCCGTGCCCTTCGACGTAATCGAGGAAGAACCACGGGTCGATCGTGGTCTTCAGCTCCGCGGGAATCGAGGGCAGAATCCAGAACGCCCCGTAGACGGCGCCGAAGACGGCGACCGCGGCCACGGCGGGAAGTGCCGGTCGCAGACTGCGTTCCGACAGCACGCGCCAGCCCTGCGCCAGGCAGAAGCCAGCCATCAGCGCAACGCCGGCCGGCGACTTGAAGATGATCGCGCTCCCCAGCAGGAAGACTGCCAGACGCCACCCCAGGGTCGGTGCCGCCGCGATCGCGGCAGCGCTGGCAAGCACGAGAAAGTGTCCGGCGAGGTTCTGGATGTTGGGCGTGACCGCCCAGATCTGCCAGTTGCGCGTGAGTCCTTCGAGCGGCTCCAGAGAACCAGCCGAGACGGCGCGGACGAGCGCAGGCGCCACCTCTCTCCAGAAGTCGTACCACAGCGTGGGTACGGGGACGAGGAGCAGCGGCACGGTGAGCGCCAGCGGAAGGGCCGGCGCAATCGCCCGCGCCAGCATGACCGAGGCGGCGATGATGCCCGCAATCAGCAGCGGCACGACGAGGGCGAAGAGCACCTGGTGGGGGAGCATGCCCGAGCCACGCGAGATCAGCGCGGCCGCACCATGCATGCCGAAGTGGTAGGGGCGTTGCCCGTCGACCACGCTCAGCGAGTGGGGTGGGTAGGCCTGTGCGCCGATGAGCGCGTGCACTTTTTCGAGGAAGTACGGGATGTCCACATTGAAGAACTCAGGCGGGAATGCGCCGGGTGCCATGCGGAAGGTCGAGATCAGCGGCGGCGCCAGCGCCAGCAGTGCCAGGAGTCCCGCCAGCACCCCGTCCTGCGTCACCCTGATCTGCAGGCTCGGTGGTCTGAAGGCTGCGCGTCGATGGATGGAAGCTGCGGCAACAAACAAGACAGTCGGGACCGAGTACCACGGCGCCCGCAGCTCGAGAGACAGCAGGAAGCCAACGCTCGAGAGCATCAGGCCCGCGATCAGTCGGACCATGGCAACCGCAAGAGTCTGGCGCTGGCCTTCGGAACCGACGAACAGGGCCCCGGTCACATACCCGCAGCTGTAGAGAATGAGAAGCGCGCCGACGATGGACATGGGGTCGAGCGTGCATAATTACACGACTTCAGTAGGAGATCCTGTTGGCCGATGGCGTATCCCTGTTTTTTCCCATGTTCAACGAAGAGGGCAACATTCAGCAGGCGGTGACGTCGGCACTTGGCGCCCTGCAACTGCTGGCCATGGATCACGAAGTGATCGTCGTCAACGACGGCAGCCGCGATCGCACCGGCGTGCTCGCGGATCAGCTGGTCGCGGCCCATCCCAACGTCAGGGTTGTCCATCACCCACAGAATCGCGGCTACGGGGCGGCGCTGCGCAGCGGCTTCGAAGCGGCGCGCTATCCGCTCGTGGCCTTCGTCGATGGCGACAACCAGTTCGACGTGCGCGAACTGTCGGGACTGCTGGCCGCGCTCGACGGCTGCGAGGTGGTCAGCGGCTATCGCATCACGCGGCGCGACCCGCCCATCAGGCGGCTCAACGCCTTCATGTACAACTGGCTGGCGCGGCTGCTCTTCGCCATCGCTGTGCGCGACGTCAACTGCGCGTTCAAGGTCTACCGTCGCGAGCTGCTGGATCGGGTCCTGCCGCACCTGCGCAGCACCGGCGCGCTCATCAACGTCGAGATGCTGGCGCGAGCTGGCAAGGTTGGCGCCCGCATCACCGAGGTCGGGGTGCACCATTTCCCGCGCGAGGCGGGCAGTCAGACAGGCGGCAGTCCGGCGGTCATCGTGCGCGCGTTCCGAGAGTTTTTCGCGTTGTGGCGGGAACTACGGTGACCGGCGGGTCGTTCCGACCCGCCCTACGTACGTCCAGAACGGACGCGCGCCCGGACCGTACGTAGGCCGGGTCGGAACGACCCGGCGCGACACTCACCGATAACACGGCAAATCGAGCGGGGCGTACGTGCCGACTGGTGTGCGCGAGCGATCGACGAAGACGTCAACCTTCAAGCCATCGGCAAGCTGGCGTGTCCCGAGTGCCTCGAACCGCTGTCGCATGTAGGTGCTGACGATCGGGAACGAGGTCGGAAATCCCTCGGCATTCTCGGTCGCGATGAAGGCCACCGGCACGCGCTGACTCTCGAGCCGCGCGACGGTCAGGCGCTGGTGTTCTTCGGTGTTGAAGAAGTCGGGACGCAGATCGCCGTGTCCACCCGCAAACGGCCGATTGGCCAGCGCCACCACCTGCGGCAGGTATGGCGACATGAAGATGAAGTCGGTTGGCTCGGTACACTGCTCGAGGTACATCGCCAGCACCATTGTTTCAGGGCTGTCGGGATTGGCCCACCGCGACAACGGCCAGAGCGGGCGGTAGCGATCAAAGGTGTAGCGCAGGCGTCCGAGCGTCAGTGGCGCATCGTGAGCCGACAGCGCCTCGGTCCGCCCGGCCATCACGCCCACCATCATCGAGATGATGACCGCAGGTAACGCGTAACGAATGGCCCAGGCGGCTGGGCGGCCAGACTCCCACCGCCCCTGAACGAGCAGCCGATAGCAGCCGAGCAGCAGCCAGGCACCGAGGATGGCCTGAGGCACCGATACGTCAGCGAAGCGCGCGTTCAGCGATCCCCTGATGAAGCCGACGTTGAGCACGATGGCGAGCACGGCCAGCATCGCCACCTTCGCGCGGGCCTCGGGCCAGTCGGGCCGGAAGGCCGACGGCGTTCGCAGCAGCATCAGAAGCGCCAGCACGGGCAGGATCTCGATGGTGTAGAACGTCCACGGAATACTGTTGGCCTGCGCGAACGCGGGCATCGTGAACCCGGGCAGGATCAGCGGGGCGCGGTCGCGATCGCGTTCCGACCAGCTCATCGCCGTGCGGGCGTGGAACAGGATGCCCCCGTTCAACGTGAGGTAGAGAAAGTACGGCGTGAGCAACGCGAGCACGAGGGCTCCATACGCCGCCGCGTGCCGCAGCCGTGTGGCCAGCGACGGCGCGCGGAGTGCGAGCAGCAGCGTGGCCATGGCGATGGCAACAAAGACACCGTGATCGTGCCGCAACAGAAACGCCACCGCCGTCGTTACGGCGATGGCCACGAGGCGACCGCGGGTCTGGCGCGTGGCGTAGGCCCAGAGGAGCGGGATCGCGACGGCATAGACCAGGATCTTCGGGTGGTTGTAGTAGCGCGCCATCATCGCCACCTGGAAGAGGCCGGAGGCGAGGCCCACCAGCAGCGAGTCGGACACCAGGATGGCGGCCCAGCAGGTCAGGCCGGCCCCAATGGCCAGCGAGACCGCGCACAGCACCATCTCCGACACCGTGCCGCGGTCCACCAGTTGCGCAGCGGCCGAGAGCAGGAAGGTCAGCGGCGCGCCCGGATCGACGAAGTCGCGCACCGGGAGCTGTCCAAAGAGGATCTGCCAGCCCCGGACCACGTAGAAGAAGTGGTCGTCGGTCAGCCCGGCAAACGATCCTTCGGGATCCACGAACCGGTAGACGAACGCAAACACGATGAGTGCAAGCGTGACGACCAGTCGCACAAGCCATCTGGCGCGGCGCATCTACCTGATTGTGTACCGCCTTGGCCTGATTTATTTCACGGGGTCTGACCCCTTCGGCTCCGTCGGCCCCGTCGGGCGCATATAATTCGGCCGGATGCGCCTCGACACGCGTATCACGGGAGACTGCATGACCATTGAAGAGCGGACAGCGGGAGCGGTGTTGGTGCTGGACTTGAACGGCCGCCTCGTCCTGAATGAGGGCGCCGGGCTCCTCAAGGACAAGGTGCGCAGTGCCGTCTATCAGGGGCGCAAACAGATCGTCCTCAATCTGTCGGGCGTGTCCTACATGGACAGCACGGGCCTGGGTGAACTGATTGCGGCCTATGCCACCGTCACGCGCGAGGGTGGGGCGATCAAGATCGCCAACCTCACGCAGCGGGTCTCCGATCTCCTCGCCATCACCAAGGTTCTGACAGTGTTCGACGTGTATGAGTCGGAGATGGAAGCGCTGATTTCGTTCCCGGCGCAGGTCTAGCCACCGCGCCCCGCACCACTCGTGCTCCTCTTCGAGCTCTTCCCGGCCTTCATCGCCCTGGTCAGCGTGATTGTGGGCGTTGTGCTCTACATGAGAGAGCGCCGTGCGCGCCAGGAGGGCATCAACGATGCGGCACCGGTGGGCTCACGTCCCGAGGCCACACCCGAGCAGGAGGCCGAGAAGCCCAATGTGGGCAGGCCGAGCATGAGAGGTTAGGGATGCGCGCGGAAGTCGCGGATGGCTTCCTGCACGAGACGGGTGACCTGATCGGCCTGGGCGGGCGCGGCGAGCAGCGGCCGCGCGTCTGGCGACTCGAAGCGACGCACGGGGAGTTCGGCGGGTAAGGTGGTGGCAGCGGCTCGCGCGACGATCGCGTCGAGCTGGCGGATTTCCTGAGCCGCACGCGTCAGGTGATCCGGCCTCGTGCTGAAGGCCCGTACGGCTCCGGTGGGCGGACCCGGCAGCGCAGCGGTGTCGCCCGAGAAGAGGCGCGCGACGCGGAGCACGCCGATGCGCGCCAGCCACGGAGATGGGGAGGGTCGTCGGACCACTGCGCCTGAGGCGAATTCGGCGCGCTGCGGCGCATCGAGCAGCACCAGCCCCGCCGCTTCCACCGGGTAGAGGCCGGCGAACTCTGTCACGTAGGCGGCGCCAAGACCGTCGCCGACCAGGAGGTACGGCGCCGTCTCGCCTGCACCCAGAAGCAGGGCCTCGAGTTCTTCGGGGATCCGGCGGGGGTTGAACGGCCGCTCGCTCGCTTCACTCCATCCCAGCCCCGCCCGGTCATAGGCGCAGACGCGGACGTCCTTCGCGAGTTCGTTCTGCACCAGACTCCAGGAACCCGAGAAGCCGAGTGCCGGTGCTTCGAGGACGGTCGTCGGCGTGCCAGTCCCGATGCAGTAGATGTGCAGTTGATGGTCGCCGACCGGCACCAGTCGCCCCGGGTACTTGAAGGTGCGGCGTTCGAGCGCGGTGGCGACGCCCTGGTAGGTCACACCCGCCAGCAGCAGCACGAAGAGCGCCGAGGCACACACCTTGAGCAGGCGCCGCGAATGCGGCGTCACGGCTCACCTTCGGCGAGGCCGTATTTCTCGATGCGCGAATAGAGCTGCGCACGTGTCAGGCCGAGCAGCTTGGCGGCGCGCGTCTTGTTGTGTCGCGCCTGGGTCAGCGCTCTGGACACGAGCGACCGCTCCAGCGCCTCGAGGTTCACCCCGCCCGCGGGGAGCGCGACGGTCGAGACTTCGGTCGGAGCCGCAACGGCCTGGCGAGTTGCGGGCACCGGCAGGTGTTCGCTGCGGATCTGGGCGCCGTCGGCCAGGATGACCGCCCGCTCGATGGCGTTGCGAAGCTCACGGACATTGCCTGGCCAGCTGTAGGCGAGCAGTTGCTCCTTCGCTTCCCTCGAGATCCCGGCGGCCGGTTTGCCGATCGTCTCGCCGAGCTCTTCGAGAAACGCGAAGGCCAGTTCCAGGATGTCGTCCAGGCGATCGCGCAGCGGCGGCAGCGAGATCTCGAACACGCCAAGGCGGTAATAGAGATCCTCCCGAAACTCGTTGCGGCGCATCGCGGCGTGCAGGTCGCGGTTGGTGGCGGCAATCACGCGGATATCGGCGTGCAGGAGCCGCGTGCCGCCCAGACGCAGGAACTCCCGCTCTTCGAGCACGCGCAGCAGCTTGGCCTGAACGGTGGGTGCCATCTCGCCCACCTCGTCGAGGAACAGCACGCCGCCGTTGGCCTGCTCGATGCGCCCCGGCTTGACAGCGACGGCGCCGGTGAAGGCGCCGCGCTCGTGGCCGAACAGCTCCGACTCGAGCAGCTGGTCAGGCAGGGCCGCGCAATTGATGGCGATGAACGGGCCGGCGCCGCGTCGGGACCCGTGATGGATGAAACGGGCGACGACTTCCTTGCCCGTCCCGGATTCTCCCGTCAGGAGCACCGTGGTTTCGGTTTGCGCCACGCGGGCCGCCTGCGACAGGACGTCTTTCCACCGGCGCGAACGGCCAATGACGCGCTTGTGACCCGTGCGGGATTCGAGTTCGCGGGTCAGGGTGGCGACCTGCGCTTCGAGCCGCGCGGCCGTCTCGCGCGTGGCCTCGTCTCGCCGAATGGCTTCGGCGAGACGGGCGTGCGACAGCGCCAGCGCCAGGTGGTCGGCGACACGCTTGCCGAAGTCGATGTCGTCCTCGGTGTAGCGGTCGGTAGCCCGCGAGCCGAAGAAGAGCGAGCCGAAGACATCGCTGCCGAGGGGCAGCGGGACGCGCAGGAACGACTTCACCCCGAGTTGCGCAAACAGGCGTCCGCGGTTGGTGGTTGGTCCAAGCTCGGTGTCGACGTCGTGAACCAGATACGGATCGCGGTGAAGCAGCACGCGGTCGGACTCGCCGATCGGCGTGGGTTCCCAGAAGGAGGGAGCCTCGATCGTGGCGCCAGCCAACGCGTACATCCGGAACGACCGGCCGTCCTCGCCCCACGAGGTCAGCGCCAGCACATCGTGGGGCAGCCCCGCACGAATCACGTCTGAGATGTCAGAAAAGACGCTGCGCACGTCCAGCGACTCGGCCACTGTGTGCAGCAGGCGATCAAGGCTGTCGATGCGCTCGCGCCGCACCGTGTCGGTCATCCGCATCGCTTCCTGCGTGACGGCGACCGCCACCAGGTCAGCAACCACGTCCAGCAGTTCCTGATGATCGGCGCTGAAGACGTCTTCAGCGGTGGCCGTCACCCACAAGGCGCCGTGCACCCGCGGGCCGTGCCGCACGGGGCAAATCAGGCGTGAGTGCGAGTCCTGATCGAGCGGGCTGGGGATAGCGCTGGTGTCGGAGATCCGATGGGTGCTGACCTCAACCTCACCCGCAGAGGTGGCGACATAGAGTGCCAGCGACTCTGTACGGTCGAGTCGGAGCAGGTGGAGGCGGTCAAACGGAATGGCGTCGCGGAGCACCACCGCCAGGCGAGCAACAGCGTCACCGAGCGTCTGCGCCTCCGCAACCACGCGCGCTACCGCCGCAAGAGCGGTCGAGGCTGCGGACTGCATCGGAATCGACCTTCAGTATACCCACCGCGGGTGACACGCCTTCGGCGGGCGTCGGCTTCGGCGGGTCCTCCGGACCCGCCCTACGTACGATCAATGTTACGGACGGGTACGTAGGCCGGGCCGCAAACGTACGTAGGCCGGGTCCCCAGGACCCGGCGTCTGTTAATTCGCCGCGGCGATGTTACTGGGCCGGGCGACGGAGGGGCGGGCGACCGCGGGCTCGACGAGGAGGCGAAGCGCGTAGCCCTCGGGGGTGCCGGTCGACTGCTTGCACGGGCCGACGCGGTAGATGGCGGTCAGCACCTTGCCCTGCTGCAGGGCTCGCGGCAGGTCGGCACTCGACCGCGCCGACTTCTCGATCTGCAGGTGCACCAGACGGTAGAGCGGAATCGACGTCGGCACCTGACACTCGACGAAGGCGTCGACGTCGCTGATGTCGCGGGTCATGACCGACACGAACCGGAGCGCTCCGCCGGCGTCTCGCCAGGTCAGTCTCCCGGCCACTCTCAAAGCGCGGCGCTCTCCGGAGCGGCGATAGCGGGTTGCGGTGGTCATCTTGGTCGTTGGGGTCGGGTTCACACCCATCTACGTATCAACCCGCAGGCCAACTAGTTGACCGACGCCCGTGGGAGGCCAAACTTCCGAGATTGGGCCAAAACATTGCCCATTGCTACCCGGAAGGTGCCGCCGCTTCGCACTATATATGGATACTTATTATCCACATGCCTGGATACTTGGTTACTGTGTATCCGCCGCAACGAGGTCAAGACCGAGGCGTCTGAGCTTTAGATACAGGCCGCGACGGGTCAGTCCGAGCACCCGGGCTGTCTCGGAGATGTTGCGGTTGGTCCGCTCCAGGGTGGCCTCGATGAGCTGTCGCTCGATGCGCTCAACGGCGTCGGCCAGGTTTCCCGGGACGATCCGTTCGGGCAGCTGCGAGGCCGCGCTGTCGCGGGTCGGGGGAGCGGTGAGGTCGGCCGACAGGTGGTCGGGGGTGATGATGCTGCCGGGCGCGCTCAGGGCAACCGCGCGTTGCACCTCGTTCCGGAGCTGCCGGACGTTGCCGGGCCACCAGTATCTGGCCAGGATGTCGAGGGCGGCCGGGCTCAACTGCACGTCGGGCTTATTCAGCCGCTCACTCGACTCCCGCAGGAAGA
Organism: Vicinamibacterales bacterium; assembly: GCA_040081265.1. Lineage (GTDB taxonomy): Bacteria > Acidobacteriota > Vicinamibacteria > Vicinamibacterales > UBA2999 > JBEBGV01. The sequence continues at coordinate 39,542 of JBEBGV010000006.1, forward strand.
AGGTGCTGAGGTGCGGGATCTCTTCCCGCCGCTCGCGGAGCGGGGGCACGTGGATGCGGATAACGCTCAACCGGTAATAGAGGTCCTCACGGAAGCGGCCTTCGGCGACCCGTTGCTCCAGGTCGGCATTGGTCGCGGCGAGCACCCGCACATCGACCGACAGCGGACGCGTCTCGCCAACGGGCATCACTTCGCCCTGTTCCAGGAAGCGCAGGAGTTTGGGCTGCACGTCGAGCGGCAGATCGCCCACTTCGTCCATGAACAGGGTGCCGCCCGACGCCGATCGGATGAGCCCCTGCTGATCGGACACGGCCCCGGTGAAGCTGCCACGTCGATGCCCGAACAACTGGCTGTCGGCCAGTTCTCGCGTGGTGGTCGTACAGTTGTACGGCAGGAACATCGCCGCGCTGCGCGGGGAACCGGCATGGATGGCCCTCGCCACCAGGTCCTTGCCCGTGCCGCTCTCTCCCGTGACCAGCACGGTCAGGTTGTGCCCCTGCAGGCGCTGAATCTGCTCGGCCACGCGCGTCATAGCCGAACTCGCGCACACAAACCCGGGCAGCAGGGGCTCGAGCGAACGCTCGGTCGCCGCTTCGACAGCAACGGTCGGCCGCTCGCGTGCCCCGCACAACTCGAAGCCCTGCCTGGCAACCGCGGCAAACAGGCGCATCATTCGCACCCCCGCATCATCGGGACGATCGGTCAGGCAGATCGCGCACCAGCGCTGGCCGTCCGGTGTTCGTCCGAGCGACTCCCGCAGGATCGGTCGGTCACCAAACTCGCCGCGCCCGTCGACCACTGCCTGCGCCAGCGCGAGCGCCGTCGGTCGATCGCAACCCGCAAAGCCGAGCACCTGCGGTGCGCCCCCGCCGCTCGTGATGCCGACGATGGCCGCATCGCCGGGGAGCGACTCGATCAGCGCCGCGGCGGTCTCGCGCGCCAGCAGATCCGGCATGATCGCCGCCTCCACCAGCCGCCTCACCACGGCATCGTCTGCCTCCATGCGGGGCGCGGTCGGTTCGATGCGCGCCAGTTCCTCGAGGGACGCGCGTGCGTGGGCGACATCCTCGAGATCGCGCCGAGCGCCCAGGCCGGCAAATACCCCTTCGGCACGATCAAGGTGCCGCGTTGCAAGCTGCCGATTGCCATACGTCGCGTGCACGCGGCCGAGCGCCAGCTCGCTGAGCGCCGCCTGATAGCGTTCGCCGAGCAGCTCGAACACGTTGATACTTTGCGCGAAGTCCTGCCGCGCGGCAGATGAGCGTCCGAGCCGTTCGTGACAGGCGCCGCGGACGCGCAGGAACTCGCCCCAGCTGATGCCGGCGGTACGCGGATCGAGCCGCGCCTCGCACGACTCGATTCGGGCCTGGGCCGCCTGCACCTGCCCCGAGGCCACCAGCGCCTCACAGGCCGCGAGGTCCGCCTGGAGCACATCGAGCGGTGGCACGCTCGGGTTCTCGACCAGCTCGTTGGCCATGCGCAGCGCATCGTCCAGGCGCCCCTGACGGATGGCGAGCTTGACCGACAGCGTCTTGACCGACCACTCGTACCACCGCATCGTGTGCGTGCCGTAAGCGCCGTAGGCTTCGGCGGCCTGCGCCAGGTACTCACCGGCGCGGTCATACGAGCCACGCACCATGTGAATCTGGGCGAGGGTGTCGTAGACGGCGCCCGTCGTCTCGTGAAACTGCATCGGGCTGCGGACGTCGAGCGTCTTGGTCAGCGTGTCTTCGGCACGCTGGAGGTCGCCGAGCTGGACGAACAACTGTCCCAGCGTGGCCAGCGCCACCGCCAGCCCGTGGCCAGAACCGAGGCTCTCGTGCAGCACGACGCTGCGTTCGGCCAGCGCGAGCGCCTCCACGTAGTTGTGACGGATGAGCGCCACATTCGCCTGGTTGTGAACGATGCTGGCCAGCACATCGTTGGCCTGGATGGCGGACGCGAGGCGCTCGGCCTGACGCAGCGCCGCCACGGCTTCCTCGTACCGCCCCGACTGCGCGAGCAGCACCCCCGAGAGAGAGTGGACCAGCGCGAGATGACGACGATCGCCTGCGGCGTGCAGCGCCGAGGCGGCCGTCGTCAGGTGTTCGCGGACGATGCTCGAGTAGCCGACCTGCTTGTAGCAGCGCGCCAGCTCGTAATGGGCGAGGCCGATTGCGCGTGAGTCGTGGGCGAGTTCGGCATGCTTGAGCGCGCGCGCCAGCAGTGCGATCGCCCGCGACTGATCGCCCCTGGCGAAGGCCATTCGCCCGTGCAGCCGCCAGTGCAGCGACAGCACCGCGTCAGGGACATCGTCTTTGCCGGTGTCTGGAGGGCGACCGATAACGGCAGTGGCCTCACCGATTTCGCCCTTTTGGAGCCAGGCCTCAGTGAGCAGGCCCCGGACGTACATATCCTCCTCGCGGGGCAGACGTCCGCGTTTGAGGACGGCAGTCAGCAAGGTCACGGCCTCCCCGGCCCGACCCAGGTCGAGGGCCGCCCCCGCGCGCTGCAAGACGGATTGAACGGCTGGAGCCGCCACGAGGGGGAGTATACAAGGTATACAGGGACGGTTACTGGTTACCAGCAACCAGGAACCAGGAACTAGGAACTAGGAACTAGGAACTAGGAACCAGGAACCAGCATCTAGTCCTCGTTACGAAGAACGACCAGGTAGTGCGCGGCCAGCATCCGGAAGCGGCTGTTCTGGAGCCGTTCCTCCAGGCGAAGTGAGATGGCGAGCAGTGAGTGGGGGAGGAAGTCGGGGAGGAACGTGACGTAGTCAGTGGCGACGGGCTCCATGCCGGGGACGACCAGCGTTCTCGGATCGAGCCACTCCTCAGTGCCCTCGTCGATCCGTCGCACGATCGGGAAGACGTAGCCCATATAGAACCGGAACAAGGGGTTACGGGGATTGGTCTCGTGCACGAGCAGGAGCCCGCCCGGTTTGAGCACGCGGCGAATCTCGCCGTAGGCCTGCTCCCTGACCGCGCTTGGCACGTGGTGGAGGACCCCGACCACGTACACGAAGTCGAACGCCTGATCGACAAATGGGAGGCTCGACGCCGATGCGGCGCTGACACGGGCTCCCGCGGCGCGGGCCAGCTCCACCGACCGGATCGACGGGTCTACGCCGACGATTTGATAGCCGCGCTCCGCGAGGTTGAGGGCGTGGGCGCCCTGTCCGCAGCCCAGATCCAGCCCTTTGATCATGGCCTGCCCGGCGTCGCCTAGCCGCTTTGCGATCAGATCCGTCTTGCGGGACACGAGGAGGTCTCGGATGTGGCCAGGCAGCTGCACTCGGTAGACGTCGGCGATTTCGTCGAAGTGGTCCGCGCTGTCGCGGACAGGCGGGGTCTGACCCCGGTCTGACCCTGGTCTGACCCCGGTCTGACCCCGGTCTGACCCCGGTCTGACCCTGGTCTGACCCCGCCGCAGCAGGGAGACGAGGCAGGCGAGGCCGGTGGCAAATGTCAGCCCGACGGTGGCGAGCCTGAGCACCGAGACGATCAGCACGGCGTCGGCGACGTCGAGCCCCGCGCGGGTGAGCGTGACGATGGCCACGCTGCCGGTTGCGCCGACACCGGCCGGCATCAGCGACAGGCCGCCGAGCAGCGTTGCGCTCGAGAACGTCCGCACGCTCAGTGACAGCGGCACCGACGCCGCCACTGTCTGCGCGGCCAGCGTGACCAGTGCACCGGCTGAGAGCCATGCCGCGAGAGAGAGCAGGCCAGCCGTCGCCACCACGGGAGCCTTCGTCAACGCCGCAACCGTGGGCATCGACACCGAGGCTGCGCGGGCCAGTCGCGCCGCCAGACCGCCGAGAAGCAGCATGACGACCACGACGGCAAGAGCGATCGCGAGCGTCGCACCATCAGTGGCGGTCACTGCAGTCAGCAGCGCGAGCGTGAACACGTCGAGCCCGCGCTCGCCAATCAGCACAGTCAACGTTCGACCGGGCGGCACACCGAAACGGCGCTTGGCGAACACGGCCCGCACCGTCTCGCCGATATAGGCCGGCGTGACGATCGCGGCGAGCGAAGCGAGGTAGATGGCGAGGCTTGGGCGCGTGGGCAACCGGACGTCCACGCGGCGCAGCAGATACTGCCAGCGCACGAACCGTACGAGGATGTTGACCGCGGTCAGCCCGATGAGCAGCACGAGCGGCACGGGTCGGATCCGCCCGGTGACCGAACGCCAGTCAGCGTTAGTGGTGAGCAGCAGCCAGGTAATCGCGACTCCCGTGCCCACGAGCATGAGGACGACGGTGATGAACACCAGGCGCGTGAGCGACTTCACGAGGCTACCGGAAGCACGGAAGCATGCCCTCGCCCCACGTTGAGGTCGACTCGAGGCGGCGGTCGACCAGCACCTTCACCCCGTCGTCACCAGGCTGGAGTGGTCCAACGTCACGATAGTTGTCGCGCAGATAATCGGCGAAGGTGGGGAAGGGCATCGCGAAGTCCTGCTCGTAGTTGCGGTGGACGAACACGATGGGCACACGCTGGCTTTGCAGTCGCTCGAAGCTGAAGGCGAGCGCGGCTGGCGAGGGTGCAAAGCTCTGGAAGAAGTAGGGTCGACCGGCAGCGAATCCGCGTCCGCTGCCGTAGTGAATGTCGGGTGAGTACCACGTCATCAGCAGGCGGTCGGTCGGCCTGCTGCAGGTGTAGGCGTACTGCGCCATCGGCGTTTCAAAGGGCGGCGTGAGTCGCTTCGCGCCATTGATCTTGGCCTCGACGGCGGTCAGGCCTTCCTCCCGAAGAAGGTCGAAGGTGCGCCCGATCGCAAAGCCGCCATTGCCCCGCACCGCGAAGAAGATCGACACGGCGAAAAGCGCGAGCGTGGCGCCCACCTTGAAAACGGCACCCGGTGTGACGCGTGCTGCTGTCCAGCCGCGGGCGAGCAGCCAGGCACCGATGACGCCGGTGATCGCGCTGACGTCTCCCACCGCGCTCTCGGATGCCGACCGCATCAGGTAGACGTTCATGATCACGGCCAGCACCGCGGTTGTGATGATCAGCCGCTCATGGGGCAGCACCGCCCGCACCTGCCGTCGCCAGATGTCCGACGCCACGACCAGCAGGGCAAGAGGGGCGAGCGCAAATGTCAGGTAGTAGAACCAGGCGAGCACGTTTGGCTCGGGGATCGGCGCGGTGAGGCGGAAGCGCTCGCGGTCGAAGCCGCTGGTGTCGGCGACGCGGGGTTCTGCGACCAGCGCTGCCATGTTTTGCTCGGACCGGTCGTTCAGGTCGTATTCCCACTGGCCATCGCCGCGGAGGTAGGGAGTGGAGAGCGAGTACCGAGAAGCGAGCGCCTCGCGCGATGGCGCGTCGACGTCAGGCGCCCACTGGAGAGTGACTCGAGGTGCCGCCAGCTTCAGGCGAAACGGAGGATAGTCGCCCACCGTTCGCTCGTACTCGCCACGGGCCGTGTCGAGCATGTTCTGGAAGTAGGGAACTACGCCGCCGTTCAGTTGAAGGAAGACGAGAAACGGAGATACGAGCAGCATGCCGGCCACGCCGAAGGCGAGCATGCGCTGCGACATCAGGCGCCAGTGAGGGGCGTGCACCAATGCCAGCATCAGGCCCATGGTCAGACCGATGTAGGTGCCATGGTCGTGTCGGAAGAGGAACGCGACCACCGTGCCGACGGCGACGGTGAGGAGGCGGCCGAGCCCGGGCCTGTCGGCGTAGCGCCAGATGAGCCACAGGCAGATCGGGTAGAGCAGCAGCTTGGGATAGGCGTAGAGCCGCGGCACCATCAGGACGATGAGGCCCACCGCAGCGCCTGCGGCAAGGCGCGACCGAGCCAGGCGAAAGGCGAGCAGGAAGACCGCGACGTAGGCGACGGCCAGCGCGGCGACGTCGAGCAGGACCTCGCTGAAGACGGTGGGCCCGAGCAGCCGCTGCGCCCACGCCGAGACGTAGACGAAGAGTTCCTCGCCCGGATCGATGAAGTCGCGGACGGGGACTTCTCCGAGCAGCACCAGTTGGGCGCTGGCCAGGTGCAGGTAGTCGTCGTTGCTCAGTTCGAACGTGGTGAGACGAAACACGAACGCGGCCGCGCCGATGGCGAGCGCGAGCATGATGGTTGGCCACGTGACCCGTGTGGAGCGAGCTGTATCCACCGCGCTATTATGATCCGGCCTGCCCGCCACCATGACCACTGGGACAGAATCGACGATCGCCAGCCGATGGACACGCGTCGATCTTGTGTTCGTCCTCATCTTCGTCCTGGCGATCGCTCTCCGTGTGTATCTGGCGTTCACCCTGCCCTACATCCATGACGAGGAGAACAACGCGATCCCGCTGGCGCGGCTGATCTCGTTCACGCCCGGGCAGCTGAACCTGCCGCTTCGCGGCGAGAACCACCCGGCGCTGCCGGCGTATGTGGCCAAGGCCAGCGGCGCGCTCTTTGGCACGACGCCGCAGGGGTATCGTGCGCTGCACGTCGCGCTCGGCCTGGGCGGCCTGTTGATGTTGTACCGGCTGGCGCGGCAGTGGTACGGACCGCTGGCCGCATGCTGGGCCGCGGCCTTCTTCGCCTTCAATCAGTACTTCGCGACGGTATCGTCGCGCGTGACCGCGCACGCACCGTACTTCTTTCTCGTGATCGCGGCGATCTTCGCCTTCAGCTCGTTCCTGAGGTGGCAGAAGCCGGCGTATCTCTATGTGTCTGGCCTGGCCGTCGGGTTGGCGTTCTACTGCAAGGAGCACTCGGCACTGTTGCTGCCGCTGTTTTTCCTCACCCTGCTCCTGCCTGGCTATCGACGCTGGCTCCGCACCCCCTTTCCGTACCTGGCCGCGGCGGTGTTTGTCGCGGTGATTGGTGCCGACCTCTACTGGAACCTGACAACCGATCGCCAGACCGCGCGCGTCAGCTACGGCGATCAAGTGGCGCAGCAGGCCACCTACGCCAGTCACCTCGAACGCATCGGGGGGCTGGGCGTGTCGCCGTATCCGGCGATGTTCTACGGACGAGAGGTCGTGGAGGCGCTGTACCGCCGTGTCACGGGCAATGCGCTCTACGACGACACGGTGGAATATCCTTCGCTGAACCCCGCCCTCGGCGCGTTGTTGCTGGGCCTGGTGCTGTTCACGTCGTTCCGCCCGCCTGCCTCAGATGGTGCGCGTGGCTACCTGCTGATGATCTTCTGGGGGCTCTTTCTCTTCTTCACCTTCATCGCCAAGGGCGACCCTCCCGGGCGCCTGGCTCCGGTGAGCTGGATGTGGGTCGATATCACGCTGATTCCCGCCGTCGTGTTGTCGGGTGCGAGGCTGGTGGACGTCAAGGGCTGGTGGCGTGCCGCGGCGTGGACCGGCGCGTTGGCCGTCCTGCTGTTCGACGTCTGGCGGACGGTTGCGTGACGCGGCGGACTTCCCTCACCCGACGAGAGATTTCGTCAACGACGCGATCGCGTCTGGCGTGCGCGACGGCAGCTGGACGAGCACCGCGCGACGTCCGGTGTGTTCGAGCGAGTTGAAGTCGCCGATGGCCTGCGCGCGCTCGAGCGTGCCGAAGGAGTAGCCGGACCCGGGCACGGCGAAATCGATGCGCGGTGGAGCAGTCACCACGATGAACACGCCGTTGTTGGCGCCACCCTTGTGCAGCTGCCCCGTGGAGTGCAGGTAGCGGGGACCGTAGCCGAACATCGTGGCGCATCCTGTGCGGCGGCCGACGGCATGACGCAGGGCGTCGAGTGCCGGCCCGAGTGTCTCGTCTTCGGGCGGCAGGAACGCCATCACGCTGACGTAGTCCCCGGCACCAGCCAGGTCCAGGAACCTCTGCGGGTCACCAGACTGCCGCGCGGCGTTGCTGAAGGTCAGCGTGGCCCCGTTCACCACGGCATCCGAACGCACCTCGGGAAGGGCCCCGTTCGCCGCGAACGCGTCCAGCAACACCTTGGTCGCGTCCTTGGCCTGCTGCACGTTGGGTTCGTCGAAAGGGTTCACCGACAGGAGCCGTCCGGCGGTTGCTGTCGCCACCTCCCAGCGGAAGAATTCGGCGCCGAGCGACAGGACATCCGGCACGTGGATCTCGACGCAGGGCAGGCCTTTCTTCTTTGCCTGTTCGACGAGCCGCCCGTCGGGTGCGTCCGTGCCGAGGTGGACGATGACGACCGCGCGATCGTCGCCGAGCTCTACGTCGGCTGCCTCGCCTGCGATGGGAACGACCCCGACGCCCTGCTTGCCCGTGCTCTCGGCGACGAGCTGCTCGATCCAGAGGCCCAGCGAGGCGAGCCTCGCCGGCAGCAGCAACGTCAGCTTGTCGCGGCCGTTGAGTGCCGCCGCAGCGACGAAGGCGCCAAGCGCGGTGCCCGGGTTTCCGGCGCCGTCTGCGCGACAGGCGTCGGCCATCTCACGCGCTCGAGCCAGGAAGGTGTCGACGTCGATGCCCATGAGAGCCGCCGGCACCACGCCAAAGAGCGACAGGGCTGAATACCGGCCACCGATGTCGGACGGGTTGACGAAGACCTCGCGAAAGCCTTCAGCGACCGCGCGTGTATGAAGGGCCGTGTTCTGGTCGGTCACGGCGATGAAGCGGGATGTCCAGGGACTGATTCCTGCCCCCTCGAGACGACGTGCGGCCTCGGCAGCCATGGCGTTCGGCTCGATGGTGCCGCCCGACTTGCTGGCGAACACGAAGAGCGTGTGGCGGAGGTCGGCGAGCGTGGCGTCAACCGCGTCGGGATCGACCGAGTCGAGCATCCGGAATTGCGGGAAGCCGGGCGCGACCCCGATGACCTGGCGCATGACCTCCGGCGCCAGGCTCGATCCGCCCATGCCGAGGAGGACGACATCGGTCAGGCCCTCGGCCCGTGCAGCGCTCACGGCGGCGCGGACGCGGTCGAGATGGGGCACGACGAAGTCGAGGGCGCCGAGCCATCCGAGTCGGTTCGCGATCTTCCGCTGGACCTCAGCCTCGGTGGTCCACATCTGGACGTCCCGTTTCCAGAGCGAGGATGTGAAGTGCAACCTTGCCAGGGCTGCCTGCGTCTCTTTGTAGGGTTGTTCGAGCGGGCCAAGGGTAAGAGTGAACTGATCCACCTGCCGACCATATACCATAATGGGGTTGCACCATATGAAAGGCCCGTTGTACCTGCTCGCGCTGCTGCTGACGGTCTCTGCGTGCACCCGCGCAGACGAGGCCGACACGCGCGCGGCCACGGTACCGACGGCGGCGAACACGGAACCGGCGGACGGCGCCACGTCGCGGCCGCGGATCGTGTTTCTTGGTGACAGCCTCACGGCGGGCCTTGGCCTCGAGCGCTCGCAGTCGGTGCCGTCACTCATCCAGTCACGACTTGATGAAGACGGCTACGGCTACGAGGTCGTCAATGCCGGCGTGTCCGGCGACACCTCGGCCGGAGGATTGCGTCGCCTGGACTGGTCCCTGGCCGGTGACGTGCGCGTGCTGGTCGTGGAACTGGGTGCCAACGACGGCCTGCGCGGATTGCCGACGGCCGACCTGAAGAAGAACCTGACCGAGGTCATCACCGCCGCGAAGGCGCGCGGGATCAAGGTGCTGTTGACCGGCATGGAAGCCCCCCCTAACTACGGTGTGGAGTACACGACCTCATTCCGTCAGGTCTACCACGACCTGGCAGCGATGCCCGGTGTCACGTTCATGCCGTTCTATCTCGACGGCGTTGCCGGGAGTCCGACCTTGAACCAGCGTGACGGTATTCATCCGAACCCCGAGGGCGCGCGCATCGTCGAGCGCAATGTGTGGCGTTCCCTCGAGCCGCTGCTCGATAAGTCATCCACTCGATGATCGAGCTGCGCGGTGTCTCCAAGGTGGTGATGAGCGGTGATCAGCCGCTCACCATCCTCCATCCCCTCAACTTCACCATTGCCTCGGGCGACTGCGTTGCCATCGTCGGACCATCGGGCAGCGGCAAGTCGACGCTGCTCGGGCTGCTGGCCGGTCTTGATGCGCCCACCGCCGGCACCATTGCCATCGACGGCGTCGACATCACCAGGCTGAGCGAGGATGAACTCGCCAGGCTGCGAGGCGAGAAGATCGGCTTCGTGTTCCAGTCCTTCCACCTGGTGCCATCGTTGACCGCGCTCGAGAACATCCTGGTGCCGATGGAGATCGCGGGGCGACGTGATGCCGCCGCACGTGGCAAGCAGCTGCTCGCGGAAGTCGGCCTGGCTGATCGCGGCCACCACTACCCGTCACAGCTGTCGGGTGGCGAGCAGCAACGCGTCGCGATCGCGCGCGCTCTCGCCAACGACCCGCCGATCATCCTCGCCGACGAACCAACCGGGAACCTCGACTCGCAGACCGGCCGGGTGATCCTCGACCTGCTGATTGGCGTGCACAAGACGCGGCGGTCGACGTTGATTCTGGTGACCCACGACCGGGAGCTGGCCGACATGACCGACTACAGGTTGACGCTGCGCGATGGCCGGGCGGTCGAGCCGGCGGTGGAGGTCGCGCGATGAGCTTCGTGCTCCGGATGGCTTTGCGCGAGATTCGTTCGTCCTGGCGGCGGCTGCTGTTCTTCTTCGTCTGCATTGCGATCGGCGTTGGATCCATCGTGGCCCTGCGCTCGGTTATCCAGAGCGTACGCGGCGCGCTGGCGCGTGAGTCGCGCTCGCTGATGGCTGCCGACCTGCTCATCACCAGCAACCGTCCCTTCACGCAGGCCGTCAACGATGCGGTGGCCCGCGAAGAGCGCGCCGGCCGCGTGACCGGACGTGCCGATGCCGTGGAAGTGTCGACGATGGTGCGGCCGGTCGACCCCGCCAAGCCGGGTGCGCGCATGGTTGAACTGCGCGCCGTCCAGGCGCCGTTCCCGTTCTACGGCACGCTGACGCTGAGCCAGGGGACCTACAGTCACGCGCTCGTTGAGAACCGCGGCGCGCTGGTCAGGCCCGAGCTGCTGGCCCAGCTCAACCTGTCGGTGGGCGACTCCATCCAGATCGGGAGCGAACCGTTCGAGATTCGCGGTGTCATCGCGTCAGAACCCGGCCGGCGTCTCGGCGCGTTCAGCCTGGGCTCGCGCGTGATCATCGACTACGCCGACCTGGCATCGACGGGGCTGCTCGCCTTTGGCAGCCGTTCCAACATGCAGATGATGCTGCGCGTGCCTGGACCGCAGCTCGAGGAGCTCGAGACCGACCTCCGGGCCGGGCTGGCCAACGAGTTTGCCGGCGTCCGCTCCTATCGGCGCAGCGAGGATCAGATTGGCGAGAATCTGACCCGTGCCGAGAACTATCTGAGCCTGGTCGGGCTGGTGGTGCTGATCCTCGGCGGCATCGGCGTGTCGAGCGTGACGCGCGTGTTCGTCCAGCAGAAGATTCGGAGCATCGCCATCCTGAAGTGCGTGGGGGCGACCTCGGCGCGGGTGCTCGCGATCTACATGGGCCAGATCCTCCTTCTGGGGCTGGCCGGGAGCATGCTCGGCGTCGTGATGGCCGGGGCGGTCCTCGCTGCCGTTCCGTCGTTTGTCGGCGACCTGACCGCCATGTTCCAGGTGGACTACGGCCTCACCGCGCCCGCGGTGGTGCAGGGTCTGGGCGTCGGGGTGCTGGTGTCGGTGCTGTTCTCGGTGGTGCCGCTCCTCGAGGTCAGGCTGGTCAAGCCGTCGCTGCTGCTGCGTCAGGACATTCCTCCTGCGGCGAAGTTCGACTGGCTGAAGTGGTCCGTGACCGGCAGCGTGGCCGCGGCGCTGGTCGGCATCGCGGCATGGCAGGCGGGTTCCCTGCGCGTGGGCCTGTGGCTGTCGGCCGGGTTCGTCGCGACGGCCTTTGTGCTGCAGGTGGCGGGCGCCATCCTTGTCCGTGCCGTGCAGCCGCTGCGCTACTCACGATCGTTTGCGCTGCGTCAGGCCGTGCTGCACATCGCCCGTCCCGGCAACCAGACGCGGGTCATTCTGCTTGCGGTCGGGCTGGGCACCTTCTTCATCCTGGGCGTCCGGTCGCTTCAGGTGAATCTGCTGCGAGACTTTTCCGTTCAGGCGGGCGAGAACGCGCCCGACATGTTCCTGATCGATATTCAGTCTGACCAGCGCGACGCGCTCGCGGCGTTCGTGGCCAGCGAGACAGGGAAGCCAGCGCCGAAGCTGATGCCTGTCCTGCGCGCCCGCGTGACCGGTGTGGAGGGCCAGCAGGTCGAGCTCGAGAGCTACGAGCAGGTGCGCGGCCGCGGCGGCCTGGGCCGCGAATTCACCGTGACCTACCGGAGTGAGCTCGAGGCGAACGAGTCGATCATCTCCGGCGCCTGGTGGGCGCCGACACCGACAGCCGGCGAGGCCGAGGTGTCCATTGAAGAGGGGTTCCTCGAGCGCCTGCGACTGCAGGTGGGTGACCGCATGCGCTTCGACGTGCTCGGCCGAGTGATCACCGCGCGCGTGACCAGCATCCGCCGCGTCGACTGGCAGGACTTCCGCTCCGGCGGCTTCATGTTCGTCTTCCGGCCAGGCGCGTTCGACGGCGCTCCGCAGACCTTCATCTCGACGTTGCAGGCGCCTGCGTCTCCCGAGGCGCGCGCACGTCTCCAGGCCGGCGTCGCCGCACGCTTTCCCAACGTCTCGGTCATCGACCTGCGCGAGATCCTGCAGACCATCCAGGGCGTGGTGCGTAACGTCAGCACGGCGGTCACCGTCGTCGGCGCGCTGGTGCTCCTGAGCGGCATCCTGATTCTGGTGGGTGCCGTCTCGATGACCAAGTTCAGGCGCGTCTACGAGGCCGCCATCCTCAAGACCCTCGGGGCGAGCGGTCGCCTGATCGCGACGATGCTGGTCCTCGAATATGGGGTTCTCGGAGCGATTGCGGGGACGGTGGGTGCGCTGGGGGCGATCGTCCTCAGTTGGGGCGTCGCGACCTACGCGCTGGATCTGCCGTGGGACCCGACCCCTTCAATCACCATCGTGGGCATCGTCGCCACGTCGTTGCTCGTGGCCGCGATCGGGGTCCTGGCCAGTCTCGATGTCCTGCGAAACAAGCCGCTGTCAACCCTCCGCGCCGAGTAGCTACCAACAGGAAGACGTGCAAATGGACGTGCTAAAATCCAAGGTCGATCATCCTCAGGAATTGCGCGACATGGAACTGGACTCGTATCGGGACGCGCTGCTTCGCAAGCGCGGCGAACTCGTCGGCGGCACCGCGGCCAAGCCCCTGCAGTGGACGATGGAGAACAACTCCGGACGCCAGGGCGACATGGCCGATCAGGCCAGCGGGAACAACGAAGTGCACATCCAGCTCAAGCTGAAGCAGACCGATGCCAAGATTCTCCAGGCCATCGAGGACGCGTTGCGCCGGCTGGAGCAGGGGACGTTCGGCGTGTGCCGTGACTGCGGCGAGCCAATCGCGGAAGCCCGGCTGAAAGCCATCCCGTGGACCCGGGTGTGTATCTCCTGCAAGGAAAAGCAGAAGGCATAACGACGTGAAACAGAGCGAGCTGCTTGAGATTCTCTCCCCGTTTGCCGCCGAGCGGATGGGCCTCCTCGAACGGCACGAGGCTGGTGCCCAGGTCGTCAGCCATTACGACTTCAACAATACCTACCAGTACGTGGTGAACCGCGAGGAGACCCACGTGGGCTGGTTGCGGAGCGCGCTGACAGAAGCCGGAGCGTCGATGCCGTCCTCGTCTGGTGCACTGCCGGTGCCTGCGGTAGGGAAGGTGGCAAAGAAGGTCGACCCGGCCGTGTTCCGCGGGGTGCTGGACGATGACTCCCGAACGCTGAAGGCATTTGTCGAACGGTGGCGTCCGAAGGTCGACGCGATGACCAACGCCCGGCACAGGACCATGCTCAACGTGGTGCTGGGCGAGTCAATCGAGCACGCGCGTCTGTTCGAGCAGGCAGCGGCGGGCTTTGAGGACCTGCTCGGTCGTCGCACCGGCGGTGTTGCCCGTCAGGGCGGCGTGCTCCCCAACCGCTGGCAGGAATAGCACGTGGGGTCGTCGGCAGACCCCGTCCCCGTTGCGGTCGCCCTCGGCAGCAACCTCGGCGATCGCGCGTCCCACCTCCGCGCTGCGATCGCAGCGATCACCCCTTTCCTGCAAGATCTGAAGGTCTCTACCTTCATCGATACTGCGCCCGTTGGAGTGGGCGATCAGCCGCGCTTTCTGAACGGCGTGGCGGTTGGAACCACACACCTCTCCCCGTCGCAGCTCCTGCAGGCGCTGCTGGACGCGGAGGCCGCACTCGGACGAACCCGGCCGTCCCCAGGCGCAGCACGCACTGTTGATCTGGACCTGATCCTGTACGGCGATCGCGTCATTGCCGCGCCTGACCTTGTCGTCCCGCATCCCAGATTTCGCGAGCGCGAGTTCGTGCTCGCGCCCCTTGCTGAGGTGGCAGGCGACTGGGTCGACCCGGTGACGGGCTCGAGCGCGCGCGAGTTGCTGCTGGCCGTCCGCTCACGGGGAAACAGGACACCGAAGCGAGTTCTTGTCCTGGGGGGCTCGTATTTCATCGGGCGGACGCTCGTCGAGCGCCTGCAGGCCGATGGTCATGACGTCTCCGTGCTCAACCGCGGCTCGCGCGTGGTCCCGGGAGTCGGCCAGCTGGTCGCCAATCGCGATCGTCCCGACGAGATGGCGCGCGCGCTGACCGGTGCGAGCTTTGACTGGGTCATGGACATGAGCTGTTACACCGCGGAACAGGCCGCCGGGGCGCGGACGGCGCTGGGCGGACGGTTCGGCACCTGGCTGTATCTGAGCACTGCGGCGGTCTACCCCGGCGGGTCCGATGTGCCGTTCTCGGAGGACGATGTTGGCCCGGGACGCGAGTGGGAAGAGTACGGCTGGAACAAGCTCGGCGCAGAGCGCGAACTCGTCCATCAGGCTGACGCTGGACAGCAGCTCGTCATCGTGCGGCCGCCGTATGTGTACGGTCCGCTGAATACGCTCCCGCGGGAGAAATGGTTGTGGGCGAGGATGCTCCAGGGGCGTCACATCTGGATGCCCCGGCAGGGGAGCACCAGGCTCCACTTCGTCCACGTCGCGGACCTCGTGGACGCGATGGTGCTGACGACCTCGCGCGCGACCGCGCCGGTCTCCATCTTCAACGTGGCGCAGCGCGAAACGCCGACCATCCTCGAGTATCTGACGCTCCTTGGGGAGATCGCCGGGGTTGCACCTCGTCTGTACGAGGTGGACTCTGCCGCGCTGGAGATCGATCCGAGGAGCTTCTTTCCCTTCAGGGACTTTCAGTGTCTGCTCAATACCGATCTGCTGGCGCATTCAGCGGGGTGGCGGGCGCGCTATGACATGCGCGAGGGACTGACCCATACCCTGGCCACGCTCGATCCTGATGCGTTGAGGGCGGCGGACGTGGAGCTGGCCGTCGAAGGCCGGCTGCTTGCCTCGATCGGGGACGGCTGAGGTCCCCGATCCTGAGTGTGGCAATGCCCGCCGCAGCGACTACGCGTGCGTGCCGCGGGGATGCTTCTTCCGCCAGAGCACCCACCCCTCGTACCCGACGATGGTTGCGAGGGCAATGCCGCCGACCAGCTCAGCGACTTGAAGGGGAAAGAAGAACGCGGCCATGGCGAGCGGGATGAAGAGCAGGCCGTCGATCCACAGGAGAGCGAACCCTCCCTCAGTACTCACCAGGTCATTCCAGTAGCGACGGACAAGTGACCACATAGCGCACCTCCGTGGGAACGAACCGATTAACGTGCCGTTGTACTGACTATACGCCTGGGCCGTGCATGCCGTTGCAGGCAAAAAAAAGGGCGGACCCTTTCGGATCCGCCCTGACGGAGAACGCGGGAAAAGTCTCAGTGCGCTTCTGAGGTCGCTGGCTTACGGCGAAGACCAGCCCAGCCTTCCTCGAAGAGCGTGTAGACGGCCGGGATGAGCACGAGCGTGACAATCGTCGAGGCCAGAAGGCCGCCGATGACGACGCGCGCCAGCGGCGCCTGCAGCTCACCACCGTCGCCGAGACCGATGGCCATCGGCACAAGGCCGAGCATCGTTGCGATGGCCGTCATCAGAATCGGGCGCAGTCGGGTACGTCCGCCGATTTCGACCGCTTCGCGGAGCTCCATGCCTCGCTGCCTGAGGGTGTTGATGTAGTCCACCAGCAGGATGGCGTTACTGACCACGATGCCCGCGAGCATGATGACGCCAATGTAGGCCTGCATGCTGAAGGGTGTGTTGGTGAGGAGCAGCATGCCGACGATGCCAATCGCGGCGACCGGAATCGAGAACATGATGATGAACGGGTCGCGCAGCGACTCGTACTGCGACGCCATCACCGCGTAGACGAGGAGCACGGCGAGGACCAGCACGAGCTGAAGCTGCTGGAACGACTTCTCCTGTTCCTCGACCTCGGTGCCGAACCCGACGGAGAAGTCAGGCGGCACGCGCACCTGGCCGATCGTGCCCTGGACGGCCTTGACGGCGTCGCTCAGGGGAATCTCGATATCGGCGCTGATGTTGGTGACGCGCTCCATGTTCTTGCGGTTGATCTGCGTCGGTCCTGTCTCGCGGGTGACGGCCAGGAGGTTGCGTGCGGGCACCACCTGCCCGCTTGGCGTCGAGACGAGCACTTCACCGAGGTCGGCCACGCCCTCGCGATCTTCCTGACGGAGGCGGACGACGACCGGGTATTCGTTGCCGCGCTCACGGTACTGTGCGGCCGTCGTTCCCTGGACGTTGGTCTGGATCGTGTTGGCGACGCCCTGAACCGTCATGCCGAGCATGGCGGCCTTGGGCCGATCGACACGGATGGCCAGCTCCGGGCGTCCTTCGTCGTTGGGCAGGCGCACGTCAGCAATCCCTGGCACCGCGCGCATGACGGTCTGCGCTTCGGTGGTGATGCGCTTGGCGTCATCGAGGTCATGGCCGCGCACCTCGAGCGAGAGGCGTCCGCCGTCGCCGCCACCACCGAGGAGGTTGTTCAACTGGAAGTTGCCGCCTGCGGCCTGCGCACGGACGATCACGCCTGGAAGACCAGCAAGCTTCTGCCTGAGGTCCTGCGCAATCGCATCGTTGGTGCGCGTGCGTTCATCACGTGGCACCAGCCGGACGTTAATCGAGCCGCGGTTGCTGCTGCCCGGCCCGCCGAAGCCGCCACCGCCGCCACCGCCGCTCGTAATCAGCGTCGTCGCCTCTGGCACCGCGGCCCTGACCATCTCTTCGAGCTGGTACATCACCGCCTCGGTGCGCTCCATGCGCGTGCCGACCGGCAGCTGTGCGTTGACGTTGACTTCGCCCTCATCGGTCTGCGGGAGCAACTCGGTTTGAATCAGCGGGTAGAGCATGCCGGCGACGACCGTCAGCGCCACCGCGCCACCAATCACGGTTGGCCGGTGGGCGAGCGTCAGGTGGATGAGCCGGCGATAGCCTTCGTCCATCCCGTTCAGGAATCGCTCGCTGGCGTTGAACATCGCGCCCAGGATGCCGCTGCGCTTGGCCTCTTCCTCCGGCGTCTTCAGCCAGCGGGAGCAGAGCACCGGCACGATGGTCACGGCGACAAAGAGCGACATTGCCAGCGAGAACATGACGACAAACGACAGCTGCGTGAAGAGCACGCTGGACGCGCCCGAGAGGAAGAGCAGTGGCACGAACACAGCGATGTGGGTCAGCGTCGAGGCGAGAATCGCCGACCAGACCTCTTCGCTGCCGTCGATCGCAGCGGTCATCCGGTCCTTGCCCATGTGCAGGTGCCGGTGCGTGTTTTCCAGGACGACGATCGCCGCGTCGACGATCATGCCTATCCCCAGCGCAAGACCGCCGAAAGTCATCGTGTTCAGCGTGAAGCCACCGAAGTAGAGCAACGCGAACGTGCCGATGACCGACACCGGAATCGAGGTGCAGACGATCAGGGTGGAACGGAAGTCGCGGAGGAACGCGAAGATGATCAGCACGACCAGGATGCCGCCAATGAGCGCGTGCTCCTTGACGTTGTCGATGGCGCGCTCGATGAAGGTTGACTGGTCGTTGGTGACGAGCAGGTGGATGCCCGGCACCTCGCGGTTGATCTTCTCGATTTCGGCCTTGATGCCCTGGGCGATGGCGACGGTGTTCTCGCCGACCTGCTTGGTGACGGTCATGCGGACGCCGGGCTTGCCGTTGATGCGCAGGAACTGACGACGATCCTCGGTTGAATCGACGACGTCGGCGACATCGCGCATGTAGACCGGCACGCCGGCTCTGGTCATGATCACCAGGTTGCGGATGTCGTCGAGGTTGCCGAACTGTCCCATGCTGCGCACGAGATAGGTGGCATCGCCCTGGTTGACCTCGCCGAGCGGGGTGTTCTGGTTTTCTGTGCGCAGCGTCTGGACCACCTGGTTCACAGACAGGTTGAGCGCGGTGATCTTCTCCTTCGACAGGTCAACGTGAATCTGCCGGCGCAGGCCGCCGTTGACGTTGACTGCCGCCACGCCAGGCACGCGTTCGAGGCGGGGCGAGAGCTCGTTCTGTGCGACTTCACGCAGCGTCACCGGGTCAAAGTCGCCTTCGACGGCGAGGTTGATGATCGGCATGGCGTTGGAGTCGGCCTTGAAGACCGTTGGCGCGTCGGCATTCTCGGGGAATCGGCCGCGCACACGATCGAGACGGGTGCGGACATCGTCCATGGCCACGTTCATGTCCATCCCGTACGTGAACGTGAGACGGACGTTGCTGCGTCCTTCCGCGGAGGTGGAGTTCACCTGCTGCAGACCGGCGACGGCGCTGACCGCCTGCTCGATCGGGCGGGTGACCAGCTCTTCCATCTCGAGCGGCCCGACACCGGCGTACGTAACAGTGACGGTGATTGTGGGCTGCTGGATGTCCGGCATGAGGTCGACCGGGAGCCGAACCAGGGAGATCCAGCCCAGCAGCACCACGATGGCGCTGAGCATGAACATCATGACCGGCCGATGAATCGCAATACGCGGAATGCTCATATCCGTCTCTCTGTGCGTGAGTAGAACGTAACCGACATCAATTGGTGCCGGGTTGGTCAGCGCCCTGCTGACCGCCCCGTCGGCCACCGCGACGTCCTGTGCCGTCGCCGCGTCCTCGGAAGCCCTCGCCGCCGTTGGTGCTGCCGTTGCCGACCGCGCCGCCGGTGCCATCTGCTCCACCGCGCCGCCCGCGCCGTCCGCCCTCTGGCGCTGCCCCGACCTCGGCTCCGCCCTGCGGCCGCTGCGGGGGAGTGGTCGCGCTGGCATCCTGGACACCGCCTGCGGGCTGGCCGGTCGCTCGCCCCTGCCCGCGGCCCTGCTGTCCGCCCTGTCCGCCGTTGCGCCCACCGCCATTGCGGCCGCCGCGACCAGCGATCGTGAACCGCGCACCATCGGTCAGGCCGGCAGCGCCGGTCGTGATCACGGTATCGCCCTCCACCAAGCCTTCGAGGATCTCCATCCGCTGGTCTTCTTCGAGGCCCACCCGCACGGCGCGGAAGAGCGCGGTGCCGGTCTCGCTTGCGAGGTAGACGCCGCGCCGGCCGTTGATGTCGACCACCGATGCCGCTGGGACGACCAGCGCATCCTGCTTGTTGTTGGTCGTGATGCTCACGCGTGCGTACATCCCGGGCTTGAGGCGATAGCCGGGATTGGGAATCTCGAGTTCGATGGGCGAGGTCCGGGTGGTCGCGTCGAGGACGGGTGCCACGCGCGCGATGCGCCCGGAGAAGGTCTCGCCCGGGAACGCGTCGACGTTGACCAGAGCCTGATCGCCAACCCTGATCTGTTTGAGGTCCTTTTCGACCACGTTGACGACCAGACGCACGCGGCGAATGTCGACAACGTCGACGACAGGAGCGTTCTGCCCGACGAAGGCCCCCGGATCAACGGCGCGTCGCGCGACGAATCCATCCACCGGGGCCAGAATGTTGGTGTTGGCCAGCGTAATTTTCAGCTCATCAAGACGGGCCTGCGACTGATTGTTCTGCGCGCGGGACAGGTCCAGCTGCGCGATGGCCGACTGATAGCGGGCCTCGTTGTCGTCGAGCGTCTGCTGGGGCAGGAGCTGGCGCTGGAAGAGGCTCCGGGCGCGTTCGACGTTGGTCTTGGCCAGGGAGAGGTCAGCGTCGCGCTGGCGAATCGTGGCCCGCGAGACCTCGAAGGCCGCTTCAGCCTGACGCACCTGCTCCTGGACTTCCTGATCCTCGATCTTGGCGATGCGCTGTCCGCGGGTGACCTGATCGCCGAGGCGGACGTTGACTTCCTGCAGGCGACCGGCGGTTCGCGGCACGACCGCCACCGTGGCATCGCCGATCAGGTTGCCGACCACGGTCAACTGCTGGGCCATCTGTTCGCGTTTGGCCTGGGCCACCTCGACGGTCATGGGGCCGGTCGCGCCGAAGCGACCTCCGCGACCGCCTGGCGCGCCACCGCGGCCTGGCGCGCCGCCTCCGGCACGGTTGCCGCCAGCGCCGGGCACACCGCCGGGTGCACCTCCAGGTGCACCGCCGCCACCAGCCTGCTGGTTGGCCGCCGGTGCCTCAGACGTACCGAAGTAACCCGCGTAGTAGGCGGCGCCTGCGAGAGCCGCGATGATGACGATAGGAGCGATGAGCTTTTTCATGAACAAGTCTGAGAACCGTGTTACCTCGCCGGCACGTGCGTACTAGTTGCCAGTGATCGTGGTGATGTTGGCGCCGCGCGTCGCCGGTGACTGTTGCACGCGCTCGTAGTCGACCATCGCCCGGCGGTAGTCGAGCAGCGCGCGCAGTTCCGAATTCTGTGCAGTGGACAGATCCCGCTGTGCCTGCACGACGAAGAAGTTGGTGGACAGACCCACGTCGAAGCGGCTCTGTTCCGCGTCGAGCCGCTGCTGCGCCAGACCACGAGCGACCGTGGCCGCCTGATAGCGCTGGAGACTGCTCTGCACCTGCAGGGCGGCGTTGGTGACCTCGGTGGCCACCTGCAGTTCGAGTGCCCTCAACTGCGCGGCCGACTGGTTCCGCTGGACTCGGGCGCGAGCATATGACGCATCGGCGGCACCGCCGCCGATGGGATACGTGAGGTTGAACTGCACGTTCCAGTTCGGGAAATCACGGGCGCTCAGCGCGCGAAACGCGTCGGCATAGCCGCCGGGCACCGTGCCGACCACCTGTGCGTTGACGCCGGTGCCCGAGCGGATGAACTGGGTGCCGCCCAGGCCCTGGGCGCCATAGGTCGCCGTGAGATCAAGGGCGGGCAGCGTCTGATTCCGCATGTAGCTCAGCGTGAAGTCATTGCCGGACAGGGTGTTGCGCCCCTGTTCGAGATCGGTGCGGTTGGTCAGGGCCTGTTTGACCGCGGCTTCGACGTTGAGCGGCTCGGATGAGAAGGTCGGCTGGTCGGTCGGGTTGATGCTTGCGCCCCACACCGGATCGTCGGTGCCGTTGACGATGAGCCGTTTCAGCGTGAGTTCGGATGTACGCCACGTGGCTTCGGCCTGCGCCAGCGTCTGGCGCCGGGTGGCGGCCTCAGCCTCGGACTGGACCACGTCGAGTGGTGCCAGCGTTCCAACCTCGACGCGCGAACGGTTGTCTTCCACGAGCTTCTCGGCCAGCTGCAGGGAACCGCGCGCGACCTCGAGCGCCTGCAGGGCGTAGACCAGTTCCCAGTACGCGTTGCGGACCGACGCCAGCGTTGTCGCGATGGTGCCGCGGAGCTGAATCTCGGAGACCTCGCGGTTGATGGTCGTGATGCGCAGCTGCTGCCGGTTGGCGTCGACCCTGAAGTTACGGAGCAGGGGCTGGACGGCGGTCAGGGTGAACGAGTTCTGGAAGCTCGGGTTGTAGTTGACGAGGTTGTTGCTCGTCACCTGCTTGTTGTTGTTGAACGAAAACGACAGGTTCGCGCCGGTCTGGCGCAGCGCCTGCGTCAGCCCCGAGTTGTAGGTCGTCGTTTCCTGGTTCACGCGGGTGCCGCCGTTGAGCGTGCTGGTCGGCGGGTTGACCTGCGAACGCGAGCCGAACGCCGACGTGAGGGTCGGACGGTAGGCCGCGTTCAGGCGCGAAATCTGCAGATCGAAGGTCTGCGGGTTCAGGCGCTCGACAGCGATATCGAGATTGCGTTCGAGCGCACGCGCGGTGGCCTCGTTGACCGACAAGGGGAATGTGGTCGTCGGGACAGGAGCGAGCTGGCCGGTCTGCGCGGCCGCGGCGCTGACGCGTGCAACCTCGAACTGCTGCGCGGCGACCCTGGCGATTTCGTTGATGCGCGCCTGCTCAGCGCCGGTCTGGGCCGATGCGCACACGGGTCCTGCGACCAGCGCCGCCAGGACACACGCGGAAGGAACAAGTCGATTGAACGTGATGAACATCGCGACCTCAGTAACTAGCGGGGATTGGGACGGCCGGGTCGATTCGCCTCGCGCTGGTGCTGCAGGGCCGTGAACTTCGCCCACTGATCGGTCGTGAGCGACCGACGCATGCGCAACAACATCATGACGCGTGTCTTGTTGAGTTCGCCGCGTGCGATCTCAACGGCACTGACCTGTTCCATCACGGTGGCGTCGCTGGCGCGCTCGACCAGCCGATCGAAGTCGGCCTGGGCGCGGTCGAGGGCATCCTTATGCTTGCGCAGCGCGGGAAGCGACTGCTGAAAGATGCTTTCGAGGCGGGAACTCTGCTCGGTCGTCAGGCCGAGTTCACGGCGGAACGTCTCGTCATTCCACCATTTGAAACCCTGGGCAGATGCGGGCACCGCCAGAAGACCAAGCCCAAGCACGGCCGCAACCGCCGATCCGATGAGGAATCTGAAGATTTTCACAGGTAATACCAAGCAATACGACGGCGTCTGAAGGCACGTTTACTGCTGATTCTACAGAGAGATACGCACCATGGAGGCTCGGAAAAATCCCTCGCTGGATCACCGCGCACAGCCTCTGCGGAGGCGTTCTGGTCAGCGCTCGTTGACCAGTGTCTCGAGCCGCCGCACCACGTCGCCAACGATATTGTCGGGCGTCGAGGCTCCAGACGTCAGGCCAATGGTGACCGGGGTACCCACAGGTAACCACTGACTGGCGATGGTTTCTGTCTTTTCCCCAAGTGGCATGTGTCTGACGGCGTCGCGGGAGACGAGCGCGCCTGCATCAGCAATGTGCAGGGTGGGGACGCGCAAGGCACAGATTCTGGCGAGATTGTAGGTGTTGCTGCTGTTGTAGCCGCCCACGACCAGCATGAGGTCCGGGAGGCGCTCATCGAGCAGGGCAATCACGGCGTCCTGCCTGTCCTGGGTAGCGGAGCAAATGGTGTCGAATGCCCGAAAGTGGTCGGCCAGGGCATCCGCCCCGTACCGCTGGCTCATTGCGTGCTGGAACATGGTGCCAATCGCCAGAGACTCCGTGCTCAGCATCGTCGTCTGGTTGGCGCATCCGACCCGCCGCAGGTCTCGCTCTGGCGAGAACCCGGGCGACACGGCGTGAGTGAACTGTGCCAGGAAATCTTCGGGCTGACCGCCCTCGGTGATGAAACGGCAGGCGAGGTCGGCCTCCTCCCGGTCCAGCACCACCAGGTAGTGACCTCCCGCGTGCACCGCCTGCGAGGCGGTGGCGCGCGTTTCCTCGTGCCACTGCTTCCCGTGGATGACCGACGTGAAGCCGTCCTGGGCGTATCGCTTCACGTTCTTCCAGACGTTGAGCACGGACCCGCAGGTCGTGTCCACGAGGGTGCATTCCTTCTGCACCAGGGCTTCGAGCAGGCCGGTGGTGACACCAAACGCAGGAAGGATGACCACATCGTTCGGGGTCAGCGCCTCGAGTGATTCTCCCGGATCACTCAGGAACCGGATGCCCTGCGCGCGGAGCTCGTCGTTGACGTGGGGGTTGTGGATGATCTCGCCCGTCAACAGGACCGGACGGTCTGGAAACCGCTTCCTGGTCTGGTAGGCGTAGTCGACGGCCCGGTCGACGCCATAACAGAAGCCGAACTCACGGGCCAGTCTGATCTCCAGCCGTCCCGAGCGATAGCTGTAACCATCGGCCTTGATGGTCTCGATGAGGTCGCTGTGGTAACTCTCAGCGAGTACATCGGCCACCGCGTGCTTGAGGTCGAGACCTTTGCGAAAGATCAGCGGGGGCACAGGCTCATGATAGCCCGGCGGTCAGCGTTCCCAGGCACGGGGCGTCAGCTCGTCGAGTGCCCGAAGGGCCCCAGGGCCCCGACTCTCGATGGCACTCTCGAGTTCCACGAGGAATTCATCGTCGGACAGGGGCGTCGAGACGGTTCGGATGGTCGCACCGCTGTCCTGCCTGGCGGCTTGCACAAGAGCCTGCCCTGCTGGTCGGTTCACGGGACCGAAGTCCCTCCCGGCGCGGCCGGCCACCATGCCGACGACCAGGCCGGCGACGGCCGCTGCCGCGACCCATCGGGTGGTTGGACTGGTCCGCGACATCACGCCCGGCATCGGGCTTTGAACGGCGGGGAAGGCAATCACCCGGCCTGGTCCGGTTGCCGCCTCGGCCCGCTCGAGAATCTGCATCTGCTGGCGGGCCAGCCGTTCAGCGGGGAACGCCGCTTCCACGTCTTCGATCGAGGCCTGACCGGCCTCATCGAGCAGGTGAGCGATGCTGCTTCGGCGATGGTCGCAGTCGGGGCAGGCGCCGAGGTGCTGCTGGTCCTGGGCAGACGGAGTTGCCGTGAAGTAGAGCTCCACCAGCCGGTCGTCGGATAAGTGTGCGGTCTTCATCGGTCTTTCTCCAGCAGTCGTCGCAGTTTTCGGACCGCCCTGAACAAATGGACCCTGACGGTCGCCTCGCTCAATCCCAGTGCCTGACTGACGTCGGCGGTACTCTGCTCAGCCAGATGGCAGAGGGTGAATACGGCCCGCTGACGATCCGGCAGTTTTTCCACCGCCTCCCAAATCTTCGCCGCCCGTTCGGCCGATACCAGTCGTTGTTCGACCGAAGGCCCGGTGGCGACAGCCTCGATTGGTGGCACGCCGGGCATCATCGGAACCGGCACCGCCCACCTGAGTCGGCGCGCCCGCGCCTTTCTCATATCGAGGCACCCGTTCACGAGAATGCGTGTGAACCAGACCTCGAACGGGTAGTCTTCGCGATACGTGGCGATATGCGTGAACACCTTCAGAAAGGCGTCTTGCACCGCTTCGTCAGCGTCGTGGGCGTCACGCAGGTAGTGATACGCGATGCGGACCGCCCGGCGCTGCTGGTGGGCCACCAGTTCGCCGAAGAGTTCCCGGGCTTTCTCTCGATCGCCCGCTACGACGAGCGCCTTGATCCCGGCCGCCAGTGCGGAATCCGGGGTCAGCGCGGCTGTCCCCGCCGGGAGACCTGACGAGGCCGCTGAAGGCGTACGCCGGAACGGCGTTCTAGGCATGATTACGGCGGGGCGTTCGACGTTGTTTACCGCGTTTTAACAATTCAGTGGGGCCCGTCGGGGGAGGCGCAGACCACGACAGGTCAATATAACGCCAAAGCCACGAGGCGGATGCGGCCGGGTCGGGGAAGATCCGCAGTTGACTGGTGTTTCGCGGGCCGGTACGATCCTACCTTTTCAGGCGGAGCCGCTACGGTTCGCCATCGCTTTGCCGGCAGCCTCCCTGGGCTGCCCATCACGTGGGAGTGAATGACTGTATGAGCACGCAGGTTGAGCGGGCACACGGCCTCGAGGCGCTTGGGATTGTTCGGTCGGGACGCGTCCACTGGAACCTGAGCCCCGCCTTGCTGTACGAGGAGGCGATTCGCCGTGGCGAGGGTGTCCTGGCCGCCGACGG
This sequence comes from Vicinamibacterales bacterium, assembly GCA_040081265.1. GTDB lineage: Bacteria > Acidobacteriota > Vicinamibacteria > Vicinamibacterales > UBA2999 > JBEBGV01. The sequence goes on from JBEBGV010000006.1 coordinate 65,143, forward strand.
GCCGCTTGTGGCCAGAACCGGCCAGCACACGGGGCGCTCGCCAAACGACAAGTTCATCGTGCGTGAGCCGTCGAGCGAGAAGCACGTGCACTGGGGCAATGTGAACAAGGCTATCGACGAGGCCAAGTTCGACGTGCTCCACAAAGACATGATGGCCTACCTGCAGGACAAGGAACTCTACGTCCTCGACGCGTGGGGCGGTGCTGACCCCGCGTACCGTCTTCCGATTCGCATCGTCAACGAGTTCGCGTGGCACAACCTGTTCGCGCGCAACATGTTCATTCCCGAAACCGACACAGAGAAGCTGGCCTCGCACACGCCGGAATTCACCGTGATCGATGCGCCCAATTTCAAGGCGGATCCGGCCAGACACGGGACGCGCTCGGAAACGTTCATCCTCGTGCACTTCGGCCGCAAGATCGTGCTGATTGGCGGGACGCACTACGCCGGCGAGATCAAGAAGTCGATCTTCTCGGTGCTCAACTATCAGTTGCCGTTCAAGGGCGTCCTGCCGATGCACTGCTCGGCCAATGTCGGCAGCGCCGGCGACACGGCGCTCTTCTTCGGCCTGTCGGGCACGGGCAAGACCACCCTGTCAAGCGATCCGCACCGCGGTCTCATCGGTGACGACGAACACGGCTGGAGCGATCGCGGCGTCTTCAATTTCGAGGGTGGCTGCTACGCCAAGGTGATCAAGCTGTCCCGCGAAGCCGAACCGCAGATCTACTCGACCACCGAGCGCTTCGGGACCATTCTCGAGAACGTCGTGCTCGATCCCGTCGACCGCACGCTGGACCTCGACGCTGCGACGTACACGGAGAACACGCGGGCGTCGTATCCGATTCGCTTCATCGACAACGCGATTCCTGCCGGTCAGGCGGGGCACCCGCTCACCGTCATCATGCTGACGGCCGACGCCTACGGCGTGCTGCCGCCGATTGCCCGTCTGTCACCGGAAGGTGCGATGTATCACTTCCTCTCGGGCTACACGGCCCGGGTGGCCGGGACCGAGCGCGGCGTCACCGAACCGAAGGCGACGTTCAGCACCTGCTTCGGCGCGCCGTTCCTGCCGCTCAACCCCAACGTCTACGCGAAGATGCTCGGCGAGAAGATTGCCAGCCACAACGCGAAGGTGTGGCTCGTGAACACCGGCTGGACGGGAGGACCGTACGGCGTTGGCTCCCGCATGAAGATTGCCTATACGCGCGCGATGATTACAGCGGCGCTCACCGGTCAGCTGGAGACGGTGTCGTTCCACCGGCATCCGGTGTTCAACATCGACGTGCCAGCGAGCTGCCCCGGAGTGCCCGCGGCCGTGCTCGACCCGCGGACCACATGGCCCGACGCCGGCCAGTACGACGAACAGGCCAGCAAGCTCGCGGCGATGTTCGTGGAGAACTTCAAGACCTTCGAGGCCGACGTGACACCAGCCGTGAAGGCTGCCGGTCCGAAGGCGTAATCCCCAGTTGCCGGTTACCGGTTGCCAGTAATTGCAGCCGGTAACTGGTAACCTCCTGATGTGACCTACGAGCCTGTCATCGGGCTGGAGATACACGCCCAGCTCGCCACCAACACCAAGATCTTCTGCGGGTGCCGGACCTCGTTCGGCGCCCCACCCAACTCACAGGTGTGCCCGGTCTGTGTCGGTCTTCCCGGCGCGTTACCGGTGCTCAATACGCTCGCCGTCGATTTTGCCATCAAGGCGGCGCTCGCACTCGGCTGCGACGTGCAGCCGGAGTCGGTGTTTGCCCGCAAGAACTACTTCTATCCCGACCTGCCGAAGGGGTACCAGATTTCGCAGTTCGATCGTCCTCTCGCCTTCGGCGGAGGCATCGATCTCACGGTGAACGGCGCGACCCAGCGCGTGAACCTCACGCGCATCCACATGGAAGAGGACGCCGGCAAGTCGCTCCACGAGGGTTTTCACGACTCCGAGACGCGCACCTACATCGACTACAACCGCAGCGGCGTTCCGCTCATCGAGATCGTCAGCGAGCCCGACATGCGAACCGCCGATCAGGCGGCCGAGTATTTCGAGCGACTCCGAGACATCCTCAGCTGGATTGGCGTCAACGACGGCAACATGGAGGAGGGGAGCCTCCGCTGCGACGCCAACGTATCGGTGCGACCCGTGGGCCAGGCGACGCTCGGCACGAAAGTCGAAGTGAAGAACCTCAACTCGTTCAGGTATCTCCACAAAGCGCTCGAGTACGAGATCGACCGTCAGATTGGTGAGATCGAATCCGGAGGACGCATCGTCCAGGAGACCCGGCTCTGGGATACCGGCGGCAACCGGACGGTCTCGATGCGCAGCAAGGAAGAGGCCCACGACTACCGGTACTTCCCCGAACCCGACCTGCCGCCGGTGCTCGTCAATGAGGCGCGGGTGGCACGCGTGCGCGCGTCGATGCCGGAGTTGCCAGATGCACGTCGCCAGCGCTTTGTCAGCGAGTACGGGCTGCCCGAGTACGACGCCGGCGTGCTGACGCAGTCGTCGCTTCTGGCCGACTATTTCGAGGAGACCGCCAGGACCTCTGGCAACGCCAAGGCCGCCAGCAACTGGATCATGGGGGAAGTCCTTCGCACCCTGAAGGAGCGCGACCTCGCCCTGTCCGCCTTCATCGTCGCTCCCTCCAGTCTTGCGGAGTTGACCGGCCTCATCGACAAGGGCACCATCAGCAGCTCGATCGCGAAAGACGTGTTCGCGAAGATGGTCGAGACGGGCGAGTCGGCTGCCGCCATCGTGGCCCGCGAGGGACTGGCGCAGAATTCAGACGAGGATGCGGTGCTGGCCATCGTACGCGCTGTCATGGCGCAGAATGGGGACGCGGTCGCGCAGTACCGAGCCGGGCAGACCAAGACCTTCGGCTTTCTCGTCGGCCAGGTGATGAAAAACAGTGGTGGCAAGGCCAATCCCAAGATCGCCAATCAGGTGTTGAAACGCGAACTCGACGCTGGCTGACATTGTGAAAAGTCTCTGGCGTGCCCTGCTGATCTATTCAGGGGCAGCCGTGCTGACGACCTGGCCCCTGGCGTGGCATCCGACGACGCTCCTCGGCGCGCCGGTGGGCCCGGGTGATCCGTTCCTGAACCTCTGGGCCCTCGGGTGGGGGCTCCACACCGTCGTCACCGAGCCGTTCGCAATCCTGACCGGTGCGGTCTTCAATGCCAACATCTTTCATCCCGCGACCGGCACGCTGGCTTATTCCGATCATCTTCTGCTTCAGAGCGTCGCTCTGTCGCCTTTGTACGCGCTCACCGGTGACGTCGTCCTCTGCTACAACGTGCTGCTCCTGCTGTCGCTTGCGCTCAGTGCGCTCGCCATGCACGCGTACGTGCGAACGGCCGTGGGGGTGGAGAGCGCAGCGTACCTTGCCGGCCTGGCCTGGGGCTTCGGGTCCTATCGATTTGGGCATCTGCTGCACCTGCAGCTGCAGTCGCTCTACTGGCTGCCACTGGCAGCCCTCGTTCTCCACCGCGTGGTCGCCGGCCGTCGTCGGCGGGATGCTGTGGTCCTTGGCGGCCTGTCGCTGGGTCTGACGGCGACGCGTCGCGGGCGCGGGCGCCTGCTCGGCAGGCTTGCGCTGGCCGCGGTCGTAGCCGGTGGCGTTGCGCTTCCGGTGGGCGTTGTCTATCTACGCGTGCAGCAGGAGCAGGGATTCGGGCGCAACCTCTTCGAGGCCGCTCAAGGCGAAGCCCGCGTGAGCAGCTACCTGCAGGTGCCCGCCGGTAACCTTCTCTATGGTCGCACTGGTCTCCTGCATGCGCCCTCGACCAGCGCTGATGCCAGAGGTGCCGGCCCCGAACGAGAGCTCTTTCCGGGATTCGTGCTGCTCGGTCTGGCCGTTCTGGGCGTGCGAGCGGGCTGGCGCAGCGATACACGTCCGCTTGTTGTAGCGATGTGTGTCGTGACAGTTACTGGCCTGGTGCTGTCACTCGGTCCAGACGGCGTACGACCGCTCTACGCATTCCTTCATCGATTCGTGTTTGGCTTCCAGGCGATTCGCGCACCGGCACGGTTCGCGGTGCTGGTGATGTTCGGTCTCTCGGTACTCGGTGCGGTCGGCTGGCGTGAGTTGTCACGACACGCGCACGGACTTGGTCGGCTGCTGCCGGCGCCGTTGGCTGCGGTGCTCTTCGTGCTGGCCGCCGCTGAATGGGCGCACGTGCCGACGGTGCTCGCGGCGGCGCCGGCACGTCGAACCGCAGTGGGGGAGTGGCTGCGGACGGCTCCGGGAACCGGTGCGGTCGTGGTGTTGCCTGTCGGACTCGACAGCGAAAGTACGCCGGCGATGGTTCAGTCGCTCGAGCATCGGCGGGGTCTGATCAACGGCTACAGCGGCCAGCGTCCCGAGTTCTACGCCGCGCTTGTGGACGTACTCAGTACCGTGCCGTCGGATGAGTCCCTGCTGACGCTGCACGATCGCGGCGTGCAGTACGTGGTGACAGCTGAGGCGTTGCCCGCTTCCCCTGATTCCCCGCTGCACCTGCGCGCCACCCTGGATGGCGCATCGGTCTACGAGCTGGTCTGGACACCGGAGATCGAGGCACGCCTGGCTGCGCGGGACGGTGTGCTTCCGCCCGAGCCGGGCCCGATTCCCTTCAAGGAAGGGGATCGCAGCGAATACAGCGTACGCTGGGAGGGCGGTGTTGGTCTGGAGGCGGGTCGTATCGTCGTTTCGGTGGAGCCTTCCCGGTATCGATTCGTGGTCGGGGCAACGACCGCGCCGTGGGTGTCGCGGTTCTTCGAGGCCGACGATCGCTTCACGACCGTCACCGACGCGCGTCTATTCCCCCTGACCCATGAGCGCGACCAGAACGAAGGTGCGCGCCACGTGACGCGCGGCTTTGTCTACGACGCGCGCGCCGGTGTCGTGCGAAGCGGCGCCTCCATCGACGATGCCCGGATGCCCCAGGCGCCTGCGCTGCCACTCGACGGTGGCGCACGTGATGCGATTGCCGCACTGTTCTTTTCGCGCACGCTGCCGCTCTCACCAGGCGCGCGGTATCAGATCCCCATCAACGAAGCGGGTCGGAATCTCCGGCTGGATCTCACCGTGACGGGCGTCGAAACAATTACTGTGCAAGGGCAGTCGCGGCAGGCCTGGCGTCTGGCCCCGACGATCCGTCAGCGCGTGGAACGTCGGCGAACACCGGCGGCATCGCTCTGGTTGAGCGATGATGCGCGCCGACTGCCGCTCGCGCTCGAGGTGAATGCGGCGTTCGGACGTGTGCGCATGGAGCTCGTCTCGCATCAGGATGGCCGATAGCGCGTGTTAGACTTCTTCGCGTGATCGAGACACGCCACCTCTCGAAAGCCTACAGCCGCGGTCTGTATGCCCTGCAGGATCTCTCCCTTACGGTGAGCAGGGGCGAGTTCGTGTTTCTCACTGGACCGAGCGGCGCCGGCAAATCGACGTTCCTTCGCCTCCTGCTCCTTCAGGACAAGCCAACCGAGGGCGAGATTCTCGTTAACGGACACAAGCTCTCGACCCTGTCACGTCGCGATGTCCAGGAGTATCGGCGAGGCGTCGGCTTTATCTTCCAGGACTTCAAGCTGCTCAAGACACGCACGGTGCTGGAGAACGTCTCGTTCGTACCAGAGGTGCTCGGGATGCCGGTGTCTCAGCAGCGCCGGCGCGCGTTTCAGGTGCTGAAGTGGGTCGGGCTGCAGCACCGCGCCAGCGCGTATCCCCAGGACCTGTCTGGCGGCGAGCAGCAGCGCATTGCCATTGCTCGCGCGCTGGTCAATGACCCATATTTGATCCTGGCCGACGAACCGACCGGGAACCTCGACCCCGATCTGTCCCTTGAAATCATGAATCTGCTCCGCGAGGTGAACGCCGGCGGCACGACCGTGCTGGTCGCCACCCACGACCGCGAGCTGATTCGACTGGTCGGACGACGCACGATCTCGCTCGACCAGGGACGAGTCGCCGAAGTGTCATGAGAGCACTCGACTACGCCCTGCGAGAGGGATGGCGCGGCCTTCGCCGGAGCGGTTCGGCGGGCATACTGGCCACCGCGGCGACGGGCCTGGCGATCCTCGTGCTCGGGGCCCTGTTGCTGATCACGTCTAACGTCGAACAGCTCATGGCGCAATGGTCGGAAACGGCCGAGTTCTCCGTTTTCCTTCGCGACGATGCCACCTCTGAACAGCGCGGGGCGATCGAGTCGGTGATCGATCGCAGCGGAATCGCACTGGGTCGCACCTACCTGTCCAAGGCGGACGCGCTGCAGCGCTTCCGTCGCGACTTCGCCAACCTCGATGCATTGGCCGCCAGCCTCGAGGACAACCCGTTCCCGTCCTCGATCGAGGTTCGCGTGCGGCCGGATGCCGAGCAGGACGGACGGACCACGGCGCTGGTCCAGGGGATGGCGTCTCTGCCAGGCGTTGCCGACGTGCGGTACGACCGCGAGTGGCTGTCGACATTGACGACCGGATTGCGTGCCGTGCGGGGAGTGGGATGGACCCTGGCGTTACTCGTGGGACTGGCCGCGGCCGCGACCGTGGCCAGCGTCATTCGACTGGGACTGCAGAGCCGGTATCAGGAAATCGAGATCATGCAACTGGTGGGGTCGCCGGTGGCATTTATCCAAGGACCCTTCGTGGCCGAAGGCCTGATCCAGGGGGCAATGGGGTCTCTGAGTGCCCTGATTCTGCTGGGAATAGGGTATCTGGCCGCCACGCGGTGGTGGGGGGCAGGGGTCGCGTCTGTCCTGGACGGCGCAACATTGCGCTTCCTGTCACCCTCGCTGGTTGTGCTCCTGGTCTTCGGGGGGATGGCGGTGGGAGCCCTTGGGGGGTTCGCGGCGTCCCGCCATGCTCGATAGCGGCTGTCAACCGACGTTGACAGCCGGATTCGGCGATCGCTAGACTGATCAGGAATCAGCGCATGCGTGCGTCACGGCACCGTCTCTCGCGCTTCCTCACTGACGCCCCTCCTCAGGGCGAGATCGTTTTCCATTCCCTTTCAGATTTCTACCGCGAAGAGTTCGTCAAGTGTCAGCAGTGCCTCGACGCGCAACGCGAGTTCTATTCCGAGGACGCCATCAGCGAAGTCCAGCGTGCGCTCACGCGCGTGATGTCACAACTCGACCGACTCTGCACCAAAGGTGATGCCGATCGCGTCGTCGGCGAGTTGTTACGGCAGTTTGACGTCCTCACCCGGCTTTCGGTCTGGTCGGATCCCCGGCAAGTTCACTGAGCCTTTCCGTTCTCCGAGAACACGTCTCGATCGTTGTCCGCGAGGCCATCGCGGGCTGCGCACCTGATCGCCTGCTGAGCCGAGCGTGTGAACGTTACGACGTCGCGGCGCTTGCGGCCACGGCGGCTGATCTGCATGTGATTGCGGTGGGTAAAGCGGCGTCGCCGATGCTCGCGGCGTTGCGCGAGCGGCTGAGGCGCCCCTGGCGATCGGCCCTTGTGATTGGCCCGCAACTCCGACCTCAACAGTGGGAGCACACCGAGTGGTTTACGGCGGCCCATCCGGTTCCGGATGAACGCAGTGAAGCCGCCGGGCGGGCGGCGATGGCCCGGGCTGCGCGTCTGGGAGCCAACGACCTGCTCCTGGTGCTGCTCTCGGGCGGCGCCTCGTCGCTGATGGCGGTACCGGTGGATGGCGTCTCGCTGGCTGACAAACGACGCGTGCAGTCGATGTTGCTCGCCGATGGAGCTGACATCGCTCAACTGAATGCCGTGCGCAAGCACCTGTCGCTCGTCAAAGGAGGTGGGCTGGCCGCTGCGACCCCGGCGCGCGTGATCACCCTCGCCATTTCAGACGTCGTGGGCGACGACCTGTCGACCATTGGCTCCGGACCCACGGTTGCCGATACGACGACCTTCGAGGACGCGCTGGCCACGCTCGAGCGGCACGGTGGGTTGTCGGCGTACCCCTCTGCCGTGGTTGGCCATCTACAGGCCGGGATGCGCCAGGGTGTGGCTCCCCGCGTGCTCGACCCCGCCCGCGTGAGAGCCCATGTGATCGGCTCGAATGCCGACGCCCTCGATGCCGCCTCGGCAGCGGCGGCGGCGCTTGGCTATCACGTCCACCGCATGCTGGAGCCCACGGTCGGAGAGGCACGGCTGGCGGGCGAGGCCCTGGTGCGCGAGGCCAGCCGGGTCGCCGCGGCGGGTCGCCCTTGTTGCGTGATGAGCGGTGGTGAGACCACAGTCAAGGTCACTGGCGGCGGCCGGGGCGGACGAAATCAGGAGGTCGTGCTTGCGATGGTCGGCGGCCTTGTCGAGCTGGAGCCTGCAGTGGCAGTGTCGGTGGGGACTGACGGTATCGACGGGCCGACAGACGCTGCCGGGGCGGTGGCAGATTCCACCACGGGGGCTCGCGCGCGGGCGAGTGGGCTCGAGCCCGAACGCTTCCTGCACGACAACAACAGCTACGCTTTCTTTGATGCCTTGAGTGACCTCGTGAAGACGGGTCCCACGGGTACAAATGTTGGAGATATACAGATAGTGCTCATGAGCCAGGAACGTGCGGTGCGTCGATGATGAGTGGTGACGAACTGCTCCGCACCATCACCAGGACCGTGCATCACCCGGCGTCGGCGCGCGAGCTGATGCAACTGCTGAGGATCCCGAGGGACGAACGCAGCGCCTTCAAGCGCGCGCTGCGCGCACTTGCCGCCGACGGTACCCTCGTGCGGGTTCGCGGGAACCGCTTTGGTCTGCCCGAGAAGATGTCGCTTGTGGTTGGCCGCCTGACGACCAATCCTGGGGGCTTCGGCTTCGTGGTGCCGGAGCAGTCTGCCGAGTCGGCCGGCGGAGACGTCTACGTATCGGCCCCGAATCTGGGCGATGCGATGCACGGGGATCGCGTCGCGGTGCGGGTTGATCGGCAGACGGAGAAGGGACGCGAGGGCACTGTCGTTCGGGTCATCGAGCGCGGCCAGCAGACGGTCGTGGGCAGATTCGATCTGGACCGCGACGATCTTGCCTATGTCGTGCCCTTCGACCGCAGGGTGTTGACCGACATCCAGATTCCGACCGGCCAGTGGCGCGACGCCGAACGCGCCGACATGGTGGTGGTGGAAATCACGCGATGGCCTACGCCGACGCGTCCCCCGGCAGGCCGTGTGATCGAGGTGCTCGGCAAGATCGATGAGCCTGGCGTCGACACGCAGATCATCATCCGCAAGTACGGCATCCCTGATTCGCACTCGGTGGACGCGGTCGAAGAAGCGCGCACCCTGGGCGGTGTCGTGCGCGAGGCTGACATCACGGGCCGGACCGACTTCCGGCCGACCGTCACCGTGACGATTGACGGCGAGCATGCCCGCGATTTCGACGACGCGATTACGATTGAACGGCGCCCTGATGGAGTGTTTCGGCTCGGCGTGCACATCGCCGACGTGTCGCACTACGTGAAGGAAGGCAGCGCCCTCGATGATGAGGCGTATGACCGGGGGACCTCGGTCTACTTCACCGAGCGTGCCGTGCACATGTTTCCGTCGGAACTGGCGACCGGTTTGTGCAGTCTCAATCCGCACGTCGACCGCCTGGTTCAGTCCTGCGTCATGGACATCGACGCGCGCGGCAGCGTGGTGCGCTACGAAATGCTCGACGGCGTGATCAACAGCAACGCCAGGATGACCTACACGGCGGTCAACGGCATCCTCACCGATCACGATCCGGTGTTGCGGGAACAGTACGCGGCGCTGGTCCCGATGTTCGAGCTCATGCACGAGCTCTTCAAGATCCTCAACGCCAGGCGCCATCGCCGCGGCTCGATTGACTTCGATCTGCCCGAGGCCGAGGTCATCCTCTCCGAGTACGGCCAGATCGAGGCCATCGTGGCCAGCGAACGGAACGTCGCCCACCGGCTGATCGAGGAGTTCATGCTGCTGGCCAACGAAACCGTCGCCGCGCATCTGGTCGCCAACGGGGCGCCGTCGCTGCATCGCGTGCACGAAGCTCCCGACAGCGCCAAAGTCGCCGACTTCGAACAGTTCATCACCGGGCTGGGCTACAGCCTGGGCGGGAGCGGCGCCGCGCCCAGACCCAGGGACTTCCAGAAGCTGGTGGAGAAGATCGCCGGCACACCCCAGGAACGTCCCATCTCCGCGCTCATGCTCCGGACGATGCAGAAAGCCCGGTATGACGCCGCCAGCCTTGGGCACTTCGGGCTGGCCGCCGAACACTACACGCACTTCACCTCGCCGATCCGGCGGTACCCGGACCTCGTCGTGCATCGGTCGCTGCGTGCGTTGCGCACCGGTGAGCTGACCGATGCCCGTCAGGAGGAGCTGGATGACGATCTACCCGAGACGGCGAAGCACACCTCCGATATGGAGCGGCGGGCCAACGAGGCTGAACGCGAGCTGCTTCAGTGGAAGAAGGTGCGCTTCATGGCCGGGAAGGTCGGCGACGAGTTCGACGGCTTCGTGACCGGCGTGGCGCAGTTCGGATTGTTCGTGGAACTCGAGGAGCACTTCGTCGAAGGACTCGTGCATGTGTCGAGCATGGCCGACGATTACTATCGTTTTGTCGAACAGGAACACGTGCTCTTCGGCGAGAACACCAAGAAGGTGTACCGACTGGGCGATCGGGTTCGTGTGCAGGTGGTCCGCGCCGACATGGAGCGACGGCAGATCGATCTCGGGCTGGTGGAAATTCTGGAGTCGCTCAGGCGTGACGTGCCGGCCAAACGGGCAACGCGAAGCCGTACAGAACCCAAGCGTCAGAAGCGGGCGAGCCAGCGCCCGGGTCGGAAAGAGCGACAGGCGAAGAAGAAGTCCCGGCGACGCTGAACGTCGCGCCGGGGACTAGGACTTCTCGTCGGCTTCGCTGTCGCGGGTGGCATCCTTGAAATTGCGAATGCCCTTGCCGATGCCGCGACCGAGTTCCGGCAGCTTGTTGGCGCCGAATATCAGGATCACGATGCCGAGAATAATCAGGAGTTCCGGGATGCCGAGGCGACCCATATGCACCTTTCTACCGGCATGTGCCGGTTCCGGCCGGCGCGTCAGCGCCCGCCGAGCTTACGTCCAACAAGCGGCATTGTACCATCCTCAGACAGGCCAGAACGGACTGCGTTGATGCATTCAGGGGGCAGTGCCATGAAGCGATGGGTAGCAGGCGTGGCGTTGGCGCTGGCCGCGGGGAGTGTCGTCGGTGCCCAGGACGCCGTCCCCCGGTTCTCCTCGGCCGTTCAGCTTGTCGAGGTTTACGCGACCGTGACCGACGCGAACGGGCCCGTGACCGGCCTGACCCAGCAGGACTTCGAAGTGCTGGAGAACGGCCGGGCTCGCGAGATTGGAGCCTTTGCGGCGGGGGAGTTCCCGCTGACGGTGGCCCTGGGGGTTGATCGCAGTTTCAGCATGGCGGGCGAGAAGCTACGCCTGGCGAAGCTGGCGTCGCGGTCATTTCTACAGGCACTCGGGCCAGCCGACAGGTCCATGGTGGTGGCCATCGGCAACGAAGCCGACGTCATTGCGGGCCTGTCGACGGACCGGCCAGCACAGCTGCGTGCGGTAGATGAGATCGACGCGTGGAGTACGACCGCCCTGTACGATGCGGTTGTGACCTCACTCGATCGACTTGAACCGGAACCGGGGCGCCAGGCTCTCGTCGTGTTCTCCGATGGTGTGGACCGCTACAGTCGGGCGACATCCGGGGAGGTGATCGAGAGGGCGCGCCGCAGTCGAGCCCTGGTGTACCCGGTCGTGATTGGACGCTCGCGTCCGCCCGTGACCGCGGAGCTGGCCGCGATCAGTGGTGGGCAATCCTTCCTGTTGAGAGATGCGAAAGCGCTCGATACGACGCTGCAGACCATCGCGCGCGAGTTACGCTATCAATACTTGCTGGGGTACGTGCCTCCCGAGTCGTCGGCCGGTGCAAACGAGTGGCGATCCATCCAGGTTCGACTCAAGACGCCTCGCCCTGGCCTGCGCATCCGTGCCCGTGACGGATACTTCACCGAGTAAGCACGTACCGCGCACCAACCGGAGCCCATCATGGCGAACTCGCACACCCTGGTTCTAGGCCTCTTCGAGCACGACACCGCCGCCGCCGTGGCGGCGCGCGCCCTGCGGGATCTCGGTCTTCCACGGGAGCGCGTGTCGATCGTGGCGCGTTCGCATGCGGTTGAAGGGGACCTTGCCGCACAGTCCGGTGCCTCACCGGGAAGCGAAATCGAGGATTCGCTGCCGGCCTCGAGGGCGGGTGAGCTGGGCGGATATCTGATTGCCGCGGTCGCGATGATTCTGCCGGGGATCGGGCCGATTGTTGCCGCTGGCCCGCTTGCCGCTGATCTGGGTGAGGCCGCCGGCCACCTGGCCGGCGGGGTGGCCAGGATGCTCGAAAAGGCGGGCCTTGATCAGGCCCGCGCCGAGCATTGGGAATCGCAAGTCGGCGGTGGTGCCGTGCTGGTTGGGGCCCATGTGGGGGACGATCATGTCGATGACGTCCGCGCCTCGCTGACTCTGCACGGCGCCACCGACCAATCCGCACTGGACTGGCCGGGTGACATCGACTGAACGTCCGAACGGCGTCGGCGGTCGTCTCATCAACGGGAGGCTGCTGTCGTTCACGCCATCAGAGGCACCTGTTTTGCAGTTGCGGCAGGTGAGGCCGTTGTGCAGAATGACTTTTAACCGCCCTTGAACTGATGCCTGCGTCCAGAACCTCCTCATCGTCTGAACAGCCTTCGGCGTCCGAGCACATCAGTGTGCGTCCGGTGGGCGACGGTCCGGCGGAGGTGCATTTCCTGTTCGAACAGCAGCAGAAGCGCATGGGTGGCGCGCTGGGCGCCTCGATCATGGCCCATGTGGCATTCCTGCTCGCGGTCCTGCTGTTTCTGCGCGTGGCCCCAGAGAGCGTGACGAATGCCATTCTGCCCGACGACCTGCCCAAGGAAATCGTCTGGCTGGTTCAGCCGGGTCCCGGTGGCGGCGGTGGCGGTGGGAACAAGTCGCCTGAACCTCCCAAGAAGGCCGAGGCCCCGGGCAAAGACCCGATCACGGTTCCTGCGGTGAAGGAACCCGAACCGACCCCGACGCCTGAGATCAAAGAAGAACCCAAGGTCGTGGAGACGCCGCAGCTCGAGATTCCGGCCCGGACGATGGCAGCCGACTCGAACGTGGCGCCTTCCGCCGGTGTCCTCGATTCCGGGGCGACGACCTCGTCGACTGGCAGCGGCACCGGCACAGGCGCCGGCAGCGGGACTGGGTCCGGGCTCGGTCCGGGCTCCGGTGGCGGGACCGGGGGTGGGGTGTTCCAGGTTGGCAATGGTGTGCTCCCGCCACAGGCGATCATGCTGGCCCGACCCAACTACACGTCCGACGCCATGCGCGCGAAGATTCAGGGAGTGGTGGCGCTGCAGTGCGTGGTTGAACCCGACGGGACGGCCTCACGCTGTACCGTCCAGCGATCACTCGACCGGGCGTTCGGCCTGGATCAGGAAGCGATCAAGGCCGTTGAACGCTCGCGCTTTCGGCCAGGCACACGATTCGGTGAACCCGTCGCCGTTCAGGTCGGCATCGAGATGTCGTTTACGCTGCGCTAGGGAAGTCGGCAGTCAGCAGCAGGCAGTCTGCAGTAGTTCGCCTCTCCACTCGACAAAAAAAAAGGCCCGACAACATAACGTTGCCGGGCCCTTTGTCTTACTGCCGGCTGTCGACTGCCGACCGCCGACTGACCTGCGTCAGTACATCCCGCCCATGCCGCCACCGCCGCCGTGGCCCTGTGGCGCTTCCTTCTTATCTTCCGGAATTTCACACACCAGCGCTTCGGTCGTCAGAAGCAGCGACGCGATGGACGCGGCGTTCTGGAGTGCGTTGCGGACCACCTTGGCGGGATCGATCACGCCTGCCTTGACCAGATCCTCGTAGGTGTCGGTGGCGGCGTTGAAGCCCTCGTCGGGGTTCTTCGCTTCCTTGACCTTGGCCACGACGATCGAGCCTTCGGCGCCCGCGTTGGTGGCGATGTGCCGCATCGGCTCTTCGATCGCACGCCGGATGATGTCGGCGCCGACCTTCTGGTCGCCTTCGAGCTTCAGCTTCTCGAGCGCCTTGCCACCGCGGAGCAGGGCGACACCGCCGCCGGGCACGATGCCCTCTTCAACGGCTGCCTTGGTGGCGTGCATCGCGTCTTCGACGCGTGCCTTCTTTTCCTTCATCTCGGTTTCGGTGGCTGCACCGACCTTGATGACGGCGACACCGCCGACCAGCTTCGCGAGTCGTTCCTGGAGCTTCTCGCGATCGTAGTCCGACGACGTCTCTTCGACCTGTGCGCGCAGCTGCTTGACGCGGCCCTCGATGGCGGCCGACGTACCGGCGCCCTCGACGATGGTCGTGTTGTCCTTGTCGATGGTGATCTTCTTGGCCTTGCCGAGGTCTTCGAGCTTGATCCCCTCGAGCTTGAGGCCGAGGTCCTCGGTGATCGCGCGACCGCCCGTGAGGATCGCGATGTCCTCGAGCATGGCCTTGCGGCGGTCACCGAAGCCGGGTGCCTTCACCGCTGCGGCCTGCAGGGTGCCGCGGAGCTTGTTCACCACCAGGGTCGCGAGGGCTTCGCCATCGACGTCCTCGGCGATGATCAGCAGCGGCCGACTGGCGCGAGCAACCTGCTCGAGTACCGGCAGCAGGTCCTTCATCGAGCTGATCTTCTTCTCATGGATGAGCACGAGCGGATTTTCCAGCACGACTTCCATGCGTTCGGGATCGGTCACGAAATAGGCCGACAGATACCCGCGGTCAAACTGCATGCCTTCGACGACATCGAGCGAGGTCTCGAGCGTCTTCGACTCTTCAACCGTGATGACGCCGTCCTTGCCGACCTTCTCCATCGCTTCCGCGATGATCTTGCCGATCGTCTGGTCGCTGTTGGCGGAGATGGTGCCGACCTGGGCCACCATGTTGCCTGAGACCGGACGGGCAAGCTTCTTGATTTCGCCGATGACCGCTTCGACGGCCTTCTCGATGCCGCGCTTCAGTTCCATCGGGTTGGCGCCGGCGACGACGTTCTTGGCGCCCTCGCGGTAGATGGACTGCGCCAGCACGGTGGCTGTCGTGGTGCCGTCACCTGCCGTGTCCGAGGTCTTGCTGGCAACCTCACGCACCATCTGTGCGCCCATGTTCTCGAGCGGGTCCTTGAGGTCGATTTCCTTGGCGACGGTGACGCCGTCCTTGGTGATCGTCGGGGATCCGAACTTCTTGTCGAGCACGACGTTGCGGCCCTTCGGACCGAGGGTGACCTTGACCGCGTCGGCCAGCTGGTTCACGCCGCGCAGGATCGCCTGCCGCGACTGCTCGCCGTAAATAATCTGTTTTGCCATGTTCTCTTTAACTCCACGTGGCGCTCGTCGCACGCGCGCCGGACATCTGTCAGGTCGGACGATACCGACGCGTTACTTCGACTCGAGCACGGCGAGCACTTCATCCTCGCGCATGATCAGGTGCTCTTCGCCGTCGATCTTGATCTCCTGGCCGGAGTACTTGCCGAAGAGAATGGTGTCGCCTGCCTTGACGTCGAGGGGCTGGCGGGTGCCGTCTTCCTTCACCTTGCCGGCGCCGGCAGCGATGACTTTCCCCTGCTGGGGCTTCTCCTTGGCGGTGTCGGGGATGATGATCCCGCCGACTTTCTGC
Source organism: Vicinamibacterales bacterium (assembly GCA_040081265.1). Taxonomy (GTDB): domain Bacteria; phylum Acidobacteriota; class Vicinamibacteria; order Vicinamibacterales; family UBA2999; genus JBEBGV01. Next base: position 80,743 of record JBEBGV010000006.1, read on the forward strand.
TCGCCCTCTTCGAGGCGCAGAACGATGATGCGGTCGTGTAGCGGTCTAACGTTCATCGGTGAACTCCAGAGTGTCTCTGTTGGTTGCGGGCCCCGCTGTGTTGCTGGGGGAAACCCGTCGAAAACTCGACTGTGACCCACGGGTGAGTTGGCACTCACCGTAGACAACTGCTAATTGTAGCGGGGGCCGAAAACGGGTGTCAAGGTGAGGCGGGCGACACGCCCCGACGGGTTCAGCGTCGGAGTCGGTATTCGGACAGCTTCCGGCTCAAGGTGTTGCGATGGATTCCCAGGAGGTCAGCCGCCTTTGACAGGTTGCCTTCGGTCGAGGTCAGCGCGCTGGTGATGAAGCGCTTTTCGAACTCGCGCTGGGCGTCCTCAAAACGGATGCCCTTGGTCACCATCTCGTCCACCAGGCGTTCGAGCAGCTCCCGCATCGCTACTCCAGTGGCCGGCCGGTCAGGCGGTGAAAAGCTTCGAGATACTTCTCGCGTGTCTTCATGATTACATCGTCGGGGAGCGAGGGGACCGGCGGCTGCTTGTTCCAGCGAATGGACTCGAGGTAGTCGCGGACAAACTGCTTGTCAAAGCTCGGCTGCGCGTGGCCGGGATCATAGGCGTCCTTCGGCCAGTATCGGGAGGAGTCGGGTGTCAGCACCTCGTCGATCAGGAGGATCGTCCCATCGGGCGCGAGGCCGAACTCGAATTTCGTGTCCGCGAGGATGATGCCCTTCGATTCGGCGTGACGGACGCCGTGGTCGTAGAGCGCCAGCGTCAGGCGTTCGAGCTGCGCCACCAGGTCACGCCCGACGATCGCCCCCGCCTCGTCGGCGGAGATGTTGATGTCATGCCCGGAGTCGGCCTTGGTCGCCGGGGTGAAGATCGGGGTCGGCAGACGGTCGGACTCGCGGAGTCCGGCAGGGAGTCCCACCCCACAGACCCGACCCGTCTGCTGATACTCCTTCCAGCCCGAGCCCGACAGGTACCCGCGGGCCACACACTCGACGGGGATGGGGTCCGCCTTCCTCACCAGCATCGAGCGGCCATCCAGCACGTCGGCGTGCCGGCGAAACGCGTCCGGATAGGTGTTCACGTCCAGGCTCAACACATGGTTGGGCACGATTGACGTTGTCCGGGCGAACCAGAAGGCCGACAGCTGCGTCAGCACGCGGCCTTTGTCGGGAACACCCGAGGCCAGCACGTAATCGAAGGCCGACAACCTGTCGGTTGCGACGAAGATCAACGCGTCGCCGGCGTCATAGATGTCGCGGACTTTGCCCGTGCGAACGGGCGGTCCATTCAATGCGGTCGTGAGGATGGTGGGTGAAGGCAAGGACTCGTGGAGAGGAAAGGCGGCATCTTACAGGCACGCCCTGCGACAGGCAACCGTACGCAATAACACGCACGTCGGCGAGAAGTGAGCCTGATATATTGTAGCCGCCAGTCGCGACCACAATTCCTCCGTGCGCATTCATCTTCGAACAGGCCTGGTCTCTCTTCTGGCGCTCGGCCTGCTCGGCTGGTTTCTGCGGAGCGCCAACCTCGGCAACGTCTGGTCGGCCGTGCGAAGCGCGCGGATGGACCTGCTGGCCCTGGCGGTCGTCCTCGTGGGGTTCACCTACTGGGCGAGAGCGGTCCGCTGGCAATATCTGCTGGGTCCCATCGGTCCTACGCGTTTCCGTACCGCGTTCCGCGCGACGGTCATCGGCTTTGCGGCGTCGTTTCTCCTGCCAGCGAGGGCTGGCGACGTGCTCCGTCCCTATCTGCTTGCCCGCCAGGAGGGACTCAGCGCCTCTGCGACGTTTGCCACCATTGTTCTGGAGCGCGTGCTCGACATGATTGCGGTCCTCGTGCTGCTGGCCATCTATGCCTACGGTGGACCGGCGCGTGACGTTCCGGAGCACCTCCTGGCCCCTGTGCAGCTGTCAGCCGCGTTGGGCGGAACGCTGGCCCTGATGCTGATGGGACTGATGTTCCTGCTCGCGTCGCACCCTGAGCGGGTGGGCCGACTCGTGCTCGGCATGAATCGGGTGCTTCCCCATCGTCTGGCGCACGGGCTCGCCGGTTTTGCCCGCGCCTTCAGTCAAGGGCTCGCGGTGGTTCGCTCCCCGAGGCCACTTGCCACGGCGCTCGTATGGTCGTTTCCGCTGTGGCTGCTGATTGCGCTCCAGGCGTGGTGCGTCACCCGCGCGTTTGGCATCACCATGCCGCTGACTGGAGGATTCCTGGTGCAGGCGCTGCTTGTCATTGGCGTCGCGGTGCCCACCCCCGGGGCCGTGGGCGGGTTTCACGAGGCCTACCGCTTCGCCGTGACGACCTTCTTTGGAGCGTCCAATGATGCCGCCGTCGGCGGCGCGATCGTGCTGCACGCGGTCTCGTTTGTGCCGGTCACGCTTGTCGGCTTGTGGTTCATGGCGCGCGACGGATTGAGCGTGTTCGGGCTGCAGAGTCTGGCGCGCGAGGCACACGAAGCGGAGATGCCGCCGTCATGAACCGGCGCTGCGTCATCGACCTGGGCGAAAGGCAGGCACCACGATGAAATGTCCCTTCTGCGGAAACCTCGGCGACAAGGTCGTTGACTCTCGCGAGAGCAAGGAAGGCGAAGTCATCCGGCGGCGTCGTGAGTGCCTGGCGTGCGGTCGGCGGTTCACCAGCTATGAGCGGATCGACGAGATCCCCTACATGGTCATCAAGAAGGACGGGATTCGCGAGCGCTTCGACCGCCAGAAGCTCATTCAAGGCCTGCTCAAGGCCTGCGAAAAACGTCCGGTCTCCGTGGCTGCCCTCGAGGGCGTCGCCGACGCCGTCGAGGCGACACTGCAGGAGCGCCCCGAGAAGGAAATCAGTACCACCGAAGTCGGCACCATCGTCATGGACCAGCTCAAGAAGCTCGACAAGGTCGCCTATGTGCGATTCGCGTCGGTCTATCGGCATTTCCGCGACATCGGCGAGTTCATGGTTGAACTGAAGGACCTGCTCAACGCGAAGGAGTAGGTAGCAGTCAGCGGTCGGCGGTGGGCGGTAGACAGTAGACAAGATGGAGGTAGGGTAGAGAGGCGTGGCTGTTCCCCTGCGACAAGCGACACCGCCGCCTGCACCGGTCCCTGGTGCTCCAGGAGCCCCTGCGCCGGAACACCGCCCCTTCCGCGACAACACGCGCCTGATCGTGGCCGGCATCGTGGCGCTGCTGGTGCTGCTGGCGGCGCTGTTGATCCTGGCAAGTCGCTCGTCGCGTCTCGCTCCCGACGTCCTGACCGAGCTGGTTCTTTACGCGCTCTCTGCGACCAACCTGACCTTTCTGGTTGCGCTCGGGTTCGTTCTCGCCCGCAACATCATCAAGCTGGTGGTCGAGCGCCGCCGTGCGCTGCCGTTTGCCCGCTTCCGCGCCAAGCTGGTGGCGGTCCTGCTCGGCATGACGATCGTGCCGGCGGTGTTGGTGCTGCTCGTCGGCAGCGAGGTCATTCGCAACAGCGTGGATCGCTGGTTCAACGCACCGATGGACGATGTGCTCTCGTCGGCGCGCAATATTGCCGGCGACTACTACCAGGAACGACAGCGTCTGGTCGCCGCCGAGGGTCGCCGGCTCGCGCGCGCGCTGGCCGGCAACGATCTCGGGGGCGACACGGGAAGCGTTCGTGGCGTCATCGAGCCGGCCGTGGCACAGGAGCGCGTCACGCTGGTCGAGGTCTATCGTGTCAGTGCCCGACCCGGTGGCGAGCGAACGGTGACTCCAGTTGCCGGCGCCGCCGGTGCATCGCTGCCGGCTGGATACCAGCGCGGTGGTGCCGACACCCTGGCCGAGCGGACGGCCACACAGCAGTCTGAGCAGCGCACGGTCGACCCCGGACCAGACGGAGGGGAACTGGTCCGCACCGCGGTGCCCGTCCGTACGGGGCAGAATGGCCCGGTGCGGGGTGTCGTGGTGGTCAGCGAGTATCTGACCAGCGATTTCGCGGCCCAGTCACGCCGCATGACCCGTGCCTACGAGGACTACCAGCAGCTGCGCGTCCTGAAGCAACCCCTCACGGGCGTGTACCTGTCGTTCTTCCTGATGCTGACGCTGATGATCCTCGTGGGTGCCACGTGGATGGGCCTCTATCTGGCGAAGCGCATCACCCGGCCGGTGCAGATGCTGGCTGCCGCCGCCCGCGAGATCGGTGCAGGTCACTTTGAACACCGCGTCGAGCCCGAGACCATCGACGAACTGGGTTCGCTGGTCGAGGCGTTCAATCGCATGGCCGGCGACCTTGCCGAAAGCCGACGCCAGCTCGAGCGGTCCGCCGTCGAACTCGAACGCAAGCACCGGGACGTCGAAGGCCGTCGTGAGTATGTCGAAACCGTTCTCGACCGTGTCGCCACGGGCGTGATCGCCATCGACGCCGGCGGCAACATCCGTACGGTCAACTCGGCGGCCTCGCGCCTGCTGGTGCTGCCAGCCTCGGTCACGGGCGAGTCGGCCGCGGCGGCTCTCGGAGACCCCGAACTCAGGCCGCTGGCCACACTGATCGAACAGGCGTCGACCTCACGCGGTGGCGCGCGCCCTCACGAGATCACGCTGGTGCGCAGTGGTCGTGAGCTGCATCTTGCCGTGATGATGACGCCGCTCAGGCGTGAGTCGGGCGGCACCGACGGGCTGGTGATGGTCTTCGACGACGTCACACCGCTGGTGCGGGCGCAGAAAGTGGCGGCCTGGCGGGAGGTGGCTCGACGCCTCGCGCACGAGATCAAGAACCCGCTGACTCCGATTCAGCTCTGTGCCGAGCGCTTGCGACGGAATTTTTCCAATGCGCCTGAGCCGGCGCGCGCGCTGGTCGAAGAGTGCACCTCGACCATTGTCGGCGAGGTCGAGTCGCTCAAGGGCTTGGTGGATGAGTTCTCGCAGTTTGCGCGCATGCCCGCCCCGCGCGCGGTCCCCACCGACCTGCACACGCTCATCACCGATGCGCTGGGGCTCTACCGCGGCATCTTTACCGAGGTGGACATCCGGCCGCGCTTCGCCGAGGGCGTGCCGCGCGTCCCGGTTGACGGCGAACAGATGCGTCGCGTCGTCATCAACCTGGTCGACAACGCAATCGAGGCAATGGATCAGCGCGGGACGATCGAGATCGAGACCCATCACGACGCGTCGAACAGCCTGGTTCGAATCACCGTGGCCGACGATGGTCCCGGTATCCCGCCCGAGGAGCGAGACAAGCTGTTCCTGCCCTACTACTCGACCAAGCGCAGGGGCAGCGGGCTCGGGCTTGCGATCGTCCGCCGCATCGTCATCGAGCATGGTGGCAGCATCGAAGTGACCGCCAACACGCCGCGCGGGACGCGGTTCGTCATTGAGCTACCCTGTGAGGGCAGCCCGGTGCGCACCGCTCTCGCCTGACCCCCGCAACAGATGCCTTCCATCCTGATCGTCGACGACGAACCCGGCGTGCGGAGCGCGCTCGGGGGAGTGCTGCGAGACGAAGGCTACGACGTCGACGCGGTCGAGAGCGGGGAGGCCTGCCTGGAGCGCCTGACGCGACAGGCCTACGACGTCGTCGTGCTCGACATCTGGCTGCCCGGGATGGACGGCCTCGCCACGCTGGCCCGCATGCGCGAGCGTCAGATCGACGCTCAGGTGGTGGTCATCTCCGGCCACGGCAACATCGAGTCGGCGGTGCGTGCGATCAAGATGGGCGCGTTTGACTTCGTCGAAAAGCCGCTGTCGCTCGAAAAGACGGTCCTCGTCGTGCGCAACGCCCTGCGTCAGCGACACCTCGAAGCCGAGAACAAGGCCCTGCGTGCCCGGGTCGACGCTCGGCACACGATGGTCGGCGAGAGTCCGGTCATGCACGTCCTGCGTGAGCAGGTGGCAATGGCCGCGCCCACCAATGGTCGCGTGCTCATCTACGGTGAGAACGGCACCGGCAAGGAACTGGTGGCGCGCAACATTCACGGCTTGAGCCGCCGCAGGACCGGACCGTTTGTCGAGGTCAACTGCGCCGCGATTCCCGAGGAACTGATCGAGAGCGAACTCTTCGGTCACGTTCGAGGGGCCTTCACCGGGGCCGTGTCGGATCGACGCGGGAAATTCGAGCTCGCGCACGGCGGCACCATCTTCCTTGACGAGATCGCCGACATGAGCCTGAAGACGCAGGCCAAGGTGCTTCGCGTGCTTCAGGAGCAGGTGATGGAACCGGTCGGGGGCTCCGCGCGCATCCGGGTGGACGCGCGCGTGCTCGCCGCCACCAACAAGGATCTGCCGGACGAAATCCGGGCGGGTCGCTTTCGTGAGGATCTCTACTTCAGGCTCAACGTCGTACCGATTTCTGTCCCCGCGCTGCGCGCCCGTGTCGATGACATCCCGCGCCTCGCCGAGCACTTCATGACCAGCTTCGCTGCCGAGTACGGCCGCCGATCCAAGACCTTCGATGCCGGCGCCATGTCCGCGCTCCAGGGGTATGACTGGCCTGGCAACGTACGGGAGCTGAGGAACCTGATCGAACGACTGATGATCATGGTTCCGGGCGACAGGATCACCGAGCCCGACGTGGCGTTCCTGAGGACCACCCCGCCACACGCCGAAGTCAAGGACGACCTGCCGGTGCTGAGTTCGCTGCACGAGGCCCGCGAGCGATTCGAACGGGACTACATCCTGCGCGCGCTGGCCATCCAGCGCGGCAACATGTCCAGGACCGCCGAGATGCTCGGAATGGAGCGGAGTAACCTGTATCGCAAGATGAAGGGCTTCGGGCTGACGCCCTCGCGTCGCACCGACGAGGATGAATCGTGACGCGTCATGGCCATGTCGTTGACTCGCTGGGAGTTGTCGCTGATAATCCTCTCGTCCCAGTCATCTTCCAACGCTGATGTCCGAGCCGCTGCGCACTGAACCGACGTCGGGACGCGAGGTGCCACACCCCGCCGACTCGGCCGCGCAGATCGAACGCCTGCTGCTCTCCGGCCTGGATCTCTATTTCGCCGGCCAGTATCAGGAAGCCATCAATATCTGGACGCGTGTCGTCTTCCTCGAGCGGGGACACGGTCGCGCGCGTGCCTACATCGAACGCGCACGGACGGCGATTGCTGAGCAGCACCGCGAAGGCGACGAACTGTTCCACCAGGGCCGCGCGGCCTACGAACGTGGCAATCTCGATGAGGCCCGGCGCCTGCTGACCAGAGCGGTCGATAAAGGCGGGTCAGCTGACGACGCCTTGCTGCTGCTGCAGCAGATCAATCGTTTCGGGGGTCCGACTCCCAGAGTCGACGCTGATCCGGTGCTCCCCAACGACAGCAGCGACCCACGAGGGCACCACGAGCCGGGACGGAGCTGGGTGCGCCTGGCCGGTGGTGTTGCCGTGGTCAGCGGGCTCGCTCTCTTCGCGGCGCCACTGGTCTCGTGGTTTGGCAACGTGCCGGCGGTAACCAGCGGCCCTGCGGCTGTGTCCGGGTCTGTCGACAGCCTGCCCGTCGTCCGGACGGGCGACGTTGCGCTGTCACGTGCCCGTCAGTTCTATGCCGGCGGACATCTGGCCGACGCGCTGCGCACGCTTGAACGCATCGACGTCGGTGACCCCGTTCGCCCTCAGGCAGACCGTCTGAGGGGCGAGATCCAGCGAGATCTGCTGGCGACGGTCCGTCAGTCCACACCGACCTCGACCGATGGAGTACAGCGCTGATGAAGTGCCCGAAGTGTCAGTACCTGGGCTTTGAAACCGGCGACAGGTGCAAGAACTGCGGGTACGACTTCTCGCTGGTCGAATTCCGCTCGACCCTCGAGCGCCAGATCGAGTTCGCACGCCCATCAGATCCGGCACACGAGACGAGTCAGGATTCCTGGGATCGGTTCGACAGCGCGCCGGGCGCGCCGCTGGAGATCGACGTTCCGCTCTACGCCGATACAGCCCCGTCCGGGGTCGTTGACGCTGTCACCGAGCCACCGTTGCCACTGTTTGCGCTGACCGCCGAGGATCAGCCGCTTGTGCGACTGCCGGCAGCGCCCCGCCGGCCGCTCGCCGTGCGGCGCACGCCGGAACACCCTCGCCTGCGGCCACCCGTGAAGCCGTTGGCAGAGCCTGTGCCTCTGGAGCCCACCCACGTTGAGCCGGAACTGGACTTTCCGGAAGAGTCGGTGCTGACTCGGACACCTCCGCAACTTCTGCTGAGGACCGAAGAGGCGACACCCGTTCAGAGAACGCCCGCGTTCACGCCGGCGGTACCGCTGCACGCCAGTGCGCCACGTCGTCGCTTCATCGCCGCGTGTATCGACTACACGCTGCTGTGTGGCATCGACGTCGCTATCGTCTACTTCACCGTCCGTATGGCTGGCCTGGACATGTCGGACTGGCGGCTGCTGCCGATCATGCCACTCGGGCTCTTTCTCGTCGTGATCGCGCTGTCGTACGTCGGCGTGTTCACCGCCATCGGAGGGCAGACGATCGGAAAGATGGCCGCGCGCATCAGGGTGGTCTCTGATGACCCCGTCCCGGTCGGTGCGGCCCACGCCGTCAGGCGGACGGCGGCGGTGATGGTGTCATGGCTCACCGGGGGGCTTGGCTTCCTGCCTGCGCTTGTCGGCGAGCATCGGGCTCTCCACGATCGCCTTTCTCGCACGCGCGTCGTCGACCTGGCCTAGGCCCCATTTTTCGCAATGGCGCGGCTCGGTCTGTTGATTGCAACGTGTGGGTACGTCGGCTACGCCCCGGTCGCGCCAGGGACGTTTGGCTCCGCTGTGGGCGTCGCGGCGTTCTATGCCATTCGGGCCACGGGTTCGTCGACGGCCGAGCTTGCCGCTATCGTGCTGGTGTTTGCGATTGGTGTGTGGAGTGCCACGGTCACCGAGCGGGCCCTCAACATGACCGACCCCGGGCCGGTCGTCATCGACGAAGTCGTCGGAATGCTGATGACACTTGCGCTCCTTCCGCTCAACGGTGTCGGGGTGCTGGTCGGGTTTCTGGTGTTTCGCGTGTTTGACGTCGTCAAACCGTGGCCGGCCGCGCGGTTCGAGGCCCTGCACGGTGGACTTGGCGTGATGGCCGATGATGCGATGGCCGGTATCTACGGCAACCTCGTCATGCGTGGGCTGCTCCTGCTCGCCCCCTCCTGGTTCTCATGAACGGGCTGTCCCGGGCGGCGATCATCGCCGTCGGCAGCGAACTCCTCACCGCGTCCCGGGTCGACACCAACTCGCTCTTCATCACCGATCGCGTCAATACGCTTGGCGTCGATGTCGTGTTCAAAGCCGTCGTCGGCGATGATCGCGAGGAACTCGCCGGCATGGTCCGTCTGGCGCTCACGCGTGCGGACCTGGTGATCTGCTGTGGTGGACTCGGCCCTACCGACGATGATGTGACGCGCGAGGCGGCTGCTGCAGCGGTGGGGCTCCACCTTCGCGAGGATGAGGCGATCACCGAACGTCTTCGCGTGCGATTCAAGGCCCGGTTCACCGGCGAGATGCCGGAGATCAATCGACGCCAGGCGATGGTGCCGGACGGCGCCCGCGTCATCGAGAACCCGAACGGCAGTGCGCCCGGTTTGTGGATCGACGTCGAGAACCACGCCGTCCTGCTCCTGCCAGGACCACCTCGCGAGCTGAAGCCGATGGTGGACGGGCTGGTGGCCGGTCTGCTGCGGGAGCGCTGTTCGGGCCGGGTCCTCATGCGCCGAGTCTTGAAGATCGCCGGACGCATCGAGTCGCAGACTGAAGAGGAACTGATGCCCCTCTACGTCCGCTGGAGGAACTGGCCGATTCCTGTCGAGGCGACAATTCTTGCGTCTCTCGGCCAGCTCGAACTGCACCTGTCGGCCCGTGCCCCGTCAGGCGACGAGGCGACAGCCGTGTTGCGGGAGGCAGTGGAAGACGTCATCAAGGTCCTCGGCGCGGATGTCTTCACCACCGAGGGTCGCGACCTCGAGGAGGTCCTCGGAGACCTGCTCCTTGCTCGTGGCTTCCGTATCGCGGTTGCCGAGTCGTGCACTGGAGGCCTCATCGCCTCGCGTCTCACGGATGTGGCCGGAAGCTCACGCTACGTTGAGCGGGGCGTGGTGGCCTACAGCAATGAAGCGAAGTCCGAGTTGCTGGGCGTGCCGTCGGCGCTCATCGCCGAATACGGCGCCGTCAGCGAGCCGGTCGGACGGGCGATGGCCGAGGGCATCCGGTCACAGGCTCGCGTGGACGTGGGTGTGGGCGTGACGGGCATCGCGGGGCCGGGCGGCGGCTCGCCGGAGAAGCCCGTCGGCACCGTTGTCATTGCCGTGTCTGTCGGCCAGACGGTCCAGACGCGTACAGCCCGCTTCCGCGGCGAACGCGACCAGGTCAAGTATCAAGCCGCACAGACGGCCCTCGATATGGTCCGGCGGCTGTTGCTGCCGGGGCCGTGACGCCGGGCGTCAGCCGACCCTTCTCGACCGAGTACACTGGACGGAGTGCAGCAGACCCTGGCGGTGGCGCTGGCCTATCTGGTGGGATCGATTCCATTTGCCTTCCTGGTGGCCCGGCGGAGCGGTGTTGATCTTCGGGCGCGGGGCAGCCACAACGTCGGTGCCAGCAATGTGTTGAGAACCGCCGGCGTCGGAAGCGCGGTGACCGCGATGTGTCTCGACGGGGTGAAGGGCGCTCTGGCCGTGCTCATTGCGTTCCGATTGTCGAACGGCATGGCGTTGCCTGTTGCTGCAGGTCTTGCGTCGGTGGTGGGCCACATCTATCCGGTGTGGCTGGGGTTTCGCGGCGGGAAGGGCGTGGCGACGGCGGCAGGCGTCTTCGCCGTGCTGGCACCGGTCGCGCTCGGCCTCGCCGGAGCCGTCTTCGTGATCACCGTCTGGTTGACCCGCTACGTCTCGCTTGGCTCGATGACTGCCGCCGCCGCCCTCGCGGTCGCGACGATGACCTGGGAGCATCAGCAGGCGGTCACCATCGGAGCCATGTCGGCCGCGGGCCTCATCCTGTTGCGTCACAAGGACAATGTGGCGCGCCTCCGCACCGGAACGGAACGGCGCATCGGGCTTCGTGGTGTGTAAGCACGCATGAGCATGCAGAAGGTTGCCATTCTTGGAGCGGGCGGGTGGGGGACTGCGCTCGCCGTCCATCTGGCCCGTAACGGCCACGAGCCCGCCCTCTGGGGGCGCGACGCCGCACTCATCGCCGACATGCGTGCCCGTCGGGCCAATGCGGTGTATCTGCCAGACGTCGTGCTGCCAGAACAGGTGCGCATCACCCATGCCCTCGACGAAGCGCTCGCGGGTGCCTCGATTCTCGTCGTCGCAGTGCCCACTCACGGTGTGCGCGCCATCCTCGCGCAGCTGGCGCCGACCCTCGATCGCCGCATGCTCGTGGTGTCGGCGACCAAGGGCCTCGAGCAGGATTCGCACTATCGCGTGTCGGAAGTCATCGAGCAGGAACTCGGGCCTGTCCGCGTCGGCGTGCTGTCGGGTCCCAGCTTTGCCAGCGAGGTGGCTCGTGAGCTGCCGACAGCCGTCTCGGTCGCTTCGCGCGACGGTTCGGTCGTCGACACGCTCCTGCACGAGTTCAGGGCGCCGTATTTCAGGCTCTACGGAACGTCTGATGTCGTCGGTGTCGAGATCGGCGGGGCACTCAAGAATGTCATCGCGATCGCCGCCGGGGCAGCCGAAGGCCTCGGGCTCGGCCATAACGCGCTCGCCGGTCTGGTCACGCGCGGTCTCGCGGAGATTGCGCGCCTGGCGTGCGCCGCCGGCGCGCAGCGTGAGACGCTGGCAGGTCTCACCGGTCTCGGCGATCTCGTCCTGACCTGCACGGGAGCGCTGAGCCGCAATCGCCATGTCGGCATGGAGCTGGCGCGCGGCCGTTCTCTGCATGACGTGCTGGCCAGCATGAAGATGGTCGCCGAAGGCGTGCGGACCACCGATGCGGCGCTGGCGCTTGGTCACCGGTACGGCGTCGAACTCCCCATCACCTCGCAGGTGGCAGAGCTGCTGGCCGGCCGGAAGGACGTCCGCACCGCCCTGTACGACCTCATGCTGCGGCCGCAACGTGCCGAAGTTGGCTGACCTGTCCGGCATACCCAGGTGAACCGTGGGACTCTTTGATCGTCTTCGTGACGGGCTGACACGCACCAAGCAGCAGATTGTCAGCCGATTTGAAGAACTCGTTCAGCGCACGGACGAAAAGACGGAAGACGCGCATCCCGTCGATATCGAGACGATCGCGGCGCTCGAGGAAATTCTGATTTCCGCCGACGTCGGCGTGGCCGCAACCGAAACGATTGTCGGGGCCGTCAAGGCGCGCGCGCGGCGTGGTGAAAGCCTTCGCGACATCGTCACCAGGGAGATCCTGGGCATCTTCGAGGCGGTGGATCGCACGCCCGTCGCCAACGGACATCGTCCCCACGTCGTCTTGATCGTCGGCGTGAATGGTACGGGGAAGACGACGACAGTCGGCAAGCTGGCGAACCTGCTGAAAGCCTCAGGGCAGCGGCCGATGGTGTGCGCAGCCGACACCTTCAGGGCGGCGGCCGTGGAGCAACTCGACATCTGGGCCACTCGCGCGGGCGTCGACATCGTCCGGGCGAAGGACGGTGCCGACCCGGCGGCTGTTGTCTTTGACGCCATCCAGTCCGGGACGGCAAAGGGCTGTGATCCCATCCTGGTCGATACTGCAGGACGTCTGCATACCCGCGTGAACCTCATGAACGAGCTCGACAAGATTCGTCGAGTTGCGGCGCGCGCAGCCGAGGGTGCCCCGCACGAGGTCCTGCTGGTGCTCGATGCCACGGTCGGGCAGAACGGGCTGCAGCAGGCGAAGGAGTTCACCGCAGTGGCGGGCGTCACCGGCATCGTGTTGACCAAACTCGACGGCACCGCCAAGGGCGGTATCGCAGTGGCGATCGCCAACGATCTCAAGCTGCCAATCCGCTACGTCGGCGTGGGTGAGGGGATTGACGATCTGCTTCCGTTTCGTGCCCGCGACTACGTCGAGGCGCTGTTTCAGCAGAAGTGGTAGACGACCTGAAGTGGATGCGTCGCGCGCTCGCGCATGCGGCGCGTGGGCTGGGCCGGACAACACCCAACCCGGTGGTCGGATGCTGCATCGTGACGCCCGAGGGAGTGGTCGTGGGCGACGGTGCGCATGAGCGGGCCGGCGGGCCGCATGCCGAAGTGCATGCGCTCGAGGAGGCAGGGCCGCGTGCACGGGGCGCCACGCTGTACTGCACGCTCGAACCCTGCGTGCACACCGGTCGGACAGGTCCCTGCACGGAGCGGGTCATCGCCGCCGGCATTGCCCGCGTGGTTGTCGCGATCGAGGATCCCGACCCGCGCGTGCGCGGCCGCGGGTTTGGTGAGTTGCGAGCACAGGGCATCGACGTCACGGTGGGCGTCGGGGCGGAGTGGGCCGAACAACTCAACTGTGCCTATCTGATGAGCTCGCGCGAGGGCAGGCCCTGGGTGATTCTCAAGTCAGCGATCAGCGCGGACGGCTGCGTCGCCGCCGCTCCCGGCTCACGGACCACGATCACGGGTCCTGCGGCACATCGGCATGCACAGCTGACGCGAGCGCGGGTTGACGCTGTGGCCGTCGGCTCAGGAACCCTGCTGGTTGACGATCCGCTGTTGACGGTTCGTGAGGTGTATCGCGCACGTCCGCTCCGGCGTGTCGTGTTCGACCGGCGCCTGCGCACGCCCCCCACGGCGCGTCTGTTCTCAACGCTCGACGTCGGGCCGGTGACGATTCTGACGGCGCTCGCCACCGCGAGCGACGCGCGTGACCGTGTCCACGCCCTCGAAGTCGCCGGCGCGCAGGTCGTGCCGCTGGCCGGTGCCGCGGTGACCGACGGGCTGCGAGCGCTTGCCGAACAGGATGTCCAGTCGGTGCTGATCGAAGGTGGGCCGGCACTGCACCAGGCGATGCTCGAGGCTCATGTGGTCGACGAGGTACACCTCTACGTCGCGTCGACGGTTGTCGGACGGCAGGGTGTGCCGTGGCTTGACGCGCGCGTCAGCGCACATCTCTCATCGCTGTCTGCGCGAGCGCTCGGCCACGATGTGTTCATGGCGGGTTATGTTCACAGGACTCATTGAGAACGTCGGGATGCTGGCGGGGGCGCGCGATGTCCCCGACGGCCGCGTCCTGTCCGTGCAGACCACCACGGCGGGCGAATTGCGACTCGGTGAGAGCGTGGCCGTCAACGGCGTCTGTCTGACGGTGACCGGTGTTGCTGGTGACGCCTTCACGGCGGACGTCGGCCCCGAGACCCTCAGGGTGACCACCCTCGGGCAGGCGGCAGCCGGCGATCCGCTGAATCTGGAGCGGGCGATGCGCGGCGACGCGCGGTTTGGCGGTCACTTCGTCCAGGGCCACGTCGACGGCGTGGGCACAGTTGCCGACGTCCGGGCCGAGGGTGACGCGCATTGGCTCACCATCGCCTTCCCGGCCGCTGCCGCGGCCCTCCTGGTCGCCAAGGGTGCGGTGGCCGTTGACGGCATCAGTTTGACCGTGGCCGCGCTCCGCGAGGGGCAGTTCGATGTCATGATCGTTCCATTCACCTGGCAGCACACCAACCTGGCAGTGAGGCGGCGCGGTGATTCGGTGAATCTCGAGTTCGACATGGTGGGGAAATACGTGGCGCGGGCCGCGGAATTATCAGGACTGACGAGAGAGCGATGAAGAACAGCACGGCACGTCTGCGGATGGCGAAAGGGTCGCGAGGGAAGGACGCCTCGAGGGGGAAGGGGGCGTTTGCCTCGATTGAGGAGGCCATCGCGCAGATCCGCGCCGGCCGCATGGTCATCGTTGTCGACGACGAGGAGCGCGAGAACGAGGGCGACCTGACCATCGCCGCCGAGAAGATCACCCCGGACGCGATCAACTTCATGGCGCGTTACGGGCGGGGCCTGATCTGCATGCCGATGACCTCCGAGCGGCTGGACGAGCTCGAGATCCCGTTGATGGTCAACCAGAACACGGCCAGCTTCAAGACAGCCTTCTGTGTGTCGGTCGAGGCGAAGCACAACGTCAGCACGGGCATCTCGGCGGCCGACCGCGCCGCGACCGTGATGGCGGCGATCAACAAGAAGACCAAGCCCGCCGACCTGGCGCGCCCCGGCCACATGTTTCCGCTGCGGGCGCGCGACGGGGGCGTTATGGTGCGCGCCGGACAGACCGAGGCCGCGGTGGATCTGGCTCGCATTGCCGGTCTCTATCCTGCCGGAGTGATCTGCGAAATCATGAACGAGGACGGCACCATGTCGCGGGTGCCGGACTTGACGAAGTTCGCCCGCAAGCACGGCGTCCGGATGATTACCATCGCGGACCTCATTCAGTACCGGATGCGCACCGAACGGCTGGTCAAGCGGGCTGCCGTTGCCGACCTGCCGACCGAGCAGGGAGCGTTCCGGGTGCACGTCTATGAAAGCCAGGTCGACCGCGAGACCCATGTGGCGCTCGTCAAGGGCGAGATCGGCAACGGGAAGGACGTGCTCGTCCGCGTCCACTCCAGCTGTCTGACCGGCGACATCTTCCACTCGGCACGGTGCGACTGCGGTCCCCAGCTCCACAAAGCCCTCGCCCGGATTGCCGCCGAGGGACGGGGAGTGCTCCTGTACCTGAACCAGGAGGGACGGGGTATCGGTCTGGCGAACAAGATCAAGGCCTACGCACTGCAGGACCAGGGGTTCGACACCGTCGAAGCCAACGAACGTCTCGGGTTCAAAGCCGACCAGCGTGACTACGGCATCGGTGCCCAGATTCTCGGAGACCTGGGGGTCAAGACCATGCGCCTGCTGACCAACAACCCCCGGAAGTTCATCGGTCTCCAGGGGTACGGCCTGTCGGTGTCAGAGGCGGTTCCGCTGGAAATTCCGGCCGGCGAACACACCCGTCGCTACCTCAAGACCAAGAAGGACAAGCTCGGCCACAAGCTGTCGGGGGTCTAATCGCCTCGCTGAGCCGCCTGCCGGGGCCGGCTTTCCGCTTGCCCGGTGCCTCGAAGTTCCCTTAAGATAAGGGTTTGCGCGCCACGAGGTTGCGGTGACCTTGGGCGTACGCTCAGACTCCACGACCTCAGTTCGATGTTCGATTCCCTCAGCACACGCATCCAGGACTCCTTCAAGTCGCTTCGCGGCGAAGTGCGCTTGACGGGAGACCAGGTCGAGACGGTCCTCAGTGAAATTCGACTGGCGCTGCTCGAGGCTGACGTCAATCTGAACGTCGTCAAGGCGTTCGTGGATCGGGTCCGCGACCGCGCCATGGACCAGGCTGTCCTCCGAAGCCTGACGCCAGGGCAGCAGGTCGTGAAGATTGTTCGCGACGAACTGCTGGCCCTGCTTGGCGAGACGAGCGGGGGACTCACGCCGGACGCACCCAGGCCGCGGGTCGTGTTGCTGTTGGGCCTCCAGGGCTCGGGCAAGACCACGACCTCGGGCAAGCTGGCAACGTGGCTGACGCGTCAGGGCCGTCATCCCCTGATGGTGTCGACCGACGTCAGGCGCCCGGCCGCGATTGCGCAGCTGAGCGTGCTCGGCGAGAAAGCCGGCGTGCCGGTGCACACGCCCGAGACTCTCGATCCGGTGGCGCGCGCCAGAGGGGCGCTCGCTGAGGCGAAGGCCAAGGGCTTTGACACGGTCATCGTGGACACGGCGGGCCGTCTCCATATTGACGATGACCTGATGGGTGAGCTCCAGGCGATCAAGGACGCCGTGCAGCCCTCGGATCTGCTCTACGTTGCAGACTCGATGACCGGGCAGGATGCCGTCCGCAGCGCCGGTGAGTTCAATCGACGCGTTGGTGTGACCGGCGTGGTCCTGACCAAGCTCGATGGTGACGCACGCGGTGGCGCGGCGCTCTCGGTCGTGTCGGTGGTCGGTGTGCCGATCGCGTTTGTCGGCAGCGGTGAGCGGCTCGAGGACCTCGAGGTCTTCCACCCGGACCGCATCGTCTCGCGCATGCTCGGCATGGGCGACGTGCTCTCGCTCATCGAGAAGGCTGAACAGGCGATCGACGAGGGCGAAGCCGAACAGCTGGAAGAGAAGCTCCGGAAGAACCAGTTCACGCTGGACGACTTCCGCAAGCAGTTGAAGACCATCCGGAAGATGGGGCCTCTCGAGAACCTCCTGGGCATGATTCCGGGGATGGGTGGCCTCAAGCAGATGGCCGAGAATAAGCCGGACGAGAAGCAGATGGGCCGCGTGGAAGCGATCATCGGCTCGATGACGGCGGCGGAGCGTAAAGACGACGCCATCATCAACGGCAGTCGGCGAAAGCGCATTGCCCGGGGCAGCGGGACCAGCGTCGAGGACGTGAACCGCCTGCTGAAGCAGTTTGGCGAGATGCGGCGCGTGCTGCAGATGCTGGGGCAAGGCGGGATGGCCGGCATGGCCAAGAACATGGCGAAGATGTCGCAGCCCGGCGCACGTCAACAGGCGATGCCGCAGGGACTGGGTCCGGCGAAGAAGCGGAAGAAGGGCGGCCCCTGGGGGCTGATCAAAACGAGGTAGAGATGCTATCGATTCGGATGACGCGGGTGGGCTCGAAGAAGAAGCCGTACTTCCGCCTGGTGGTGCAGGAGGCGCGGTCGGCCAAGCAGGGCGGTTTCGTGGAAAACCTCGGCACCTACAATCCACGCAGCAAGCCGGCGCGCGTCGAGATCAACAAGGAGCGCATCGAGCACTGGATCAAGCAGGGTGCGCGTCCGTCAGACTCGGTACGCACGCTGATGGCCAAGCACCTGTCGCGTGACCTGACTCCGGTCGTCGCGCCGCCGGTGCAGTAGCCATGAGCGACGCGGGTTCGCCCATGCGGGCGGTCGTTGAGGTGGTGGTGCGGGCGCTGGTGGATCGTCCCGGCGAGGTGAGTGTGTCCGAGACCGAACGCCGCGGCATGACGGTGCTCGAGTTGTCGACCGCCCAGGGTGATATGGGCAAGATCATCGGACGGCAGGGTCGCACGGCGGCGGCGCTCCGGACGCTGGTCGCGCTGGCGGCGGAGAAGGCGGGCACGCGCGCGCAGCTCGACATTCGGGACTGACAGCGGACCCGGCCGTGAGCGACTGGGACGCGATGGTGCTGGTCGGGCGCGTCGCCCGCGTGCACGGGCTCAAGGGGCACGTGGTCGTGAACCCGGACACCGACTTCGTCACCGAGCGCTTTGCGGTGGGCAGCCGTCTCTGGACGCGGCGGGCCGAGCGAGTGGAATCGCTGACGGTCGCGTCGGCGCGCGTGCAGGGCAACCGGCCAGTCGTGGCCTTCGAAGGCGTTGTGACCATCGACGAGGCCGAGCGCCTGGCAGGGTGCGAACTGCGCATCCCGGAGAGTGAGTTGCGGCCGCTCGAGGATGGCCGCTACTACGAACACCAGCTGGCTGGGTGTGCCGTCGAGACGATGGCGGGTGTGCCGGTCGGCACCGTCGTCAAGGTCGAAGGCGGTCTCGGCGGAAGCCGGTTGGTGGTCAAGGGAGTCGACGACCTCGAGTTGCTGATTCCGTTCGTGACGACGATTTGCCCGGACGTGGACGTCGCGGCGAAGCGAATCCGGATTGAGCCACCGGATGGGCTGCTGGAGTTGAACCTGAAGGCGGCTGCGGGCAGCCGGAAGCGGATACGCAGGCCTGTCGACGGTACGCAGGGATGACGTTTGAGATCGTCACGATCTTCCCGCGGATGATCGAAGCCGGTCTGACCGAGGGGGTCGTCGGCCGTGCGGTGACCCGAGGAGTGGTTCAGGTCCGGGTGCATGACCTGCGTGCATTCACGACCGACCGGCACCGCAGTGTGGACGATGTGCCGTACGGTGGGGGACCGGGCATGGTGATGAAGCCCGAGCCGCTGGTGCGGGCGGTCGAACACATCGTGGCGACCGGCGGGAAGCCGGATGCCGTGATTCTGCTCTCCCCCCAGGGGCGGCGCTTCACGCAGGAAGAGGCCAGGCGCCTCGGCGGGCTCTCGAGGATCGTGCTGCTGTGCGGGCGTTACGAGGGTGTCGACGAGCGGGTCCGTGAACTGGTGGCGACCGAGGAGCTCTCGGTCGGGGATTTTGTGGTGAGCGGCGGAGAACTGCCAGCGCTCATCGTCGTGGATGCGGTCAGTCGGCTCGTGCCCGGGGTGGTGGGGGACGAGCAGTCGGTGGAACAGGACTCGTTTTCGCGCGGGCTGCTCGATTACCCGCACTACACGAGGCCGCCATCGTTTGGGGGCCTGCAGGTGCCCGAGGTACTGCTCTCGGGGCATCACGCACAGGTGAATCGGTGGCGACGGACGGCGGCGTTGAGACAGACGCTCCGGGCGCGCCCGGAGTTGCTGGAGGACGCGGATCTCGACGACGAGGACCGCGCGATACTCCAGGAGTTGTTGAAGGAGACGGGACATGAGCGCCATTGAACTGGTAGAGAAGTCACAGCTGACAGAGCGGCCGGCGATGAAGTCGGGTGACACGGTGAAAGTGCACGTCAAGGTCCGCGAAGGTGACAAGGAACGCATCCAGATCTTCGAGGGCATCGTGATCGGCATGCACCGCGGAGGTGCCCGGGCCTCGTTCACCGTGCGCAAGGTGTCGTTCGGTCAGGGTGTCGAGCGCATCTTCCCGCTGCATTCGCCAACCATTGCCAAGGTGGACGTCGTACGGTCCGCCAAGGTGCGCCGGGCGAAGCTGTATTTCCTGCGTGACCTGAAGGGCAAGGCGGCGCGCATGAAGGAAACCCGCAGGGCCTGACCTGTCGCTGGTTGACCAAGGCGCCCATCTCCACGATGGTCAAGATCCGGGCGATGCGGACGCTCGAGAACGCCCTGAGGCGCTGGGGCTTTCACCGCATCGCCGGCGCCGACGAAGTCGGGCGGGGATGTCTGGCGGGGCCGGTGGTGGCCGCCGCGGTCATCCTCGATCCCGCCAGGCACATCTCAGGCATTCACGACTCCAAGATGCTCACCGCGGCTGAGCGGGAGCGCCTCCACGACGAGATTACCCGCACGGCGCTTGCCTGGGCGGTCGCGTCCGCGCCTCCGTCGGAAATTGACTCCATCAACATCTACCACGCGTCCCTGCAGGCGATGCGGCGAGCCGTGCTGTCGATGGCGCCGCTCCCCGATTTTGTCCTCGTTGACGCGTTCCGCATCCCCGACCTGCTCATCGCCCAGCGCGGCATCGTCAAGGGCGATCAGCGGTGCACCGCGATCGCGGCGGCCTCGATCATCGCCAAGGTGACGCGCGATCGTGAGATGCAGCTGCACCACCAGCATGATCCGCGCTACGGTTTCGATCGGCACAAAGGGTACGCGACGGCCGAGCACCTGTCCGCGCTCAGCGAGCACGGCTATTCGGCACTCCATCGACGTTCGTTCCGTCCGCCGTCACTGTTCGACCAGGCTCCGCCCGAGGAGGGCATCGCGTTCGGTGTAGAGACGACGTGAGACGGCTGTTCCTCATCGCCTTCTTCCTCGAGGTCGGCTTCGCCCTCATCGTGGTGCCATGGTCAGGCTTCTGGGACGGGAACTACTTCGCTCAGGTCCTGCCCCTGGTGGGTGACGTCATCGGCAACGACTTCGTGCGTGGTGCGGTGTCCGGCATCGGCGTGGTGACCGTGGTGACGGGCCTGTCCGACCTCGTGTCGCTGTTCATGGCGCGCGGTCAGTCGCTCGAGGCGCCCAGGCTGCCGCGGTCTGAGGATTGAGGCTTGCTGTGAGTCCAGTGTGGTGCCTGATCACGGATCGACGCCGCTGGGGAACCGGCTGGCGCACCGCTGTCCCGGCGCGGGTGCATGAAGCAGCCAGGGCCGGTGTCCACTTGATTCAGGTTCGGGAACCGGACCTCGAGGGTGGGGCGCTGCACGATCTCGTGACGGCGTGTGTTGAGGCGGTTCGAGGAACCCGAAGCCGGGTTCTGGTCAACGACCGGCTCGACGTGGCGCTGACGGCCGACGCCCATGGTGTCCACCTGCGCGGTGACTCGATGCCTGCTTCACGCGTGCGTGCACTGGTCCACCGCCCCTTCCTGATCGGAAGATCGATTCACTCGCTGGCCGAGGCGCAGGAGGCGGAATCATCGAGTCTTGACTACTTGATCCTCGGCACGGTCTTCCCATCGGCCTCCAAGCCCGAACGGGAGCCGCTGGGTCTGGCGGGGCTGCGGGCGATTGTCTCCGCGACGGGCCTGCCGGTGCTCGCGGTCGGCGGCGTGACGGACGCGAATGTGCAGCAGGTGCTCGATACGGGCGCGGCGGGTGCGGCCGCGATCGGGCTCTTTGCCGGCGGTAGGGAGTAACATGGGACCGCCGGTGCCTACCCCCGAGCGTTCTGACGCTGATTTCGGCGGGCGCATGCGGCGCGCGCGCGAGGCGCGCGGCGTGTCGCTGCGTCAGATAGCCGAGACCACCAAGCTCTCGATGGCTGCGCTTGAGGCGCTCGAGCGCAACGACATCTCACGCCTGCCGGGCGGTATCTTCTCGCGCGCCTTCGTACGATCCTACGCCTCCGAGATCGGCATGGATCCGGAGGCGACAGTCCGTGAGTTCCTGACCCACTTTCCCCATGACTCCATCACCGCCGGGAGCCCGCACGTCCGCGTCGTGCTCGACGGTTCCGGGACTGATGTGCGGCGTCGGGCAGGCGTGATTGCCATGGCCTGCGTGCTGGTCCTGCTCCTGGCGTCGGTTGTCATCTACTTCCTTCCGGGCCGCTGACCTCGATCTCGCATGGATTCCTCGTTTCGTGTGCCGTGGGTGGAGATGTTCCGCCGTGGTGGTGTTGAGGCCGACGTTCGGCTCGAGGCCGCCAGGGGCCTCCTCGCGCCTCGCCCTTCCGAACAGCTGGCGCTGCTCGTTCTGCTGACCGGTGACGACGACCCCACGATCTCGGCGGCGGCGGAAGCCACCCTGGGCCAGATTCCGGCGGCACGCCTCCAGGCCCTGATCGCGAGGGCAGACACGCCATCAGAGATCAGGACCTTCTTCGAGTCCCGCGGCATCGTTGCCGCGCCGTCTGACAGCGAGGACGAGACGCCGCTCATCGATGTCGGCCCTGAGCCGCCACGTATTCTGGATGACGACACCCTCGGGCCGGCCACCGACGAGCCTCAAGTGGTGGAAGGGGCTCCAGGCGCGCTGCAGAAGATCGCGCAGATGACGATCCCGCAACGGCTCTCTCTGGCGATGAAGGGGACGCGAGAGGAACGCGCGATTCTGATTCGGGACGCCAATAAGATCGTGTCCCTGGCGGTCCTGGCCAGTCCCAAGCTCACCGAGACCGAGGTCGAATCGATTGCGCGGATGACCAGCGTGATGGAGGACGTCCTTCGCACCATCGCGAACACGCGGGCCTGGATGAAGAGTTACGCGATCTGTGCCGCGCTCGTGAAGAATCCGAAGACGCCGCCCGCCATCTCGCTGAACCTGATGCCGCGCCTGACCGACAGGGACCTGCGCAACCTCTCGACCGACCGGAATGTGCCCGAGGTGGTGCGCATGACCGCCAGGCGCAGGACGGCACGGCTGAAGTCCTAGGTGCGGTTCCGGGGTGTGCCCGGACTCTTCTTCGGCCGCTTCGCCGGTCCAGGCGTTGGCGCGGCCCACTCCGATCGCATCTGCGACAGCCCGTCCATGTAGACGGCGGCTTTTTCTCGCTCATCTTCTGTTTCGAGTGACTTCAACAGCTCGATGGCGTGGGTGAGGTCGTTCTCGATGGTCTTGCGCGTGGTCTTGAAATAGATGCGGCGGATATCCGCCAGCGCCTGTGCGGCATCCGCGGGTCCCTTCTTCAGCGACTTCAACGCGACGAACCCGAGTGGCTTCTCGCTCACGTGCGGTCCTTCCGATGACGGCGAAGCTCGGAGCGCAGCTCAGCGAGCGTACGGGTGTTGAGGACGGCGGCGGGCTCGAGCCACGCGCGACGCGCCATGCGGAGACCCCACTGCAGGTTGCTGCCCAGTTCGGTCACTGAATGGGCGTCGGTTGAGACCACCAGGGTTGCGCCTCGCTCGCGTGCCGCCTTCGCGAGCACGTCGTTCAAGTCGAGCCTGTGCACCTGGCAGTTGATTTCGAGGGCGACATGGTGCGTCACGGCAGCCGCTGCGATCGTCTCGAAGTGGAACTGCAGCGGGTCCCGCTTGAGGAGCATGCGCCCGGTGGGATGACCGAGGATGTCGACATACGGTGACTCGATGGCCCTGAGGACCCGGTCTGTCAGCCTCGCCTCGTCCTGGCTGAACCGTGAGTGAATCGACGCTACGACGACGTCGAGTTGCGCCAGGCAATCGTCAGCGAGGTCAAGAGACCCGTCCTCGAGGATGTCACATTCGATGCCCGCGAGCAGCGTCAGGCCCTCGAATCGTCCGTTGAGGCTGCGGACCTGCCGCGCGTGCTCGAGGGCCCGGTGCTCGTCGAGGCCGTTGGCCATCGCCAGCGCTTTGCTGTGGTCGGTGATCGCGATGTATTCGTAGCCGCGCGCATGTGCCGCCGCGGCCATGTTCTCGAGGGTGTCTCGACCGTCGGTCGCCGTGGTGTGCATGTGAAGGTCGCCACGGATGTCAGCGGCCTCGATCAGTCTCGGCAGACGTCGGCTGGCGGAGGCCTCGAACTCGCCGCGGTCCTCGCGGAGCTCAGGTGGCACCCAGGCGAGCCCGAGCGCTTCGTAGATGCCCTCCTCGTCCGCGCCTGCCACGGCCTGGGCGTCGGACTTGCGGAACAGGCCGTACTCGTTGAGCGTGAAGCCCATGCGAACCGCCCGTTCACGAAGGGTCACATTGTGTGCTTTCGAGCCGGTGAAGTACTGCATCGCGGCACCGCGGCTGTCGCTCGGAACCAGACGCAGATCAGCCTGGTAGCCCCCGCGCAGGCGCACGCTCGACTTGGTCTCTCCGTGCCCGAGGACGCGCTCGACCTTGGGATGGGCGATGAAGATGTCCATCAGTCGCTCGTGTCCTCCCACGGCGAGGATGTCGAGGTCGCCGCAGGTCTCAGAGCCGCGGCGCAGGCTGCCGACCGGTATCAGGTCGATGTCGCCGCATTCGGAGCGGAGGTACGTCACCAGTTCGTCGGCGAGGGCGGCTGTCTCGGAGAGCAGGTGGCGGCCCGCGTCTTTCGCCCGCTCCTCGATCGCTTTCAGGATGAGCGCTTCTTTTCTGGGGCCCATGCCCTTCAGGCCTCGGAGGCGCCCCGTCCTGGCCGCCTCCGCAAGCTCGCCGACCGAGCGCACATTCAGCTCCGCGATGAAGAGCGCGACCGTTTTTGGTCCCACACCCTGAAGCTTCAGCAGGTCGAGCACCGTCACTGGAAACTCGGCGAGCAGTTCCTGGTGGTAGGCGCAGGCGCCGGTCTCGGCGATTTCCCGAATCCTGGCTGCCAGGTCCTTGCCGATGCCCGGAATGGCCCTCAGCCGCTGCTCGTCCATCCGGTCAACGGGATCCGGCCAGGTGCTGAGCGTGTCGGCGGCGGTGCGATACGCTCGGATCTTGAAGGCAGTCTCGCCTTTGACCTCGAGCAGATCGGCCACCTGACCGAACAGGTCGCTGATGCTTCGGTTATCCACGCGTCAGGCCGTCCCGTTCGAAGTGGTAGTCGAGCACGCGAGCGCCACCCTCGGTGAGCGCGGTCCGAATGGCCGTATTCCGATCTGGGGGGCCGTAACAGAAGAGACAGCCGCCTCCCCCGGCCCCGCAGACCTTGGCCGCGGTCGCCCCTGCGGCTCGCGCCCGCGCGATCAGTGCGTCGATCGCCGGGGTCGTGACACCTGGTGCAAGTCGCTGGCGGTTTGCCCACTCTTCGTCGATCGCGCGGCCGACCTTCTCCCAGTCGCCGGCCGACAGGGCTTCGCGCATCACGGCGGCGGTGTCGCGGATACGCTCGAAGCAATCGAAGACGAAGCGGTCGCCGTCGATGTGCTTCTTGGTGATCTCCCAGTTATTGGTCCCCGAGTTCCTGGGCTCGCCGGTGTAGCAGAGGACGATCCGCTGCTCGAGTTCGGGCAGGTCGACCGGCAGTGGCACCCTGCGAATGCCGTCCACGTCGAGTTCGAGGGCGGCGATCCCACCGTAAAGGGCAGGGCGATAGTCCTGCAGTCCGGTCGGGACGTTGATGGTCTGTGCCTCCACGTTCATGGCGATCTGGAGGAGGGCTTCCGGTTCGTAGTGGGTCCGCCGCCACTCGGCAAAGGCGGCGCACACAGCCACGTTGAGGGCCGACGATCCGGCGATGCCGGCGCCTGCCGGTGACTCGGAGGTCGTCGTCAGCGTGACGCCTCTGGCCTCGAAGAAGTGGGCGATGAGCGACAGCAGGCGCAATTCCTTCGTCGTTCGAAGCACGCGCCAGTCGTCAACCTCGACCACGCCTCCGGTGTCCTCAGACCGGATGACGACGCGGTCGTCGTCCCGTGTTTCGAGGCGCGCCCGGGCACGGATGCTGATGGCGGCGTTGAGCGTCTGCGCTCCGGGGTGGAACAGATAGAGCGGCCAGATGTCGATGGTGCCACCCGCCAGATCGATGCGGGTCGGCGCGGAGGTCACGATAGCCACACCAGATTATAGAGACACTGCGGTCACTCGACGATCTCGTGAACTTATAATGGACAGGTGGCGCTGCGTCGCGAGATCGGACAACTCCTCATCGGCAGCCTTCCGGGCACAACCATCCCCCAGGAACTGAGGTCGCTGGCGCGCGAATTCCAGTTCGGGGGCGTCACGCTCTTCAAGCGGAACATCGAGGCACCAGAGCAGGTCGAGGAGTTGTCGCGGGACCTGCAGGAGCTGACGGTCGAGCAGCCGCTGTGGATCGCCGTCGATCAGGAAGGCGGACGGGTCGCCCGTCTGCGATCTCCCTTCACCGAATGGCCGCCGATGGCGTCGCTGGGGCGCAGCGGGGACCCGGCGCTGGCCACCAGGTTCGCGGCCGCCATGGCCACTGAAATGCGCGCCGTTGGCATCACGCTGGACTATGCGCCCGTACTGGACATCCACACGAATCCGAAAAATCCAGTGATCGGAGATCGTGCACTCTCCGAGGATGCTGCGAAGGTCGCGGCGCTTGGCGCCGCCATCATCACGGGACTGCAGAGTAACGGTGTCGCGGCCTGCGGCAAGCACTTTCCCGGACACGGCGACACGTCCGTGGACTCCCATTTCGAGCTTCCGATCGTCGATCATCCACCCGATCGCATCAGGCGCGTCGAGTGTGTGCCGTTCATCGAAGCTATTCGTCAGGGAGTGGCGTTCATCATGACCGCTCACATGCTGGTGCCGTCCATTGACGACCAGTACCCCGCAACCCTCTCACGCCGAATCGTCCACGACCTGCTGCGTGACGAACTCGACTTCGATGGCGTGATCCTCAGCGATGACCTGGAGATGAAGGCGCTCGCCAGTGATTACAGCGTGGCCGATGCCGCCGTGCGGGCCATCCAGGCCGGGTGTGACGGCGTGCTGGTCTGCCGGCACCTGTCGGGAGAGCCGCACAACGACATCAATGTCCAGGGTAGCGTCCTCGAGGCGCTCATTCACGCGGTCGAAGACGGCACGATTCCCCGGGGTCGCATCGACGACGCCCTGAAGCGGCAGCGAAGGGCGAAGGAACGGTTCCTGGCCCCCCGCCCGACAGCCGGACGTGTGCCACTGAAACAGGTGCTGGGCTGCGATGCCCATCGCCGCGTGGCCGACGAGATGGCCCGCTTTCTCTGAGCCCGGACCAACCGTTGATGATCCGACCACCCGCACTCCGCAAGGGTAGCCGCGTCGCACTCGTGTCGCCGGCCAGCCCGTTTGACCGCGATGAATTCGAGAAGGGATGCCAGGAGCTTCGCCGGCTGGGGTTCGAGCCGGTCTACCACGACACCGTCTTCGACAAGGGGCCATTCTCGTCTGGCCCGCCTGAACTGCGAGCCGCTTCGTTCGTACGGGCATGGTCAGACCCGTCAGTCGATGCGCTCATGGCCGTCCGAGGAGGGTGGGGCAGCATGCAACTGCTCCCGGAACTGGCCGGGTGGGAACCACAGCATCGGCCCCGACTCTTCATCGGGTACAGCGACAACACGTCGCTCCTGAGCTGGCTGACCTGCCACTGTGGCGTCACCGCTGTGCACGGCCCGATGATCGACGGACGACTGGCGCGCGGGACCGAGGCGTATGACGAGGCTTCGTTTCTGAGCGTCGTGACCGGTGACTGCGTGGGCCGCATCCTGAGTCCGGCGGGAGTGACCGTGCTGCGGGACGGGGAGGTGGCAGGACCGCTCTTCGGCGGTACGCTCTCCCTCCTCAGTGCCTCACAGGGCACGCCCTGCGCCTTCACTCCACCGCAGGGATGCGTGCTGTTTCTCGAGGACGTCAACGAGCGCCCGTATCGTATTGAGCGCATGCTGGCCCAGTTGCAGCAGGCGGGCGTACTCGACCGCGCCGCTGCCATTGTGTTCGGCGAGATGAAAGGGTGCCGGGAAGGCGAAGAGGGCCTGACCGCCCACTTCGTGGCGGAACAGCTGGCAGCCGAGTTCGACGGACCGGTCCTCTACGGATTCCCGTCCGGACACACCGCCGGGCCGATGTGGACACTGCCCCTTGGTGTGCGTGTCCGCGTGCGCGCGTCGAATGAGCCGGCGCTGGTCATTGAGGAATCGCCCGTTGTCTAGTCCCGCACGCGTCTATCTGATTGGCATCTGTGGCACAGCAATGGCCACGCTGGCGGCACTGCTGAAACAACGCGGTATTGACGTGCGCGGATCGGACCAGCATGTCTATCCGCCGATGAGCGATTTCCTGGCAGCCGAAGGTATTCACGCCCACGCCGGCTTTGACCCCAGCCAGATCACCGATGACATCGACATGGTGATCGTCGGCAACGCCATCTCGCGAGGGAACGTTGAACTCGAGTCGGTTCTGGAGCGGAAGCTCCGGTACTGCTCCCTGCCCGAGGCGGTTCGGGATCACTTCCTGTGGAATTCCCGCTCGATCGTCCTGGCCGGCACGCACGGCAAGACAACGACAACGTCGCTGACCGGGTGGCTGCTGACGCATGGCAATCTCGACCCTTCGGTGCTGGTCGGCGGCATTGCGCTGAACTTCGGCGACCATGGATCGAGCTACCGCCTGGGACAGGGGCGTGACTTTGTCATCGAAGGCGACGAGTACGACAGCGCCTACTTCGATAAGACTGCCAAGTTCCTCAAGTACGTCCCTGACGTCGCCGTGATCGGCAACGTCGAGTTCGATCACGCCGATATCTACCCCGACATGGATGCCGTGCGGCTGGCGTTCAGGCGACTGGTCAATCTGGTGCCACGCAACGGTCTGCTCCTGCTCGGCGCTGACAGCCCGGAGGCGGTGGCCCTGAAGGCAAGTGCGGTGAGTCCTGTCGAGACCTTCGGACTGGCGGAGGATGCCGACTGGCACGCCAGCGACATCGACTATCACGACGGCGTCACGTCGTTCACGGTGAAGCGGAAAGGGCAGGCGTTTGGCACGTTCGAGTCGCCCCTGCTTGGGGTGCACAACGTCCGCAACGCCCTGGCGGCGATGGCGGTGGGTGCGTTTGTCGGGCTCGACGCCGTTGACGTGGCCGACGGGCTGCGCACCTTCAAGGGCATCAAGCGCAGGCTCGAGACAGTCGGCATAGCCGATGGTGTCGTGGTCCTCGACGACTTTGCGCACCATCCCACCGCTGTGCTCGAGACCCTCTCGGCATTGAAGACCGGCTACCCCGGACGCCGGATCTGGGCCGTCTTCGAGCCGCGGTCCGCATCGTCGTGCCGGCGGGTGTTCCAGGCCGCCTTCGCGCAGGCGTTTGCCCCTGCTGCCGAGGTAATCGTTGCCGCCGTGTTCCGTTCGGCGCTGCCAGAAGCCGAACGACTCTCTGCCGAGAAGCTGGTTGCCGATCTGGCAGGGCAGGGACAGCACGCGCGGTACCTACCGGAGGTCGATCAGATCATCGCCACGATCGTCACGGAGCACCGCCCCGGCGATGTTGTGGTGTTGATGTCGAACGGCGCTTTTGGCGGAATTCACCGCAAGCTGGTCGAAGCCCTCGGCGCGTCCGCAGTCGCTCGACAGCGGTGATGCTCCGTCCCCGCCTGCGCGAGGCCGGCGACGCGGCGCTTCTCGCCGAACTTCCTGCGCGCATCGACCCGATGACCAATGCCGCGGTCCTGCAGCTGGGCCAGCGCGTCCGCGCGGCAGCGCTCAAGGGCGTTCGGGACATCGTGCCGGGCATCCGCTCGCTGGCGGTGTTCTTCGACCCCCTTCACGCCGATGTCGAGGCGTTGAAGGCCCTGCTGCTCTCCAAGGCGCTCGAGCCCGACATCGTGGCCGAAGGCCGCCGGCATAAAATCCCTGTGGTCTACGGCGGCGACGCCGGACCGGACCTGCTGAGTGTGGCCCAGACCTCGGGGCTTTCAGTCGATGCGTTGATCGCCGGGCACAGTGGGCGAGACTATCGCGTCTACATGCTCGGTTTTCTTCCGGGCTTTGCCTATCTGGGTACTCTTGATCCAGCGATCGTCGCGGCCCGGCTGCCGGTGCCGAGGGTGCGTGTCCCAGCGGGAAGCGTTGGTGTCGCGGGCAGGCAAACCGGGATTTATCCTCGTGAGTCCCCTGGAGGATGGGGACTCATCGGTCGAACACCGCTGGCGATGTTCGATGCCGCAGGCGACAGCCCGGCGCGATTCGCTCCCGGTGACATCGTCCGCTTCGTCCCCGTGGCTGGCGCCGACTGGCCGGTCAACGCGCCGACTGACCATGAGGCCGGGCGTCACACCACACCCGTCATCGAGGTGATGCACGCCGGAATGCTGACCTCGGTTCAGGATCTCGGCCGAACCGGACGCCAGGCGGTTGGTGTGTCTGTCGCTGGTGCCATGGATCGTGTGGCGCATCGCGTGGCAAATGCACTCGTCGGGAATGAGTCAACGGCCGCGACGCTTGAAGTCACTGTCGCCGGACCGGAACTGCGCTGTTTACGCGACACCGTCATCGCGGTCACCGGCGCCGACCTCTCGCCACGCATCGATGGCCGTCGAGTGACTGCCAATCAGCCGTTGGTTGTCCCTGAGGGGGGCGTGGTGTCCTTTGGCGAGCGGCGCACCGGCGCGCGGGCCTACGTGGCGTTTGCGGGCGGGATCGATGTGCCCCTCGTCCTCGGCAGCCGCGCGACCCATGTGGCGAGCGGACAGGGAGGTGTTGCTGGCCGGGCCGTTCGTGCCGGTGATCGGCTTGCGCTGTTTGCGAGAGGGCCGCTTCCACGCCGGACGCCTCCACGCCCGGCGCACGAGGCAGCTCGTGGCGGGGCACGCGTGCGCGTGCTCAGCGGGCCGCAGGTCGACAGCTTTGCTGCAGAAGCACTCACGCGATTGACCAGCGCGCGGTTCCTCGTGTCGCCGGCATCGAACCGCATGGGATACCGATTGACGGGCGCGCCCGTCCCCGCGCCGGCAGGCGAAATGATTTCGGACATCACGTTTCCGGGTGCGATTCAGGTGCCGCCCTCAGGAGAACCGATCCTGCTGATGGCGGATCGACAGACCACCGGGGGCTACGCCCAACTGGCTATTGTGATCACTGCCGATCTCCCGGTCGTCGGTCAGCTGGCGCCGGGCGACTGGGTTGAGTTCGAGGTGACAACGCCAGCCGAGGCACTGGCCGCGTTGGTTGACCAGGAACGTATGATTCAGCACTTCGAGGGTCATGCGTTCGCCTGAAGAGCACGTGCAGCTCGACGCCCTGACGACGATGGGAGTCGGTGGGCCTGCGTCGCACTACTGGCGTGCCATCAACTCTGAAGAGGTGCAACGGGCCGACAGCTGGGCGCGTCAGCACTCCGTGCCCCTGATTGTTCTGGCGGGCGGCAGCAACGTGATCATCTCCGACGAAGGCATCGCGGGGCTGGTGCTGCACCTGTGTTCAACCGGAGTGGCAGCAACCCGTGACGGGGACGATCAATTGATTACCGCTGCCGCGGGCGAACGGTGGGACGAACTGGTCGCGTGGACGGTCGAGCGTGGCCTTGCCGGGCTCGAGTGCCTCTCCGGGATTCCAGGGACGGTTGGGGGTACGCCGATACAAAACGTCGGCGCCTACGGTCAGGAGGTGTCAAGCACCCTCCATGCGCTCACGGCGTACGACAGGTCGACGAAAGCGATCGTATCGCTGACACGCGCTGACTGCAGCTTTGGCTATCGAACCAGCCGGTTCAAGGCAGCCGATGCGGGTCGATTCGTCGTCTGTGACGTGACGTTCCGCCTGCGCGCGGGCGACGCCACCCTCGCCTACCCCGATCTGCTGAGGTATCTCGCCGAGCGCGACGTGCAGCGACCGACGCTAGCCCAGGTGCGGGAAGCGGTGCTGTCGGTCCGGCGAAGCAAGGGGATGGTCCTGGACCCGCGCGACGTCGACACTCGCAGTGTCGGCTCGTTCTTCACGAACCCTGTGCTTGAACTGGATGCCGTAGACCGGATCGGGCGCGAGACGGCACGGTCGGTGCCGGCATTCGCCACCGATTCGAGCCGTATGAAGGTTCCGGCCGCATGGCTGCTGGAGCAGATCGGCTGTGGCCGAGGCTACGGGGAGGGGCCAGTGGGTCTCTCGAGCAAGCATCCACTGGCGATTGTGAATCGCGGCGGCGCCACGGCGAAGCACGTCGTGGCGTTCGCGGCGACTCTCAAGCGAAGGGTGGCCGAGCGCTTTGGCGTCACTCTCTTTCCCGAACCGGCGTTCCTTGGTTTCAGAGATGATGACGACGTGACGTATCTGCGTGCGGGAGCCGCCTAGGCGGTTCCGGAGAATCAGTGCATGTCGACGCTCTTGATTGAAGGTGGTCATCGGTTGCATGGCCGGGTCTCGGTGGAAGGCAACAAGAACGCAGCGCTGCCGCTGTTGGCGGCGTGCCTGCTCACTGAGGACGAGTGCGTCCTGACCAACGTGCCGCGCATCGGTGACGTGGAAGTCATGGCGCGGCTTTTGGTTGACGTCGGTGCTGAGGTGGACGGCATTGGGACGACAACGCTCCGT
Source organism: Vicinamibacterales bacterium (assembly GCA_040081265.1). Classification (GTDB taxonomy): domain Bacteria; phylum Acidobacteriota; class Vicinamibacteria; order Vicinamibacterales; family UBA2999; genus JBEBGV01. The sequence continues at coordinate 112,644 of JBEBGV010000006.1, forward strand.
GTCCGTGCGCCGAAGGTGGTGAAGCACGAGCCCGATCGAGCCCTTGTTGGGCGGCTGCGGGGGTCGGTGCTCTTGATGGCGCCGCTTGTCGCGCGGCTTGGCAAGGCGCATCTGGCCGCGCCAGGCGGTGACTTTCCGGCGCGTCGTTCCATCGGGACCCACCTCGAGGCTCTGCGGCAGATGGGGGTGCGCCGTCTCGAACATGCCGACTTCGTGCTCGAGGCGCCGGAGGGCCTCTCGAGCGCGTCGATGTACCTGCACGAAGCGTCGGTGACTGGCACGGAGACGGCGCTCCTTGCCGCCGCCAGCGCAGAGGGCGTGACCGAAATCCGGCACGCTGCCGC
>JBEBGV010000186.1:0-3223 GCA_040081265.1 Vicinamibacterales bacterium
CTCCTGGCGTGACGCGGCGTACCGAACGGAGCAGAACCTGTTCGGTGACGACGTATTCGTGAAACAGGGGAACGAGGCCGTCGCCGAGGCTTTCCGGCAGCGCTTGAAATCAGTGGCGGGCTTCAAGCACGTGCCTCCGCCTATTCCGATGCGCAACTCCAGGGGAGCGACGGTGTACTACCTGTACTTCGCCGCCCAACAGGATGTGGCCAACAAGATCGTCACCCACATCTTCGACAAGTACCGGAACCGAGGAGCCTGACCATGGCGACCAACTCTCCGATTGAGTGGACCGAGGCCACCTGGAACCCCGTGACTGGGTGCGACAAAGTGAGCCCCGGCTGCGCCCATTGCTACGCCGAGCGCATGGCAAAGCGATTGAAAGGGATGGGGCAGGCGAACTACGCCAACGGCTTCGAGTTGACGCTTCAGCCCAAGATGCTGAACCTGCCTCTCACGTGGAAGCGGCCCCGCCGGATCTTCGTGAACTCGATGAGCGATCTGTTCCATGTCGATGTGCCGGATACTTTCATCGCCTCCGCGTTCGAGGTCATGCGGTCGGCCCACTGGCACCAGTTCCAGGTACTGACGAAGCGGTCGGACCGGCTGCTGGCCCTGAGCCGGATGCTCCCGTGGCCACCGAATATCTGGATGGGTGTCAGCGTGGAGAACCACCGCTTCACCCACCGGATTGACGACCTGCGTCGCACGCCGGCCTCGGTCAAGTTCCTGTCTCTGGAGCCGCTGCTCGGACCGCTGCCTGCTCTCGATCTGCGCGGCATCGACTGGGCGATTGTGGGTGGCGAGTCCGGACCAAAGGCTCGTCCCATGCGGCCGGAGTGGGCGGCGGACATTCGCGACCAGTGCCACCAGGCCGGTGTTGCTTTCTTCTTCAAGCAGTGGGGCGGTGTGTTCAAGAAGCGAACCGGTCGTGAACTGGAAGGCCGGACTTGGGACGAAATGCCCTCGGAGCGCCCGTCCGGCCGCTATCTCCCTGTCATCGAGCAACACGCATAAATCTCATGGCTAAACGACCCCCGAAGCGCACCGGCCCCACCCCGGTCGAGACCATCAAGCACAAGGACCAGCGGGTCAACATCCCCACGGAGGAGCTGCGCGACTTCGTGGCCGAGGACGAACGCGCGCCGAAGTCGATCCTCTACCCGCGCGATCCGTTGCTCGACCCGCAGCTCGTGTGGAAGGGCAAGGATGAGCAGGACCGCGAGCCGCTCGCCGTGCCCGTGGTGCCCATCTACATCCAGGAAAAGATCCACCCGCAGGCATTGGTGGAGAACCTGCGCGACACCGCGAAGGCGGGCGAGTCCGAGCCGGAGCTGACGCTCTTCAATGACTTCAACGGCATCGCCGACTTCGACAAGAAGGTGGACTTCTACCACCACGACCAGCACTGGTCGAACCGGATGATCCTCGGCGATTCACTGCTCGTGATGTCGAGCCTGGCCGAGAAGGAGGGGCTGAAGGGGAAGGTGCAGACCATCTACTTCGACCCGCCCTACGGCATCAAGTTCGGGTCCAACTGGCAGGTCTCCACCCGCAAGCGCGAAGTCGGTGATGGCAAGGCGGCCGATCTCACCAGGCAGCCCGAGCAGATTCGAGCCTTCAGGGACACTTGGAGTCTGGGCGTTCATTCGTATCTGTCCTACCTTCGAGAGCGACTGACAGCCGCGCGAAGCCTGCTTGCCCCGTCGGGAAGTGTGTTCGTTCAGATTGGCGACGAGAACCTCCATCTCGTGCGCTCAGTGTTGGACGAAGTCTTTGGTGCAGGGAACTTCTGTTCACTGGTCAGTTTTGCTAAGACAGTAGGCGCGACATCTGAGCTACTGCCTGGGACACTGGACTATGTGTTGTGGTACGCGTTTGACCACAGTCAGGTGAAGTACCGGCCACAGTTTCGCGAAAAGGAGAAGGGCGCTGAAGGATCGAGTGGCTATACACGGGTCGAACGTGAAGACGGCGTGCGACGGATGTTGACCGACGCCGAAGCGAGCGGTGCGCAGGACGTGCCCAAGGGCAGTCGAGTGTTCACCGTTGGAGATCTCACGTCTGCTCGAGTCCGCGAGGGACGCACTGGCTATTTCGAGATTGAGTTCGAGGGCAGGAAGTTCTTGCCGTCAAAGAGGGAGTGGAGCACGCATCGCGAGGGTATCGCGCGACTCAAGGCGGCTCGACGGCTGATGCCGATTGGTGACTCGCTGCGCTATGTTCGCTACCTCGAAGACTTTCCTGTGTTCCCGCTCACGAACAGCTGGACGGATACGACCATCGCCGGCTTCGCAGCTGACAAGATATACGTCGTGCAAACGGGGACGAAGGTCGTCACCAGATGCATCTTGATGTCGAGCGACCCTGGAGACTTGGTGCTTGACCCAACCTGCGGCTCTGGCACCACGGCAGCCGTAGCGGAGGAGTGGGGCCGCCGCTGGATCACCATCGATACCAGCCGCGTGGCGCTCGCACTGGCCCGCACGCGCCTGATGGCCGCGAAGTTCCCGTTCTATTTGCTGGCGGATACGCAGGAGGGAGTGAAGAAGGAAGCCGAGCTCACCGGCAAGATCCCGCCGGACTACCGGACAGACGGCGACATCCGGAAGGGCTTCGTCTACAAGCGCGTCCCCCACGTCACGCTAAGGTCGATCGCCAACAACCCTGACATCAGGGAGGGCATGGCGCGGCAGGAGATCGATGCCGCTGTTCTCCGCCACGCAGACACGGAGCTGCTGTACGATCGGCCCTTCGAGGACACGAAGCGCATTCGCGTGACGGGGCCGTTCACCGTCGAGAGCTTGTCGCCCCATCGCGTCCTGCCAGCGGACGACGAGCGCCCGAAGAGCGAGCAGATCGGTCAGCGCGACGCCCTCGCCGGCCAGTTCGAGACGATGATTCTCGACAACCTGCGTAAGGCGGGTGTGCAGAACACGGTCAAGGACGAGCGGCTGGTCTTCGACCGCCTCGAACCGCTCACTGGAACGTGGTTGCAGGCCTCGGGCGCCTACACCGACGGTGACGGCAAGACACGCCGTGTCGCCGTCTCCATTGGTCCGGAACATGGGACTGTAGGACCGACCCAGGTCAAGGAAGCCGCCAAGGAGGCGGTGCTTGGTGTCGGCTACGACCTGCTCGTCGTGTGCGGCTTCGCGTTCGACCCGCACGTGTCAGAGGAAGCCAAGCGCTACGGCTCTCTGCAGGTGTTGACGGCTCGCAT
>JBEBGV010000101.1:0-11839 GCA_040081265.1 Vicinamibacterales bacterium
CAATCGCACCAGCTCACGCGCGACGGCGAGTGCCGCGGGTGCGCCGAGCACCGGCACCTCGCCCGCGTCCGGCGCATCCCACCGCGCGTCGCGCAGCAGCGCACGTGCTGACGCATGGCCGGGGCGAACGCCAAGACGGCTCAGCGCTTCCGACGTACCCAGCGCATGCAGCAGTTCGGCTGCCTCGCGACGGTCATCCTCCGGGGCCTCGGTGCGAGTCAGACGCTCCAGCAGCAGTTCATAGCCGTCACCCAGCGGCGCCGACACCATCACCGCAGCGGGCCGAAGTTCCGACAGAGTGTCCTCTTCTTCGATGACATCCGCGAAGACGAACCGATAGCCATGGCGCGCGACGGTACGGATGAAGCGAGGCTCGCGCGAATCGTCGCCAAGAGTGCGGCGAAGCGTCCGGACGGCCTGGCTGAGCGCGCTGTCGGAGACGATGACGTCGGTCCATACGCGGTCGAAGATGTCGCGGCGGTGGACGGCCTCGTGACGCCGCTCGACCATCAGGACGAGCAGGTCGAAATAGCGTGGGATGAGCGGGACCTCACGGCCTTCGCGCAGGAGAAGCCGCCGCCGTGGAGACAGCGTGAACTCGCTGAAACGGTATCGAATCACGTGAGGGACGATCGTAGCGCGACTCGACCCCTGGCAATCGGCCACTCGCGGACAAACGGAGGAAGCAGCCGCAGCACCACTCGGAGCACCCTCGTCCAGCGCATGAGCGCCCGAGCGTCGCGCGCGTGCCACTCGAAACCATACGCCTGACGGATCGCTGGCGGAAGCGATCCCAGCGTGAGCAGCTGCATCACTCGAAACGCCGGCCAGGCCAGGTACCACTGCGGTGGATAGAGCACTGCTCGTGCGAGTGCCCGGCTGGTGTCGGTGACCACGATGCTGCCGCTTGCGAGCATGTCGCGCATGTACTCGTCGAGCTGCGCCGCGTCCCGCGGGAGTGAGTCTGCTGGCATCCCCAGCAGCGGTTCCATGATCGCCGCCTCTGCACAGTACCGATCCCGCTCTCGGAGGGTCAGCGCTCCGACCAGACGGTCGTAGGTGAGCGGAATCGACTCGAGCAGCGTGGCATGCACCCAGCGCTGCAGATCTGAGTCGTGTGCCGAATACGCCACGGCACCGGCCTCGCCGATCCGGCTGTGCACGCGGTCGTGGATGGCGTTAATCCTGGCGGCGGAGCCGATCATCTGATCAGTGTCGCCGAAGGTCAGCGACAGCATGGCGCCAACCGTCGAGCGCAGGCGCCGGTAGCTGGAGAGAATGCTGCCACGGAAGGCGCTGTGGTCGTGGACACCAGCGGCGACCGCCGGGTGCGCCAACTGGAGCAGGATCGCACGCCCCCACCCGGCGACGACGATCACTTCACGATTGACCTTCCAGGTGACGCTGTCAGGCCCGGCCCGCTCGTGGTCCGACTGAACCAGCCGGGCACGCACAGCCGCCCGGTGACCCTCGAGGTTCCTCACGACCGCACTATCGTTGTTCGGAGGCTCCAAGTCGTGAGCGTTCGGTGAGCGTTGCGTGAGAGGTGCGTGAGCGGTGCGTGAGTAATTCCGTGCTCGCCGACTACTCGACTGCTCTGAAAAGCCGCTCATCAAGCGGGCTTCCGGAGAGGGGCATGATCTCGAGGCGGTATTGCCTGGTATGTGCTGCTGCGGCGTGCGCTTCGGCGGCCGCGGGGTTCTCCCACGTCTCCACCAGCGTGAAGTGATTGCGGCGCATGGTGTGCTGCAGTACGTCGAAGCGCAGATTCCCCGCCTCGGCGCGGCTCTTGTCCGCGAGTGCCTTCAACATGCCTGACGGGTCGCTCCCCGGCGCTGGAATCGTATCCACGTGCGTCACGATGTAGACCGCCTGCGGATTGACTGCGCGCCCTGGCGCGACCGTGAGCACACCATAGGGCCGCTGGTCGTAACCGCTCATCGCCAACCGGCCCATCGCAGTCAGGAGCGCCGCCGTGTGGGGCGCCTTCGCGTGGGCATCGAGCGCTGACGCGTTCGCCCAGGTTTCGACGATGACGTAGTAGGCGCCGCGGCGTTGCTGCTCGAACACATCGAGCCCGACAAAGCCCGATTCCAACCGGCTCGCGTCGCGATACGCCCGGAACGCGTCGATCGCCTGGGCGCGTGACGCCGGCAGGATGTCGACGTAGGCGACGGTGCTGGCCGGCCCCTGAAGCGCAGGGGCGGGTCCCTGGGGAGCCGGGGCCTGCGCCAGTGTGAGCGCCGGGAGCAAACCGATAACAGCACCGATCAACAGGCTCTTCATGCCCGCGATCTTACAGCGGGCGCGCCGCTACGATCGCCTGTGGTGCCTCTGCCGGCCTTCGGCGGCAGACAGCAAGCGGAAGCGGACGACCATGTAGAATCAGATCCGTGGCGTCAACACTTTCTGCTCGCGAACGCACGCACCTCAAAGGACGCGCCCACTCACTCGAGTGCTATGTCCATGTCGGCCACGCCGGCCTCACCGAGGCGGTCGTCGCCGAAGTCGACAAGGCGCTGACCGCGCACGAGCTGCTCAAGGTCAGGATTGGTGCCGGTGACCGCGCCGCGCGTGAGGGATTGATCGACCAACTGTGCGCCAGAACCAATGCCGCGCGAGTGCAGAACGTCGGCAGAGTACTCGTCCTCTGGCGGCCGCGCCCGGTCGAAGAGACCTAGCACCAAGCCACGGTTCGACGCCCGCACGCGGCGTATACTCCGTCGGATGCGACGTCTTTCAGTGAACCTCCTCGGCACCGGCGGCATCCTCTGTGCGCTGCTCGCGGTCACGGTCCTCCAGCGCCCCGCATGGGCGCAGCAGGCAGCCAGACCGCCGGCGGTCTCCGCGACGCCAGTGGTCCTTGGGCTCTACAACTGGATTCACTCCACGGCCGATTCCGAACGGAGCTTCCCCTTCTATCGGGACGTACTCGGGGTCGCGCTCACGCGGTCGCCGTTTGCAGGGCCAGCACCCGCCAATGCCGCCCCGGAACGGATTCGACCGATCTCGAATACGCCGCCTGATCAGCTGCTCTGGGACCTCACCAACACCCAGGGCGCACGCTTCAGGAACGTGTTCGCGCATGCGCCGAACACGCCGTTTGGTCTCGAACTCTCGGAGTTCGTCGATATCCCGCGCGACACGCGACAGGCCAATCCGTGGGATCCGGGCGCCTCGTCGCTGATCTTCCGCGTGCGCGATCTGGACAGCGTCGTCGTGAAGGCGAAGGCCAGCGCCGCGCCGATCGTGACGCTCGGCGGCGCTCCAATCGACACCCCGGCCGGACGCTCGCTGCTGGTGCGCGATCCGGACGGCTACCTGATTCACCTCATCCAGGCATCACCGGCGGACATCGCGGCTGCCACGACCGGAGACATGGTGGTCGGCACGTCAATTGGCATTACGGTTGCCGACACGAACACGGCACTCCGGTTCTATCGGGGACTGCTCGGCTTCGACGTCCGCGACACACGGCGCGCGACCAGCGCCGAACTGCGCCTGAACGGTCTTGCCGCCGGCGAACTGACGCAGTCGGTCACCGTCATTCCCGGTACTGCCATTTCCGTGGTGCTCTCGCAGTTCACGCTGCCCAGCGGCGCCACACCAGCGGCCAATCCATTCCGCTGGCGGATTCAGGATGTGGGTGCGCCGCAATTCCAGCTTCAGGTGCGAGACCTGGATGCCCTAATCGACCGGACCAAAACCAGCGGCTACCGCTTCCTCAGCGTCGGCGCGCGGCCCATCCAGCGCGCCTTCGGGCGATTCGTGTTCGCCATCGATCCGGACGGCGTGCTGGTCGAATTCGTCGAGGCTGCGCAGAAGTAGGGGCATCATGCGGCCCACCGGCACCCCGGTGAGAGAGGTGCCAGCCACGACACTCGAATCGTCAACGTCCACGAGCCGAGGTGGGCGTGTGACCTGAGGAGGAGCGGGAGTCGGTGGGGTGCCGGTTGGCGGAACGGGAGCGGGCAGGGGTGGCGCCGTCACGGTGAGGAGCGTCGGCACGCTCAGATCGAGCTTCCCCGGGGAGGCGCCCACCGCGACGCCGAGAGCAAAGGCCACAAACGTCGAGACCCGCAGCATCGATCTCAGGTCATGGGCCGGCGGACGACGCGTGCTGCGACTGGCCAGCTCTCGTTCGCTCGGGAACTCGAGCATCTCGTCGAACGGCACCGGCTGGCTGAGACTCGGTGGGGGTAGGTCGCTGAAGGCGGTACTGGAAGTCGGCTGCCGCCCGAGCCTGATACGAACCATGGTCGACTTATCAAGCAGTCCCTTCTCTGCATAAATCGAGACGGTGACCCGAAGACCCTGAACTGCGGGCAGGCTCATGCGCGTGTTTCAATACAAGAGCTGGGCCGCTGGTCCCCACGCGTCGCACACGGTGTATTTCGTGGGGCTGCGCGGCAGGTGGGCCGAGTCGTTGACCACTTCGGCCAATCGATTGCCCTTCGACAGGCTCCAGGGGCCTCCGCCCGCAACATCGGTCAGGCCGCCAATCACATAAGTCTCAGCCGATGCTCACCAGATGCTGAGGACTTCCCCGCCTTGAGGGCCGAAAATGCGGGGCATGGACTCACTCGACGAGCAGATAACCCAGTGGCGAGCCTACCTGAGGCGCCGACCGGCGGTTGACGGCCCCGGAGGGGAAGATCTCGACGGACGCTTCCGCGCCCATCTGACGGCGCTCACCGCCACCGGCCTGTCCGAGGATGAAGCGTTCCTGGTCGCGGTCAGGCGCATGGGCAGCCCAACCGACCGGTCGCCGGGCGCGACCCGTTCCGAGGCACTCATTGTCCTGGCACTTGCCGTCGCCGCCGGCGTGGCAATCAAGGTGCCGGCGCTCTTCGGTCTGGTGCTCGGCGGTGTCGGGTCAACGTTCTACGCCCGGAACATGAGCCTGTTCGTGTTCCCGCTACTGGCGACCTACTTCCTCTGGACGCGTCGCGCCGACGGCGCCATCCGCCTCTGGGTGGCACTTCCCTTCGTTATCGGGGCGGTCTTCGCCAACATCTTCCCGTTCCGTACGGGCGGCAACACGGAAGTGCTCACTGCGCTGCACCTGCCAATCGCCCTCTGGCTCGCGGTGGGCCTCGCATACGCGCGAAGCCGCTGGTTCGACGCCGCGAGCCGCATGAACTTCGTGCGATTTTCCGGCGAGCTGGTGATCTATTACGCGCTCATCGCCCTCGGGGGCGGCGTCTTCACCGGCTTCACCGCGATGATGTTTCAATCGATCAGCATCAACCCCGAGTGGCTCATCGGGCGCTGGCTGATCCCGTGCGGGGCGATGGGGGCCGTCATCATCGCATCCTGGCTCGTCGAATCGAAGCAGCGCGTCATCGAGAGCATGGCACCGGTGCTGACCAGGCTGTTTACGCCGCTCTTCACCCTCCTGCTGCTGGTGTTTCTCGCGACGATGGCGGTGACCGGCAACCCGATCAACGTCGGTCGCGAGGTCCTCATCGGCTTCGACCTGCTGCTGGTGCTGGTCGTTGGACTGGTCCTCTACGCCGCTTCTGCGCGTGACCCCGAGGCCCCGCCGAACATGTTCGACCGCCTGCAACTGCTGCTCGTGGTCTGCGCGCTCGTGGTCGATGGGGTGGCGCTCGCGGCGATCGCCGCCCGCATCTCAGAATTTGGCTTTACGCCGAACCGGGTTGCGGCGCTGGGCGAGAACCTGATTCTGCTCGTCAACCTGACGTGGTCGGCCTGGCTCTATGCGTCGTTCCTGCGCGGTCGGGGCACGTTCGCCGCGCTGGAGCGGTGGCAGGTCGCCTATCTGCCCGTCTACTCTGCCTGGGCGGCGCTGGTGGTGGTGGCGTTCCCGCCGCTGTTTGGTTACCGCTGACGAGCCCCTACGGCAAGTCGATCGCCGTCAGGTCGGCAGTGACCTTCTTCTTGCTGCCGTCGAAGAACAACGGCGCGATGTAGGCGCCCACCGTGTCCTGTCCGAGCGCCGACGGCGCCAGGATGAAGACGTCCTCGTCCGCTCCGGTGAGACCGGTCACCGCGAAACTGCCGCTCGTCGACAGATACAACCGGCCGCCTCCATCCACCGCCAGGGCATCGATAGCCTCGCCGCTGGTCGACAGGTCGACGTCGATGCCGTTGACATACATCTCCCACGTGCCGGCCGTCGTCGGGCCGGTGGAACCCGGCGTGAACACCATCAGGTCCTGGCCGACGCCGACAGCCCCCGGCACGTCGAACGCGCCCTTGGTCGAAATCACCAGCCGGCCGTCGGGGAGCACGTCTACGGCGTCGAGATCTTCGTTGCTCGTGCTCAGCCCGACGTCGCTGCCGTCGAAATAGAGTGAAAAAGTCCCGGCGGTCGTATCGCCGAGGGTCGTGGCCGTGAAGAGCACGAGGTCGGAATCATCCACGGTGCCCGCAATGCCGGGAACCACCTGCGGGTTCACAAATGACAACAGCAGTGTGTTGGGACTCGTCACGGCGAGCGCGTCGATCGCCGCCGTGTCGAGCCCGACGTCCGAGCCATCGAAGAACATGCTGAAGGTGACGCCGTTGGTGGCAACAACGTCTTCGTCTGCGACGGTGAGCCCACCGACGATCGCCGCGGCGTCCACGGAGAAGTACATGACAGCCGACGGTGCCGCGTTCACGCTGACCGCCGCTGTCGCTATCGCCGACACGCCGTCATCGTCCCAGACGCGCAACGCAGCCGTGTAGTTGCCGGCTGTCGGATAGACCCGCTGGATCGTCTTGCCGACCCCGTCCACGTCGAAGGTCACACCGTCGTAGGCGAAGTCCCATTCGTAGATCAGCGCGTCGGCGCCAGGATCGGAACCGCCTCCGCCGAAGCTCATTGGCGCTCCTGCGACTCCCGAATACGGGCCGCCGGCATTGGCTGTCGGCAGCACGTTGATGATGGTGACCGTCGTCGCATCCTGGTCCACTCCGCCCGCGGCGTCCTGCACGGTGACGATGACGGTGAACGCGCCATCGTTGGCATAGAAGTGCGAACCAGACACCTTGCCGGTGGCCTCCGTCACCGTTGCTGCCTGCACCGGCGAGCCGTCGCCCCAATCGACTGTGGCGGTATGGAGGTCCCCGGCGTCGACATCGGCAAAGCTCGCCGCGATCGTGATGCTTCCGCCCTCGCTTCTGGTCCGCTCCGGGCCTGCATCCACTGTCGGCGCCGAGTTGGTGCCAGCAGTGACGATGACCGACGCCGTACCTGTGGCCGACCCGCCCGACGCCGTGATGGTCGCGCTCTGACCAGCGCCCACGCCGGTGACGACACCGCTCGGCCCGACGGTGGCCGCGCCTGGATCGCTCGACCACCACGAGACCGCGCAGCCAGGGATCGCCACATCGGTTGAGTCGAGTGCCACGGCGGTCAACTGCACGGTGGCACCCGTCTCCACCGTAGCGTCAGATGGGGACACCACCACCGAGGTCACGTCGACGCAGGGGTCGCCGCGTACGTCGAAACCGGTGGTGTGGATGGCCAGGCCGAGCGCGTTGGCGATGTCCTGCCAGCGCAGCATCTTGAAGTCGAGGTCGTCATGCTGGACCACGAACAGGCCCTGCGGATACAAGGGGCCGAGGTTCATGTTGATGACGTCGAGGCCGTCGGTGTTGCGTGCCTTGCCGAACGGGCCATCGGGAATCTGGAACGTGCCGAGATACTCGTTTGCGCCCTCGCGGCGATACACGTTGTAGCGGTCGTTGCCCTGGCTCGATGCGAGCAGATAGCCCAGGCCGTCGCCACGATAGTAGATCGCCAGGCCCTCGACGTCGGCCGTGAGGCCGGTGGCAGATCCGACCAGGTCAACGACAATGCGGTCGGTCGCGGAGTCGCCGGGATCGGCCCCGTACTTGAAAATGCCCGTGTCCTCTTCGCCGACATAGAAGTCCCCCAGCTCATCGTCGGCCACCATGCCTTCGGCCATGAAGCTCAGAGGAATCTTGCGGACGAGGACGCCACCGACCGTGCCGGCACCGGCGTCGATGAACTCCCACTGCTCGATGCCACCGGTGGCCTTGTCCGAAGAGACGAAGCCGTAGAAGCGACCGGTGGCGCGGCTGTGGTACATGGCGAAGCCGTACACCTTCAGGCCGGACTGGATGACGCCGACCTGCGTGAGCAGACGCGTCGAGGGGTCAATCGTGTAGATGTCGATCTGGTTGTTGTTGCGGTCGGTCGCGGCGACGAGATCGACGCTCGCGCCGCCCAGCGGGAAGCCGTAACGCAGGTCGACGTTGTTGTGCTGTCCACCTGGCGTGAACTGCAACTCGACACCACTCAGATCGAAGACGTGCAGGCCACCCGTCACGTTCTTGTTCGCGCCGATGATGACGCTCAGGCTCGGGTCGGTCGGATGCACCCACACCGCCGGATCGTCAGCCTGGCCGGCCAGGCCTGTCTTGCCGGCGGCAGGCACGAGCCGAAGACCGGACGCCGGAAATACGCCGTTCTCGCCCTGCTCTGCCGGGCCGCCGGCCACGGACAGCGATGAGATGGCGACGCATGCAACGAGCGCGAGGATTCGTGATGTGTGCGATGGAGAGTGAATCAAATTGCACAGGAGCGTATTGCATTCACCAGGCTCGGGCGCGTCAAATCAGGCCGCGGCACCGCGTGAATCCAACTGGTCACACACTTGCCCAGATTGCAGCAGAACTGCACCGCACACAGCGTAGCGGTGTCACCGCCTGAGCCTGCGGGTCAGCTGAACGTGATCACCGATGAGACCGTCGTGCGATCGGCGGCAAGCTGAAACGCGTCACGTACGCGATCGAACGGCAGCACCGAGGTGACCATCGATTTGGCGTCGAAGAGGCCGGCTTCGATGAGTCGCGCGTAACGCGGCATGTCGCGCTTGCTGTTGGTGCCAGACATGTTGCCCGGGTGATGAGTTCTAGCCGCATTGGACCACTGCCCAGGCGGCAGCGGGAACTCGCCGCGCTGGTTGATCCCGACGGTCACCAGGTGGCCAATCGACGAACAGACGTCCCACGCCTGTCGCAGCGATTGCACACCGGTCGGGTCTGGCCCGGCTTCCGCTTTCGGCGGGAACTGGTCGCCTCCAACCGCCTCGAGCACCCACTCGGCGCCGATGTTCGCCCCTCCGGCAAACGCACGATCGGTCCGGCCACGGCACATGTCGCGGATCTTCTGCACGAGGCCGGCGCCCTCGGCATTGGGATCAAGCGCGGCTGTCGCCCCCACCTTGAGCGCCAGCTCACGCCGCGCGCGGATCGGTTCGACGACGATGATCTGAACCGCGCCTTTGATGCGAGCACCCTGCACGGCGCTGAGGCCAAGCGGACCGGCGCCGAAGATCACGACGTCGGACGCCGGCTCAATCGGCGCCAGCGTCATCGTCGCGCCCAGCCCGCACGCGCCCGAGCAGTGAAGAACCGCCAGCTCGGTTGACGGCACGCGCGTGAAGAGGGGAACGACGCGATTCTCGTACGGCACCATCAGCTCCGAGTAGCCGCCCTCGTTGTTCCACTGAACAACTGGCGTTCCGTCGGCAAGCCGCGCGACCGGCTCGGGTGGCTGTCCATTGAGCAGGCACTGGTCGGCTCGCCCGCGCAGGCAGTTGTAGCACTCACCACACTGTGCCGTGTTCGGCACCATGACGCGATCGCCAACCTGCACGCGCTTCACCATCGATCCAACCGCTTCGACAACGCCGAGTCCGCCGTGACCGAGAATGGTCGGCTGGTTGAATGCACCCTGACCGTTCGCTGCGGCAGGCAGGCCAAGGGCCCGCCCCGTGTCCGAGTAGCAGCACATGGACGCTTCGGTGCGCACGACGACCCGCATCGGATCGAGCGGCAGCAGCGTCACTTCCTGGATGGTGGCGGGACCGGACCTGGTGCGCATGAACGCGCGGTAGCGGCGTCCGGCCACTCCACCTCCCGTCGCCGGCGTGCCTTGCGCGGCAAATGCGGGTCCGGCGCCGAGCAGCGTGGCGGCCCCACCGGTCACCGCTGCGACGGCTCCGTCCTTCAGCAGACGACGACGCGAGATCGAGGAAGGCTTGGTGTTCTTCATGGTGGCCACAGCTTCTACTTGTAGGTGCCCCAGTGGCGACCATCCCACGGTCGCAGAATCTCTGGTGCCTGATGGGACATGAAACGGGCGGGGCCGAGATCGATCGCGGCCTTGCCGCGAATCTGCTCGGCGCGCGCGTTCATGGCTTCTGGTGAGGTATCGGCCCAGCGGCCGCTGTCGAGACGCTCGATGAGCACCGAGAATCCCGCCAGCCGCTCGAGCGGCGACTGGGTCGAGTGACGTGACGATCGGACCCACGTCATGCGCAGCAGCGCACCATTGCCCGCGCTCTCCACCGTGCGCTCGTAGGCGCGGTCGAAGGACTCGACGTCGAAGGGATCGCCGATGTTGTCGACGACCAGCACCGGACCGGAAATCTTCCCGGAGTAGGACATGGTTCTTTCGACCATGGCAACGGCCGCCGGAGACGCCGTGATTCTCGGCGCCGCCCCCAGCGTGCGCAGGTCGGCTTCGAGTTCTGCTCCGGCCTTCCTGTAGAGCGCGGTGACCATCGGCGAGAGGCGGGATCGAGAGAGCAGGTCTTTGTAGTCGACGCCCTGATTCCAGGAAAACACGCCGCCAGCAGTCTGCTCGATGTTGTAGCGCACCACGGCCGGGTGGCCGGCACCAAATCCAATCGCCAGCTGATCAACCTGCGCCTCGAAGTCACTATCGGCAGGCGACTGGTCGCCGTCGGCCCAGACCGGCAGCTGCTCGAACGCAGCCGCGAGCGCGAGTCGCGCGCGACCGAGCGGTGTCGCCTGCAGCAACTTCACCGCCTCCTGAATCTTCCGCCCCTCCGCAGCTGCCTCCGGCTGACTGCTGAAGCCAGCGACGATCAGGGGAACGCCGGAGAACTGCTTCAGCGCCCAGAGCGCGTCGAGCTTGGCGTTGTGCAGGGCAACCTCGCCGGCGCCACCGCCCGCGCTCATCAGTGCACCGACGAAGATGTCGGGGTGTCGCTCGAGGGCGATGCGCGAGACGAACGCGCCCCGTGAGTTGCCGAGCGACACTGTCCGCGTCGGCATGCCCCATCGTTCGATGAACATGGTCCGGACCGTGAGCAGGTCGTCGACCGCCTGCGGGAAGCGATAGGCGATCGGCTCACGCGAGATGCCACCGATGGCATAGCCGTTCGCGACCATCCACCGTTCGATGGCGCTCGGCTGCGCCGATGGATCGTTGATGAAGTCGAGATCGAGGACGAGCGTGCCGTTCCACTGCGCTGGACGGACCACGCGGTAATTGCTGCCGTCTGGCAACTTGCCCGCCAGCGCACCGGCAGCCGAGCTGTCCTCGCGGCTGCCGCCCGCCTGCGCGAGGACGAGCGCCGAACCAACACCAACCAGAAGCGTCACGATGGTCCACGACAGTCTTTTCATCGCTGTCCCCTTTCGCGCGCGTAGTCTACACCGCCCCGAGCCGCTGTACAGTTAAGCCGTGTCTGTCCGCACTGCCCTGATCGTCAGCCTGATCGCCAGCCTGATCGCGATCGCGACCGCGTCAGGCACTGCGCAGGCACCGAGCGGATCGGTCCGTGGTGAAGTGCGCGACGGCTCGGATTCGGTGGTACCGGGAGTCACGGTCGAGTTGGCGGTGGCGGCTCGCGTCATCGGCGTCGCCGTGACCGGGACGAGAGGCGACTTCGGCTTCGACGCGGTGCCCGCAGGCCCGGTGACGTTACGCCTTTCGCTCGAGGGCTTTCAGCCTGCGGCCCTCAGGGTCGATGTCGTGGCTGGATTGGAAACGGTCGCGTCCGGCGTGCTGGAAGTTGCCCCCTTGTCGGAGCGCGTGGTCGTGCGG
>JBEBGV010000102.1:0-11713 GCA_040081265.1 Vicinamibacterales bacterium
CCGATGACCAGCAACAGCGCACATCCGGCGACCAGATGCGCGAACGTTCGCGCGGCTCTTCGTTCAGTCTGCAACATCGGCGAACCTCCTTCGCGGCGGCGCTATCTCTGCGCCGGCGGCCTGGGCATCGTCTTCATCTTGTTGATGTAGTCCGGATACATCGTTTCGGCACCGCCGCGTGTCGCCTCGAAGGGCACGCCCCATCGGCGTGAGAACTCGTCGAGGAACGGGTTGGTTCCGGGCAGGTGGTGCGGAACGACCCCGACAGGGCGATCAACCTCGACCACCGTCTCACACGGATAGGGGGTGAGCTGCTGCCGCCGGTTCTCCACGTAGTCACTCGTACGCACCAGCGGCTCGGTGAGATAGTGCGGATCGTTGACCCACACGGTCCAGGTCAAGAACCGATCGTGATGGCTCCAGCGCTCGACGATCTCGGCATCGTCGCTCCGCGCAAGGCCATTGCGACGAATGTAGCCGGACTTGATGTGAGTCGTCGTGATGACCAGGCTCTCACCTTCGAATCTCCCGGTCGAGAAACCCTGCCACGTATGAGGCGCGTACTTCGGCGGATGCGGGCGGCCATCCATCCAGATCGTGCGTTCTTGCGCCTGCCAGGCGGTGTGCGTGCGGAACGCAATCAGGCGCTGCGTCGCGGTATCAATCTCTTTCCAGATGCGGACGTTCGGGCCTCGCGATCCGTAATCCGCCGGATGAGGCCGACATTGGTATTCCGGCAACGTCAGCAGAGACGCGTCCCACGAATCCGCGCGGAACCTGGCGTTGTCATTGATGGGCATGCCGAGGTAGTCGCCAATCTCGGGTCCCGGGACTCGCTCTGGCTGATCCTCGTGGAAGAGCACGGCATACTCGCCGCTGAAATCGAAAAATGCCGGCAGCACCTGCGCGGTGGCGCTTCGTGCTGCGATCCCAGCAACCGCACAGACAATGGCCAGTGCCACCACACGCTCTTTCATCATTCCTCGTACCCCAGGAGTTGGCTACGTGAACTCGATCACGGAGGTGATCGCCGATCGATCGGCCGCCACCTGAAGGGCCTCCCGCATCTTGTCCGACCGGAAGACCTGTCCGACCAGCGACTTCGCGTCGAACAATCCGTTCTCGACCAGGCGCACGAAGCGAGGCAGGTCGCGCAGTGCCTGGACACCGGCGTAGTTGCCAGGCACGTGCGTCTTCCCGGCGTTTGCCCACTGGCCGCCAGGGAAGGTGACGTTGGCACCGGCCGGATGTCCGATGCTGCACGTCCGGAGAACGCCGGTGTTCCGCACCACGGTCCACGCCTGCTGCAGCGGTTCGATACCCGTCATGTCGGTCGGCGATTCCACCGAGGCGGGCAGCGGGAAGCGCGTGCCGCCCACGGCCTCGAGCACGTAGGTCGGCCCCGGCTGTCGCTCGCCTGCGTAGCGGCGGCCCGGCGGCACGACATCCGGCGTGAGCGCGCGGATCCTGGCGATGAGGTCATTCCCTCTGTCGACGTTGGGATCGAGGACGTGCGTCGCCCCCAGCTTCAACGCCAGATCGCGACGATATTTAATCGGGTCGATGCCGATAATGGTCTTCGCGCCCTGAATCCGCGCGCCTTGCACGGCGCTGACGCCGATGGGACCGAGACCGAAGACGGCCACGTCCGCGCCCGCTTCGATCGGAAAGCGGCACATCGCCATCCCGAGTCCCGTGCCGGCGACGCAGACGAGCATGGACAGTTCGGCTGGCGAGACGCGGGTGAAGACCGGCACGACCCATTCCTCATCGGCGACGATGATTTCCGAGTAGCCGGCCGGTCCGGCCCCCGGCGCGTTCAAGTACACCGGCGTATTCCCGGACATCGTGGCGTTCGGAATGGCCGGCAGTCGTGTGTTGCACTGATCGCCGCGACCCGACAGACAGTTGGTGCAGACTCCGCAATTCGGCGTGGTGGCGAGCATCACCTGATCGCCCACCTTCACGCGCTTCACCAGCCGGCCCACTTCTTCGATGATGCCGACGCCACCGTGTCCGGCCACCGCCGCGAACTGCGCCCGATTCGTCGTGTTGAGCTGGCCGGTCGTCGAATAGCAGGTCTGCGAGGCCTGCATCCGGATGACCACGTGCAGCGGATGCAGCGGTAGCAGGGTGAGCGTTTCGGTCGTCAGGGCATTGTCGTGCCGGACGAGCGCCTTGAACTGCATGCCGGTCGTCCTGGTCGGACCCTGGCGCTCGGCCAGAATCGACGCGGGATCGATATTCGCGGTGTTACCGCCCCAGAAGATGACGCCGCTTGGCGTGACCGCTGCGCCAACACCCGGCGGCGGTGGCGCCTGTGGCGCGGCTGCCGCCGCGCCCGCTGCGGCCTGAGCCGCCAATGGTGCCTGTCCGAGCAGTGCCGCCGCGCTGCCAGCCATGACGGCAGCCGCGCCACCGCGGAGCACGTCGCGCCGGGTAACAGTGAGCCGTTCGCTCCCGCCCGCATACAGGTGCTGGCCGCTCAGCACGTACTCGTGATCATCGTCTACAGCACACATCCGTTCCTCCCGTCAGGAATTCCGCCGCGATTTCTACTCGCTCGAGCAGGGCGCAGGATCCCACTTCGAGCCGTCTGCTTCGCGTTTGAAGTTGGGGCTGGTAAGCCAGGGGACCTGCAGGTTCTGCGGATCCTCGATCATCGTGGTCACGACGAGCCACTGATCGCCGTTGCGCTCGCGATGGAGGCTCCAATATTCGGTCAGCACGGTGTTGGCACTGTACGGCACGCCGTTCTTCCGCAGGTAGCCGGGCCGCATGTGCGTCGTGACCACCTTCAGATAGCCAAATTGCGGCGGGGGCGGACCAGCGGCGCCAGGACCACCTGCGCCACCGCCCGGCGGTGCACCGCCGGGAGGGCCGCCGCGACCGCGAGGCGGCGTCACCCACTCGGCGACCGAGTCGCCTTGCCACGTCGCCTCGCCGCCGGGCGCGGTCCAGGCGCCGAAGTGCAGCAACCGCGTCTGCGTGCCGGCGTCGAACTCGACCTTCAGCGTGTTGTCGTCCTCCCACGCCACGCGCAGGCGACCTGGTATGCGCATGATGCCAGCGGCTCCGTACGCCTTGCACTGCTCTCCGGCCGCCGCGTCCTTTGCCGGGTCCCAGAGATTCCCCACCGCCCGCGCCGCCGGCGTCGTCGGCACGCTGGCGAAGTCGCCCCTGGGTGGCGTAACCATGCGATGGCGCCAGTCCTCGGTGATGATCGACACAAAGTTCCCGGTGAGGTCGATCGGCGCCGCCAGGCGCGCGGGACGAGGCGGAGCTTGTGGTCCCTGCCCACGCGGTCCCTGAGCGAAGGCGCCCTCGGCCGACGACAGCGCGACCGCGACGACGATGCCGGTCAGGACCCGACCGATCATCGGCGGCCTCCGCTCTGTGGCGTCCGCGCCGGCGCCTGGGTCCGCAACGCGTCCGCCTTGGCTCGTGCCGCGGCCAGGCTCTTGTGGACCGCCTCGACAAAGGCCGGCGCCGCGTCCGCGCCGTAGCGGCGAGTCCATCCCTGCGTCGGTGACGATGCCTGGATCTGCGCCAGCGTCCTGCTGCTCTTCATCAGGTCGTCGACGCGATCGCGAACGATGGTGACCATGTCGCGATACTCGACGACATCGGCCTGCTCGGCGATGCGCCCGCGCGCGGGAACGACCCGCGTCCCGCCCGCTTTCGACGGCAGGGGGATCGAGGGAATCATCACCTCGATCAACCGGTTGAGCGCGGCAATCTCACCGTCGATGCTGCCCCCGCGCTCGATGTCGATCACAGGGAACCGCGTGGGGTCGAAGACTTCGCCGGAGACGACGACATCTGACCGGCGGAAGAACACCATGGCGTCGCCGTCGCTGTGCGCCGCCGGCGCGGCAATCACTTCGATGCCTTCATCGTTCAGATAGAGGGTCTTACGCTTGCCGGTGAACGTCTCGGTCGGCCAGGCGGCCACGGGATACGGCGATTGCTGTCCGGTTGGCGCGCTCATGCGCAGCAGGGCGTTCTCGGTGGCGATGATCGGCGCGCCAGCCGTCTGGCCGGGTCCTCCCCCCAGTCCTCCAGGCGCCGCAAGCGTTCGGCCCGCCCGCGCGAAGTGCACGTTCCCGCCGACGTGCTCGGCGCCGGCGCTGGTGTTGATGATGTAGCGAATAGGTCCGGCGCTCAGCTTTACCGCTGCGGCCAACGCGGCCTCGGCGGCCCGTTCGGTCCCGCTGTCGACGATCACCGCGCCATCCTCGCCCACCTGCACGCCGATGTTGCCGCCCGCCCCGACGATCATGAAGAAATTCGGCCGCACCGGCACCGCCTCGATACCGCCGGCACTCACCTGCCCTTGCGCGACCAGATCGCGACCGAGCACACACACCGCCGCCATGGCGACGGCGACCAGACCTGCCCGTGTCCGTGTACGCATGGCGCTATGGCCTCGGCCTGCCGACCTGGGGTGGCGCAGCAGGGGCAGTACCTGGAAGCGGTGGCGGCAAGCCAGGATTCTGGAGGGTGCCGCCGTTGTAGCAGTTGGCTCGACACGCGTCCGGTCGCACGTACTTGCCCGCGAGCTTCTTGCGGTACTCCGGATACATCGTCTCGGCGCCGCCCATCGCCACATCGACCGGGATGTTGTACAGCCGGGGCATCTCATTGGGGAACGGATGCTTGCCCGGGAGGTAATGCGGGACCGTGCCCTCCTTCACCTCGGGCAACTCGCCCTCGACGATACAGGGAGGACCGACGGCAGCGACCGTGATGTTCGGGTTGCTCTGGAATATCCGACTGAGGATATGCGGCTCGGTCAGGTACACGGGATCGTCCAGGATGCCGACGACGGTCAGCAGATTGCCGTAGCGGGTGAAGTGCATCGTCATGGTGGCCTGGTCACTGAACGGCAAACCGTTGCGACGCAGAGGGCCGGCGATCATGTGCGTGGTGTAGGTGGTCAACGTCTGACCTTCCCACACGCCGGTCGTGAAGCCGGCAGGCGTGTGCGGCTCCCATGGCGAGGGATGCGGCCGGCCATCGACCCAGATCGTGATCGGCTGGCGATCGAGGGTGCCGGACACGTGCCAGGCAATGGTGGCGCCGGTGGTCGGATGGCTTTCCGGCCACATCGCGATCTGGAAGGAAGACTCGAACAGGTAGAACGACGGGTAGTACAGACACTGCCGCTCCGGCTGCGAGAGGAGCGAGGTGGTGTAGCTCAACCCGCGCGCGCGGGCATCGTCGTTGATGGGGAGTCCGAGGAAGTCGCCGAGATCGGGACCGTTGGTGGCTTCCTGCTGGTCCTCGTGGAACGCGCTCGCCCAGGAGCCCGACAAGTCGACCTGCGCCATGGCCGGCGTGGCCATCAGCATCGACGCCAGCAGGCCGAACGCCAGACTCCTACCTTTGATGGTCATAAATAATGTGCAGATCAGTTCGCCGCGAAGCAGTAGAGACGGCCGCCGCCACCAACCTGAACGAGATTCGGCTGGGCGCAGCCGTTGGTCGAATGCGATGAATTCCACGAGGGCACGATGTTGCCCTTGTCGGAGTGGCCGACGCGTGCGGAGGGCACGCCGGGCGGCTGTAACGGTCCTGGCGCACCCCGCCCGACAACCGGAGGAGGCGCGGCACCAGCCGCAGGAGGAGCGGCGGGTGCGGCGCCAGCGCCGCGCGGGGCAGGAGGAGTCCCTGCGGCGCTGCTCGTCCAGTTGTTGCACGTGTAATCCCGCGTGTTGTCGGTATAGGCGCGACCTTCGATCGTCGACCCCGTCAAGATGTCGTGTTCGCTGCCCGGGAATGCATTCGGTACCGGGTTGCCTTTTTCATCGAGCGTGTTCGCCACGTTGATGAAATTACCGACACGCGCCTGCTCGAGCGTGTCGCCGTGCAACTCGGCGACGTTCGCCGCGATGAGCTGGCCCCGCTGGTTGTACCACGGGCCGTTGCCAATGCGGTCACGCGCATTGACGGCATTCGGCCCCTGCGTGCTCAGGTAGGCGCGCCACGTCACGTTGCCGCGGCCGGCGGCAGTCGCGAGTGCCTGGCAGTGCGCGTCCGCGCCGGCCAATCCGCCAAGGTCGCCGCCGCGCCCGAGACCGGCACTCGTGACGAAGAATGACATCGGCGCCGGGGGACCGCCGCGTCCCGGTCCCGGTGCGGCTGGGGGCGGTCCACCCGCGGGCGGCTGTTGCTGGCCAGCAGCCCCCTGCTCCACTCCAATCACCAGGCCCGCAGCCAGCACTGACGCCCACGCTACCGCCGCAATCCTACGTCCGATCATGTGTCGCCTCCGTATCTAAACCCTAGTTTTGCCAGTTCGAGGTCACCTGGATCTGCGGAGCCGGACGAAACAGCATCAGGAACTGGCTCGCGTCGCCGGCACGAATGAGCTCCCAGTTTCGCCGGAGTTGCGGCTGGATGTATCCCGTGACCGGTAGCGTCCGTGGTTGTCCAAATGTGGGCGTGTCGCCCAGTTGCACGGACACGGCATACATTTGCCCGTCCTTGTCGAACACGAGCTGATTGTCGCTGGTCCACATCGGCGAACGTCCGCCTTCGGTGGAAACTTGGTACTTCTTCCCCGTCGCCGGATACGGCTGGATGTAGAGCTGCCAATCCCCCGATTCGCTCGACATGAACGCCACCCACTTGCGGTTGGGGGACATCGAGCTGCTCATCTGGGCGCTGTCGTCGAGGGACAGGGCAATCGGCTCGACCTCTTTCTTCCCCGGCGCATAGAACCAGACGTCGTAGTTATTGCCGCGGCCGCGATGGGAGATGAAGCTGAACCCCTGGTCACCCTCCATCCAGTGCTCGCCGGCGCGGGCCGGCCTGGCGACAATCTCCGGTTCGCCGGACCCGTCAGCGCGCTGCATGAAGAGGATTTCCTCGCCGTTGTTCCGGCGCTGGCCCAGTGAACCGAACGACAGCCACTCGCCGTCGGGGCTGAGCAGCGGGAACGTGGCATTCTCGATCACCTTCCGGGCGCTGGCGAGGTTGGGAAAATCGGCCACGTAGATCGTGCCCTGCGCCGCGAAGGCCACCTTCTTCCCGTTGGCCGCGATGCGCGGTGCGGCAGTCCCGGCTGGCACTGGGCCGAGCGAGGTCCGTTTGCCGTCCAGGCCCACCAGGTTGAGCTCCATCGTTGCAGCCCCACCCGCACGGACGTAGGCCAATGCGCCACTCGCCGCCACGGCATAGAGCGCCGCGCCTGTTGGAGCCTGAATCTGCACCTCGTCGCTGATCGCCCTGGGCTGCCCACTGATTGATCGGGTGCGGGCGTCGAAGCGGACAGCCATGACGCGACCGCCGGAGACATACACCAGATTTCCGCTCGCCAGATAGCGGGCATCGCCGCCAGGCGTAATCACCGTCCGCTGCCGGGTGGTCATCGACTGCACCACGATTCGGCTCTGCGCCCAGTTGGTGGGCGTACCCTCGCCGAGTGTGAACAGGACGTGGTCGCCGTCCGGCAGCAACTGCGGAGCGCGGGCCGCTTCACCCGCAGCCAGTGTCACCACCGTCTGCAGGGGCCCGCCGCTCGCCGGTACGCGCAGCACACCTTTGTCCGCCCCACCAATGTAGATCTGGCCGTCGGTGCCCCAGCTGAGACCCAACGGGCTGTCCACGGTCGCCAGCGTGACGCGCATGCCGCCTGCAGCCGACACGCGTTCAATCACGCCGCCAGCATTGGTCCAGTACACGATCGACCGCCCGTCCGGGGAAAATGCCGGGTTGCTCTGGTTGCGCCCCCGCAGTGGTCCTTCGACTAACGCCGGCACGCCCCCGGCAACGGGGCGCAGGAAGAGCGTGGCCCGCGCGGTGTAGAGCAGCTGAGTGCCATCCGGCGAGAGCGCAAACGGATACCGTTCTGGCTGGTTGAATTCGTGCCCGTCGGGAAGTGCGATCGTCTGTCCCGCGGCCGGGACTGCAAGCGCGCACACAAGAGCAATCATGACTGGCAAACGCATAGGGACCTCTCACCGGCGAAAGCGATCGCGTGACGTTACCGCGAGTATTTGGTCAAGCTGTCGTAGGCTGACTGGATGACGGCCGCGCGCTGTTGTTCGTACCCAAGCCGGTCCTTGTGCTTCTCGAGCCGCACCGTGCGCTGCAGCTCCTCGACGGTCCGTCCGGCCTTGATCCCCTCCGACACAGCGGCGTAGATCTCCTCCAGGTACTGACGGAAGGCGACAAGACTCGCCTTGTCACCCATCTGCCCATGGTTGGTGAAGACGCGATCGAAATCCAGCGTTTCCAGCACTTTGTAGGACGCGATCCACGTCTGCATCGGCCGGTGATCGAAGGCGAAGTTGCAGCACATCGAGATCAGGTTGGTGTAATCGCCGGCAAACAGGACGCGCTCGGTCGGGAAATAAACATCGATCGTGTCGCTGGTGTGGCGATTCCTCGCCCAGACCAGCTCAACTGGTTTTCCGCCGATCGTCAGCGTGTGTCGATCGCCCTTGAAGACGACCTCGGGCCACCGCACGTTGGCGCTGATCTCTTCCGCCGACAGGAAGCCATCCTTGTCCTTGTCGAAGCTATCGAAGTTGCGGCGCGTGGCGGTCTGCGCCTCGGTGCGGTTCAGACGATTGTCGCCATCGAGGTCGGTGGTTTCCCCGGGCGGCGGCGCCTGTGCGATGGGCAGCCGCAGGTTGGTGCGCATGTTCTCGTGCGCGACGAAGGTCGCCGTGTCCGCGAACAGGGGGCCACCGCTGCTGTGGTCCCAGTGGTAATGGGTCTGGACGACATACTTCACCGGCTTCCCAGGAAAGCGGCGCGCCAGCTCGGTCCGGAGCAACGCCGCAAAGTCGGTACTGATCGTGTCGACCAGGAGTATGCCCTCGTCGGTGACCAGGACAGCGACCACTGAGGCGCCGCGAATCGCGCGATACAGGTTGGGGGTAATCGACTCGATGCGCAAGGGCAAGGCTGCCTCAGCCTCCGGGGTCAGAAACCCCGGTTGCGGCGGTAGTTGCGCTTGCGACGCCACCTGCGCGTCGAGGCCGACGCTGACGACGACGGCGAGGACCGTCGCCAGCCATGGCGCACGATAACCACGACCGAGAATCCAGAGTTCGCGCATGCGCATAGTGGTGGCCAGATTCTCCTTCGTCCGCTGCGGCGTTGCCCGTTGAAAACAGTTAAGAAATGTAAAGGTCGCATTCGTGGCGCGCAATCCCTGTAGAGTGGCAGGCGTGAACGCCGTAGCAGTGCGTCAGCAGCCCGCCCGCGTACTCGTCATCGATGACGACAGGGAGCTGTGCGTGCTGATGACCGAGTTCCTGGCGTCGCATGGCTATCAGGTGTCCACGGCCAGGGACGGTGTCGAGGGGCTCGAAGCGGCGCTCAGCGAACGACCCGACGTGGTAATCCTCGACGTCATGATGCCGAGGCTGAATGGCTTCGATGTGCTTCGGAGACTCCGGAAGCAGGCTCACCTTCCGGTATTGATGGTCTCTGCCCGCACCGCCCCCGAAGACCGCATTCAAGGCTTGAACTCCGGTGCCGACGACTATCTCCTGAAACCCTTCGAGGTGGGCGAACTACTGGCGCGCATTCGCGCGATTCTGCGGCGGACGCAGCCCAGTGTCCGGCGGACACTCAGCGTTGGCGCCCTGCGCCTCGATGCCACGGCCCGACGCGTGTGGGTGGACACGCACGAAGTCGACCTCACCTCAACCGAATTCGACCTGCTGGAATTGCTCTGCGAGGCGCCTGGGACCGTCGTCTCGCGCGACACGATTGCCAGGTCGCTCTATGGGCGGGACACGACCGCCTACGAGCGCGCGATTGACGTACACGTCAGTCATTTACGCAAGAAGCTCGGCGAGAGCGACGACCTGCGGATCAAGACGGTGCGTGGGACCGGCTATCTGCTGGCCAGTCACAACTAGCGGCATGCGATCGCTCTATGCGCGGCTGCTTCTTGCGCTGCTCGCGGTCCTGCTGCTCTCGACCTACGCCTTCTACCTCGCGTACCGAGCCGTGACCGGCCCGAACATCGTGCGCATGATCGACAGTTCGCAGCTGGCACAATCGGCCGAGGCCGCGGCGGCTCTTCAAGCCGGTGGCAGCGGCTCGGCAGCGGCATACCTGTCCAGGCTCGATGCGGTCACCCAGATGCCGCACTATCTGGTCGACGCAAACGGTCGCGACGTGGTCACCGCCGAGGACCGGTCGAGTCTGCTGCGGCAACGCTTCGATTCACAGCGGCCTCTTGTCTCCGACGACCATGGCCGGGCGGTGTTCGTCACCCCGGCCCCAGACGGCATTCATCGTCTGATCACCCTGGCACCGCCGCTGGTCGAGGCACGCGCGTTCATCCCGTATGTGACCGTCATCACCGGAGCGGTCATGCTGCTGTTCTGGCTGCTCGTCGCCCACGTCGTCAGGCCCATGCGTCAGCTCGCCCACACCGTGCAGCGATTCGGCCGCGGGGAGCTGGCGGCTCGTGCGGCGGTGCGGCGCCAGGACGAGATTGGTCAGCTCGCGGCGTCGTTCAACGACATGGCCGCCAGAATCGAAACGCTGGTGACGAGCGAACGCCGTTTGTTGCAGGACGTGTCGCACGAGCTGCGGTCACCGTTGACGCGACTCAATATCGGCATCGAACTGCTCCGCACGGCCACTGATCGCGACCAGGCGGCTGACCGGATTCAACGAGAGGCGGGCCGATTGTCCGATCTCGTCGCGACGCTGCTCGAAGTGGCGCGACTGGAGGGCGATCCGGCATCGACTCCCCTGGTGCCGCTCAATGTCGCAGACGTCTTGCGTGAGAGCGTTGACAGCTGTGCAGCCGAGGCCGAACCGCGCAAGGTCAGCATCCACCTCGAAGGGTGCACGAGCTCGAACGTCCCCGGCAACTGGGAGCTGCTGCGACGCGCGTTCGAAAACATCATCGGCAATGCCGCACGTTACGCACCGCCGAAGACAGTCGTGACCGTCACCTGCGCGTCGACGGCCGATGACTACGAGGTCACCGTGCGGGATTCCGGCCCCGGTGTGCGCGAGGATCAACTGGCGAAGCTGGGAAGCGCCTTCTACCGCACCGATGAGTCACGCAGCGCCGAAACGGGCGGCACGGGTCTCGGCCTCGCCATCGCCCGGCGCGCGATCCAACTGCATCGCGGCACCATCGAATTCAGGAATGCCGACCCCGGATTGTCGGTCGTCATTCGACTACCTCACAGCCAGCACGTCACCATGGATACCCGTTCTTAGGTATTTGCCACTGCCGGGCCGAAGGAGTAGGCTCCGGCCCAACCGAGGTCTCCCGACATGCACAAGCGACACTGGGCACTCCTCGCCGCAACAGCGGCGCTCGCCGGACAACTTTACGCGCAGACACCCACGCCGCAGATCCCCGTGTACAACTTCCGCTCGCCGGAAGACACGCGAAAGTTCGGCATGAAGCCGGAGGACATCAAGGCGGGCGTCAAACCGGACTACTCCCGTGTTCGCGACCGACTGGTCGTCGTACCCGTGCGCGGCGAGATCCACCTGATTGCCGGCGCAGGGGGCAACATCGCCATGCAGGTCGGCGATGAGGGCGTGCTGCTGGTGGATACCGGCGCCGCGGCCGCCGCCGAGCGGGTCGTCGCCGCCTACAAAGAGAAGACAGAGATGCCCTTGCGCTGGATCATCAACACCAGCGTCGATGGCGATCACACCGGCGGCAACGCGGCGGTCGCGGTCACGGGTCAGCCGGGCAACGGGGGCGGCC
>JBEBGV010000042.1:0-39300 GCA_040081265.1 Vicinamibacterales bacterium
CCTCTGGAGGTCCGCGACGGAGAGGCCGGCGAGCTGGTGGCGCTCGACGGCCTTGCGGGTCGCGAAGTATCGCTCGAGGTCGCGCGAGAGCGCGGGCGAGAGCGATGACGTTGTGTCGAGCTGCAGCTTTATCAACGCCGCCTTCCAGGCGGACTGACCGAGCACATGGCGGGGATGCGCAACGATGACGGCCCACGTGGGCAGGGCGCTGAGGAGACGCGCGTGCTCGCGGAGGAAGCGGATGAAGGCTGGGACGGTTGTGTCGGTCGCCAAGTGCACGAAGTGGGGCTCGGGGGGCGTGCCGACGAGCGCGATGGGCAGCTTGTGCAGGAAGTATCGCGTGGTCGGAGGCGCGTCGCGCGCGACGAGGGTGCGGCGCGGGAGATCCTCAAGCGCGATGTGGAACTCTCCGGTGAAAATCGCCACCTTGTCGGACTCGGTGGCGAGCCATGGGACGTTGGGTTGGGAGAGAACGACGTCAAGGAGCATGAGGCGACGGGCGATGAGCGCGGGGCTGACGTGGCGCTGGTTGCGGTTGTGGTCGAGGGCGAGGGCGCGATAGAGACCGGGGTGATGCACGTGGAAGATGTCGCCGCGGTCGGCGCGGAAGCGGAGACGCGTCGCGAGGCCGCGCGCGACGAGGTCCTCGAAGAAGTGCTGGGTGTTCTTGCCCTTCCGGGTTCCTGTGTAGTCGGTGTAATGCCGGCGGAGGCAGTAGCCGCTGTGGAGCGCGACGTGTACGAGGAATCGCGCCTGACGCGGCTGGAGGCCGAGTGCCTCCACGGCTTGGACGCGCTCCTCGAAGGTCACTTGAGCCACCGCAGGTGGTCGGTGTCGGCAGGGCGGCCGCCACGCTGGCTGCTCCCGGCGCGGTAAAGAGTGAAGCCGGCGCGGGCCTTGCCGGCGATCTGCCCGCGCGAGTAGTGCTCGGTGATGATCTCGAGGTCGCGGTACTCGACGCGACCATCCTCGGTCTCGATCTCGAGGCGCAGGTCGGGGATCTCGAGGTGACCGTCCACGATCGGCAGGTGGTGCGCCTCGGCGAAGGCGTGGCGGTCCTGGTGGAGGTCCTCGCGGTCAGAGCGGTTGAGGAAGCGTTGATACTCGCGCTTGATCTCGTAGTCGAGCACGACCCTGGTGACGCGCCCGCCTTCGGCGGAGACACGCGCGGCCTGGTCTTGGAACGCGCGGTAGTACTGCACGTCGTGCGCGAGTTCGCGCGGCTTGACGAGGCCAGCGTGATACTGCTGCCTAGGGTCGTCTGGGCTCTGGTCGCGATGGAGTTCGAGGAGCGAGCGTCCTTCGTCGGTCAGGACGATCAGGTGCGTCGGCTCGTGATTGACGATGCCGGTCCGGCGATCGATGAGGCGGTCTTCGACGAGGTGGCGAAGGTCGTGGGACGTTGTGTCCTTGGCGAGGTCGCGTTCGGCGATGACGCGGAAGGTGCCGACGGTTCTGAGGATGTCCCATTCGGAGGCGCGGAGGCGGTAGGTGCGGTCACGGCCGGCGACCTCGCGGCGTGTGGCGTTGGGTCCTTCGTGTCGGTCGCTCTCGGGGGCGTCGCGCGCGGTGATGGAGGGCGCGCGGTTGGTCGTGACGTTGTGTGCGGCCTCTCCTCTACTCTCCCGTGCGTCGTCTCCGCTGCGTGACACTCACTCCTCCCCGGCCAGGCGGTCGGCGAGGTCTCCGACGATGGTGTCGCCGGCGTGGAGTTGCTTCTCGACATGGGCGAGCTTGCGGCCGGTATCGCGCAGGAGGATGCGGCGACCGACGAGGTAGAAGAGGGCGAAGAGATTGATGAACAGGACCGCGACGACGGCGGCGAGATGCCAGAGGTAGCGGTCGAAGATGGCGCGGCGGTAGGGCGTCAGGAAGGCGAGCTGGTCCAGGGCGAGAAAGGCGAGGACAAGCAGCACGAGGGAGGCCAGGAAGGCGCTTTCACCGATCATCCTTCGGAGGGTAGTGAACGGAAGGCGTTGCGTTCTGTCGTGGGGGTGGCAGTACCGCGTCGTGCACGTTGGACGCGGGTGCGGTCAGGACGCGAGTGCCACGCCGCGTTGCACCCGCGCGCCCAAGCACGGCGGATGTAACGTGCCGAGTCCGTTCGACTAGCTCTCGCCCGCTGTTGCAGGCGCAGTGGACGCCATGCGGGGCTATGGCGCCGCGGTCAACGACAAAGAGGCTCCTGTGCTGGTCGACTACCTCGCCAGGAACTTCGGCCAGAAGAGATCGTCCACCGACAAGTAGCGTCATCCCCTCTACTGCTCTTTCCCTTCCGCCTCGAGGTAGACCTTCCTGACCGCGTCCGGCAGGTTGTTGGTGGCGCGATACCAGTACTGGAACTCGCCGAGGCTGATGTTGCGCGGCACGTTCGCCAGTGACACACCGGCTTTGTGCAGACGTCGCCCCTCTGAAACCAGGTTCTCGAGCGCCCGGCGGACATTGATAAGTTCCTCGCGCAAGACGTCTGGACTGTCAATGAAGCCGTGTCCGGGAACCGGGATCGCTGGTGCGAGCGCTTCGGCCTTCTTGATCGTCTCGATCCATTCAGACGGAAACGCGCTGAAGTTCCCGCCCATCGAGGGGTACAGCCTGTTGAAGTAGATCTCGCTCAGGAAGAGAACTCCCTGCGCGGGCAGATGAACGGCGAGATCCCCGCCGGTGTGGGCACGACCCAGAAACACAATCTGTATCTCGGTACCACCCGGGCGCAGAGCCCGGCGATCGGTCACGGTCTCCTGGATCATCGGATTGCGCCACCCACCGCCTCCACGCCCAGCGGCAGCCGCACGTTCAATCGTGGCCTTCGACGTCGGATGGGCGATGTAGGTAACACCAGGTGGAAACGCCCCGTTGCCGGCGACGTGATCCGCGTGATCGGCGGCGATGATGACGTACCTGATCGGCTGGGATGTGAGCTTGGCAATCTCATCCACCATCCGCTTCGTCTTCGCCTGGTTGCCCTGCCCGTCAGCGACCAGCACGCCCTCGGTGGTGACGACGATCAAGCTGTTGGTGGTGAAGCCGGTATTACCCGTGACATCCGGCCCCATCAGGTCTTCATAGCCGTAGACGTTGTCGGCGAGCTTGCGAACGCGCGGAAAGTCCCCAAGCGTCAGGTCCCGCACTGTGGCGTCTGCCGTCCGCACGACTTGTGCCTGAACCGCGCATGCGCTGACGACCACCAACGCCAGGCCGGCGCCAGCAAGAGAACGGAGCACCCATCGAAGCGACATCACACCCCCAGAAAATGACAAGGTCACCAACACGCTAGGAGAACCCGATCCAGCGACCGCCCGCACCTACACCGAACCACAAGAGCAACGAAGTCAGACCCACGAACCGTCCGTAGAGCGAGTCTCGACATTCTCCGTCGGCACCAACGAGGCGTCGACGGGCGGAGTACGTGAAGGTGATCGCAGCGGCGAGGAACGTCATCTTCACCCAGAAGGCAGCGCTGTAGTAGCACTTGACGGCCTCGGACGAAAAGAGGAGAAGGCCGGAGACAAGCATCACCGCCACGGCAGCCACGAAGAACGGCTGGACGTCGCGGGCCAGAGTGGCTACCGAGCGCCGGCTCAGACCAAGGCCCAAGAGGCGCATGTCGACGAGCAGCACGGTTCCACCCAACACAGCCATCGCGACCAGGTGAAAGGACTCGATGACCGGGAACAGCCACAGCGAGTCCCGTATGGTCGCGCCCAGAGCTGAGTTTTCGCACCATTCGAAATAGGGCAGTAGCACCGTTACTCCCTCAGGTCGTCGGTGCAGCCGGCGAGCGTCCTGACGAGATCTGACTGCGGCGTATCGCAGTCGAACCAGTTGTAGGCGATCATGCGGCCGGAAAAAATGACGGCCGCCCACAGGCACAGCGAGACAACGCCCGCCACTCGCGCCGCCCGAGGAAGAATGGGGGCACTATCCCATTCGACAACTCGCCGACCGACAGTCGCGTGAAAGACCCAGGCGTTCACGCCGGCAAGGATCAGCATGACGACCTTGGCCCGGAAGAACACGCTCTGATATGACCTGACCGGGATGCCGAAGAACAGCAGCGCTCCTGTGACTACCATGACGACGAAGCCTGCGACCATCCAGGGCATCAGGCGCGCGAGGAACTCAGAGACCGGGACGTCCCGCAGGGTCAGTCGGAGCAAGCGGAAGTCCCACAGCACGGCGATCCCCACGAAGACGCACAAGGAGAGCACGTGCGCGGATTCAATGATCGCGTATGCCCACAGCGACTCGTGGAGCGCGATGCTCCAGGGCGTCGCTTCGAGCCAGCGGCAGAAGGCGAGCACGAACTCAGCGGGCCGGAGCGCCCGTTCCCGAGGAGCCCAGGAAGAAATTCTTCCCGTCCGGCAGCGTCACGTCCCTGCCGTTGGCCTTGTTCGAACCGTCTTTAGCCTGGAACCCATCGACCAGGATTCTAGTTCCAGGTTTCAGCGAGTCTTTGTTGATTCCCCGGCGTATCAGGACATTCGGTGTCCCGCACTCGATCATCCAGGCGACGACGCTGCCATTGGCTTGTTTCACATCGATGTGAATCCACGCGTGAGGGTTGATCCACTGGACCCTCGTCACCGTGCCCTCCAGCTTGACTGGCCTCTTCGCATCGAATTCCGCTGCGAACGCATGGTGGGCTGCGACCGGCCGCACTGAAAGGGTGAGCATGACACCGAGCAAGATGGCTGTCGCGACTATTCGCATAGTGCAGTCTCCTTCTACAGATCGTTATGGGCGACGCGCGCTGGTACCGGTTGCCTTCTCCTCTGCGCGAGCGCCTGAGAGGATGTTGGGGAGGCCGTAGTTGCCCTCATGACACGCGTACTCGAGCACCGGGCCCTTTGCCTGAGCCATGGACATCTCGAGGGTCCACGGACTCACGAATACCGTGGGGTCCTCTATCGTGGCCCGATACGTGATGGTCATCGCATCGGTGCGCGTGAACCGCTCCACGACTTTCAGGTTCTCGTCGCTCATGGTGTCGTAGCCGACGCCGAAGCGGCTGCCATGGTTGTCGAATCGCAGATTCGTCGTCTCGACGACCAACGTGTCGCCCTCCCAGTGGCCCCGCGAATCGCCGAGCCAGCGCGTGGTGCCGGCGGGCAGGTGTGGACGTCCGTCGAGCGGAATGATGCGGGCGTCGTGCACCATTTCGACCAGGATCACGACATAGTCGCGGGTTTGCACGATCTGGTAGTTGGCGTTGTAGGGCTCAGGCAGCATCGGAGGCCCTGCCGCACCAAAGAGCAGGCAGCGCTCGAGCATGGACCGGTTCTCAGGACCGTCTGCGGGATGCAGGGCCCGGTCGGCGCGGATCGCCGCCCATTTTTCCTGCGCCGCCGGCGTCATGGGAGGCACCCGTCCGTCTTTCGGTTCGATGACGAGCGAGGTGCGCAGGCTCTTGACGACACCCACCCCACGCTCCATGAAGACATCGTTATACGAACCCACGTTCGGCGTCGCGCCGGGCGCTGGCCGCGCGGGTGGAGCGCTGGCCTGCTCGACGCGCGCCTTGACGTAAGCGGCCGCCTCGTCAGGCGTAAAAACTTCCTTCCCCGCAAGCGCAGCAGGTCGCTGCAAAGGCGTCAGCGTGGCATTGGTCCACGTCCCCTGGAGGTCCGGAGCCCCCCACGGTGTCCGCGGCACACTCGATGACTGAGCACGCCCTCCCACGACGACACCGAGCAACAGTGCCGTGGCGGCCAATCCAATCTCGATCCAACGACGAGTCATAGATCCTCCTCTGGCACGTTTCGCTATCGGACCTTCCCGCGAGTCCCGGCCTCATTCTCTTCGGCGCGTGCGCCCGAAAGAATACCCGCAAGACCGTAGTTGCCTTCGTGGCACGCGTACTCGAGGATCGGGCCCTTCGCCCGATCCAAGGAAATCTCAATCGTCCACGGTGTGGTGTACACCGTTGGGTCTTCCACGGTGGCCCGATAGGCAATGGTCGTGGCGTCCGATCGCGTGAAACGCTCAACCACCCGCAGGTGCTCGTCACTCATCCCAATACCTGAACGGCCTCGGCTGGTGGACCTCAGATTCGTGGTTTCGACCACCAGGGTGTCGTTCTCCCAGTGACCTCGGGAACCGCCGAGCCATGTCGATGCATTCGCGGGCAGGTGCGCCCGCCCATCGAGGGGAATGATTCGCACGTCGTGGATCATCTCGATAAGAACGACCACGTACCGTGGAGTCTGCACGATTTGATAGTTGCTGTTGTAGCCCTCGGGCAGCATTGCGGGCCCTCCGGCGCTGAACAGCAGACACCTTTCGAGCAACGACCTGTCCTCGGGTCCGTCGGCCGGATGCAGCGCGAGCCTCTGACGCGCGGCGTCGAGTCTGGCCTGTGCCTCGGGAACCAGCTGCGGAATACGGCCGTCCTTCGGGTCGATGACGAGCGACGTGCGTAGGCTCTTGACCACCTTCGGCTCGCGCTCGAAGAACAGATCGTTATAGGTCCCGACGTTCGGTGCCGCACCAGACGCTTGCGGTCGGCGATCGACATTGGACTGCTCGAGACGGTCTTTGATATATGCGGCCGCTTCATCAGACGTGAAGAACTCTTTGGACGCGAGCGCTGGTGGACGCTGAAGCGGCGTGAGCGTCGCGTTGTTCCAGGTGCCTTCAAGGTCAGGGTCGCCCCACGGCGTCCGAGCGACGCCGCCTCGCGACGTGTTCCCGCTGCATCCAGCCAGCAGGAGCCACAGCAAGGGAAGCGCGATGAGGCTCGCACGCATCCTGAGACACGTCATTCGCAGACCTCAGCGGGCCTGGCCGACCTGCTGTTTCCGAAACTGCCCGTACAGGAGTTCCTCGGCGAACTCCGCACACTTGAACTCCATCAGTTGCGCACCGGGCTCGAGGCGACGATAGAGCGGCATCTTGATGGTCCACGGCCGGGCAAACGTCTTCGCGTCCTCAATGGTGGCCTCGTAGTTGATTACATCCGGACTCGCGAGCGTGTACCGCTCAACCACATGGAGCACGTCGCTGTGGTGGTTACCAGCACGGTCAAACCACGTCTGGTCGTTGAGGCCCGTGACGTCGATGACGAGGGTGTCACCCTCCCATTTACCATTTGACCAGCCCATCCAGCTGTCAATTGGTGCCGCCTCCGTGCCCCCCATGTTGATGATGCGAGCGGCCCCTGCGTACTCGTACACGATCATCAGGGACGTTGGTGACTGTACAATTTGAAATGGATACGGCATGTACGTCGCGCGTGGGACACCCGGGAGATAACACTTGAGTTCCGGATCATCCTTCCAGCGATTGGCAACATTATTCGCTTTCGCGGCCACGGCTTCTGGCAAGTACGGTATAGCTCCACCGTCCACGACTCCGAGCCCTGGAGGAACGGCAGCCACGGCCCCAAGCTGCGCAGGCCCCGGACCGGCCGCGTGGGTTTCCAGGTCCCAGTTCGCCGTATTCACGGCCTGCCAGATACCGTTCAAATCTGGCTTGCCGCCCGTCGCACTGGCGGACCCGGTCGGTCCACAACCGGTGAGCGCAATAACGACCAGACCGGCGACCATTTGCGCAGTTGCTGCCATACGTTGAGTAACACGCGGCATCAGGGGCAATCTCCCTCTCATCTCGCTACCAACCTCTCGAAGCGCCTTCCGGCAGGCCAACTACTTCGTCTCGTCCCAGACCACCTGCACGTCCGGCCTTAAGCGGTTGGCCGTCACCGAGAAATAGCTCGCGTACTTCTCCGGCGTCTTCCAGGTGTTTACGACGTCGTCAACGGTCTTGCCGGCTGTCTTTGCATTCTGAACGAACGCCACGAATTCCTTGACGAACGCCGAAAATTCAGTGAAATCAGCCGGGATTGCAGGCGTCGCGAAGTGGCCGGGGATGATTGTCAGGATTTTTTCGCGTGACACAAGCGCCGACACGCGATCGAGCGTTCTGCCATAGTCGATGCCGCTGCCGCCGTTGTTAACGTCCATGATCGGCAACTCCTTCGTATGAAAGGCGTCGCAGCGGGGATGTCACCCAGTGCCCTAAAGACCACGAAGATGTCGCCGCTCGTGTGAGCACGACCGAAATAGTACAGGTCAATCTCGTCGGCGCCACTGCCAATGGTCATCCGGTCGCCGAATGTGCGTTTCGGTAGTCCCTTGCCGCCGTTCTCTTTAAAGATGTTCGCCGCAGGTGCAGTTGGCTGGGTGCCCGCAGGCCCACCCGGTCGCCCAAGGCCGTACACGGGACGCATCTGTTCCATGTTCGCTTTGGTATTCTCGTGCGTGACGATATCGACGCTCACCGGAAATTCGACGTTGCCGCTCGTGTGGTCACCATGCGTTGGGTGTTGATGATGCGAATGACCGGTTTGTCGGTCAGCGTCGCAATCTTGTCTAGAAGTGGCTGGCCCCAGCCTGGATTCTTCGTATCGACCACGGTCACACCTGTGGCGGTGATGAAGACGGCGCTATTGCCGCCACCACCGGTCAGCATGTACAGATTGTCCCTGACCTTCTGCACCGCAACCGCGCGTGGTGTAGCTTGTCCGGCTGCACCAGCCTGCTGCGAGGCCGCAACCTTCATCGTCAGTGCCGCGCAAGACACCAGCGCTCCAAGCACGATTGCGCGTCTCATGTGCACGCTCCTCCGTTCACTGCGATACCGCCGACGAGTTATGAGAGAACACCGTCTGGATAAGTCGCGTCATCTCAACGGCACTCTGAACCGACGGTGACATCTTCTGGAGTGGTTGGGTGCCATTCTGGTCGAGATCACGACGCACATCGATTCTCAACGCCTGCCCGCTCGGAACGATAGACGCCATGGCAGGCTGCGCATGCCTCAGAAACGGCGCCGCTCGCCTCGACCATGGCATCGGCCTGCCTCGACTGCGCCGCCTTGTACGCGGCCAGCCCGGCCTGCCGGATCTGTTCCGAGAATTGGACCCAGTCGGCGCGTTCAACCGGTGCCTGCCTTCCGTTTGCGCATTCGCGTCCCGGCAGTAGCAGCAGGCTTGCGGACTCGGTCAGCATCAAGGCGGCATACTCAACTGCCTGCCATGGCTCGTACAAACCGGTCAAAGGATTGGGAGAGGTGGACGGTTGGCTGTCCCTCACCCACACGCCAAGATCGGCTTGCGCCGCGAAGATCACATTCGACGTTGGAAAGAAGAGTCCGCGCATCAGCTGGAGCATGTTGGCGTTGACGCGTGGAGCCGGGGCAGCGCCCGGCCGCTGCCACACGCCCCCGCGCATTCCCCAAGCCGCAACAGCGACCAAGACAAGTGCGCCTGCCACCCTGACTGTGCGGATCGTCATGCGTCCATCTGTGGCGCTGCCCCGGATGCACACACTCGTCGCGTCAGTTACTCGTGGCGGCCAAACGCGGAATGGCCTTGCCGAGCACCTCGAACGTCGAGACGTTGTACCAGCCGGCGTTGCCATGGCCTCCGCCGGGCGCGAGATCTACCCAGCCGATCTCGTCGACCTTGCTGAGGTCAGGGTTCTTCACCTCGAGCGTCGTCACGACCTTAGCTGAATCCAGTTTGAACCAGCGGACTCCGCCACCAAAGACGGCTTCCACCTGAACGTAGGCACCATCGGTGTACACGCCTTGCGAGCTCGCCAGCATCGCGCCGTCCGCAAGCTTCACGACCGGGTACAGTGTATGGAGGGCCTGCGTGCGAACTATAGTGCGCAGCCGTGCGGTACCCGTGAGGTCCATATAGCTGTCCCGCATCCTGACGGTGATGGCCGTCGGCGAAGTCGCCATGCCACTCCACAAGTCGAAGCGATTTTCGTGGTTGTAGACTTCGATACTCTTGGAGTCGGCCCCGTAGAGCTTCAGTTCGAGGGCCGGGTTGGTTACGGCCTCCTGGGTCACTCGCCGTTTTTCGTCGGTGAGCTGGCCCGTGTACGAGGGCTGCCTCCACTCTTCGTGGAACAACACTGACGGCCACGCCAACGCCTCAGCGTTGGCGGCTCCGCCGCGCCCTGCAGGTTGCTGGGCGAACACAGACATCGCAAACACAAACACGATCACAATTGCGATTCCAAGCAAGACACGTCGTAGCATGAGTACGTCCCTCCTTTTGACACTAAGTCGAACCGCTTCTGCGTCTTTGCGAAGCCGGCAGGGGCATCAACATCGTTAGACGTTGGGTTTGCACCAGCCACTTCCTCAAACGTTGCTCAGAACATCGCGAGCGGATTCACAATCGAGCCGGTCCCTCCAGGAGTGGCGATCGGCGCCACGACCAGCAGGAACTCCCAGCGGTTCAGCCTGGCAGCCACCTCGGCGACCGGGCCAAGATCCGTGTTGTCCATCAAATATGCGCCGAGGCCGGTAATGAACAATTGGTGATCCCCGGCTGGGTACTCCGCTGAGATGAGTGCGACCCCCCCGGGTCTTGAAGAAGGCGACGAGGGACGGATCATAGTTCGCGAAGGGACCGCCTCCGCGCTCCGACTCCTGCCTGCCCGTGCGAAGGAACACAGCGTCGCCAGCGGCGATCTTCACGCGAGCTATCCGTTCCCATTCCTCGATGTCCTCGACACGAACAAGAGTTGTGGACGGCACAGGGGACACCCCTCTGAGCCGAGGCAGGTCGATCAAGACACCGCGCGTGACGATACCGTCCTTGAGAAGCTGGATTCCCAGCTTGCTACAGCCTCGTTCCGGATCCACCGTCTCCGAGTGTGGGTAGCCATTGTAGAGTTTGCCCTCATAGGCAATGTGACAAAGGCCATCCAGATGGGTATACGCCGAGCCGTGAAACGCAATCGTCTGCTGATCAATGTTTCCTCCGCCCGCAAAAGGCGCTACGGTCTGCCCCGGCGGAACAATGCCATCTCGCCGGACGCGCATGGCATCCATGTCGAGCATCACAGGCTGCCCCTGCGCATCCACCGCCGAACCGGGGGGCATGACGAGAACCTTGCGCGCCAGCGACACGACAGTCCCTGTTGTTGCCAACGCCAACGCTTGCTGGCGCTTCGCTGTGGTGATCAGATTCAGAGTTCCGAGTTCGTCGTTGGCACCCCAACGGCCCCAGTTGGACTGCTCGGTCATCCACGCGCGTTTTTGTTCCGCGGCGCGTTGCTGCTCTGGAGTCCTCGACCTTTGCTGGCCGGGAGTAGCGGTGCCAACGATCCCCACGAGAAGGGCGCTCAGTAGAGCAGTTTTCAGCACGTGCGGTTTCATCGCTCCATCCCTTCCCCCACCGTTGTTCCCTACACCCGGTTCCTCGGGTGTCC
This sequence comes from Vicinamibacterales bacterium, assembly GCA_040081265.1. Taxonomy (GTDB): domain Bacteria; phylum Acidobacteriota; class Vicinamibacteria; order Vicinamibacterales; family UBA2999; genus JBEBGV01. Next base: position 11,232 of record JBEBGV010000042.1, read on the forward strand.
ACACTCTTGAGCGCTCTACCGTTCCCGGACCTTCAGCCTCCAGGTACACCTTCCCTACACCCTCGGGACAGTTGTTCTAGGCTGTTGGTGGTAACACCCGTGTTCCCCGTCACGTCCGGGCCCATGAGGTTTTCGTAGGCGTATACGTTCTCCGCGAGTCTTCTGGCGTGAGGACAGTCGCCGAGGGTAAGTCCGCGCACCACGGCATCAGCCGTTCTCGCGACTTGCTCCTCCGCGCCGGATAGGCTCCCTGGCTCGACACTAGTTCGCCGGTTCGACACGAAACACGACGCCGCTGTGATCCTCGGCCGATCGCTCGGCCGCCACGTAGAGATACCCATCGGCGCTCTGAATGACGTGTCTGAATCGTCGCCCCAGCCCGATGAACATCGCTTCGCGGCGCTCCGTCTGCGGCTCGGGCTGATTGAACGCGACTCGCTGCAGCATCTGGCCGTTGAGCGCTGTGATGAACAGGTGTCCCTTCCAGAGCGGAAACCGGGCGCCGTTGTAGAACAAGAGGCTCGAGGGACTGATCGAGGGCGCCCAGTAGATCTCGGGCATCTCCATTCCTGGCCTGAACCACGACTGTTCCGACACCGGCTGGTTGTTGTAGATCTTGCCGAGGGACACTAACGGCCATCCGTAGTTTTTCCCTGGCGCCAGCACGTTGAGCTCATCACCCGCCATCGGTCCGATTTCGGTGGACCAGATCGCGCCCGTTGTCGGAAGCCAGGCGAGGCCAGTGGCGTTGCGGTGGCCGTAAGTGAAGACTTCGGGCCGCGCGCCGGCGCGTCCCACAAATGGGTTGTCAGGCGGAGCTGTTCCGTCGTCGCGCAGCCGCATCACCTTGCCGAGGTCGTTGCCCAGATCCTGGGCGAACTTGCGGATGGAGTCGTCGCTCACCGAGAAGAAGCGGTCGTGGTCGTTGGTCGTGAGATAGAGCATTCCGTCTGGACCAAACGCCGCCCGCCCGGTCGCCGGACCGCCAAGCACCCAGGCTTCCGCGACAAATAACTCTCGCACGTCCTCAAGATTGGCGTCCCGCAGCCGCCCTCGCGCCAGCGCCATCGTCGTGAGGCCATCAGCGCGGCGCTTGACGTAGTACAGATACACGAATCCGTTTTGTTCGAACCTGGGGTGAAGGACCACGGATTGCAGACTACTGACGCCCAGGGCGGCGACGGGCCATCCGGCAACCGCAACGGTTTCCGACGTGTCGGCTCGGGCCAACAGAAGCGTCCCGGCGCTCTCAGCCACCAGCAGGTCACGATCGTTGGGCATGAGCGCGATGTGCCGTGGAACGTTCAGGCCGGTGGCGACGGGCACGAGGCGCACCCGCGCGAGCGTGCCCGGGGGGCAATTCCCGCGGTCCTGCCCGTTGGGATTGCAGGGGCCCGGCGTGTATGTGTCGAAGACAGCTGATGGGGTGGGATTCCCTGCTGGCTGCTGCGCATAAATTTCAAAGCCACCGAGAGGCAGGGTGGCCATGGTCATGATGACGAGTCGTGCGCACCGCGACATTCAGGAGCCTCCAGCGAAGACAGAGCGGCGCCGGCGCCGCGGGTTCATTGGGCGTGCGATCAGAGGTTCGTTCCGGACCGACGACAGGTGCAGGACCTGCCGACGCAGGCCTGCACTTGTCGTCCTTCCCTAAGCTCTCGTCATCCTGTCTAGAAGTCGACAGTGGCGCTGATCTTGGCGAATCGAGCTGGCAAGATGTCGGTCGGTCGCCGGAAGGAGCCGTAGTTCGCGTTCACGCCCACCACCGTATCGGCGTTTGTGAAGTTGTAGACGTCGAGTCTGATGTTTGTACGTGTTGTCCCAAGCTTCACTATCCTGCCGAAGCTGAGATCGAGCTGGTTGAGCCGCTCCCCATACAGTGACCCAGGGGCCAGCACATTGGCCGTCAGGTTGGGTGCGCTGCCGGCCAGCGTGCGACCCAGCGCCGACTGAGCGATCGCATTGGTCACAACGAAGTTGGCCTGAATCGCCGGACCGGGGATGTTCTGATAGACGGCGCTCAATTGCACGTCAATCTTGGGCACCGTATAGATCGACTGCAGCTTCACCTGCGTGAGGAACGGGGACTCCTGATGACAAAATTGCTTGGGCGTCCACACACCGGTGCTGGTGATCGGGAAGACGTTGATTGCCGCGTTCGCCGTGCCTAACAGCAACTCGGGGATCTTGTCCACGATTTCGCAATTGTCCGACATGAACTTACCCGTCGAGAGGCCGCCCATCACCGTCAGGCCGCTGTTCCCGCGAACGTTGACACCGATGTCCACGCCGGTCCAATGCTCCTGCTGCTTGCCGTAGTTAGCGGCAAGCGTGTTGTAATTCCGGCCGACGCGACCGAACGCCTCCGGCTTGAGATTGAGGAGACCCGTCACCGCGTAGGCACCGCCCCCAGGCAGCCCAGGATTGGACGGGGCGGTGATGGTGAAGGTGTCGAAGTCGCTGGCGCTCACCGACAAGTCGTCGGTCGTCGCAAAGTCGGCCCAGATGCGGCGGAAGAAGCCGAAATCCACCGACACGCGACGCACGACTTCGTGCTGGACGCCTGCCGAGAACTCGTAATTGGCGAGGCGTGAGCCCATGCCGTTCATCAGTTCAGGATCGAAGGTCTCGAGCGGCACGGCCACCCCGAAGTTGGGATTTGACAGCGGACCGCACTCGCCGTTGGCCGCCGGCGCAACGAGATCACATTGGGGGATGAAGTCGCCATTGATTCCAAGGCCACCTCTATCGTTCCAGGAGCGGGTGACCTGGTTCACCATGGCATTGCTCGGGTTAGCGGCGGCGCCAAGCCCGTTCAGTGTCTGTCCGCGCAGATACTTGTTGAAGCTCGCCTTCAGCGCGGTCCTGCCGTTGCCGAACAGGTCGAACGCCACACCTGAGCGGTAGGTCACATCCTGCCAATTCAGCATTGGCGTCTTGGCGAAGGTGATCGGAGCCCGATTCGGTTGCAGCGGGGTCGGCCCCAGTACCTGCTCGGGTGCTTCGGTAATGATGTGGTCGTACCGCACGGCGCCGTTGATGGTGGCTCGTCCCAAGGTCCACCGATCTTGAGCAAAGATACCGATGTCATGCTTCTCGTCACTCTTGGTCGTGCGTGGCGTGTTCTGCAGCGTGATCAAGTTCGGCACTCCACCGTTCAACCGATACTGGACCGGCAGAATGCTGGAGGTGTAGGCGCGGGGGTTCAGAAAGCCGAATGTGTCACCGAAGCCAAACTTGGCCGAATGCGAACCGGTCACGTAGGCCATGGCCACACGGTAGGTATAGTTGGGGACGAGTGTGTTGTTGTTGCCGAAACGGTTTCGGTACGTCATTCCGGTGCTCTGCTCGACCACCGAAATCATCTGGTCCTGGATCGCCAACAGGCGAGGATCATCGAGCGATCCACGCGGCTGCAGGTGCATACTGCCCCACCGCTCAAAGAGGTGCATCCCGACCGCTTCGAACAAGAGCTTGCTCGTGACCGGCGATGTCCACTCCACATGTTCCTGCCGAAGGCGCGGGTTCCGGCCGTCATCAGCTGCTTCAGGTGAGACGGTTGCGCTGACGCCCTCTGGGCACGAGCAGTACCCTTCGTACTTATAGGTGAACGCGAACTTGTTCCGCGGCGTCGCCTGCACCGTCGTCCGAAGATTCATGGTGTGGTAGCGTCCCTTGTTCACCCCTTGTTTGGCCTCGTCCGCCTCGTACGTCCACTTGGTGATGTCGTAGGCGTTCCGGTTCTCGAAAATCGGGGCGTAGTTCTGGACAATCGTTTTGCGAGCGGACAGCCAGAACCAGACCTTGTCTTTCTTGAACGGACCGCCCAACCCGGGATTCACTTCCCAGTTCAGTTTGAGCGTCTGGGGCGCCGCGAGTCCGAGTGTCTTCACCCGATCGGTGTAATTCGACGCGGTCAGGGCGTTGTTCGCGAACGTCATGAACGCGGTGCCTTTGAGGGTGTTACCGCCGTCGCGCGGGATGATGTTCATGCGCATGCCACCGGTTGGCATCTCGGCTGAGACCGACGACTGATCGAACGTCACTTCCTGCGCCGAGCCCATCTCGGGCTTGGCGCGTCCAAGTCCTCCGCCAGCCTGCAGGGTCATCACGCTGATGCCGTTGACCGTGATCCGGCTGTCCGCACTCTGTGTGCCGTGAAAGGTCACGCCATCACCAGAATTGGCGCCCAGGATGTTGCCGACGTTGCGGGAGCCGGTCGCACCACTGATCGTCACGCCGGGCACAAGATTCGCAAGCTGGTCGATGTTGCGCGCGGTCGGAATCGCGTTGGCCGTGTCCAGACTCAGCACTCGTTGAGTCGTGGTGCTCGTCACGTTGACCACAGGCGCCTCGCCCGTCACGGTAACCGTCTCCTCGAGCGCACCAACACGGAGATCCGCATCCACCGTCGATGTGCCGGTACCGGCGAGAGTCACGCCGTCACGTTTGAACGTGTTGAACCCGGCGAGCGTAAACGTCACTGTGTAGGCACCAGGCCGGAGATCGATGATCTGGTACCTGCCATTACCGTCCGTCACAGAAGTCCGGACTTTTTCGATAAGAACGGGACTGGCTGCTTCCACTGTCACGCCGGGAAGGACAGCACCTGATGTGTCCTTCACGGTGCCTGCAATCGAGGCCTGTGCGAACGCCCACGTAGGAGCGAGCACGGCTGTCAGCACACATAGCGCAAGCCTAATGAATCCCTTCATCTGTCACGCCTCCCTAGCAATCTGCTTCGACCACCGACCTGATGAACCGCCGCCCGTGGGTCTATCCCGAGGTCCAACGGGCAGGCGCGACGGCCTGACCGCGAAACCAACAGGTGTTTTGAAGAGTGCTGCTAACGAGTGCTTCAGCGAATATGAATGCGACGCGAGTGCCGAAAATAAATGGACCGCAGAATTCAAGATGCTACGACGCGACAAGGACTGTCCCGAACCCGTGAAGGCGCCTCCTTATAGCACGTGTCAGTCGCAGCAACAATGCTTAGGATTACGTATTTCTGTGCCACCGCGGCTGAACGTTCGCAGGATACGGATCAGCTCCGGAAGAAGTCCCGAGTTCTTCCGAAAAGTTCCGAATCCTTAACGGAATGTTCCAATGTCCGCGGCACGACCAAGCTCCGGATTGCCTGTTTGAGGACATCCCCTCGAAGTTCGCTTACGTCGTGCATCACCTCTGTACCGTCATTGGCGGAATTCTGCTCCGAGACGCACCAACCCGCAACCACCTGCAGCACGTGCTCGACCATTCGCGCTGCGCAACAGTCTCAGCACGCGCTTCTCCTGTTGACATGGGGCCGCACAAGGCCGATCATCTGCCGCGCAGTCGCGCATTCATCCAACATACCCACGTTCGCGAGCGTCACGACACGGTTCGGTCACGAGAGGACAACGGCATGAGCAACTCACATAAAGGCGGCGATGGGACGCAGGCTCCGAACGAGCGGGAAGTGTCGAGGCGCGACTTACTGAAGCATGGGGCTTCGGCGGTTGCGGGCGCCTCGCTCCTCGTCGTGAGCGGCAACACTCTAGGAGGCACCGCATTCGCACAGGCACCGGCGATTGCCACAGGCACACAGGCAGGACGACGCTTCAGGGCCTATCTCACGCCGCCCGGACAGCGTGCTCGCGGCGTCGACACCGTGACGCTCAACGCCATTCACGAACATCAGGTCCTCATCCGGACCGAAGCAGCCCAAGCCTGCTACTCCATCGTGAACCTGCTCGGACCGGCCCCTGCACCCCCGGCGCCGGCGCCTGGCGCGCCGCCCCCGCCACCTCCGGCAGCCGCGATCGGCGGCCACGGGGGCGTGGGAATCGTCGAGGCCGTCGGCTCCTCCGTTCGTCGCGTGCAGGTGGGCGAACGGGTGATAGTGCCAGTGACGGCCAACTGCGGTCAGTGCTGGAACTGCCTTCGCAGTCGAGGAGATTTCTGCACCGCGGCAGCTGGACGTCCCGTGTTTCCAGTCGGCGCTATGAGTGATGGCACACCGGTCAACGGCACCCTGGGCGGTTTTGCAGAGTTGATGGTGGCCTGGGAGGAACAGACGGTGCCTGTCGCCGTCAACGCATCGTCCGCCGAGTTGTCGCTGCTCTCGTGCGTGATGTCTACGGGGCTCGGACTGGCGCTCAAGCGCATGCCGATCGAGCCGGGCTCAGATGTGTTGGTGCTTGGCGCAGGTCCCCTCGGGTTGAGCGCTGTGCAGGGCGCGCGTATCCAGGGTGCCTCACAGATCATCGTCGTCGAGCCAGTGCAGTACCGGCGCGACCTGGCCACCAAAGTAGGCGCGACCACCGTACTCGACCCAAACGCGTTTTCGTTGGCAGATCTGACGACGAAGATCCGCGAGCTGTGCATGCCGAAGGTCAATCGGTCCTTTGCAGGTGCGCGCGGGCCGAACCTGGCCGCTTACGGTCCTATGTACATCCTCGAAGCTGTCGGCGGTGACCGGTTCCCACCGAAAGTGCCCTCGGGTCCAGATCCCACCGGTGTGCAGTCGCTGCAACTGGCGTGGAATGTGTGCCCCACTGGCGGCATCATCCGCACGTGCGGTGTGGGTCAAGGTGCGAACGCGACGATCACATTTCCTGCCGGGCAGTGGTCAAATGCGGGTAAGACACACCTGCCCGGCAACTTCGCCGGAGTCAACACGTTTCGCGACATCCCGACGTTTGCAAAGTTCATCGACACGAAGCAATTCGACGCCAAGTCGCTGGTCGGCGAAACATTTCTACTCGAGCGTTCCAAGGAGGCGCTTCAGGTGGCGGCCGACCGCACGTCTATCAGCAGCGTGGTGACGTTCTAAGCGAATCTGTCCCTGCGGGGTCTGAAAGGGCCCCGCTAGTCAGTGCCGTTCCACTTCGGAATCACTGTCACCGTCGGCGCAGACCGAAACATCATGACGAACTGCTTACCGTCGGGTGTCTGGTCGAAGTTGCGGCGCAGACCTGACGGCACGAATCCGGAAATCGGGAGCTCCTTGGGTTGCCCGAACATGTCCACACCGTTCTGGAACGAATATGGCGGCACGAACGTCTCGCGGTCTGGCCGCGCCCGCAGTGGAACCACGTCGGAGCCCAATCAGTACAGATCAGTCTCCCGCCTGCCGTCTATGCACATTCGGCGCTCCGTACGAGCCGCCGACCTGGCGCGTTGTTCGGTCTCGAGTCGAAGCGAGCGAGGGCAGGAGCTCTTGGTCTGGCTGGGCTGCGTGGTAGCATCTTGGGCGCGTGGACCCGCTCAGAGGGTTCGCGCAGCGGTGGCTGGCGCCCTAACTGGAGGTGTGAGTATGCGTCGTCTCATGATTCTTGCTTTGGTTGTAATTGGTTCCGCAGTGACCGGCGCACAGGCACCGCCGTCGAGTACGGCACCCCCGGCACGCGTGGTGCCCACGGTCGTGAAGGTCGGCGACATGGCACCCGACTTCACGCTGCCAGGCAGCGACGGCAAGACGCACAAGCTGTCTGAGTATCGCGGGAAGACGATGGTCGTTCTGGCGTGGTTCCCCAAAGCGTTCACGGGCGGATGTACGACCGAGTGCAAGTCGCTGGCGGAAAACGGCGACAAGATCCAGAAGTATGACGTGACTTACTTCATGGCCAGTACCGACCAGCTCGAGGATCAGATTGCGTTCGCCAAGGCCACGTCCGTCGCGCTGCAGGGACGCAACGGCGAGTCGGTCGGACGCACCGTCGAGAAGAAGAGCGCCGACTTTCCGATGCTAGCCGATCCGAGCGGTGCCTCCGCACGCGCCTATGGCGTCGCCGATGAGCTGGACCGTGGACGCGCTCGGCGCTGGACGTTCTACATCGACAAAAGTGGCCGGGTCTCCGCCATCGATACGGCGGTCAGGCCGGCAACATCTGCCGAGGACATGATTGCCAAGCTCGTCGAGCTGAACGTGCCGACAAAGTAGACGCGGCTGCTCGCACCTGCTCGCGTTAAGAAGCCCCGGTCCACTTCGGGATCACCGTCACCCTGGGCGAGGACCGAAAGATCATCACGAACTGCTTGCCGTCGGGTGTCTGGTCAAAATTGCGGCGGAGCCCCGACGGCACGAATCCAGAAATCTGGAGTTCCCGGGCTTGGCCGAACATGTCCACACCGTTCTGGAACGAGATCGAGTACAGCTTCTGGTTGGACTCGTAATAGATCGCTGCGCTATCGGACGACCACACAGGTGCCACCGCACCGGATTTCGTCACCTGAAAGCGAGCGCCGGTCTGTGGCCACGGCTCCAGATAGACCTGGTAGTCACCCGTTTCGTTCGACATGTACACCACCCACTTCCCGTCCGGAGAGATCCGGCTGCTCAATTGAGCGGTCACGGGAATACGTGAAATCGGCGTCACCTCACGATTGGGTAGGCTGTAGGTCCAGACGTCGTAGTCCAGCCGTCCCTTGTGCGTGATGAACGAAAACATCTGAGTGCCGGGGAACCAGTGCTCCGGGGCGCGCGCTGGCCTCGCGAGCAGTTCCATCTCCCCAGACCCGTCTGCACGCGCCAGATACACGGTCTCGAGCCCGGCGGGGAGAATCGTGCCCAGCACGAGCGAACGGCCGTCGTCGCTGTACACAGGGAAAGCATAGTTGGTGCCTGCGATGATCTTTCGCATGCCCTTGACGTTCTCCAACTCCCCGGCCCAGATGCTGCCCTCAGACGCCAGAGCCACCTGTCGGCCATCGGGAGACACCCGCGGCGAGCCGCCGGCATTGGGTATCGCGCCCAGTACGGTCTTGGTCCCATCCAACCCCACAAGGGCCAGCTCGGTCTCACCCGATCGCTCAGGCAAATAGACCAGCGCTCCCGAGTCCGACACGGCAAACTGCGCGGCACCTGTCGGACCGGCGGTCCTGACGCCGTCCGCAACGATCGTCGGCCTGCCCGACACCTCGCGGCGTGCGCTGTCGAACTTCACAGCCCGCAATTGGCCATTCAGGACATAGAGGAGGTTGCCTCCCGATGCGATGCGCCCATCACGGCCAGCCTCCACCACAGTCTTTCGAGCACCGCCGGCGATCGGCTGCACGACGATCTGAGCCCGGTCCCAGCCTGAGGCCAAGGCCGTCCTGCCGCTGATCACGCTAAAGAGCACAGCATCGCCGCTCGGCAGCAGCTGCGGGCCGTAGGCCAACTCGTCGCCGGCCATCGCCACGATGGTCCGAGGAGTGCCACCGGCCGCCGCGACGCTGACGACGCCCTTCGCTCCCTGCCCGACCACGAGCACGTCGCCCGGGCCCCAGCTCATCCCAAACGGATTGTCCACTCGTGCGATGGTCGTCGCGGTGCCACCAGCTACCCCGATGCGTTTCAGGCTGCCGTCAGTGCCGGACCAATAGGCAATCGATTGACCGTCGGGAGAGAATACGGGGTTCGAGACTCCTTGCGGAGAGGCTGTCCCAGGAATCTCGTTCGGTAGCCCACCCGTCGCGGCCTCGATGTAGAGGCGCTGGTTGGCCACGTAGACGAAACGGCTGCCGTCTGGTGCAAACGCGACGACGCGGCGGTCGGCATTGGTGAACTGTTGGTTGGACGGCAACACAACGGAACTGCCGCCAGGAGACTGGCCGCTCACCGTCGCCACGACCGCGCATACGAGCAGCGCCGACAGAATTCGGGTCATGTGAATCCTCCTCAAGCTGACTAGTTCCCCCGAGGCGAACTGCGCTCAGCAAGTTCGAAGACGTAGAGCGCGTTACCCGTCGAGGGGTGTTGGATGTCTGGCGAGAGTGCCCGTGGCACCGCGCGGGTGCTGCCGCCGCCCACACCTGTTGGCACGGCCAGATACTGCTTTCCATCAAGGACGAATGTGATGGGGAACCCCTGCACTGACGTGCCCAGTTTCGTCTCCCACAAAATCTTGCCGGTCATCACATCGAAGGCGCGGACAGTGCGATCCAAGTCCCCAGCGAACGCCAGACCGCCGGCCGTCGTCAGCACTGAGGTCAGAAACGACGCGCGCTGCTCATAGCTCCACACTTCCTGCATCGTCCGCACATCATACGCAGCCAGTTTGCCGATCTTCCCGTTCGCCCGCGGCGAGGCGACAAATCGACGATCCGCCGCAGCTCCACCGGAGTCGGCGTCGAACTGCACTTCGCGTCCGGCCAGTTCCTGGCAAGACTGACTCAAAGGGATCACGAGCAGGCTGGCGCCAGGGTGATAACTCATTGCCGGCCAGTTCTTGCCACCAGCCGAGCTCGGGCACGCGGCGACGAACTCTCCTACCTTCGCCTGAGCGATCTCTGCGCGATAGTGTGGAACACCGGTCTTGGGATCGATCGAGTCGAACACGTTCTGATAGACCGTCTCCTTGTAGCCAAGGAACTCGCCGGTCTTTCGAGCCAGCTTCCAGAGGATCCCGTGCTTGCCTACGGAGAACACGAGCGGTCGACCGCCAACATCGACAAGGACGCGCTCGTAGACTTCGTCGAGGTCGAGGGCTTCCCCAGGCACATGCTGGTGATACCAGGCAAGCTTCCCGGTGTCCGGATTGATCGCAAGGGTCGAGCTCGTGCACAGGGCCTTGTCATCGACGGTCATCCGACGGCTTGCAGGCACCCATGGTTTGGCCTGCGCTACGCCCCAGTAGATGAGATTCAACACCGGGTCGTAGGAACCGGTGATCCACGCGTCGCCGCCGGCACGAAACAACATCGGCAGATTCGCCCACGTGTCGCCGCCCGGTTCATTTGGGCGCGCCACCGTATTGAAGCGCCACAGCAGTTTGCCCGTCGCCGCCTCATAGGCACTGATGTAGCACCCCTCCTCTTTGAAGCGCGTGCAACCGCTGATGCCCTGGATGATCTTGCCGTTGATCGCCATCGGACCGGACGTATCCGTATACCCTTTCGCTGGATCCCCCACGGCCTGCTGCCACGTGATGTTGCCGGTGCGTGCGTCAAGGGCCACGAGCTTCGCCTCGCTGGTCATGACGTAGACGTTGTTCCCGTAAACGGTCGGGTTGCGCAGCGCGGGGCTCTGATCGAGTCCAAGACGATGCTCCCAGATCAGAGTGCCAGTGCGGGCGTCGAGCGCCTGGATCACGTTGCCCGCGTGCAGCAGAAACATCGTGCCCGCGTGAACAATCGGGGACGGTTCGCTGGTGCCGCCCTCGTTCATCGCCCATACCCACTTCAGGCGCAATTCCTGTACGTTGTTCGCGTTGATCTGACTCAGCGAGCTGTAGCTCCACGCTGCGTCGTTGCCGCGCACCATGAGCCACTCATTGGGATCTGGATTGCGCAGCATCGCATCGGTGACTGGTGTGTAGTTCCGGACCGTGCCAGCGACGGTTACACCGCGACGAGCTGTAGGGGCGCCGCCGCGGCCGCCTGCCGCTCCACCACTCTGCGCCTGACCTGCAGGGGCCTGGCCCTGGGGTCGCACTGGGCCCGCTTGTGCGGCCTGGGCCGCCGACGCTTGCGCCATAGCCACCGCGCCGATTGGAATCGGACGTACGACGGTGAGAGGCGCCTCGCCAGACGGAGCGCCATTGGCCTGTAGAACATAGGCCACCACACTGGCGTAGGTTTCCGCCGAGAGACCGCCAGGATTAGACGGCGGCATCACGGCTTGCACATAGGTAAGCAGCTCCGTTGTCGTGCGCGAGCCCCAGGCACGAAGGAAGTTGCCTCCAGCAAGTTGCGGCGCTTCATTCGCTCCACCCAGATCCGGACGATGACAACCCGCACAGTTCGCGTCGTAGGCGATGCGGCCCGCCGCTGCCTGGGTCGTTGTGTACGCACCAGTCGCGACAGGAGCCTGACGGCCGGCGAGAATCGCCCCTCCGAGCACGATCGCAAGACCGACGCTCGCAATCAGGATCGACCCAGAAACCGAACCTCGCGTCATAAGCACCTCCTCAGCGGACCCGGTACCGTTTGTTCCCTACGATTCTGCTCGATGGCTGGATCGACAGGCTGACCCTCACGTTCGTCGCCAACGAACAGCCCGCCGGTCTCGCGGCTCACCTTAACGTCATCGGACGCTTCAGGCATCCCCAATTCTAGGTATTCGCCAGCCCACAGACTGGCAGCGCCGGATCCGAGTCTATGGCGAGGGCCTCGCTGTTCGGCAATCTGCCTCGTCTGTCCGGAGGGGGAGCCCAGGCGGGTTGCATCACGACCATTCGGATACCACGGGAGCCCAAACGATACTTCCTTCGACTCCTCATAGTGGTCGACACTCCTCCTACTTCCATGATTAGATTCCACAGCTCCGACGTGCAGTCACCCGCAGCGAGGTAACGTTCATGGCCCAGAATCGCAGCAGGGCAACGCTCCCCTTCCTGCTCGTCGCGCTCGCGATCGCAAGCGCCTGCGCACCCGCCGTCGTCCAGGTACAGCGGGGCGCGGCCACGGCTCCGACGGCGACGACCGGCGGCGCGTTTCCTCGAACGCCTGACGGGAGACCGGACCTACAGGGCATCTGGCAAGCGCGGAGTCGCGCGTCGTATGGCCTGCACGATCACGCCGCGCGTGCGGGGATGCCAGCCGCTCTCAGCGCGGTGGTTGAGGGGGACATTCCGTATCAGGCCTGGGCTGCAGCGAGGCAGCGTGAGAACTTCGACAGTCGCACCATCGCCGATCCGCTGGCTCAGTGCTACATGCCCGGTGTTCCCCGCATCATGTACATGGAGTGGCCATTCCAGATCTTCCAGACGCGCGATCAGGTAGCCATGACATTCGAGTGGCAGCATCTCTTCCGGTTGATTTACACCAACGGGACGAGACCGCCCGAGGGCCTTGAGTTCTGGATGGGAGACTCGCGCGGCCGATGGGACGGCGACACGCTGGTGGTCGACGTGACCAATCACAACGCCCGCACGTGGCTGGATATGGCGGGAAACTTCCATAGCGAGGCCCTCCACGTCATCGAGCGATACACGATGCTGGAGGCCAACACACTGCAGTACGAGGCACGGATTGAGGACGCAAAGGTGTTCACGCGTCCGTGGACCATTCGGGTCCGCCTCGAGCGTCAAGTCGACTCGACCCGCCTGATGGAGTATCCGTGCCGTGCCGAGATCGAAGAGGCCCGGTGTGATTTCGAGCCCGATCCCAGGACTTGGTATGTCCCGGCACGTCTGCCTGCCGTCGGGACCCGACCGACAGTCATCCCTCCGCGCCTTGGTCAACAGGCGGAGTCGGGCGTGGACGGCCGGCGACCGGACTTGTCCGGGCTCTACCTACCTGACCGCAGCGGCGGCGCCAACTGGGGACTCGAGCCGCATCCCTCGCGTGTCGAGCTGACCCCCGTAGGCACGGGCGTCGTCATCGACCCAACGGACCGCCTGCTGCCGTATCAAGCATGGGCACGTCAGGAGCAGCAAAGTCGGAACGCGCCGGAGCGGGGCTATGACGACCCGACGGCGCATTGCTTCGTCGCCGCGGGGGTGCCGCGCTCCATGTACGTACCGTCGCCCCTCCAAGTGATTCAAACGCCCACGCATGTCGTGTTCCTGTTCGAGCGCATGGCATGGCGCATCGTCCCGCTCGACGGCAGACCGCACATTTCCGATGCGATCCGCCTCTGGAACGGAGACTCAGTGGGCCGTTGGGACGACGACACCCTGATCGTCGAGACTACAAACCTGAACGGGAAAACATGGTTGAACGAAGTTGGAGATGTCGTGAGCCACGCTGAGACCGTCGTCGAGCGATTCACCCGAATCGGTGCGGGTGCAATCCGCTACGAGGCCACCGTCACCGACCCGCTCGTCTACACACGGCCATGGACTATCGCCTTCACCCTCGAGCGTCAAACTGACGAACTTCTGGAGGCCGCATGTCTCGAAGACAACCAGGATCTGCAACATCTGAAAGAACTGAAGGACGCAGCCCGTCAGGGTACCGCGTCACGAAGCGAACGATGAGCAAGGGAGTTGGCGTGTTGAGCGTTGTGTTGGGCCTTCTGAGCGTCCCGGTCGGTGCGCATCACTCTTTTTCTGCGGAGTTCGACCAGAACAAGCCGATCAAGCTGACCGGCACGATCGCGAGGGTGCGGTGGGCCAACCCTCACGCATGGATCTACATCGACGTGAAGGGCGCCGATGGAAGCGTGGTGAACTGGGCCTGGGAGACAAGCGCGGCTAACCAACTCTATCGGAGCGGGTGGCGCGTGACGGATCTTCCCTTCGGCGCTGTCGTGACCATCGAAGGGTGGCAAGCGCGCAACGGGCACGCCTACCGCGAACGCGGCGACAGTAATCCTTCCCGATGGCCGTCTGCTTGGAGCCTCTGCGCAGCAGGTGCCGCAGGTGCAGGGGGCGCCGAACGGGTCACCGAGCGGACGCTAGTCTGGCCACGCACCGGGATGGCTAAGCGGTTGAGTGCGCGCACGATTTCGTCATAGGAAGTCTTTGATGGATCGTAAGTAACGCGGACGAAGAACGTGGCGTCGCGAATATCGCTCACGCCACTCGAGACCAATGCCTGGCGCGCCTCGGTCAACTTCGTCAAATCTAACTTGCCAACGAGCCTGGGATCCGTCGACAAGCTGCTCAAGGTTTGCTCACCTGCACTCGGCTTAGCGGGGGCCAGCCGCCTGGACAGTCAACATCAAGAGAACGTAGGGTGCCTGGCGCGAGGTTGGACCAGACACCCTGCTACGTCGGTCGAATGTGATGCGCCACACCCGAACGATGTCGTTTCGGCTGCTCGCGTCGGCCGGCTCACCTTAACGTCATAGGCCTCGTCAACGCATCCACAGTTCTAGGTATCGCGGCGGCCTACGATTCGGCCTGGTCCGGACGAAGGAGCCACAAGGACTGAACGAGAATCCGGTTCTTCCTGAACAGTGGGCGGCTCTCCTTAGGGCGGTCCAGGGGCGGATGAAGTGAGGCGCCTCATCCAGGGGATCGGTCGGCCACTCCTTCGACACCGGTCGCTCGCTTGTCACCAAATTCATCGTTCAAGGGCGCAACTCGGTCGGACTTCAGTTGAAGTCCTGACGACGATGCTTCCTATGCGAGTGCACGATTGAAGAACGCCGTTCCGTGCGCAGAGGGAGCGCCACTTTCGTAGAGAACGTACTCCATCAGCAGAGACTGGCCGTCCGCGGATAGGCTCAGGGTCTTCTTCAACGTGACCTCGTGAGCCCTCTCGCCCACTCCAAGAATGGTGTGGCTGTCCAGTCTTGCGTAGACGATTACGTCGACGTAGGGAGAGCCGGTCACTCGGTGGGTACGGCCGTCACACGGCGCGTCCATCGTCACGACGGCCGTCGAGAGATCCTGACGCACGACATCCTGGCGCACGCGGACCATCTCAGCGGTCATGCTTATCCCTTAGTCTCCACTCGAGCGGAGACGGCACGCTCAGCGACGAGCGGGCGGCGTCAAAGGTCCATTCGCCAGTAAAGGGTCCAAAATCTGAAGCGGTCTGATGGAGGTGGCGCGAAACGATCTGCGCGCGAATGACCTTGCCTCCGGCCGTCTCGTCGAAGCTAGTCTCCTGCGCGTAACGGTTTAGGACATCGGGCGATCTTGTCGAGAATCATGTCCGCGCTCTTGGTCCAGACGAAGCGCTTGGGGGCAGTGTTGTAGTGGCGGAGATAGTCCTCGATGGCTGCGATGAGGGCAGGCACGCTGCGAAAGGTGCCGCGCCGAATCCGCTGCCGCGTGATCTCGCCAAACCAGCGTTCGACGAGATTGAGCCACGAACTGCCGGTCGGAATGAAATGAAACTGGACGCGTGTGCGCGGCGAGCCACGCCTGGACTGGCGGGCTCTTGTGGGTGCTGAGGTTGTCGAGGATGACGTGAATGGCCTGGTCGGCGTCCGTGACGGCGTCGATCTGATCGAGAAAGCGGACGAACCCGACGGTGTCGCGTTTGGCGCGGCAGTCGCCGAGGACAAGGCCATCAAACAGGCGCAACGCGGCGAAGAGACAGGTGGTGCCATGGCGGCGGTAGTCGTGCGTCTGCCGCGCGGGGAGGCCCGGCCGCAGTGGCAGGACGGGCTG
Organism: Vicinamibacterales bacterium; assembly: GCA_040081265.1. Lineage (GTDB taxonomy): Bacteria > Acidobacteriota > Vicinamibacteria > Vicinamibacterales > UBA2999 > JBEBGV01. The sequence continues at coordinate 27,206 of JBEBGV010000042.1, forward strand.
GGTCCGATCGAGCGCCTGAATCCCGCTCTTCTCATCGCCGCAGAAGACGACGGCCTGCGCCGGCGGGTCGAGATACAGGCCGACGACGTCGCGCAGTTTGTCGACAAAATGCGGGTCCGTCGAGAGCTTGAACCGCGTGAGTCGATGCGGTTGGAGGCCATGCTGATGCCAGATGGTCCGGACCGTGGTCTCGCCGACGTCCTGCGCCCGCGCCATCGTGCGGGTGCTCCAGTGCGTCGCGCCGGGCGGCGTGGTCGTCAGCGTCGCGGTCACGATCGCTTCAATGCGATCCGGCGTCAGGCGTTTGCGACGGCCGGGGCGCGGCGCGTCGGTCAGCACGCCGCCAACGCCCTGCTCTACGTACCGCGTGACCCAGTAGTGGACGTGATTCCGACTGATCCGGAGCCGCCGCGCGATCTCGGTGGGCCGCACATGATCGGCCAGCCAGAGCAGCAACTGCGCGCGGATCGCCACCTTCTGCGGCGTCCGCCCGCTCAGCGCCACGTCCGTCAACTGCGCGCGATCCGCAGCGGGCAGCACCACACACAGGCGAGGCAGGAACATGCCCGCCACCGTACTGAATCCCCGCACCGAAGTACAGGGAATTCATGTACTAACTCTTCACGCGCAGGAGACTAGACATGCGCAGGGATTGTATCGGGATTGTCTCGTCGAGCAACAGGGTTTCGTGAACTCCCGAGCGATCGCCTCGGCGTAACGCGTGGGCAGTGCGGACTCGCTCAAGAACACGTTGCTCGCATTCTCAACGCCACGCCCCGCGGCTGGCCGATGGCGTCGCGCTGAGAAGCGCCGGTCCCGAGATGCGCTTTCGGAATTCGCTCCTCGGAACCGACACTCCCTCCGCCAGGGAGGTTGCGAGGTCTCCAGCGGAAGGCCTAGGTTGGGCTGGCGCACCAGAGCGCCGTGAACTCCTTGGCCCCACGGGAGGAGCCCGGCCCGTGGGGCCTCAGAGAACTGACCGAGCGGCGGAAGCCTATCGCAGAGACTTGGCGTTGCAAATACTTAGGACTACGTATTTCCGCGACACGGTGCATGGGGCGCCAACATCGGCGCCGACCAGCCGAGGGCGTGTCCGCGCCTTTCTCCAACCCTGATGGACATAGATCAGAGAATCTTCAGGTCGACCGACGAGCAGGTCGACGACATCGCCACGTCAATCCTGAGGAAGATGCACCGGTGGCAAAGCGGAGTTCCGACTGAGCGATGTTGAAGTCCAAAGCGCGAGCACGGTGACAGAAACCAGCCGCCCTGCGCAAGGCACCCTGCTTCAGTTTCCCTAGCACTACGCGTTCAGAGTGGGCCTGCACCGGAGCACCACACCGCATGTTGGCGACGAGCGAGTGCGAAGCCGGAACGAACGTGCGGAGCCTAGGGTGGGCCGAGAATCACGCCATGACGATCATCGCGGTGACAGTCGTCCGGTAGGCCACAGCATCGTAGGCGTCCATAACGCGGTTCAGGTCGTAGCGGTCGGTAATGAGAGACTTGGCGTCGAACAGGCCACGCTCAATGAGCCGAACCTGCCGTGGCAAATCGCGCATCGAATTGGTGCCACCGTACTGACTCGAGTGGTGCGTCTTGCTACCGTTGGTCCACTGGCCGATCGGAAACGAGACCTTGGCCTGGGTCGGGTGTCCGACGCCGCACGTGCAGAGGTGACCACCGGTCGGGACGGTCTGCCACACCTGCTCAAGCACCTGAATGCCGGTGGGGTCGGGACCGGCTTCGACCTTGGGCTTGTAGCGGTCGTAGCCCACGGCCTCGATAACCAGGTCGGGACCGATGTTAGCCGCGACTCCCGCACGGTTCGCCGCCGCATAGCTACCGCCAGCGTAGATATTGTCGGTTACCTTGCACATGTCTTTGATCTTGCTCACCAGGTTCCACCCAGTCTCGACGTTCGGGTCGAGGACGGCGGTGGCACCTACTTTCATTGCCAGCTCCCGGCGCACGCGGACCGGATCAACGCCGATTACCTGAGCCGCACCGGCGATACGTGCGCCTTGCACCGCACTCAGGCCCACCGGACCCAAGCCGTACACCGCCACGATCGAGCCTGGCTCGACTGGCGATAGGGTCATCGTCATCCCCAGCCCACAGCCGCTGACACAGTGCAGCATCGCGATCTCATCCGACGGTGCGTTGCTGAAGACGGGAACCACTGCCTCCTCGAACGGCACCATGTACTCGGCCATGCCACCGATGTTGCCAGCCTGAACCACTCTAGAGCCATTGGCCATCATGGCGATCGGCTGGGTCTTGGCGCCGAGACCGAACTGGCAGCGGTCCGCGCGTCCGCGCAAGCACTGATAGCAGGTACCGCACTGGGCCGTTACTGGAACGATGACGCGGTCTCCCACCCTCACCCGCTTGACGTCTGGACCAATAGCAACCACGCGCCCGACACCACCGTGCCCCTGAATCTGCGGCTCATTGGGATCGTTGACGATCACCGGGGCCTGCGGGCCCAGAGGGTCCGGGGGATCCTGCGTACCCATCACGCGGGCGCACATGGTGTAGCAGCACTGAGATGCCTCGGTCTGGACAACGACCTGACGTCCGCTGATGGGCAGCAACGTGAGATCCGTCAACCTGGTCGTGTTGGGACCAAACCCAACGGATACAAGAGCCTTGAATCTCCGTCCATTTACATCGGGGCCGCGATCAGCAGCTGATATGGTCTGGGCTGGCGCTGAGGAAGCACCTAGCAAGGCGGCGCCGCCGGCTACGGCCGCAGCGGCACCAGACTTCAGAAGGGTTCGACGCGATTCACGGTATGCAGACATGGCCGCAGGATACTGCAGGACGGCAGCGGTGCACATACATGGAATCAGGTAGGCTCTGACTCGCGGGCTAATGCGCGCGGCACATCAGGCGCCGCCGTAGATTCGACCGAACCCAATCGCCAGACCGACTGCGGTCAAAAACCAGCCGGCGGCGAACACCAGCGCATGATCGGTCCGCCGAAGGTCAAGGCGACCGACCCGAATCGCGAGAACGTAGAACACAATCAGGTTAAATGTTCCCCAACTCGTCTGGACACTCCGACTGACGGGGGTTCTGCGTCCTGGGAATCACCGTAGTGGAACATAGGCACCTCAACGAATCACCACGATGTTGATTTGTGGCCCGGGACGGAACAGCATCAATAATTTCGAGCGATCTGGTGTGAGATCCCAATTGCGCCTCAGCAGCGGCTGAATGTACCCCTCGACAGGCATCGCCTCGGCCTTTCCAAACGTTGGCGTCGGTGTGCCCAGATTCAGCGAAATCGAGAACATGCGCCCGTCGTTGTCATAGATCAACCGATCGCTTCCCGCCCACATGGGTGACCGGCCCCCCTGGGTGGTGACCTGGTACTTGGCGCCGGTGGCGGGATACGGCTGGACGTAGACCTGCCAGTCACCGGATTCGGTTGACATGTACGACACCCACTTCCGGTCCGGCGAGAACGAACTACTGAGCTGCGCTGACTCGTTGACGACGGCGAGGGGCTCGACCTCTTTGTTCTTCACTGAGTACACCCACAGGTCGTAGTTGTTCGCGCCACCCCGGTGCGTGATGAACGTGAAGCCCTGGTCGCCGGCCGGCCAATGTTCTGGCGCGCGGGCAGGTTTCGCAATGACTTCCGCCTCGCCAGAACCATCGGCGCGCTGCATGAACAGCACCTCCTGTCCGCTTTCGCGGGGAGTCCCGAGCGACCCAAAAGCCAGCCACTGCCCATCCGGGCTGAAGAGCGGAAACGTTCCGTTCGAGATGACCTTCCGTGCCCCAGCGACGTTGTTGATATCGGCCACGTAGATCTGCGCCGCGGCAGCAAACGTGACCCGGTTGCCATCAGCGGAGACTCGAGGTGCAGTGGTCCCCGCCGGAACTTCTCCCAAGACGGTCCGTGCACCGTCGAGTCCAACGAGCGCGAGGCTGATTGGCAGTGCCGTTGCCCTTACATATGCGACCACTCCGTTTGCCGAGACGCTGAATTGCGCGGCTCCAGACGTGCGCGACGTCTGGACATTAGTGGCGAGGGTCGTCGGATTGGTCAGCGTCATCGTGCGAATGTCGAGTGCGCCAACCATGACCGTGCTGCCAGACACATAGACCAACTGTCCGCTGGGAAGGTACCGCCCGTCGCGTCCCACTCCAAGGGTGGTACGCTGACCACCCTTGAGCGTCTGCACGACGATTCGGGCCTGGTCCCAGTTGATCGGATCTCCGGTCGCAAGCGTGAAGAGCACGGCATTGCCTCCGGGCAACATCTGCGGTCCATGGGCAACCTCCCCGCCCATCACGGTCAGCACACTGACCGGAACTCCACCATTCGCCGAGACGCGCACGACGCCCTTGGCACCCTGCCCGACGAGAATCTGATCGTCGGCTCCCCAACTCAACCCAGACGGCTGATCGACCTTCGCAAGGGTGACGGGGGTTCCACCGGCAACCGACACGCGCTGGAGCACGGAATCGTCGGATGCCCAGTACACGATCGAGCGTCCATCCGGCGAGAACACTGGGTTGGTCTTGCCGCGCCCCTGCAAGGGTCCAGACACCATCGTCGGCTCGCGATCGGTCACCTTCTTCACGAACAAGGTGGCCCTCGCCAGGTAGGTGACCTGCGTGCCGTCCTGCGAAAGCGAGAACGGGTGGCGGTCGGGATTGGTGAACTCGTGGCCTTCAGGCAGCGAGATGGTGTTGGTGTTGGTGTTGGTGTTGGTTTGAGCACCAGCCGACAGAGCTACTGCGCACGTAAGAACGATGACGGTAAGGATTCGCATAGGAGTATCAGACGGCGGAGGCCCCTCTGCGACCCCAGCCGATGGCGCCGCAGAGGATCATGAGAACAATCGGCGCAACGGGACTGGAGTCGAGAATGGTCAGGTGTGCCAACACTGCCCCGAGCATGGTGCCGACGAGGACCAGAGCCGCCAGCGTGGCTGTAAACGGAAACAGCAGCAGGATGGAACTCGTCACTTCAATTGTGCCCGTGAGGTACCTCAACCATTGGCCCACGCCGATAGTGGCAAACATCTGCACCATTGCAGGAGCAGCGGTCAGCTTTGCGAAGCCCGCGGCCAGGAACGCCAGCGCCGTAACGATCTGGACGGCCCATAGTGCGATTCGCCCCCAGGCAGCCATCATTTGACTACCTCCGAGTCGCCGGACGTATGGCTTTCACGTCGTTGAAGATAGCCTCAACGTACATGTCCCCGGTGAGGGCGGGAATCGAATACAGCCCGTCATAGTCGAGCGTTGGCTGCTGCGCCTTGATTTGCGCCAGGGTCATGCCCTTGTCGATGCCCAACTTAATTCGTTCGTAGATGATCGTCACCATGTCGCGGTACTCGACGACGTCTGCCTCGTTCAGGATCCGACCGTGGCCTGGAACGATTCGAGTTCCGGCCTGCTGATTGAACCTGGGGATAGCGATGTCCACGATATCGTTGAGTGCCGACAGCACGCCTAGGATGGAGCCGCCGCGCTTGGGATCGAACACTGGATAGCCGTAGGTGTTGATCACATCGCCGCTGGCAATGACATCGGAGTGCCTAAAGAACACCATGACATCGCCATCGGTATAAGCCGCGGGTGGGTTGAGCAACTCGATCGGTTCGTCGTTGAACGTGAGGGTCTTCTTCGAGGTGAAGAACGTATTCGAGGGCCAGAACGCAAAAGGCACAGCGGACTTCTCACCGGTCGGCGCGCTCATGCGGTTCAGCGTGTTTTCGTGGGACAGAATGATGGCACCCTCCTGCCGCCCGGGCTGACCCCCAAAGCCTTGGGGCTCCTGAGAGCCCGGTCCGGTAAGGTTGGGCCTGTTGAGGGTTGGATTTACTCCTGCTTTGGCCAGGTTCTCGTTGCCGCCGAAGTGCTCGGGATCGAAGCTCGTCGTCACGATGTAGCTGATTGCCGCAGGAGTCAACACACCAATGGCTTTGATGATCTGGTCGCTATCTTCGGCAACGCCGCTGTCGACGACGAAGGCACCTTCTTCACCCACCTGCACCACGACGTTGCTCTTGGGGCCGGCTATCAGATAGACGTTTCCCAGAACCGGAAGCACCTCGAGATTGACGCCTGGCGGCATCGGGACGGGGTACGCGCTCGGCTGGGGCTGCTCCATGCTCCGCGCAACGATAGACTGTTCAGCGCGGGTCAGCTGCGTCTGCTGCGCGTGCATCGCCGTAGTCAACGCGACAGCCGCGGCCGCAATGGACATCAGGGTGTTGGCTCTCTTCACTTGGACCCCCGCTTGGCGCCTGCGTCGGCTTTCATCTGTTCGATTTTCTTCACGTACTCAGGGTAGAGGGACTCTCTGCCTCCCCGCGTTGCCTCAAACGGCAGACCAAATCTCTCGGCGAATTCAGGATGGGTCGTGCCGATCGGCCAATGCGGCACCCATCCACGAGGCTTGTCTCCGAGCTCGTCCACGGTTTCAAAGCCGATAGCGGGACCGGTGTGCTGATCCTCTCGAACGACGTAGTCGTTGCTTCGGACAAACGGCTCTTCGAGATAGACCGGGTCGTCGATCCAGGTGAACTGAGTCAACCGATTGCCATGGCGGGTGAAGAACTCAATCATCGTCCCCTTGTAGCTGCTTGGTACACCATTGCGATTGATGAAGGTTGTCTTCATATGCGTGGTGGTCACCTTCAGCGTACGGCCGTTCCACTCGCCGGTCGAGAAGCCGCCGTAGGTATGCTCAGCGTGCTCGCCGGGATGCTTACGCCCATCCATCCAGATCGTTCGGTCGGAGCGTCCGAACGTCCCAGCAATCGTGTAGGCGATCAGTTGACCGGTCACCTGGTCAAGGATCTTCCTGACGACGAAATTCGGGGCGGGACCGCGCATCGAGTACTGGGCGGGATGCGGCTTGGCTTGCTGTTCGGGTTGAGACAGGATGGATGCATCCCAACTCTCCGCTTTGCGTCTGGCTGCCGCGTTAATTGGCATGCCTGTGTAGTCACCCAGTTCCGCACCAGGTGCCCGATGGGGTTGGTCCTCGTGATTATCACGCGCCCACTCGCCCGAAATATCAACTTGGGCGAACGCCGGCACCGCCACCATCAACATGAGTCCTGCCGCGATGAACACTACTGCCCGCATAAGACCTCCGATCTGTCGAGGCCGCCAGGCCCCGTTATCAACGTCCGAACAAAGACCCTTCGAGCCGTCGCGTCTCCTACGGCACAGCGCGGCACGGCGCAGGGTTCCACTTAGAGCCGTCGGGTTCCTTTTTGAAGTGGGAACTGACGACGACATCCTGGGTGAAGTACTTGGGGTCGTGCACGATGGTCGAAACGCTGAACCACTGGTCCCCGTTGGGTAGCGAGTAGCGATCGAACAACTCAGTCACCTCCGCGCCCTCGCTGTAAGCCACGCCGTTTTTTCGCAACCAAGCAGAGCGAAGCATCGTTGTCGTTGCCTTGAGACTGCCGATCGCAGGCAGCGGCGCCGGTGGCTGACCGCCTCGGGCACCGGCGGGGAGGGCGGCGCCACCACCCCCTCCGCCACCGCCCCGAACTGGTCGCTCCCACTCGGCGAGTGTGAAACCCTGCAAAGACCGCTCGGCGGGCCGCCTTGCGCTCTGATCGAAGTGCAATAGTCGTGTCTGCACGCCAGCGTCGGTCTCAAGCTTGAGGGTCTGCGGATCCTGCCACGAGATGCGTAGCCGGGTTGGCTGACGCAGCAAGCCCGCCATGCCAAAGGCCTGACATTGGCCGTCCATCGCCGTTGTCCACGTGTCAGCGACCTTAGTACCGTCGGGATTGAGAGGCAGGCTTGCGTAGTCACCCTTAGGAGGTGTGACCATTCGCCACCGCCAGTCCTCAGTCACGACGGCGACCCACTCGCCGGTGAGATCGATGGCCGCGTTCGCCTGAGCGGACGGTGGGGCGGCGGCCGGCGCGCCACCGCGGCCAGGGGCCTGAGCCTTCACGACATCACCGACGCTCGCCAACAGCGCGACTGCCACCAGTCCCACTCCGACGTTACCTACCCACGTACCGCGACCCACGTCAGTGCGCACAGCTACCTCCTCGCCAGCGGTTCCAAGTGTCATCAGCTCTCCGACCGGGTTCGACCGCTGAGGCGTGGGTAGGGTAAGGCAGGAACGGGGTCCTGCAAATACATAGGATTAAGTAGCAGCGACACTGCGAGAATTGCCAGCGTGGACAAACGGCATCTGCTACAGTCTCGGTTTTGAGGACGTCAGCTCCATGACCCGCCCCACATTTGGCGCGCTGTTCGCTCTCGTCGGGGTGTTTGCTGTGGCTCTGGTCACGCCGGTCATTGGCCAGGGTGCACTCTCATCCGACGGCGCGCTGGACGACTTCGGAATCACACGGTGGGAGAGGTTTGGAGGATCGCCGACCGAACTCATCATGGCGACAGCCCAGGACAGTGCCGGTTACCTCTGGCTCGGTTCGAATGAAGGCCTCACACGATTCGACGGATTCACGTTTCAGCGTTGGTCGAGCCTCGCCGCCGCGCCTCTTGCCGGTACAAACGTTCGAACGTTGTTCGTGGATCGGGCCGGCATCCTCTGGATCGGCTTTGAAGAAGGTGGCGTGTCGAGAGTGGACGGAACGAGTGTCCGGAACTACTCCTCACGTGAGGGGCTACCGGCAGGCGGCGTGCTGGCCATGGTCCAGGACAATGCCGGGACGCTCTGGGTCGGCACGCGAGCGGGACTGTTCAGTTTCAAGGCCGAACGTTGGACGCGAACACCGGTCACTGACGGCCTGCCGGACGGCCCGGTTTTCAGCGCACTCCCCGACGCCACTGGGAGCCTCTTCGTGGGCACGCGCGAAGCGATTTTCCGCAGGCGCGCTGGTGGGGCTCGCTTCGAGCTCGTGGACGCGCATTCTACTGACAATTCGATCGGTCAGTCCTTATGCAAGGACAGCGATGGCCACATCGTCACCACTGACGCCACGCGCGGGTTCCGTGTCATTGATAGGGCTCCAGAACATCGGCTGCCACCAGCCGTCGGCGCGGGACTGAGGCTGCTTTGCGGCCGCGACGGGACGATCTGGGTAGGGACGCTTCTCACGGGCCTTTGGCGCGTGGCTCCTGGCGGGCGCGATGAAACTCAGGTGATTCGTACCCGCCTTCTCAGCCAAGCGGTGGTCTCGGTCCTCGAAGACCGCGATCAGAACATCTGGGTGACATCAAACGGGGGGCTATACCGACTCACTCCGCGCAGCGTTCGCACGCTGAGGGGCGTGAGTGGTCCGACAGCTCTTGCCAGCGACGCTCTTGGGCAGATGTTGGTTGGTACGATCGACGGGCTCGTTCGATTCGTCCGGCACGGGAACGAGTGGGTACGCGCGACGACCTACTTCCCAGGCGCGCAGATTCGCAGCGTGCTGGCGGAAGCGAACGGCACTGTTTGGGTTGCGACGAGTGAGGGTGTCAAGCACCTCACGCGCGCCGGCGTTGCGCGTGAGCCGAGTTGGGGAGCGACGCTTCTCCAAGTGACATCACTCGCGTCGAGCATCGACGGTACGCTGTGGCTCTACGACACGAGCCTCGGGCTCTGCAGATTTGGCGCCGGCAGACTAGACGTTCTGGAGCTTTCCCCTGAACTCCGCGGCGTGGCAGGAACGGTTTTGCACGTGGATCGGCGGCGGCGGCTGTGGCTGGTCAACGAACGCGGAGTCGAACTTCGGAGCGAAGACGGCGACATTCGTCGGTACAGCTCAGAGGATGGGCTCGACCGCACAGCCTATCGCAGCATCTACGAGGACGCGGCAGGCGTCATCTGGCTCGGCAGCACGAGCGGGCTGAGCCGCATCGTGGACGGACACGTCGACTCCGTCAGGATCGGCGGCGTTCGCCGGGTCAGGACGATCGTCGAAGACGCGCAAGGCGTCCTGTGGCTTGGCCTCGAGCGCGGAGGGGTCCGCGTGTCCCGCCCAAGTTTCCAGGACGCACTCGCGATGCCCCACCGCCTCCTTCTGGAAAACTATGGTGTCTTCGACGGTCTGCCTGGGACGATTCGCGCGCTCAGTGACGGGGTGGGCGTCCAGAGCCCTGACGGTCATCTGTGGTTCACAACCGACGAGGGCGTCGCCATCGTGGATCCCGACTCGACCACGCCCAGCCACGGCACGGTGCAGGTGCGCCTGACATCGGTAGCCGCCGACGACCGTCCGATGGACACGACTGGCCCACTGAGTCTCATCGGTGGGACAAAGCGTGTTCACCTGGCATGGGCGGCCCTTGACCTGACGACTCCTGAACGCGTTCGCTTTCGCTATCGCCTCGACGGCTTCGATCGCGATTGGAGAGAGGGCGGTGCGACACCTGAGGCGGAGTACTCCGATCTTGCGGCCGGCTCCTACGTCTTCCGTGTCGTCGCTGCTCGAGAAGGCGAGAAGTGGACTGACAGCGGCGATGCGGTGGAGTTCTCGGTCGCTCCCCGCCTGTATCAGACCGCCTGGTTCCCGTTGCTACTGGCGGGGGTCATCGCTTCGGCGTCATGGGCGACCTGGCACATTCGCCTGGCACAGGCTCGCAAACGGTTCGCGATCATGCTGGCCGAACGTGCACGGGTCAGTCGTGAGGTTCACGACACGCTGCTCCAGAGCATGGTCGGCGTTGCACTCCAATGTCAGGCGCTGGCGGAGAGTCAAGACACCGGGGGCATGCGAGATCGTCTCGTTCAGCTCCGTCGCCGGATTGACGAACACATCGACGAGGGGCGAGACCTGATCTGGCACCTCCGGTCGCCGAGCCTTGAGCGATACGACCTCGTTTCTGCCATCCAGCGCATGGCGGATCACCTCGTGACGGACACGGGAGTGCACGTTGTGTTCACAAGCACTGGAACCGCACAGGGGTGCTCCTCCCGGGCCGAGCGCGAGCTGCTTCGCATTGGTCAGGAAGCCATCACCAACGCTGTTCGTCACGGGCGGCCCACCACGGTCACTATCGAACTGGCGTTCGGCGTCGATTCACTGCGCCTGCGCGTGACTGATGACGGATGCGGATTTGATCCGCCCGATTCGAACGCGCTCTCTGAGCGCCATTGCGGGCTCACCATGATGAAGGAGCGAGCGGAAGATGTCGGCGGCGTGTGCACGGTCGACTCGACTCCTGGCCAGGGTACGTGCATCGAAGCCACCGTCGGGTTTGAAGCGCAGGGATCGTGACCGAGCACTCTCGCATCCGCGTTCTGTACGCTGACGACCATCGTCTGGTGCGCGAGGGCATTGGGCTGATCATCAGCCAACAGCCGGACATGGAGGTGGTCGGCTCCGCGGCCAGCGGCGAAGAGTGTGTGCGGCTCTTCAAGAAGCTGCGACCTGACATCACGCTCGTGGATTTGCAGATGGGCAAAATGAGCGGAGTCAACGCCATTCGCGCGATTCGAGGTGCAGTCCCTAGTGCGAAGATCGTTGTCCTGACGATGTACGCAGGCGATGAAGATATCTACCAGGCAGTGACAGCGGGGGCCAGCGCCTACCTGCTCAAGAACACGATCTCAGACGATCTCCTGGGCGTGATTCGAAACGTTCACGGCAGTCAGACTCCCCTGCTCAACAGCGCCGTCAAGGCGAGGCTGGCCGAACGGGCAGGCCGACCTCATGTGACCCCACGCGAAGCGGAAATCCTCAACTTCATCGCCGCGGGTCTGCGCGACAAAGAGATCGCGCAAGCGGCTGGGATCAGCGAAAGTACGGTCTACGTCCACGTTCGAAATATTCTGGCCAAGCTCGATGCCAGAGACCGGACAGCGGCGGTCCAAACGGCGGTGCGTCGCGGGATAATACACAGGACGTAGCTCGACGGAGGTCAGGCATATTGCCGCACACCGGAAGCTATGAGCGAGTCCAACCAGAATTGGAACCCGCTCACCTGAAGGCCTGGTCGATGCGGACGTCGGTGATAGTCAGGCCGAGGGGATTGACTGGAATGGCGGCGTTGGCGACGCGCTCGCGCAAGACGAAGGTGACGCGCGCAGTTGCGGTTTCGCGGAGGCGTTCCTGGCGCGAGCCGGCCGAGTAGTAGACGCGATCGAAGTCGACGGTGCCGGTGTAGGGAGCGGTGAGGGGGCCTAGCGTGACGTTGCG
>JBEBGV010000103.1:0-11424 GCA_040081265.1 Vicinamibacterales bacterium
TTGGGCGACCAGGATCGAGCCGCGATCAGCTGGAAAAATTTACTCGCTTCCGTGTCGTTTTTGGCGACGGGCGGGCGAACGTGGATTTCCTTCCGTTCGTCATGCCAAGTCTTTCGAGGATGCATGCGAGATCGTCAGCGCGCCAGCTATGACGCAATATGAGCGCAGCCGCGATGGCCTGTGGGTACTGCCGTACCTGCAATTCCTTTGGCGGCTTCCCGAGCAATCCCTCGAGGCCGTCGTCCACGTACAGCTCCTCGAGGAGGACCTCCATTAAAGACGGCGACCAACGGAGCATAGCGGTCGCGGAAACCGCCGAACGAACCGCCCGCGTTCGAACATCCCGGCGCCAGCGTTTCGTGGTTGCGTCTGTCGGAGCAGGGATACGTCCGTTCTGGCCCGCGCGAGGGGCGTGACCTGAGCGCGCCGACGTTGGACCTCCGGTGGGCGATTTGGTGTCGGGTTGCTGTCGACGCGAGGGCATGGGCGCTCCTGGGATTGGCGACACTCCGCCGCATCTGACTGCTTCACGGCCAGTGCCATGTCTGACTGCGCGTTTCTTGGCGGAATCGTGACGAATGAGGCGTACTTCCGAACGACTTTCGGGTATGCGATACCCAGAACGTGATCGCCCGAGCAGTCGCTTCCCACGACGTCGCCACCTAGCCCGCCCGTTAACGTGCCGTCTTTGAAGCCCCCGAAGGCCTAAACTGTGTGACCTAACCTGTCGCATCGTTCGGTATTCTGGACTGTGCGCATGCTTGGCGGGGACGGCTTCGACCAGCAAATCCGGCTCGATGGGCCTGGATTCCTTAGGGCCAGAGCAGAAGCAACCGGCGCCTGAGCTAGCCCGCGCCTCGATTGGCCGACGACAACCGAAACGAGAGAAATGACGCAGGATCTGAGATCACATCTGTGGGAATGCGCCGAGATCCTCCGCGGCAGCGCCGTGGACCGGACCGACTGGAAGGCGTACATCCTGCCGCTGCTGTTCTTCAAGCGCATCTCGGATGTCTGGGACGAGGAGACGGCAGATGCCGCGGTGCTCTTCGGGGACGCCGAACCTGTCGACTTCCCAGAGGTTCACCGCTTCAACGTCCCAGAGGGCTGCCACTGGCGCGACGTTCGGGAAACCCCGGCCAACGTGGGCGCCGCGCTCTCGTACGCCATGCGTGAGATCGAGCGCGCGAACCCCGACACCCTCTATCGCGTGTTCGGCGCGGCCGACTGGGGCAACCGGGAGATGCTGACGGACGAGATCCTCAAGGACCTCATAGAGGGGCTTTCCGGCGCGTCGCTCGGGAACGAAGCGGTCAGCACGGACGTCCTCGGCGATGCTTATGAATACCTGATCGGCAAATTCGCCGACGTCACCAAGCGAAAGAAGGCCGGCGAGTTCTACACGCCCCGCAGCGTCGTCCGGATGATGGTGGAGCTCCTCGACCCGAAGGCCGGCGAGACCATCTACGACCCGGCGTGCGGCACGGGCGGTATGCTCCTCGGCGCCATCGAGCACGTGCAGCGCGCGGGCGGCGATGCGCGGACGTTCTTCGGGAAGATCTTTGGCCAGGAGAAGAACCTCACCACGGCGTCCATCGCGCGGATGAATCTCGTTCTGCACGGCGTTGAGGACTTTCAGATCATCCGAGAGGACACACTCCGCAGTCCGGCTTTCACCGATTCGGCCACTGGTGGCCTGGCGACATTCGACTGCGTCATCGCCAACCCTCCGTTTTCGCTGAAGGAGTGGGGACGAGATGTGTGGGAATCTGATCCCTGGGGCCGCACGCGGTTTGGCCTGCCGCCGGAAAGCTACGGCGACTACGCTTGGGTGCAGCACATGGTCGCATCAATGGCTGCCCTGTCCGGCCGCATGGCGGTGGTGCTTCCACAGGGCGCGCTGTTCCGCGAGGACGCCGAAGGCCGGATTCGTCAGGCTCTATTGGAGCACGACTTAATCGAGGGGGTCATCGGCCTTGCACCGAACATCTTCTACGGCACCGGCCTCGCACCGGCGATTGTGGTCCTCCGTCTGGCAAAGCCTAGTGCCCGGAAGGGTAAGGTGCTCATCGTTGACGCCTCCAGCTTGTTTCGCAAGGGTCGCGCGCAGAACTTCCTCGACCCGGAACACGCCGCCCAGATCGTCGCGTGGATGCGCGCGTTCGAGGACGTCGCCAGTCGTGCAAGAGTCGTCGGCGTCGATGAGATCACGGCTGAAGATTGGACGCTGAACATCTCGCGCTACGTGGTGCGGTCCGCTGGTGAGAATGATCCGCCGCTTCCCGAGGCGGTTGCCGCGTTCAAGCAGGCGATAGGCGAGACACGTGCGGCCGAGGATCGGCTACGTGAGGTCCTCCTTCAGGGAGGGTGGCTCTCATGAGCAAGTCGGCGGAGCATCTGAGTCAGCAGGACCTCGAGTCTCACCTCTGGGGCGCGGCCAAGCTGCTGCGCGGGCTGATCGACGCGGGCGACTACAAACAGTACGTCTTCCCCCTACTCTTCTTTAAGCGCCTCTCGGACGTGTGGGATGAAGAGCACCGAGCGGCTCTGAACGAGACCAGGGACGCCGCCTATGCCCGCGCGACCGCCGACGACCGCTTCGCGATTCCTGAAGGCGCCCATTGGGCCGACGTGCGCGCCGCATCGCGCGATGTGGGACGGGCGTTGCTTAACGCCTTCCGCGCGATCGAAGCCGCCAATCCGAAGCGCCTGGCCGGAATCTTCGGTAATGCGGCGTGGACCGACAAGGCGCAGATGCCAGACGAGACGCTGAAGAATCTCATCGAGCACTTCTCGCAGCACGAACTTGGCCTGACGGCAGTACCCGAAGACGAGCTGGGCAATGCCTACGAGTACCTAATCAAGCAGTTCGCAGACGACAGCGGCCACACCGCGCAGGAGTTCTACACCAACCGCACGCTCGTGCATTTGATGACGCAGATGCTCGAACCGCTGCCGGGCGAGCGCATCTACGACCCGACGGTCGGCACGGGCGGGATGCTTATCTCCTCACTCGCAGAAGTCAAGCGTCGCGGTGGCGATGTACGCACACTCGGCCTCTACGGCCAGGAACTGATACACATCACGGCTGCTATCGCGCGGATGAACCTTGTCCTCCATGGAGTCGAGGATTTCGAAATCATCGCCGGCAACACGCTCAGCAACCCCGCCTTCATCGAACGGGACCGCCTTCGTACCTTCGATGTCGTCCTCGCCAATCCTCCGTACTCGATCAAGAAGTGGAATAGAGAGGCCTGGCAGAACGACCCCTGGGGACGCAACTTCCTCGGCACACCTCCACAAGGACGCGCGGACTACGCGTTTTTTCAGCACATTCTGAAGAGCCTCGATCCGGAGTCAGGGCGATGCGCCATCCTGTTCCCGCACGGAGTGCTCTTCAGAAACGAAGAGTCCGAGATGCGGCGAAAGCTGGTGGAGCTCGACCTTCTGGAGTGCGTCCTCGGCCTCGGCCCGAATCTCTTCTACAACTCGCCAATGGAAGCCTGCGTCGTAGTCTGCCGCACTCGGAAGCCGCCCGTGCGTCAACGCAGGATTCTGTTCATCGACGCTGTGCACGAAGTCGCGCGCGAGCGGGCTCAAAGCTTCCTGAATCCGACGCACCAGCAGCGCATCCTCGCTGCCTACCAGGCGTTTGATGACAAGCCCGGCTTCGCCAAGGTAGTGACGGTTGAAGAGGTGCTCGCTAAGGACGCGAACCTCTCGATTCCTCGCTACGTCAGGCCGGCTGGCGCCGATGTACGGAGTGACGGCGAGGAAAATCTGAAGACGGCGTGGGCCGAATTCGACGCCGCCGGCCGGGGTTTGTGGCAGGAGATCGACACGCTCGTCGAGATGCTCGACAGCGCCGTGGGTGAAGAGGTCGCGGATGTCTGACGCGGCTTCCAGGAACGACTCGCGAACCTTTCGTTTCGACGAAATTGCAACGATCGTCAACGACCGCGTCGACAATCCATCGGAGGCGAACGTTGACTATTACGTCGGTCTCGAGCACCTCGACTCTGACTCCCTGACGATCCGGCGCTGGGGTTCCCCGGGCGATGTCGAGGCAACGAAACTGCGATTTCGCGCCGGGGACATCATCTTTGGGCGTCGCCGCGTGTATCAGCGCAAACTCGGGGTCGCTCACTTCGACGGCATCTGTTCCGCACACGCGATGGTGCTTCGAGCGAAGCCTGACGTCGTCGTGCCCGGATTCCTTCCCTTCTTCATGCAGAGCGATCTCTTTATGGAGCGCGCGAAGGAAATCTCGGTCGGCTCGCTGTCGCCCACGATAAATTGGAAGACTCTGGCGAAGGAGGAGTTCGCGCTGCCCCCCCTAGACGAGCAGCGAAGAGTCACTGATGTTCTACGCGAGGCGGAGTCGTTGATTCAGTCGCTGCGCACCTTAGGTCATTCACTTCACGCGACCGCGAATGCGCTCGTTGAAGACACGATTCAGCGAGCTCCGAACGACGCCCTCGAGAGAGTCGCAGAGCTCCTCATCGAGCCGCCCCGAAACGGGGTGTCGCCAGCTGCAAACGCCGATGGAGCTGGCTTGAGGACTGTAAGCATAAGTGCTGTCAGCGCGGGAGTATTTGAACCGTCTGGCTGCATCAAACACGCACAGATCGACCCTTCAGTTGCTCGTCAGTTCTTCGTGAGACAGGGAGATGTCTTTGTGATTCGCGGGAACGGCAATCGCCATCTGTGCGGAAAGGCTGGCCTGACCGATCGCTCCTATGACGACCTCTTCTATCCTGATCTCCTCATTAGACTTCGATTTGACCCCAAGAAGATCTTGCCGGAATTTGCAGTGACGCAGTGGAACTTGCCGAGCGTGCACGCACGATTGAGCGCTCGCGCCAAATCGTCGAATGGCATTTGGAAGGTCAATGGCCAGGATATTCGAGCGCACCGGCTCTTCGCACCGTCAGTCGACAAGCAGAAACACCTGATGGAGAGTGTGAGTAAACTGCGACTGGCGGCTGGGGGTGCGGCAGAGCGAGCAAAGGCTGCCGGAGGCATCAAGGCCACCGTGCTTAGTAAGGCGGCTGGAGTATGAGCAGTTTCAATGAGGCCAATACCGTCGAAGGTTTCATCCGCGACCGTTTGTGCGGCGGAATAACGCATCACACGGCGGTCGGTCCAGGTCTCGCGCGCCGGCAGGGCCGAGTCTCTGGTCATGGCTGGCATTTCCTCGCTCCCCAGAACCTTGCCAGACAGCCGCACGAAGTCCTTGTCGAAGATCACCTCCGCGATGCGCTGATTCGGCTCAACCCGGAGATCGCTGCTCAACCCGACCGGGCGGACGATGTGCTGCACCGGCTGCGCGCCATCCTCATGGGCGTCCGGAGCGACGGCCTCGTCAAGGCAAACGAGGAGTTTACCGCCTGGCTCATTGGCGAACGGTCGATGCCGTTCGGCGACCGCGGCGAGCACGTCACCATCCGGCTTGTCGACTTCGACGACCTCGAGCGCAACCAGTACGTCGTCACCACGCAGTTTACGTGCCGCGCTGGTGCTAGCGAGAAGCGTGCCGATCTGGTGCTGCTGGTCAACGGCGTTCCGCTCATCGTGATCGAGGCAAAAACGCCGGTCCGGGCGAGCCAGAGCTGGTTCGACGCGGCGGTTCAGATCCACGAGGACTACGAACGCAACGTCCCCGAGCTGTTCGTCCCGAACGTCGTCTCGATCGCCACCGAGGGTAAGGAGTTCCGCTATGGCTCCATCGGTCTGCCGCTGGATTTATGGGGACCCTGGCGGATCGAGGCGGACGGCGAAACGCCGGCGCTGAAGCGCATCGAACAGGCCGTCGATTCGATGCTGCGGCCGAACGTCGTCTTGGATCTCCTCGCCAGTTTCACCGCGTTTGCCACAGACAAGAAGAAACGCCGTATCAAAATTGTCGCTCGCCATCAGCAGTACGAGGCCACGAACCAGATCGTCGAGCGCGTCGTCGCCGGCCATCCGAAGAAGGGCCTCATCTGGCATTTCCAGGGATCCGGTAAGTCCCTCCTGATGCTGTTCGCAGCGCGGAAGCTGCGGCTCCATCCGGCCCTGAAAAATCCCACGGTGATGATCGTGGTGGACCGGATAGACCTCGACAGCCAGATCTCGAGCACCTTCTACTCCGCAGATACTCCAAATCTCGTGAAGGCCGACAGTCGGACCGAGCTGCAGCGCCTGCTGACGCAGGACACGCGCAAGATCATCATCACCACAATCTTCAAGTTTGCCGAGGCCGGCGTGCTGAACGACCGCAGCAACATCATTGCGATGGTGGACGAGGCGCACCGTACGCAGGAAGGCGACCTCGGGAGGAAGATGCGAGAAGCGCTACCGAACGCGTTTCTCTTCGGGCTCACCGGAACGCCGATTAACCGAGCGGATCGAAACACCTTCTACGCCTTCGGTGCCGAAGAGGACAAGGCCGGCTATATGAGCCGATATGGCTTCGAAGAGTCGATTCGCGATGGCGCGACGATGCCGCTGCATTTCGAGCCGCGGCTGCTGGAGCTGCACATTGACAAGGAGGCTATTGACCAGGCGTTTAGGGAGCTGACGGGCAGCCTCAGCGACTTGGATCGAGACAGACTTGCTCAGACCGCCGCGAAGATGGCGGTCCTCGTGAAGGCTCCGGAACGGATCCAGAGGATCTGCGCCGATATCGCCACCCACTATCAGGAGAAGATTGCGCCCAACGGCTTCGGTGCCCAGGTCGTGACGTTCGACCGACAAAGCTGTGTGCTCTACAAGAAAGCGCTCGACGAGCACCTGCCGCCGGAGGTCTCGGACGTCGTTATGACCGTCAACAGCGGCGAGGACGATTACGCGGCCTACCGCCGCGACCGTGACGCCGAGGAAAAGCTCCTCGATAGGTTTCGCGATCCGGCCGACCCGCTGAAGATCCTGATCGTCACTTCAAAGTTGCTCACAGGCTTCGACGCACCGATCCTTCAGGCGATGTATCTCGACAAGCCGCTGCGAGACCACACGCTGCTCCAGGCGATTTGCCGCACGAATCGGCCCTACGGCGAGGCCAAGACGCACGGCCTCATCGTCGACTACCTCGGAGTGTTCGACGATGTCGCGCGGGCGATTCAGTTCGACGAGGAGGGGATCACCCGAGTCGTCAAGAACATCAACGAGCTGTCCGGCCGCCTCCCCGAAGCAGTTCAGAAGTGCCTCGCGTACTTCCCTGGCTTGGATCGGGCCGTCACCGGGTACGAAGGCCTCATGGCTGCGCAGGCATGCCTGCCGAACAACGACACCCGGGACCACTACGCGGCCGACTATAGCTACCTGGCGCGTTTGTGGGAGGCCGTCTCGCCCGACCCCGTTCTCAGCGCCTACGAGACTGACTACCGGTGGCTCACGCACGTCTATGAGTCCGTGCGACCTTCGACGGGGACGGGTCGCCTTTTGTGGCACGCGCTTGGGCCGAAGACGATCGAACTGATTCACGAGCACGTGCACGTGGACGCCGTCCGCGACGACCTCGAGACGCTCGTGCTCGATGCCGACCTCCTGGAAGCGGTACTCGGCGCTCCTGACCCTGGCAAGAAGGCGAAGGAGATCGAGATCAAGGTCTCTCGATGGCTCCGAAAGCGTCTTCATGACCCGCGCTTCAAGGACCTCGGCGAGCGGCTTGAGGCCCTGAAGGAACGACACGAGCAAGGACTCTTGACGAGCGTGGAGTTTCTGAAGGAACTCCTGAACCTCGCGCGCGACGTCGTCTCAGCCGAGCGCGCGGCGCCGCCGATCGAGCGCGAGGCCCAAGGCAAAGCTGCACTTACGAAGCTCTTCGAAGAGGCTCGGAATCCGGAAACCCCAATCATCGTCGAACGCGTCGTGAACGACATCGACGAGATCGTTCGGATTGTCCGTTTCGATGGCTGGCAAAGCACTCATGCCGGCGAGCGCGAGGTCAAGCTGGCGCTACGAAAGACTCTGTTCAAGTACAGGCTCCATCAGGACCAAGAGTTGTTCGATCGAGCATATGGCTACGTCAGGGAGTACTACTGAACCCACATGGTCAGGACCGACCTAACCCGGCGCCGGAATGTGGGTCCTGATGCGCTCGGGCCGCTATCGCGAAAGTCCGTCGCTCAGGTGCGGGCTGATCTGAAGGCCTTCAAGCCGCGCTACAAACGCGACTGGCGCGACTGGATGAACACGTTGGCCAGCCATCCGCTGGTAGCACCTGAGACGGTGGAACAGTGCCGACGCGTCCTGGCGAAATGGCAGGCGGTACGCAGCACGACCAAGGGGCGGAGGGTCCGCCTGCCACGCGGTTTAGCGATCGCGGGAACACGGTGCCTTGATGACGTACTCGCGGAGGCACTGCCTGCCCTGAAGATCTTGGGTCAGGAGACCGTCCGTGATGTTCCGAACCTGAGTTCCGCCCGCCGCGGTGCGTTGCTCGAACTGTGGGACATCTTCAGCGATTTGCCGACGATCGGTACTGCCAGGGCCGTGGGCATCACGAAGGCGGTGAAGCTTGTCACAGGTGGGCGGATCGGTCCCGCTTTCGACAGCCAGGTGCGGCAACACCTCGACCTGCCTGAACCGCTTGACGGAGTGCAATGGCTCGACGCGCTCGTAGCGGTCGCGTGGGACATTCAGACGTTTGAGTCCGCGAACGGGTGCCGGCTTGAGCAACTGGTCGAAACGGAATGGCAACCCATTGCGATCGGCCGCGCCTATGACATGGTCTTCGGTCCGAAGATTACATGAGTGAGGATCGTGAGCCGCCGTCGTGTGCCACGGTGTCGACGCCAAAGGAGCGAACGTGTTTCAGCCAGCAGTCCCCGTCGCGAAAGTGCTTCAAGGGATCCACAACTCCGAGTACGTACTCCCAGCAATTCAGAGAGAGTTCGTCTGGAAGACGGAGCAGATCCGCCGCTTGTTCGACAGCCTCATGAGGGGTTATCCGATTGGCGCGTTTCTGTTCTGGAAGGTCCTACCGCAGAACGCGACGCAATTTACGTTTTACGGCTTCATCACTGATTACCACGAGCGCCATCACCCGTTTGCAGCCGTCAAGAAGGTACCCGCCGGCCAAGGGATAACAGCGATTCTTGACGGACAGCAGCGCCTCACTGCCCTCAATATCGGTTTATACGGAAGCCACTCGGAGAGGCAACCGCGCAAGTGGTACACCAATCCCGACGCATATCCGAAGAAGCGGCTGTATCTGAATTTGCTCGGCGCCGCCGACGTCGACGAATTGGGGATGTCCTACGACTTCGCGTTCCTGACCGAAGACGAGGCCCGGCCGGCCGACGGCGCACCCAATCAATGGTTCCTGGTGCGAGACGTTCTTGACCTTGACGACTCCGGTCCGGCGATCATGAAGCAGCTAGAGCAGCGGAGGCTCTCCGGCAGCAGCCCCTTCAACGTGCTTTACCAGCTGTACCGAGCCGTCCGTGATACCAACTCGATCAACGCATTTGTGGAGGAGTCGCAAGACCCGAACAAGGTTCTGGACATCTTCGTGCGCGTGAACAGTGGCGGAACGACGCTGTCCTACTCTGACCTCCTGCTATCGATGGCGACGAATCAGTGGGTCGACCGTGACGCACGAGAAGAAGTGCGGACGCTCGTAACGGAGTTGAACGGCACTCGAGCGACATTTTCCTTCTCAAAGGACTTGGTGCTGAAGGCTGGACTCATGCTGATCGATGCGTCCGGCATCGGATTCAAGGTCTCGAACTTCACCAAAGCCAACATGGCGTTGATGGAGCAGAGCTGGCCGGCGATTAGAGCGGCGCTCCTGAATGCGGCGAGCCTCATGGAGAGCTTTGGCTACACTGGACGTACGTTAAGTGCGGACAGCGCCCTGATTCCCCTTGCCTACTACTTGCATAGGCGTCAACTCACCTCAGGGTACGTCACGTCCTCAGCCGACGCGGCCGATCGAGAAAGGATTCGTCAGTGGGTTACTCGATCGCTGCTGAAGCGCGGCATCTGGGGTTCGGGACTGGACACGCTGCTGTTGCGCCTCCGCGATACCATCCGCGACCATGGCACGAAGGTGTTCCCCGCAGCCGAGATCGAGCAAGCGATGGCGGCGGTGGGCAAGTCCGTCAGGTTTGAGCCAGCGGAGATCAACGAACTTCTGGACGTGAAGTACGGGAGCCCCCGTGTGTTCCCGATCCTCGCGACGTTGTATCCCGGTCTCGACATGACGAAGGCGTTTCACGAGGATCACATATTCCCTCATTCTCGGTTCACCCTTGCAAAGCTAGTGAAGGAGGGAGTTCCACCAGAGCAGGTTGATGACTATGTCGCGAAGGCGGACGCGATCCCCAACGTGCAACTGCTGCCGGGAGGCCCGAACCAGGAGAAGCAGGCGAAGCTGCCGAAGGACTGGCTCACAGGTCCGCACTTCACCTCGGATGCTCAAAGGAAGCAGTACGTGACGGAGAACGACCTGGAGACGCTGGAGCATCTGCCTGACGGCATGTCGGCGTTTCCAAAGTTCTTCGACGCTCGACGCAAGAGCCTGGAAGGACGCCTCAAGCGCGCGCTCGGAGTGGAGTGATGCAAGACGGGCGCTTCGTTTGTTGCTGGCAACCCGTTACATCGTCTCCAGGCGAACAGAAGACTTGAGGGTTCCAGCGGCGAGATCACGCCCGCATTCATAAATGACCATTCCTGTCGGCTCTGGACTGAGACGTCGTACGTGAGTTCCCTCTATTGGTTCGCACCTGTTCCGGCCCAAGTGTCGTCGCAGCGGCTCTCGCTCGACTTCGACCTGCGGTCGGCAGATCTGTTCTATCGCGAACTCGTCGTGCCGGAGTTGGGTCGCATCTGGTTTGCGCGCCAACTCTCGTGGCCTGTCGCAGCGCTTGCCCTCCACGAGGAACTGGCGCGCGTCGGAGCGAACCCGCCGAAACCCACGGCCATCTGTCATGGCATCGAGGCGCTCGCGTGCAAGCTTGAGTACGACGCCAATTCGGACTCAGCCACACGCTCCCGGCGCATCCTCGGAAGCCGGGCATTTGGCCGTGACGACCAGTCGGAAGTGTGGTCGTTCCAGCAATTGCGTCAGGCAACAAACTACGTGCGAAACACGCACCGCCAGGCCGCGACGCGTGCCCTTCGAGTCGACGGTGGCCTGGGGTTGGCCCGCGGCCCCCGGTTCGATCTCCTCGAATTGGAGCCGGTCGGGCGTGCCCTCGCCGATGCCTTCCTCGACCAGCGCGTTGGCAAGGGCGGGACGAGCCTTCGGAAGTGGCTGATGGGATGGCTCGATGGCGATCGTGACGTCTCCGGTTGGCCGAAGACGCTCCGCCATGGGCTCTCGCCTGAACACGGAACCGACGAGGAACGGAGCCTCGTTCGCTCGCGCCTCCTTGGCACAGCAACGGCCGCCAGCGAGAAGCGGCGGCGACTCGCCGACGCGGTCGGGCGCGCGGA
>JBEBGV010000104.1:0-11395 GCA_040081265.1 Vicinamibacterales bacterium
GTCGAACACGTCGGGCACCCCGCGGAAACCGTCGTGGGTGGCAGCGGTTGCACCGTCAAGCGACAGCGAAATCGCCGAGGCACCGGCAGCTCGCAGGCGGGCCATCGCATCCCTGGTGAGCAGCGGCGTGACCGATGGCGACAGCGCCATGCTCAGCCCTGCCGCCGACCCGTGCGCGACCAGTTCGACGAGGTCGGTGCGTTCCAGCGGGTCGCCGCCGGTGAGCACGACGACCGGCCGGGGCGACCCGAAGGTCGCGATGTCGTCGAGCAGTGCGAATCCCTCGGCGGTGTCCAGTTCGCGTGGGTGACGGTCGTGGACAGCGTCGGCCCGGCAGTGCTGGCAGACCAGGCCACAGGCACGGGTGACCTCCCAGATCACGATGTACGGCCGCTCGGCTGAGTCCTGTCGCAGTGAACGAATCGGCCGGCGAACGCTCAAGGGTGCCGAGCTCATCGGCTGAGGTGCGCCGTGGTGTGCTCGGGGATCGCGATGTGCTTGGTGGTGTCGAGCATCATCTCCACCATCAGCGAATTGATCGACCTCTTCGGGCACGCGCGCAGCACATGCAGTGCCTTCACACTGTGCTGGTCGAACGCGAGAAGATCTTTCGCCACGGCCAACGGATCGGGGTCGGGCGCCGTGAACATCGCCGGAAGCGTCGGCTCGACCGGAACGTCCCACCGAACGGAGCGAAGCTGGTCGGCCATCTCGTCATAGACCTGATGACGACACCTGTCGTCGTCCAGAATCAGCTTGACCCGGTTGAGCACGCCGGGTTCGACCCAGGCCTCCGAAGGGATAGCGTCGATCGAGCCGTCGGTCATCGTCGTCCTCCTCACTCGATGCAGATATCGAGCCTGACCCTGGAGACAATCACCGTGCACACAGGGTTCCTAGGGCAGAAGGTCACCATCTCGACAGAAGGCCCGCCCGGTTGATCGTCGTGACAGCGGCGTTGGTGCAGACGCCGCTGCGTGCCACCGACCTGACTGCGAGCCCTCCACGGCACCTAACTATTCCGGTCGTCGTTCATGGCGGTCGGGATGAGCTCGAGTAGTCGGGTGACCGTGGCGTGGTCACCGGCAAGTTCCGGAAGAGCCCGCATCAATGCGCCGGCGTCCTGCAAGTGTTGAATCGTCGCGACGTTGGCCTCGGCGAAGCGCAGCGTCCGGGCGTCGATGCGGCCGACTTCGATGGCGCGTTCGACGCGTCGCGTGCACCGGCAGGCGGCGCCGTCGTTCACGAGGCCACATTGGGCCGACACGAAGGACTGGATGCTTCCCCGGGCCCGTGACAGGCGCTTTCGGTACGCGTCGTGGCCGACGCCCATGATGTCGGCAGCCTGCTGGCCGGGCAGGCCGAGGATCTCGCCCAGAACGTAGGTGATCCGCTCGTCGCGGTCGAGGCATTGCAGCATGCCGAGCGTGCACCCGACTCGAACCTCCTGGGCAAGCACCTCGGCGTCCGCCCGGCTCGAGTCGGCCAGCCCCTCGACCAGGTGGCCGGCGAACGCGTCGAAGCTCACTCCGACGGCCTCGGTGGCCGACTTGCGACGCCGCGCCAGATGGCGAATGGCGATGCCATATGCCCATGTCGTGAGCGTCGCCTCGCCGCGCCACCCTCCCAGGCTTGTCATCACCTTGACAAGGATCTCCTGGGTGGCGTCCTCGGCATCGGAGCTGTCCCACAGCATCGACACAGCCAGCCGGTGTACGACCGGGCGCAGAGACTCGAGCACCACACCGAGGGCCTCCCGGTCACCGCTGCGGGCTCGCTCGACAGAATCTGCATCAATGTTCACCGCGGGCACGACACCTCGACCACGGCCTTCAACACGCCAAGCTCGTGGGTGACCGCTGCAACCTGGCCAGCGAACACCTCATCCGGGACCCCAGGGGACTGCGCCTGAGCGAATGTGACCATTGCACCATCTGATGTCGTCACGACGCGTGCCCAGGCAACCGCCGACATCCCGGGCGCCGGGGTCATCACGAAGTCGACCACGCCCGAACCCTCGGACGCGACGATGACAACAGGCATCCGATGTCCTTGGCCGGTGGTGACGATCACCGAGCCGTCGTCGTCGATCTCGACCTGTGAGGCAAATCCGACCGCCCACTTCGGCAGGTTCGAGGGATCCGCGAGAAAGGCAAACACTGAGGCTGCGTCGGCCTCGATTCGGACACACTGCACATCGACACTGTTCACTTCGTCTCCTCTATTTGTTGAATGGCTGTTTGGGATAATGAGAGTCTCCTAGGGCGCCGTTGTGACCAGATTCGTGAAGAATTCCTCCTGTCCCCCGACACCGCCGACGGAGCACGCAATTGGACGATCTCATCTCGCGCTGCGCGCTACCACGGTGTGAGCGGGGTGACCATCTCCCGGAGGGGTGCGGTGCCGACGAACGGGCCATGGACCACAGATACATCGCGGGCGACTTCAAAGTTGCGGGAATGACTGAGTGTCATGCAATGGTCGGAGCGAGTTGCACGGTGCGGCCGCCGGCAGCCGCTGTGTAGAGCGCGTCGAGCGCCACCGCCTGGCCTACGGCGTCCGCACGGGTCAGCAACGACGTCGGCGAGCCGCGTACCGCGCGGGCGAACTCGTCGAGCTCGAGTTGGTAACTGTTCGCCACGTCGATCGGCTCGATGACGGCCGGCTCGTCCTGGATCAGGATCTCGAGCCCCGGCACGGCGCAGTGCCACGGGTCGTTGACCCGTATCAAGCCATGCGTACCCACCACTTCTAGGTGGCTGCGATCCGGCAGATGGAATCCGCTGTCGAAGTGCAGCAGCACGTCGTTGGCGAATCGCAGGCTGCCCACCATCCGCGTCTCGACGCCGGTCGGGCCGATCACCCACTCGGCTGCGGCAGCCGTCGGTTCCCCGGCGAGCAAGCGCCCGGCGCTGACGCAGTAGCAGCCGACATCCACCAGGGATCCGCCCGCCAGATGAGGGTCAAGCCGGATGTCGGCTGGTGCGTCCGCTGGCCAAGTGAACGAGCTGTTCACCAACCGAAGCTCACCGATCGAGCCGGCAACGACGAGTTCGCGGAGTCGTCGGGTCTGGGGGTGGTATCGAAACATGTACGCCTCGCTGAGGACCAGTCCCTGTTCCGATGCCAGCGCGAACGCCTCGGTGGCCTCTTCAGGGTGCCTGCTGTACGGCTTCTCGCAGAGCACATGTTTGCCGGCGCGGAGCGCCGCCATCGTCCACGGATGATGAAGTGCGTTGGGGAGCGGAATGTACACAGACTCGATGGCGTCATCGGCAAGGAGAGCGTCGTAGGAGTCGTAGCAGTCGGGGATCGACCAACGCGCGGCGAACTCGGCGGCCCGTTCGCTGCTGCGGCTCGCCACGGCGCGAATGTCAGCAAGCGGCGTCAATGACGCGCCGCGAAGCATCTTGTCGTTGATGCGCGCAGTCGACAAAATGCCCCATCTGAGAGGTTCGATCGTCTCCATGGTTGAGTCCTTGACAGGGAAAGTTGGTTCGCGTCGTTGTGGTCGAGCGTGGGATTTCAGGCCAGGATGACCTCGACACCGGCTTGGCGAAGGGCTTGGATCTGCTCGGTTGGAGCGTCACGATCGGTGACCACCACATCGATCTGGTCAACCGGGCACAGCCGGACAAAGGCAACGGCACCCAATTTGGAGCCGTCGGCGACGAGGATGGTGCGCTTGGCGCTGCGCAGGGCCGCCCACTTCGTCTCGGCGTCGTCGTACTCGTACTCGGTGACACCAGCTTCGGTGTCGATTCCGCCCGACGTCAGCACGAGGGTGTCGAACGCGAGTTGTTCGAACGTGCGGATCGCCATCGGACCGATGAACGAGCGCTCGTTGGGCCGAACCGACCCTCCCGGGATCATCAGGTTGATGTTGGGCCGCTCCGCGAGCGCGTCGGCGATGTGAAGGCTGAGCGCCATCACCCGGAGCCGCACGTCCTGGGCCAGCGACTCAGCAACGCACAACGTCGTGGTGCCGGCGTCCAAAATCACATTCTCGGCGTCCCGGAGCAGTGCGGCCGCGGCAGCGCCGATGCGTCGCTTCGCGTCGAGGTTCAGCTTGTTGCGGGCGGAGAAGCCGGGCTCGAAGCTGCGTGAGATGTTGGAGATCGCCCCACCGTGCACACGAGTGATCAGTCCGTGCTCCTCGAGCTCTTCGAGATCTCGTCGCACCGTCATCTCCGACACGTGGAGTTGCTCCGCAAGCTGGACGACTCGGATCCGACCCGATGCCTGGACGAGCGCCGACACGCGGTCGAGTCGATCGGACTTTCTCATCTCCACCTCGTGATCATCTCATCGGCCGCCAGTGACGCGACGCCAACACACCCCGCCCAGTTGCCGAGCTCGGCGGTTCTCACGCCCACGGTTCCGGCACCGAATGGGAACCCGTCGACGCTGTCTTGAACCAGGCGGATCAGGCGTTCCTGATCTCCTTGGGCGTTCCCGGCGAGTACCACGATGTCGGGAGCGTAGACGGCCACGAGCGTGCGGATCCCAGCTGCGAGTGCTGCCGCCGCGCGGTCGACGACCTGGCGAGCGACGGCGTTGCCTGTGTCTGCCAGGCGATGGACATCGCGGGCCGAGGCGCCTGTGGAGATGATTCCAGCGTGCAGCGCCGCATCAATCACCGCGGTCGCTGACGCGAGCGATTCAATGCATCCCGACGCGCCGCAGTAGCAGGCCGGACCTGTCGGGTCGACGACGAGGTGGCCCGGTTCCGGATGTGTGCGCTGCGCCCCCTCGTACAGCCGTCCGTGTGCGACGACGCCCACCCCGATACCGGTTCCGATCGTGATGCAGAGCACCACCTCGCTGTTGCGGCCGGCGCCGAAGCGAGCTTCGCCCACCGCAGCGGCGTTCGCGTCGTTCTCCACCACGATCGGGAGGTCGAACCTGGTCCTGACGGCTCCGATGAGGTCACCTTGCATCGCCGCTGGCAGCGTGTGCGGGTTGTCGACCCAGCCGGTCACCGGATCGATCGGCCCGGTCACCGAGACACCAATGGCCTCCAAGGTTCCACTGTCCGGTTGGCCCTGACCGGCCCTCACGATGTCGCCGAGAAGGTCCGTGAGTTGCTGAAACGGCACCCGACCGTCGTGGTGGTCGGAGTGGTCGACCGCTACCTGGAGTGTGATGCCGATGTCCCCGGTCGGATGGACCTGGGCGGCGCGAAGGTTCGTGCCACCCAGGTCGACACCCATGACCCAACCCATCGCGACGGTCAGCAGCCCTGGTAGAGGTTGTTGGCGACCTCGGGGTCCTCGAGGTTGTCGAGCGTGGCGACGATCGTCGGAAGTGCCGTTTCGGCGGGCACGTCGACGTCGTTGATCGCGTCGATCGCGTATTGGATCGACAATGTGCCCATGGTGCGGGCCTGCTGCACGATCAGTGCTTGGACCTCGCCTGCACGAAGCATCTCGACCTGGAACGGTTGTGCGTCGCCGCTGACGAAACGCACCGATTCTGCGACGCCTGCCTCGGTCAACGCGGTGACCACACCGGGGGCGTCACCACCGTTGAAGGTGAAGACGCCGGCAAGGTCGGGGTTGGCGGCAAGTACAGCAGAGACGATCTCGGCCGACTTGCCGGCTTCACCGCTGCTGAACTCGAACTCGAGCACTTCGATGTCGGGGAAGGCTTCCATCGCCGCGCTGAAGCCTTCACGACCGAGGTCGTTGGTCGAGACGCCGGGGGGCGCGAAGATCGCGAGCACCTTGCCAGTCTCGCCGATGAGCTTGGCGATCTCCTGGGCACCTTGCTCGCCGTAGAGGAGATAGTCGGAACCGATGTGGCCGGCGGCGAGCGTGGTGTCGGACAGGTTGGTGTCGACGAGCACGAGTTCGGAGCCCGCGTCGACGATCGACTTGAGCGGCTCGAACAGGGCGTCGCTGTCGTTCGGAGCGATGATGACGGCGTCGGGATCGGTGGCGGCGATCGCGTTGACGATCGGGATCTGTAGTGATGCGTCGAAGGCGGTCGGTGCCTGGATGTCGAGGTTGACACCTGTGGCCTCGGCCTCCAACTTGGCGCCACACTCGATTGCCTTGTAGAAGTCGTCGCCGAGGGTCCCAAGCACGAGTGTCATGTCGAGCCCCTTCCCGGATGCCTCGTCGGTCGTGTCGACGCCGTCGGTTCCGGCAGGCAGCGAGCCGATGGCCGGTTCGGTCGAACTCGAGTTCTCGGAATCGTCGGAGCCACAGCCTGCCGCAATGGCGAGCGAGGCAGCGATGACCGCAATGCTGATCTTCTTCATGATGAACCTTTCTTTGTGGGTCGGGACGGCAGTCGAGTCAACGTCCCGCCGCTTTCAGTCGGCGGCGCTGGTCGACCAGCACCGCGAGTATGAGAACGACGCCTACGGCAACGAACTGCCAGTAGGGCTGGACACCGGTGATGATGAAACCCTTCGTCAGCACGATGGGAACGAAGACGCCGATCGTCGTGCCAAGGATCCATCCCTTCCCGCCGAACAGGCTCGTTCCGCCGATCACCACTGCGGTGATCACCTGCAGGTTGGTCGTTGTGTTCCCGGCGATCGTGGTGGTACCGAAACGTGCCAGCGACAGGAATCCTCCGAGCCCTGCCATTGACCCAGCGAGGACGTACACGCCGATGAACTGTCGGTCGACGGCAATGCCTGCCCGGCGGGCCGACTCCTCGTTCGAACCGATGGCATACGTCCAACGCCCGAACACCGTGAGCGCCAACACGGCGCCGGCCACGAGAGCGATCGTGCCGGCGATGAGTGCGATGTTCGGAATACCCAGCACACGGCCATTCCCGAACTCCACGAGGCCCTTGGGGACCGACCGGACGTCGAGCCCGCCAGAGATCACGAGCGAAAGCCCGTATGCCGCGCCGAGCGTGCCAAGGGTGACGACGAACGGTGGGACCTTCGCCTTCGCGACCAGCGCCCCATTGACCAGGCCCCACGCACCGCCTGCCGCGACCGAAACGATGAGACCACCGACGATGGCGCCTGCGCCCGCATTGCCGAGCCGGTCCATCACCTTCGCTCCCAACACCGACGAGAACACGAGAACCGACCCGACCGACAAATCGACACCGGCAGTGATGATGACGAACGTCGCTCCGACGGCGAGAACCAGCAGGATCGCAGCGTCCGCGAGGGTCCCGCGAAGGTTGACCATCGTCGGGAAAGCTTCCGGTTCGAGGGCAGAAAACACCGCCACGAGGCCCACCAGGATGACGAGCATCGTCGCCGTCGGACGGGCGAGCCAGTCACGCAAGGTCTCCATCAGCTGGCCACTTCGTCGTTGGCGCCGATGATCGCGCCGACGATCTCCTCGGCGCTCGACTCCGCGACTGCGAATCGACCGACTCGCCGTCCGAGCCGAAGCACCTCGACACGATCTGCCACATCCATCACCTCGGGCACGCTGTGACTGATCAGTACGACGGACACGCCGCGGTCGCGCACCCGGCGAATCAGATCGAGGACGTTTCGGGTTTGGCGTACACCGAGTGCGGCAGTGGGTTCGTCCATGAACAGCACGTAACGCGCCCACGTCACCGCACGACTGACGGCGATGCCTTGCCGCTGTCCGCCCGACATGTTGCCGACCTCGCCGTGCACCGAGGTGACCGTGACGTTGAGCGACTCGAAGGTTTCGGCCGCCTGGCGGCGCATCGCCTTGTTGTCGAGGACGCCAAGCACACCGAGGAATCCGCGTCTGCGGATCTCGCGTCCGAGAAACAGGTTGGCTGCCGGATCGAGCGTATCTGCCAGGCTGAGATCCTGGTAGACGGTCTCGATCCCGGCGTCGCGGGCCTCGACCGGCGACGCGAACGACACCTCACGACCCGCAACACGAATGCTGCCACCGTCGGGCCGATGGACACCAGCCAGAACCTTGACGAGCGTACTCTTACCGGCACCGTTGTCGCCCATCAGTGCGACCACCTCACCCGGGTACACGTCGAAGTCAACCGACCGCAGCGCCTCGACCTGTCCGAACGACTTCACAAGCGCCTGTGCGGACAGCACGGGTGAAATGTTCGATACGACCATTCAGCGATCATATTCTGTTCTTTTAGCTACCGTCAAGTGTTTACTTCACACGGTCGAACTGTTAGATTCAATCAGGATGACGATCGAGCCCGAACCCCACGTCCCGTCTTACATCAACGACATCCGGGCGCAGCCGGCAGCCCTCGATGAGTTGCTCAAACAGCCTGTTCCCGCAGAGCCGACCGAGCTGCTCCAACGCCTGGAGTCGTTCGATCGCATCGTGCTGACCGGAATGGGTTCCTCGCTGCAGGGTATGTATCCCAGCTTCCTCCGCCTCGCCGCCGCCGGTCTACCCATCTGGTTCGAGGACTCCGCCGAGCTGCTCGGCTACCAGGACGGACTCCTGACCGCGCATTCGCTGCTCTGGGTGACCTCGCAATCAGGCGAGTCGGCCGAAGCGATCGCACTCCTCGACCGCGTTGCACGACCCGGCGGGCCGACCGTACTCGCCGTCACCAACGACCTCACGAGCACACTCGCCACTTCCGCCGCCACCGTGCTACCGCTCCACTCCGGCGACGAACGCACCGTCGGCACCCGCAGCTACATCAACACGCTGGCAGTGTTCGCCAACGCAACCAGCGTCGCACTTCACGAGACACCGGACCCCGAACTCATCGAAGCGCCAGCCAAGCTTGCTGCCTACCTCGAGAAATGGGACCAGCGAATCGAAGAGATCGACGATGCAA
Source organism: Vicinamibacterales bacterium (assembly GCA_040081265.1). Lineage (GTDB taxonomy): Bacteria > Acidobacteriota > Vicinamibacteria > Vicinamibacterales > UBA2999 > JBEBGV01. The sequence continues at coordinate 8,734 of JBEBGV010000104.1, forward strand.
TCCCCGGAACTCCGACCTTCGTGCTGGGACGTGGAGCATCACTCGGGTCAGCCCGCACCGGCGCCCTGATCCTCAAGGAGGCAGCTCGGCACCCTGTGGAGGGCATGAGTGTCCCTCAATTTCGCCACGGCCCACTCGAGATGGCCGACCCTACGATCACCGTAGTGCTGCTTGCCGGAGCCGACGACGACCGCAGTCGCAACGAACAAATGCGACGTGACCTCGAAGCGACCGGCGCGCGCTGCGTCTGGATCGACGCCCAACCCGACGTCGACCCTTCCCTCACGATGCCGCACCTGCGAGGAAAGCTGGCAAGGCCCCTCGCAGAGATCCTCCCGCTCCAACTCCTCTCCGTCGTGCTCGCGCAGCGTCTCGGCCACGAACCCGGAGAGTTCCGACAGATCGAGAAGATCACCCGAACGCTGTGAATCTCGTGCTCTCGCAACCGCGACCCACGACCGATCCCAGCTGGACACCACGGCTTCTACGCCGCCAGCGGCAGTCCCGAACTCAGCGGACGGTGGCGGTTCCGGTGCCGACGATCTCGTTGAGTGTGCGCAGGGCATCTCCGAGGGGAATGGGCAGTTCGCGGGCGAGGTGGCTCCGGACGATCGCCCAGCCGATCTCGAACAACACCGCTGCAGCGACCGCCGGATCGAGCCCGGCCCGGATGGATCCATCTCGTTGGCCATCGGTCAATGTCGCTCGGATCAGTTCGGTGATGTGCTCTCGCTGAAGTTGTCGAGCGAGGGTGGCAGCGCGTTCGTCGAGCAGTTCACGATCAGCCATGAACGGAGCTGCGAGGAGGTCGTCGCGTTCGTACTGAACGATCGCGACCTCGACCAACGATCGCAGCCGAGCCAGCGGCGGCTGATCACCGCGCATCGCTCCTGCTGCGGCCTCGAGAAATCCGTCGACTGCTTGTCGGACCGTGTCCAGGTAGAGCTCCTCCTTCGATCGATAGTGCAGGTAGAGGCTCCCCTTTCCGGTCCCGGCCGCAGTGGTGATGCTCTCGACGCTCGTGTGGCGCATGCCGAACCGCCGGAAGCGATGCGACGCAGCGTTGAGCAGGCGATCTCTGGCGTCGTCCCGTCGAACATTCATCCAGCGAGCGTACTTCTGACCGAATGACTAGTCTGGTCATATGTCGCCATCGGAGATCGTCACTGCATTCATCACCGCCATCGAGGCCAAGGACATCGAGGCCGCGGTCGCGCTCGCTGCCGAGAACATCTCCTACGAGAACATGCCCACGTCGCCCATCGTCGGCCACCCAGGCCTGACCGCGACCCTGCAAGCCTTCCTCGAGCCCGCGGCCGCTGTCGAGTGGCAGATACTCGAGCAGTGGGAGGTCGGTCGTGTGGTGATCAACGAGCGTCTCGACCGGTTCCAGGTCGGCACAGGTTGGCTCGAGCTGCCCATCGCCGGGGTCTTCACCATTGACGACGACAACAAGATCGCTGTGTGGCGGGACTACTTCGACATGGGCACCTACACCCGACAGTTCGCCGCGCTGACCAGCCAATGACCGAACTGCGCGACGACGCGACCTTCCCCCTGAAGGAATACCTCGCCTTCACCATCGAACGCGGCGACGGCCGGGCGACAGCGACGCTCACCCTCGACGCTCGCCACTTGAACCCGAACGACGTTGCTCATGGTGCGGTCGCGTTCACGCTCATGGACACTGCCATGGGTGCGGCCGTGATGACCGTGCTCGACGACGGACAGCGGTGCGCCACCATCGAGATCCACACCCGCTTCCACCGAGGTGCCGCCGGTGGTGTGCTCACGGCCGAAGCGACCGTGCTCACCGCTGGGCGGACCATCGTTCATCTGCAGGCCCGCACCCACGACGCCTCCGGCAATCTCATCGCCAGCGCGACCGGCAGCTTCGCCGTCATCCAGCCGCGACCTCCCGACTGATCAAACTCATACGCGCGTCCTCCCGGCGCAGGCTGATCAAGCGGCCGCAACACGCAGCCCTTGACTTCTCATAGGTATCCTATGTATCGTGATCCTATGGATATGGGTACAGGGGAGCAGATAGCGCCGTCACTCGAAGTGTCGAGGTGGTTCAACACCGAGGCGCCAATGTCGCTGACGGACCTGCGCGGTCAGGTCGTGGTGATCGAAGCGTTCCAGATGCTGTGCCCGGGATGTGTCAGCTACGGCCTGCCGCAGGCGCAACGAATCGTCGACACGTTCGGTAGTGACGTGACAGTGTTGGGTCTGCACACCGTGTTCGAGCACCACGCCGCAATGACGCCGGTGTCCCTGGAAGCGTTCCTACTCGAATACCGGATCGTCTACCCGGTCGGTGTCGATGCCCACGACCAGCAGGGCGGGACGCCGATCACGATGTCCCGTTACCAGCTGCGCGGCACACCCAGCCTGGTCCTGATCGATCGCGCCGGCCGCATACGTCTCAACGCGTTCGGCCACATCGACGACCTGACCGTCGGCGCGACCCTGGCCCGACTCATCGACGAAGCACCACCCGCTACGCCGACGCCACCCACGACACCGATCATGGCGTGCGATCCCGATCAGGGCTGCGCGCTCCCGACCGACACGAACCCGACCAAGGAGACACACCGATGACCACTGACATCGCCGGCTACACCTACGACACCAACCTTGCGACCTCACCGGTCAGCCT
>JBEBGV010000043.1:0-38475 GCA_040081265.1 Vicinamibacterales bacterium
CTCATTCGGGAGGCCCTCCAGTAACAACGGGTTGGTGTGGTAACCCCCATTGTTTCCAGAGACTCCCGAATGAACAACGTGTGTAGCATTCACAGCTAGGTCCCCTCCTCGTCAGTTCCCGGACCAGCACTCTCTCCGGGCGGTCCGGGTGCCGATTACCGGCCTGTTCATGCCTCCATCCGCCAGAGCCGAATTTCACGTTCCAACACCTCTTCGCACACGCGAGGGGCTTCGCGCCTCCATCTCGGCCCGCCTTGTCTATTCCATGGGCAAGGACCCGCTCACCGCCACGCAGCGCGACTGGTTCGAGGCCGCAGCGCTGGCCGTCCGGGACCGGCTGGTCGAACGATGGATGTCGACGATGCGGTCGTATTACGCGACCGATGCCAAGCGCGTCTACTACCTGTCGATGGAGTTCCTCACCGGGCGATTGTTCTCGAACAGCCTGATCAACCTCGGGCTCTACGAGCCGTGCAAGGAGGCGCTGTCGGACCTCGAGCTGGTGATGGACGAACTCAAGGACATCGAGCCGGACGCCGCACTCGGTAACGGTGGGCTCGGTCGCCTGGCGGCGTGCATCCTCGATTCGATGGCGACGCTGTCGGTGCCGGCGTACGGCTACGGCATCCGTTACGAGTACGGACTCTTCTTCCAGCGCATCGAAGACGGCAGGCAGGTCGAGCATCCGGACCCGTGGCTGCGATTCGGCAATCCCTGGGAGATGCAGCGGCCCGAGATCTTCTTTCCGGTGAAATTCGGCGGGCGCGTCGTCCAGTTCGGCGACGAGCACGGCCGGCAGCGCTTTGACTGGATCGAGGCCGAGGAAGTCATGGCCCTCGCCTCGGACACGCCGGTTCCCGGATACGGGACCGAGACGGTCAACAACATGCGGCTGTGGTCGGCCAAGGCCTCGCGCGACTTCAACCTGCAGTACTTCAACGAAGGCAACTACATCAAGGCGGTGCAGGACAAGACGGCGTCGGAGATCCTCTCCAAGGTCCTCTATCCCGATGACACCACGAGCCAGGGACGGGAGTTGCGACTCCGTCAGCAATACTTCTTTGTCTCGGCCTCGCTGCAGGACATCATCCGCCGCTTCCGTTCGCAGCACGCCGACTGGTCGCTCCTGCCGGATCGCGTCGCGATCCAGCTCAACGACACGCATCCCTCGATCGCGATTCCCGAACTGATGCGCCTGCTGGTCGATCAATACGGGCTCGACTGGAAGGTCGCCTGGGACCTGACCCGACGCACGTTCGCCTATACCAACCACACGCTGATGCCCGAGGCGCTCGAGACGTGGCCGGTGGGGCTCTTCGAGCGGCTGCTGCCGCGTCACCTGCAGATCATCTACGAGATCAACCGGCGCTTCCTCGAGCAGGTCGCCCTGCGCGACCCGGGCAACCTCGAGCGCGTGCAGCGCATGTCGATCGTCGGCGAGAACGGGTCGCGCTACGTGCGCATGGCACACCTGGCCATGGTCGGCAGCCATCGCGTCAACGGCGTCTCGGCGCTCCACACCGAGCTGATGCGCGAAACGATTTTTGCCGACTTCGCCTGGCTCTGGCCCGAACAGATCATCAGCATCACCAACGGCATCACCCCGCGTCGCTGGCTGCGCCAGGCCAACCCCGGGCTGTCCAACCTCATCACCGAGCGCCTGGGACCAGAGTGGACGCGCGACCTGGCCCAGCTGCGGCGCCTGACACCCTGCGCCGACGACCCCTGTTTCCGGCAGGCATTCCGGAAGGTCAAGCTGGCCAACAAGACCCATCTGGCCGACATCATCTGGCAGCAGCTCGATGTCGCCGTGGATCCCGCTTCGATGTTCGACGTCCAGGTGAAGCGCATCCACGAGTACAAGCGTCAGCTCCTCAACCTGCTGCACGTCATCACTCGCTACAACCGGATCCGCGACGGACGCGGTGAGGGCCTGGTTCCGCGCACGGTGATCTTCAGCGGCAAAGCCGCTCCCGGCTACTGGATGGCCAAGCAGATCATCCACTTGATCCACTCGGTCGCGCAGGTCATCAACCATGACCCCGCAGTGGGCGGGATGCTGAAGGTGGTGTTCATCCCCAACTACAGCGTGTCCAACGCCGAGCGGATCATCCCGGCCTGCGACCTGTCGGAGCAGATCTCCACGGCTGGCACCGAGGCGTCGGGCACCGGCAACATGAAACTGTCGCTCAACGGCGCGCTGACCATCGGCACGCTCGACGGCGCCAACGTCGAGATGCGTCGCGAAATCGGCAGCGAGCACTTCTTCATCTTCGGCATGACCACGGAAGAGGTTGCCGCGAGACGCGCCGGCTACAACCCGGGCGCCCTGCTCGACGGCCAGCCCGAGCTGGGCCGTGCGCTGGAGATGGTCGCCGACGGTGCCTTCTCACCGACCGAACGGAACCGCTTCCGCGCCATCCGGGACGCGCTGATCTCAGGCGGTGACCCGTACTTCGTCGTCGCCGACTATGCGTCCTACGTCGAGTGCCAGGAGCGCGTAGACGCGCTCTACCGCATCCCGGACGACTGGGACCGTACCGCGGTGCTCAATGTCGCCGGCATGGGGGCGTTTTCGAGCGACCGTACCGTGGCCGACTACGCACGCGACGTCTGGGGTGTCAGGGTTCCTTGACACCCTGCACGCCTGCAGGTACGTTCTTCCCATGAAATTGCTCATCGCCGCCGTATTCGTGGCCACCCTCGCCGCTGCCGCGGTCTACGCCCAGACCAACCCCATGCGGGCCGGACAGTGGGAAGTCGGGATGCAGATGCAGATGGCCGGCATGCAGATGCCGGAGTTCAAGACACAGCAGTGCATCACGCAGGAACAGCTCCAGAAGGATCCCGCATCGGGTCTGCCAACTGGGGCCCGGGACTCGAACCCCAGCGCCTGCAAGGTCTCCGACTACAAGCAGGTGGGCAACACCGTGTCGTGGAAGATGGCGTGCACGGGCCAGCAGCCCATGACCGGGGAAGGCGAGCTCGCCTTTGCCGGTGATGCCTACACGGGCACCATCAAGATGAACATGGCGCAGGGCGCGATGGCCATGAAGATGTCCGGCAAGCGTCTCGGCGACTGCACCAAGTAGCTCAGACTGAGCTGCTCACGGCGGTCGGCGTGATCGCCCGCGGGATCACCGGCGTGTGGCTCCTCCGCGAGAGGAGCCACGCGATACCCACCATGATCGCGAAGCCGGCGAGGTTGACCGCCACCTGCACCGCCAGGCGCCCGCCGAACTCCACAAACGCCGCCCACCCCGCGATGGACAGCAGCACACCGACGCAGAACAGCGTCAGCGAGTGCTGGCCGCACAGGATCACCATGCGGCTGACTCGCCACTGCAGCACAGCACTCTCTGCCCTCAGGAAGTACGTCGCCACGTAGGCCAGCGCCAGCAGATCGGCGAGGCGCCACAGCGACAGATCGGCGCGGTCCATCACCGGAAACAACAGCACATGAAGCACCGGGGGAAGCGCCACGCTGCTCCCGTCATACGACCACGCCCGCGCGCCGATCACGAAGGCGGCCACCGCGTAGGCCGCCGCCGCTGCGAGCAGGACCCGGTTGCGCGGGATGGCGGATCCTCCTTCACTGGCAACCGACCCGAGTGAGGCGCCGATCACGAACAGCAGCTGCCAGGCCAGCGGGTTGAACTGCCAGGTCGTGCCGTAGGGATTGTCGAGCCCTGGCCATTCCTGACAGGCGATCCAGACGAGGACCGACACGCCGAGCGCCATCCCCGCGTTGCGGCGAATCAGCCACAGGATCAACGGGAACGCCGCCAGCAGCACGATGTACAGCGGGAGGATGTTCATGAACGTCGGCTGAAAGAGCAGGGCCAGCGCTTGCAGAAACGTCGGGCCGGGCTGCTCGAGCAGAGGGCCGATGTTCATGCCCTGCACGAACTGCGGATCGCCCATGACCCGCGTCAGCTGTGCGGCCAGGAGCGCTGCAGTGACAAGCAGCACGATATGGGCGAGATAGATCTGCGCCGCGCGACGCCAGACGCGGTGCGCGACCGCCCACAGCCCGTCGCGCGCCGCCCGAGACGAATAGACCATTCCGGCTGAGTACGCCGAGATGAAGACGAAGAGCTCCGAGGCGTCGCTGAAGCCCAGGTTGCGGACCGTGAAGTCCGTCAGGCGGTCGCCCGGCGTGTGGTCCACGAAAATGCACAGAAGGGCCAGACCTCGGAAAAGGTCCAGTCGAAGGTCTCGTTGATATGAACGCAGTCCCTTCAGGATACGCGACCTTTTTAGGTATTGCACCAAGTCCGGCTGGACGATACATTCGCGCCAGACCTTTCTCTCGCACTATGCAACCCATCTTCTTCTGCCTCATTCTGGCTATCCTGGCCCTGGCCCCCGCACGCGCAGGGGCCGCTGACTCCACCGACGGTTCCCTCGACTACAGCGTGGCTGCCTGGGACCGCAATAGCGGCCTGCCCACGGGAGGCATCACCGCGCTCATGGCCGCCGCCGACGGCTCGATCTGGGTCGGCATGGACAGCGGGCTCTTCAGGTTCGATGGCCTCCGCTTCGTCAGGGTCGGTGACTCGCGATCGGTCACTCACCTGAAAGCGGCACGCGACGGGAGCATCTGGGTCGCGTTGGGCGACGGCAGTATCTCCCGCATCAAGGTCGGCCAGACGACGCGCTTCGACCAGTCGAACGGGCTGCCCGGCGTCCCCGCAACCGCCCTGTTCGAGGACACCGATGGCCTGATCTGGGTGGGCACACGTCGCGGGCTCTACGCGCTGACCGGAAACCGATGGGAACTCTCCACCGCACAAGGTCTGCCCGAGAGCCCCCGCGTCACGGGAGCCACCGTCGACCGGCAGGGCAACGTGCTCCTCTCGACCAACAACACGCTGTTCAGACGCGACCGGGGCACCAACGCCTTCGTCCAGCTCGCCGCGTTCGATACTCCAGGCTCCGCCAACGGGATCTGCTCGGTGACCCCTGATCGGGTCTATGTCACCGACCCCAGCGCCGGATTCGCGGTGGTGGGCAGAGCAGGAGGCCCCACCTCTCCGTCCCGCAGCGTCGGGCTGCGCATCCTGTGTGACAAGCGCGACAACGTCTGGATTGGCACCGGCGGTGGCGGGCTCTGGCGGATCCCACCGGTCACCAGTGCGTCATCAGGGCCACGGGTCATCACCGGGATGCTCGGCGAGATCGCTAACGCGCTCGCCGAGGACGATCGCGGCAACATCTGGGTCGGGACGCCGGCGGGGCTGACCCGCCTGACGCCCAACCCCATGGTCCGTCTCGCCGATCTCGGCGTATCAACCGCCATCGAGGCCACCGAAGACGGACACCTGTGGGTGGGTTCGCTCGACGGACTGATCGAGCTCGTCGCCTCCGGATCGGGTGTGCGCGAGTATCAGCGCAGGCTACCGGGCCTGCGTATTCGCGCGCTTCACGCTGACCGCCGGGGCGCACTATGGATTGGTTCAGAACGCGGCATCGCCCGCCTCGACGTCGCGACTCGGACGATCACCGAAGTGCCCACCGGCGACAGGCCCCTCCGACAGGTCGACTCGATTTCCTCCGGCATGAGCGGAGACATCTGGATCGCCGACGGCGATCAGGGCGTGCTGCGATGGAATGGCACACAGCTCACGCGCGTGCCCCTGCCCTTCGATCTCCGCGAGAACCAGGTAAACGTCGTCCACGTCGATCGTGCAGGGCGGGTATGGCTCGCGCTCGAACGCGGCGTCGCAGTCATTCAGGTGGACGGACGCGCCGATGTCTTTCTCGATGCCGGACGCGGGCATGCCGGACGCCGCTCCCGATCAATCATGGAAGACTCCCGCGGCGTCATCTGGATCGGCGGCATCGACAGTCTGGCCTGGTTTTCCGGCGAACGGCATCACGTCGTCACCCAGGCCGACGGCTTTCCGATCGACGTGGTGAAGGGCCTCGAGGAGGATGCGACGGGCGACCTCTGGATCGCTGCGGATGCGGCCATCGTGCACGTCTCGCGTGCGGAATTCGACCGCGTCGAGAAGGGTGATCGCTCGACTGCGGTGCACTACTCGCAGTACGACCCGGTCGACGGCGCCGGTGTCCCTCGTCTGCTGGGCGACAGATCCGTGACCAAGGCGCCCAACGGCATGCTCTGGTTCATCACCGGCAACGGCATCACCGGTATCGACCCCCGGCTTCCCTCCTTCAACGATGCGACCGTTCCGCAGGCCAGCGTCGTGACCGCCCTTGCCGACGGCACGGCGCTCGACCTCGCCGCCGGGTCTCACTTTTCCTCGCGCACGCGCGCCGTCCAGATCGACTACTCCGCCCTCGACACCAGCTCGCCGCACCGGACCCGCTTCAGGTACCGACTGCGCGGGTTCGACGATAAGTGGCAGGATGCGGGCGCCCGGCTCACCGCGTTCTACACCAATCTCCCGCCGGGCCAGTACGACTTCGAGGTCACCGCCAGCAACCAGATCAACGTCTGGGGTGCGCCCACCGCCGCATGGCGCTTCTCGGTCGACCCCGTCTTCTACCAGACACGGTGGTTCCCGCTGGCGTGCGCAGGGCTGGTCGCGCTCGCCGGGTGGGGCATCTGGCGCCTGCGCCTCGCCCAGGTCCGCCAGCAGTTCAACATCGTCCTCGGCGAACGGGTGCGACTGAGCCGGGAGATCCACGACACGCTGCTCCAGAGTCTGGTGGGCGTCGCGGTCCAGTGCGAGGTGCTGGCGCGCGACGTCGAGAAGCATCCGGGCAATGCTCGGGAAACCCTGACCCGGCTGCGCCGGCAGGTCGAAGGACACATCCGCGAGTTCCGGCAAGCGGTGTCGGACCTGCGCGCCGAGCGTGATGACTTCATCTCGGCGCTGCGCACGGCTGGAGAGACGGCAGAGCGCACCGCGGGCGTCCAGTTCGACCTCGTCGTACGCGGACGCCCACGTCAGTCGCCAGAGGAGGTCGAACGGCAGCTCATCAAGATCGCCAGGGAGGCCGTCTCCAACGCCGCCCGCCATTCCCGCGCCAGGAGCATCTCGGTCGAAGTGGGCTATGACGAGTCGTCGCTCAGGCTTGCCGTCAGAGACGATGGGCTTGGCTTCGATCCCGATACATCTGTGAGTCTTGCCGAGGGTCATTGCGGACTGACCACCATGAGAGAGCGGGCGGCCGAAATCGGGGCGCGGCTGTCGATCTCATCGGCGTTCGGACAGGGAACGCAGGTTGAGGCCATCGTGCCGCTGAGTCCAGCGTGACGGGTGAGCCGGTGACTCCCCGCATCCGCATCCTCTGCACCGACGATCACCGGATCGTTCGCGAAGGCATCAAGCTGATCATCAGTCAGGAGCCCGACATGGAAGTCGTGGCCCTGGCCGCCTCACGCCAGGAAGCCGTTGACCTCTACACGCAGCATCGCCCTGACATCACGGTGATGGACCTCATGCTCGGGCAGGACAGCGGTGTTGACGCCATCCGCAGTATCCGGGGCATTGACGCCAACGCGCGCATCATCGTCCTGACGATGTACCAGGGCGAGGAGGACGTGTTTCGCGCTTTCGAGGCCGGCGCCATCACCTACCTGCTGAAGGACCAGCTCACCGACGACCTCATCCGCACGATTCGTGACGTGCATGCCGGACTCCCGTCGCGGCTCTCTCCCCAGGTGGAAGCACGACTCGCCGAGCGCGCCAGCCGGCATTCGCTGACGCCGCGCGAGCTGCAGGTGCTCGGGCTGATGTCAAAGGGAATGCGCAACAGGGACATTGCGGCAGCGATTGGGGTCACCGAGGTCACCGCACAGGTGCACGTCAAGAACATCCTCCACAAACTCGAGGTGAACGACCGCACCTCGGCCGTGCACGTCGGCATTCTTCGCGGGCTGATCCACATCAGCTGAGTCGCGACAGGCGCGCCCATCAGGCATGGCACTCTTGATCAGGCTGGCGCAGGCCAGCGACCTGCCGGCCATCAACGAGATCTACAACCACTACGTCGTCGAGTCGACGTGCACCTATCAGGAAACGCCGGAGCCCGCCGAGGGCCGACTGGCCTGGTTCGAACGCCATGGCGCTCGTCACCCAGTCATCGTTGCCGAACGCAACGGTATGGTCGCAGGATGGGGCTCTCTCTCCCCGTTCCACGCTCGTTCTGCGTACCGGTTTACGGTCGAGAACTCCGTCTACGTCCACCATGCACAACATCGGCAAGGTATCGGCGACGCGCTGCTTGGGGATCTCGTCACCCGGGCGAGCACATTGGGCCATCGGTCCATCATTGCCGGGATCGATTCAGACCAGCCGGCAAGCATCGCCATCCATGCCAGGCACGGCTTCATCAAGGTTGGGCACCTGCAACGCGTCGGATACAAGTTCGATCGATGGTTGGACGTGATTTACATGCAACTCACCATCGCCTCCCTGGACGAAGGGAGTAACATCCCGCCCCGGGAGTTGAGATGACGGACAAGTTCTCTGTATTGGCCGCTGTTGGCCTGGCTGTAATCGCCGTGGCATCGTGCGGGTCGTCGAGCAGTTCGACGACAACCGCACCAGCAGCGGCAACGGCCACGCAGGACGCTGGCTGTTCGCCGGCGGGCAACCTCAATTTCGTCTGCGGGCTCGAGGCGCCGGAAGACCTCGTTCTCCTGCCGTCGACATCCTTTCTCGTGGCGAGCGGCATGGAACCCGGCAGTGGCCTGCACCTGATCGATACCCGGACAAAGTCCGCGCAGTCCCTGACGTTTGTGGCCCGACCTGACGCTGTCCGTTTCGCCGGCTGCCCTGGCCCGCTTGACCCGGCCGCAGCGGTCCTGCACGGATTGAGCCTGAGGCCAGCCGAGGGGAGCCACCACACGCTGTACGCGACCAACCACGGAGGGCGCGAGTCGGTCGAGGTATTCGATCTCGACACGCAGGGCACCACGCCGTCGTTGACCTGGATCGGGTGCGTCGTGATGCCCGACATGCTCCCGGCCAACAGCGTTGCCGCCTTCAGCGACGGAGCCCTCGTGGCGACTGTGCTGATGATGCCAGGTACCGGATTCGATGACGTCTTCGCCGGACGCAACACCGGCGCGGTGTTCATGTGGACTCCGGGGACCGCCGGATTCAGGCTGCTCCCGGGCACGGAACTCTCGGGCAACAACGGCATCGACACCTCACCAGACGATCGTGAGTTCTACGTCGCCTCGTCCGGCCTCAAGCGCATCGTCGCCTACTCCCGGAGCAATCCCACGAAGGCGCTCCGCTACGCGCAGCTCGCCGAATTCGCACCCGACAACGTCCGCTGGATGAACGGCCAGCTCGTGACCGCGGGCATGATCGACGCCGAGCCTGCGTGCGGCGGTGCGCCAAAGAAGCCGGAAGACATCAGGTGTCCCAGAGGTTACGTCGCGGCAGCGGTAGACCCGCAGTCCATGAAGGTGACTGAAATCGCACGCGGACCGGCCGCCGCGCCGTACGGTGGCACCGCCACCGCGATTCAGGTCGGTGATGACCTCTGGCTCAGCTCCTTCAGTGCCGATCGCCTCGCCTGGCGGTCGCTCCGGCAGTAGCCTCCTGATGCAGCTGGTGCGGCCGGCCACCGAATACCTGTCGCAGTACGTAGCCGCCCTTCAGCAGGGATGGTCACCCAACAATCTCAGGCCCGCGGCCGCTGCGGAGGAACTGGAGCGCATTGCGCGGAATCCAGACCGCTTTCTCGCCGAACAGGTGGATCGTGAAGCGCTTGGGCCCCCCATCGTCCGTCCGGATGGCTCGCGCGTCAGGCGGCTCCCCGGTGTGGTTCAGTGGATGTGGGACGGCGAGTTCTGCGGCGTCATTGGCCTCCGCTGGCAGCCGGGCACCACGGATCTTCCGCCGTACTGCCTCGGCCACATTGGCTACGCCGTCGTGCCCTGGAAGCGGCGACGGGGCTACGCCACCGCGGCCCTCGCCATGATCCTGCCCCTGGCCCGCGAGGAAGGGCTGGCGTTTGTCGAGCTGGTCGCGGACGCCGACAACCTGGCGTCACGGCGGGTGATCGAAGTCAACGGCGGAACCCTGGTCGAACACTTCAACAAGCCGACCGAGGACGGCGGGGCCCCAAGCGTCCGCTATCGCATTTCGCTCCCGTGAGCGAGCGCCGGGTCCGCCGAACTTACCTGGGTTCCCCTGTCAGCGTGCGAGGAGTTGCAGTGCGCGGAGGAGTAGACGCGGCGAACTCCTGACGACTGATCGCGCCGTCCCGGTTCGTGTCTACTTGTTCAAAACTGCGGCGCGACCATCGCCATTCGTCGGGACTGATCGAACGGTTGCGATCGACGTCGAGGCTGGCGAAGCTGTCGAAGGTCGTGCGACCTTGCGCCTGGCTGCCTGCCGTCGCGCGACCTTCGCCCGCGCCGTCGCCCCTCACCTCGGTCGGGCTCAGCATGCCGTCGCGGTTTCGGTCGAGCCACTGAAACGCGTCATAGGTACCGTGCCACTCACCGCGCTCCACCCGCCCGTTCCGGTTCACATCAAGGTCCTCAAACCGGTCACTCCGGTCGTCGTCGAGCGGGGTCGTGAACTCGCTCAACGACAGGAAGCCGTTGCGATCGCTGTCGGTCCGCCGGAACGATTCCGCGTCGTAGTACCACTCGCTCGCGGCAATCCTGTTGTCCCGGTTGCGATCCAGCCGCGTGAAGTCGTCCCGACTCCATTCCTGCGGTTCGAATGGATCGAAGTCATCGTCAGCGGTGTTACGGGCCCCGCGCGAGACACCGGTGCGCAACTCGTCGCCCGACAGCACACCGTCACGGTTCCAGTCGTGCACATTGAAAGACTGAGCGCTGCCGTTCCATTCCTCACGAGTCACCGTGCCATTCCGATCGCGATCCATCCCCGGAAAGCGCGTTGAGGTATTCGGAGGTGCGGTGACCCCAGCGCCGCAGAACCGCACCATTGATCCAGGCACGGTGTCGAAGCCGAAGGCGTTCTGATACTCTGGCGAATTCATCAACGCGTCGATCACCGGCTCAACACCCTGGGCCGACAGCGTCTGCGAATGGCCCTGCAAACCCTCCGCATCAGGCTGGCGACCCAGCAGGTGCATGTAGAGCTGCGTCACGGCCGCGCGGGGCTCGGGGTTATTGCCGCCAAGAAACCTTCGCCGATGCTCTTGCGACAGCGCCAGGTCGCGAACGAGATCACGAACGCTGGCCTCCCCGCTGCTCAATCGTCTGGCCTGAGCCGCATTGTCGGCTCCTGCGGTGCGTCCCACCACCTGCTGATGGATCGCATCAACCACCCGTCGGCTGTCAGTCGTGCACTGCTGACCAAAGACAACCGAGGGAACAGATACCAGAAGTATGAACACGAACGCGACGCGCATGGCAGATCCTCCAGCCCGCCCCTGCGCAGTAACCATGCCACGAGCAAAGTGAGAGACATCACAGCTCGATAACTCCCCGTCTCACAGCCGAGCCCGAGGGCCGGCAATTTTTACCGCACGCGGCACCGCAATGCTCTCGGCTCAGCTCGAGACGCGGGCGGGGTCGACGAGAACACGCCTGATAAGCCGCATTGCGTGGATGAGGCTGTGGATGAGGCTGCGCAGGTACGTCACTTGCTCAAGAAGCGAGCAGGACCTTTTCTTAGGAGCGGATAATGAACGGAAAACGTATCGCGATGGCTGTTGCCATTGCAGTGGTGTCGTTGACGCCGACAGCGGCGCGCGCGGATGTCTTGCTGACCCCCTTCGCTGGAATCACTTTCGGCGGCTCGGGCGATTCAACCGGAACCTTCGGAGCCGGGCTGGCGTTCATGGGCGCGGGCATTTTTGGATTTGAAGCCGAGGTCGCTTACACGCCTTCGTTCTTCGACTCCGCAGACTTCGAGTTCATCGACTCCGACAACGCGGTCAGCGTGATGGGCAACCTCATTCTCGGTGCGCCCATCGGCGGCACTGAGGGCAAGGGCGTCCGTCCGTATGCCACGGTCGGCGTGGGAATGCTCAAGACCAACGTGAACAGCAGCAATCCGTTGTTCGGCAACGTGTCGAACACGGACTTCGGCGTCAACGCGGGAGCGGGCGTGATGGCCTTCTTCAGCGATCACGTCGGCATCCGCGGCGACATGCGCTATTTCAGGGCGCTGACCGACCCGCAGGAAGACAACGAGTTCGACATCGACTTCGGAGGCTTGCACTTCTGGAGAGGATACGTCGGACTGACCTTCAAGTTCTGAACACAGGTGCCACGAGGGGCGTACGCCCCTCGTGGTCCCTGCACCTCGGAGGTTACGAGGCCGGGGTGTCTTCCTTGCGGTATTCCTGAAGCCTGGTGTACAGCGTCTTCAGGCTGATGCCGAGCACGCCAGCCGTCTTGGTCTTGCTCCCGTCCATGTGTGACATCGTCGCGACAATGAGTCGTCGCTCGACATCGGCGAGCGTCATGCCGACATGCACGGCGAGCGCGTGCCCGGACTGGGGCACCAGCGCCGCCGGGTCACGAATTTCTGCCGGGAAGCAGTCCGGCGTCAGATCTTCGTGCGCCATGATGTAGGCGCTGTAAACGGCGTTTTTCAGCTCGCGCACGTTCCCGGGCCAGTGATACTCGCGAAGGATCTTGATCGAGTCTGCCGACAGCCGCTTGGTCGCGCCCTCGGTTTCTGCGATCTGGCGCAGGAAGCGCTCCGACAACAACTCGACGTCCTCGAGACGATCCCGGAGAGGCGGAAGCGACAGCTGAAACACCTTGAGCCGATAGTAGAGGTCGTCGCGCAGGCGTCCCTGTTTCACTGCCTCGTCCGGATTGCGGTTGGTCGCAGCAATGAAGCGGACATCCACGGCCAGCGGCGACTCACCTCCGGTGCGCATGAACGTGCCGGTTTCGAGCACCCGCAGGAGCTTCACCTGGAGCTCCATCGGCATCTCGGTGATCTCGTCGAGAAACAGCGTGCCGCGCATCGCCTGCTCGAAGACGCCCTTGTGCCGGCGTTCGGCGCCGGTGAAGCTGCCGCGCTCGTGCCCGAACAGCTCGCTCTCAATCAGCGTCGGCGACATCGCACCGCAGTTCAGCGCCACGAACGGACCGTGCCGGCGGCGGCTCAGGTCGTGGACCGTGCGCGCCACCAGTTCCTTGCCCGTGCCGCTTTCGCCCGAGATCAGCACCGTCGCACTCGTCGGCGACACGCGCGAGATCTGCTCGTAGATTTCCTTCATCCTGGCCGAGGTCCCGACCAGCAGGCCGAACGAGCCCTTGGTCGGAAGGCTCGCGCGCAGCGCGCCGATCTCCTGCTTGAGACCCCGTGTCTGGGCGACATCGGCGAGAATGGCCCGCAGATGGGTGAAGTCGAGCGGCTTGGTCAGGTAATCGGAGACACCACGTCGAAGCGCCGCGATCGCCGTGGCCACACTCGCCTGACCGGTGATCAGAACGACGGCCGGTGACGATGCCGGATCCAGCTCGTCGAGCAGCGACATCCCTTCGCCGTCGGGCAAGTGCAGGTCGAGCAGGATGACGTCGGGCGGACGCGCCTGCAACTCCTGACGAGCGCTCTGGAGCGAGCGAGCCCGTGATGTGGAAAAGCCTTCCCGCTCCACCAGCTCGGCCAGGGAAGAGAGGGTCTCGGAGTGATCGTCGACGATGAGCGCGTGCGGCATAGGGAGTGTGGGTCAGTTCGCGAGCGGGAGCCGCATACGGAATGTTACCCCGGTTCCAGGGGGGTCAAGAGCCACAGTCCCGCCGTGGGATGCGATCACGGACCTGGCCACATGCAGTCCCAGCCCAAGTCCTTGTGGCTTGGTTGAAAAGAAGAGATCCCAGACTTTTGGACGAACATCCACAGGAATGCCAGCGCCGGTGTCTGAAACGGCCAGCAGGGCGTGCCGGTCTTCGGCCGTGAGATCGAAGGTCAGTTCGCCTCCGTTCTCCATGGCCTCAAGACCGTTGATGGTCACGTTGAAGAGCGCAAGACGAAGCTCATCCGCGTCCCCCATCACCTCGACCAGCATCGACGGGCGAACGAACGTCAGCGTGACACTCTGCCGCTGAGCGCGTCGGCGCACCGATGCCATGACGGCATCCACCAGCGAGTCGAGCGCCACCCGCTGCACACCGGTCCGCTCCGGCCTGCTTTGCTCGAGGGCGCGACCAGTCGAGTCCGCCAGTCGCTTGAGCTCTCGTCTGAGTGAGTCGAGGCAACGTTCCTGGAGAGCGCGCTCGCGTGGCTCGACCTGCCCGTCAGTGAGGGTTCTCGTCAGCAGCTCCACGTTGATGGTCATCGCGTTCAGCGAGTCCCTGAAGTCATGAGCCGCCTGCGTGTGCAACGCGCCCAGCATCTCCGACCGACTGGCCAGCCAGACGGCGCGTTCGAGCCCTGCTCCCGGATCATTCACGAACTGCCTCGCCATGGTTACGACGTTCCCCGGCCCTGCGGCGCAACAGCGTGCCGCGAGCGCTCGCCGCGCCTCGCTCGGCCAGCAGCTGCGCGAGCCTCAACTCCCCCACGGGCTTGACCAGATGAAGGTCGAATCCGGCGTCCGCCGTATCGCGACGATCCTCTGGCTGCCCCCACCCGGTGAGCGCGACAAGCGTCGCTTCGGAGCCCCAGGGCCTGCGTCGCATTTCCCGAGCCGTATCGTACCCGTTCAGCCGCGGCATGCCGAGGTCCAGCAGCACGAGTTCGGGCATGAATGCTTCGCCGGCCGCCAGCGCCTCGAGTCCGTCGTGCGCCACCTGCACGTCGTGCCCCAGCAACCGCAGGTGCATCTGCAGCGCCGCCGCCGCATCGTGATTGTCATCGGCCACGAGCACCCGGAGCGAGGTCGGCGAGACGGTCACCTCGGCTGGTCCGCTCCTGGGCGAATCCACGGTCCCGTGAGTCACGGGCAGGCGAAGGGTCACCGTTGTGCCGCATCCCGGCCCCTCGCTGACCACCTCGACGCGGCCCTGGTGGAGCTCGGCCAGCCGACGCACGAGCGCCAGGCCGATGCCGAGCCCGCCCTGACCGTGATCTGACTGCACGAACAACTCAAAGACACTCGGCAGCAGATGGGCCGAAATGCCCGTCCCGCTGTCGGCGACGGTGACCACAGCCTCGTTGTCATCGCGACGCAGGCTGAGCGCCACGCGCCCCCCGGGTTCAGTGAACTTCACCGCGTTCTGGAGAACGTTGCCGACGATCTGGACCATGCGCGTCGAGTCGCCATCCACGACCAGGTCCTCGTCGGGCAGGGACACCGTCAGCTCGTGCTGCTTGGCCGTGACACGAGCGCGCGCCACGTCAACCGCCTCGGCGACGACAGCCGAAAGCGAGACCGGCTCGCGCACCAGCGTAATCGTGCCCCGCGTGATCCGTGAGACGTCCATCAGGTCGTCGATCAGACGCACCAGGTGCTCGACCTGGCGTTCGATGATGTCGCGCGCGCGACCGCGATGCGGTTCAGGAAGATCCCCCTGACGCAACAGCTGCACTGCCGTGCGAATCGGCGCCAGAGGGTTACGCAGCTCATGCGCCAGCACCGCGATGAACTCGTCCTTCCGACGATCGGCCTCACGCAACGCCTCGCGCAGCGCCTCGGTCGTCGCCTCGAGCTCGCGCGTCAGCTCGGCGACACGCTGCTCGAGCTCGTGATTCAGCCGCGTGAGCGCGTGAGGTTTACGTTGTAGATCGGCAGAGACCGTGACCTTCGAGGGCGCCATCCGCTCACTGCTGCGGTGCATGCAAGTTTGTGCTCCTCGGCTACGTGCCAGTAAATCCTACCGACGCGATCGGTAGGACTTACCGGTCAGGCGCCACGGATGAGGCAAAGCCTCGACTGGAGCAAGACCTGTGCTGGATGGACGCGAACGGTCCGACGTGACGCGACGTGGGGCGGAGTCAGCGTCAGATTGACAGGAGTTCCTCAATGTTCTCGACGAACGCGGCCGTGCCAAACGGTTTCTGCAGGAACGCGTGCGGCTTCAGTCCTTCGAGGTCTGCGACATTGCCGGCGTCGCCCGACATGAAGAGCACGGGCACACCAGGCCGCCGGCGCTTGAATTCCCGCGCCAGGTCACCGCCATGCTGTCCTGGCAGGACGATATCGGTAATCAGCACGTCAAAGGGCGCCGAGTCGGCGAGCGCATCCTCGGCCGTCCCATACGACGCCACCGAGAAGCCGTGGTGCATCAGGATGCTGTCGAGAAGCGCCCTCACATCGTCGTCGTCTTCGACCAGAAGGACGCGTCGCGGGGTTGGCGGCAGCAATTCCAGTGGGCGCCGAGCGGACGAAGCGGGCAGGAGTACGGTAATACGAGTGCCCTGGCCACGTTCGCTGTCGACCCAGATGTAGCCGCCCATCTGCTTGACCAGTCCGTAGGCCGCCGACAGGCCGAGGCCCCCGCCGCATCTCGACTTGGTGGTGTGAAACGGCTCGAACAAGTGCGCCGCCTCCTGGGGATCGAGCCCGTCTCCCGAGTCTGCCATCTCGAGGCGGACGAACCGTCCGGCCGGTAACCAGGGGCGCAACTGACGCATCTGGGCGCCGACATGGAGCACATCGGTGGCAAACCTCAGCGTGCCCCCTTCGGGCATCGCATCCGCAGCGTGACCTGCCAGATGCGACAGGACCTCCAGCAGGTGCGCGCGGTCGGCATGGACCGCCGGAAGCCTCGCGGCAAGCTGGGCACTGACCTGAATTTCGGTATGCACGACACGCCGCAGCTGCGGCAGGGCCTCGCAGACGATCGCGCTGAGGTCCAGCGGGTGCGCCGACAAGGCTTGCCGCCGACCGTAGGCGAGGAGCTGATGCGTCAACGTTGACGCCCGCTTCGACGCATCGGCGATGGCCTGCACCGCGGTGCGATTGGGGTCGGTTCCCTCCATCGTCTGGAGGACCGTTTCCGCATTGCCACCAATCACTTGCAGGATGTTGTTGAAGTCGTTGGCGACGCCGCTCGCCAGGCGCCAGACCGCCTGCAACTCGGCCGGTACGTCCTGCCGACGGGCACGCACGCCGGCCCCTGTTCCAGGATCCACCCTAGAAGGTCGCCGGGTCGCGATTGCGCGGACGCTCGCCATCGTAATGTCTATTCCCCCGACGACCGGATGGCCCACAGCCCTTGTGACACGATGGCGTCCACGGGCCCCGACACGCCCTCATGCATCCAGGTCGCTTCACGGCGGCCCTGCACCGGCGGATACTCCACACGCAGGACGTTGAGCCGATAGAACAGACGTTCGTTGAACCTCTTCTGCCGCGCTTCGGCCGACCAGCGCCGACGGGCGCCGGTGATGATCCGAACGTCACCAAACGGATTCAGACCATCAGGATCAGGCAGATGATCAAGAGCCTCGGCGAGCTGACCCTGCACACCGGCAGACATGTCCTCGATGCTGTCGATGAACAGCGTTCCCCTCATGGCGCGCGTCAGCCACCCGCACACAGCTCCGGCTCCGCCGTCCGCCACGTCGTCCCACGGGGCATCGTGGCGCTGCGACGCGTCACAGGTGACCGCGAGGAAGGGTCGGAGTCGTCGAGAACCAGCGTTGTGAATGAAGCGCGCACACGCGAATCGCTCGGGACTGGCCGCGGCCGCGACCAGAACCGGGAAGCTCGAGCGTGCGGCGAGAGTGAAGTCCGGATGCTGATCCATTGGCTGAGGGCACGCAAACCGCGTGCCCTGCTGATCCGTCTCATCCCTAGCGCGCCGACACAGGTAAGGTCTACTCACCGCACGAACCGGGTGGACTGGTTCCGTGACTGTTCGAAGTGGTCTCTGAAGCCTGGAATCTTCTGATCCATGAACTCGGTCAGGCGCGAGATGCCGAGGCCAATCAACGCCCCCTGGATGAGTCCGATGGTTTCCCGGGTCCTCTCCTGCAGCGGCCACGACGGGCGACGCGGCGCGACTAGCGCTTGAGTCAGCTCCGAGTCTGGGTGACCACTCTCCCGACGCTCATTGGTCCACAGCGCCAGAAGGATCCCGCCGCCAACAGCAGCCCCGAGGGTCGCCATCGGGTATCGGTCGACGTAGTGCTTCCAGTCGGTCGCCATCGACACTCGCCCTTCGAGCTCACGAAGGTTTGCGCCAAGCTCATCCCGGTGATCACGAATGTCAGCAGCTATCTCGTCTGTCGTTTGTTCAGCCATTCCACGTTCTCCCTGAGCATGTCGGTGGTCTGCGTGGGCAGGTCTTGCATCGCCTTGACACGCGCGATGCCGGTAGAGACGAGCCCGATGCTGAGCACGACCATCGCTCCCGTGACGACCAGTCCGGCCAGCCACAACGGCATCACCAGCGCCAGGCCGTACATGGCGGAAAGGAGGGCGAACAGGCCGGCATATACGGCCGTGACGACCGCCGCCCCGAGCCATTTCGCCGAACCCGTTGCCGCCGCAACGCGCTGCCGCACTTCCACCCGCGCCATGCGGATCTCGGACCGGAGGATCGACTGGATGTTGCCGACAATGTCCTGGAGGACCTCGGTGACGGGGCGATCAGGCATCACAGCCACATTCCAGCTCCTCTCAGTCAGTCGTTGCTGGTGAACAACTTGGCGACCACAAAGCCGAACGCCGCCGCGATCACCAGGGCGCTGCCGGGATTCCGCTTCACCATCCCGTGCACGTCGGACATCATCCCGCTGGCATCACGCGAACGGACGTAGTCGGCCGCAGAGTCGAGCGAGTTCGCGGTGGTGTGAGCGGTGCTGGCCAGCGGTTTCGCAGGGATGCGGTCAGCGGCGCTGCGGAGTGCCGACGCTGCCTTGCCCAGGCCTGTCGCGGCGGTGTCACGGGTCTGGTCGAGGCGGTCGGTCAGCGACAGAGTCGCTTCCCGCGCCGTCTCCGTCACCACTTCTTTCGCGTCTGCCAGTTCGTTGCTCATCACGTCGTTGAAATTTGTTGTGTTTGCCATTGAATCCTCCCCTTGATCGAAAAAGCACGTCTGATGCCATCGGGCGGTTACCGTGCAGGTTCCGATTGAGCATTCGTGATGCCACCTTCTGGTGAAGCCGGCCCGCATCCGGGCCACACAACAGCCGTCGCAATACTTCGCAACACTTCTTAACCTCATGACGATTGTGTAAACACCTCAGCCACACGACACTGGATTCATGACATTGCGACCGAGTGGCCCGACCTTGTCTCTGCTCGCCCTCTTCACCAGCGCCGCGCTGCTGCCGGGTTTGATCGATCCCGTGTCCGCGCAGACCGTGCGCCGCCCGGCGGGCTGGTCCGACGCCACGCATGCCAGCAACGTCCGGCCCGACTACGGCCGCCTCTTCGCAACGAACCGGGTGCACGAACTGCGCATCTCCATTCCGACCGATAAATTCAACGAGATGCAGGAAGACTTGAAGACGATCGGTCCCGCAGGCATGCCGGGCTTCGGCCCTGGCGGGCCAGGTGGGCCTGGTGGCGCCGGTCGTCCGGGTGGCCCGGGCGGATTCGATCCCAACCAGATGGCGGCCATGTTCGAAGCGGCCGGGCTGGCCTGCGAAGGCAAGGCGGAAAATTCGGCCTGCTCCGCCGTGGGCATCGAGGGCAAGTGCACGCCGATGTTTGGAGGGCCGCTCGCCTGCGTGCCCGAAGCGATGGCGAACATGATGCGCGGCGGCGCCATCAACCTCACCACGCGAGATCCGATCTACGTCCCGGTCACGGTCAGCTACGACGGCCGCACCTGGACCAAGGTCGGGATGCGGTACAAGGGCAACTCGTCGCTCGTCACGGCAAGCGGAACGGGCAACGGCAAGGTGCCCTTCAGGCTCGACTTCGAGCGCTATGAGAAGGAGGACCCGGCGGTCGATGGACAGCGGTTCTTCGGCTTCAAGGAGCTGACGTTCTCCTCCAACTTCGCCGACGACTCTCAGCTCCGCGAAGTACTCGGTGCCGAAATCTTCCGGGACCGGGGCGTAGCGGCACCCCGCGCGGCGTTTTATCGCATCTACGTCGACACCGGCTCGGGGCCGCAGTACTGGGGTCTCTACTCGATGATCGAGGACCCGGGCGACGGCGCGATGCTCGACACGCAGCTGGGCGGGCGAGACGCCAACCTCTACAAGCCAGACGGCCCCGGCGCCGACTGGACGCGCTTCACGAAGGAAGGCTTCCCCAAGAAGACCAACGAGAAGGCCGACGACTTCCGCGACGTGGAAGCCGCGATCGCCGCGCTGCACGCCCCGCGCACCGACGCCGCGGCGTGGCGGGCGAAGCTGGAATCAACCTTTGACGTGAATCAGTTCCTCAAGTGGCTCGCCGTCAACACCGCGATCGAGAACTGGGATACCTACGGCGCGATGGCCCACAACTACTACCTCTACGCCAACCCGAAGGCCGGCGGGCGCCTGCAGTGGATTCCCTGGGACAACAACATGGCCTTCGGCATGGGTCCCGGTGGCGCTGGCATACGCTTCGGCGGACCCGGCGGACCGGGCGGACCAGGCGGCCCACCACCCGGCCGCGGCTTTGTGTTCCGTGGGGGCGGCCCACCCCCGGGAGGTCCGGCTCCTGGCGGAGGTCCCGGCCCCGGCGCGCGGCCCGGCGGGCCACCGGTCTTCGGCCCACGCTTCGGTGGCGCGGGCGACGTGATGCACTCGAATCCGGGCGCACAGTGGCCGCTGCTCGGGTTCCTGCTCGCCGACGATGTCTACAAGGCGCGCTATCGGCGCGAGCTCGAAGCCTCGATGGGCGGGCTCATGGCACCCGACGCCTTCGCGAAGCGGGCGCGCGAGCTTCACACCCTGATCGCTTCGTCGGTGGCTGGTCCCAACGGCGAGCGTCCCACGCACACAACGGTAAGCTCGGCCGACGCGTTCCAGACAGCGGTCGACGGTCCGGGTGGCCTGATCGAGCTCACCCAGAAACGACGCGAGACCATTCGCACTGCGCTGGCCGTGACCCCTGCAGGCAGCGCACGATGACCGAGGCCCTCGTCGATCCGGCCCTCGACGCGCTCGAGCGGCTGGAAGATGCGTCGCCGGAGCTGCTCGCGGACCGGCTTCTCCAGACGCGTGTGGACCGCAAGTTCGTCATGCCGCGCACCCTCATCGCGCCGCTTCTCACGCGGCTCGATGCCGGGCACCGCCTGCTGCGGGCAGCCGGCTCCCCTGCCGCCACGTACGAGACCTGGTACTTCGACACGCCCGACTGGCGGCTCTACGACGACCACCGGCGCGGACGCATGCCGCGTTACAAGGTGCGCGTCCGTCATCAGGTCGAGCGGCAGATGTCGTTTCTCGAGGTGAAACGCAAGGCGCAGGACGGACGCACCCACAAGGCGCGGCTCGAGCGCACCTTTCGCGACGCCAGCCTCGACGCCACCGCTGGCGACTTCATCGCCGCGCACAGCCCCATCACCACGGCAGAGCTGCGGCCGGCGCTGTGGCTCCGCTTCCGTCGCGCCACCATCCTCTCGGTGGATACGGAGGAGCGCCTCACCATCGACTGGGACTTCTCGTTCCGCACCATCCACAGCGACCGTGCGTGGGAGCAGGCGGCGATCGTCGAAATCAAGCAGCCGCGCTACCACCACGACACGCCGTCGGTCCGCGCCCTGCGCGACCTCGGCGTGCGTGAGTCGTCCATCAGCAAGTACTGCGTAGGCCTGGCGATGTTGTCGCCGCTGCGTGCCAACTCTTTCAAGCCCGCCCTTCGGGACATCGAACGTATCTCCGCATGAACGAACTCTTCGGCTCGGCGATTCTCCCGGCGGCTGGCGTGCTGACCAGCCTGACCCTTCGTTTCCTCGTCAACGTCATTCTGCTGGCCATCCTCGTCCGCATCTATATGCGCGGTGTCAGCGACCGCACCTACGTCTTCACCTTCGTCCTGCTGAACATCGTCACCTTCTCGGTCGCCTTCCTGCTCAGCAAGGTGCCCATTCAGCTCGGGTTCGCTGTCGGCCTCTTTGGCGTCTTCGGTATCCTGCGCTACCGCACCGAGGCGATTCCGGCGCGCGACCTCACCTATCTCTTCGCCGTGATCGGCGTGGCGCTGCTGAACTCTCTGTCCCACACGGGTATCAGCCTGGTCGAGTTGCTGCTCGTGAACGCGGTCATCGGCGGTGCCGCGGCGCTGCTCGAAACTGCCACCTTCTCGAAGCGCGAGGAATCCCGCCAGGTCGTCTATGATCGCCTGGACCTGCTGGCACCCGAGGCAACCGAGGCTCTGCTCGCCGACCTGCGCCAGCGCACCCGGCTGCCCGTGACACGTTACGAGATCGGCAACATGGATCTGCTGAAAGACACCGCCGCTATCACGGTCTTCTACAGGCGCACACCCGCCACGCTCCAGCCCAGCCGTACGTGAACCCAGGGTCTCTGACCGCCTCTCCGGCGGACATCCTCATCGTTGAAGACGACGCACGGCTGGCAGCGCTGCTGGAGGAGTTCTTCAACACCAACGGCTTTGTGGTGAATCTGGAGGGGCGTGGAGACCGCGCCGTGGAACGCATCGCGCGCGAGCGCCCGACGCTGGTCATCCTGGACGTCATGCTGCCCGGCAAGAGCGGCTTCGATGTCTGCCGGGATGTCAGGGCCACCTACAGCGGCGGCATCCTGATGCTGACCGCCGGCAAGGCGGAGGTGGACCACGCCGTCGGCCTCGAACTCGGCGCCGATGACTATGTCATCAAGCCGGTCGAACCACGCATCCTGCTGGCGCGCGTGCGGAGCCTGATCAGGCGCCTCGACGGCAGCCTGGCCCAGGCGCCCACACCCCCGGAGGTCTCCGTCGGGAGTCTGACCGTGCGACGCGGGTCGCGCGAGGTGACCGTCGCCGGGACACCGGTCGAGGTGACGGCGTTGGAATTCGACGTGTTGTCCATTCTCGCCAGGCAGGCCGGCGAGGTCGTGAGCCGCGAGGATCTCTACCAGCAGGTGCGCGGCACCACGTGGGATGGGGTTGACCGCGGCATGGACGTCCACATCTCGCGTCTGCGCCAGAAGCTGGAAGCCGCAGGACTCGACGCCGCTACGCTGAAGTCGGTGCGCGGCCTCGGCTATCTGCTCGTCAAACGGTGAGGCGACGGCCCTGCCGCTCTCCTAGCGCGCAAAGATCAGCGCCATACCCAGAATCACCATCAGCGCTCCACCCCACGCGCCCGCAGCGGGCCGCTGGCCGGTGCGCAGCCAGATCATCGGAAGAATGATGACCGGAGAGGTGGCAGAAAGCGTGGAGATGATGCCGACATCGCCGCCCGACAGCGCATACAGCAGCAAGGTCATGCCGATGGCCAGCGCGAGGATGCCGCTCAGTGCCGTGACGGCGACTACACCCGGCGTCAGCGGACCCTTCTGCGCGATCGCAGGGATGGGCAGGCGCAGCACCGCCGTCAACGACATGGCGCTGATCGACACCCGCAGCAACGACGCGGCGAAGGGATCGAGGCCTGACGCCATCACCGGCCGCATGATGAGCGACGCCACCGCCTGGCACATGGCCGCGGCCAGCCCGAGGCCAACGCCCACCCACAGCGCGCCCCGTACGTCCTCCCACCGGTGCGACTGCCCGCTGTGATTACCGAAGTAGATCGCCAGCGCGACCCCCGCAAAGGTGAATGCGACACCGAGCACGGCCTGGGGCGGCAGTGCCTCGCCCAGGACGGTCCAGCCCAGCACCGCGGCCAGCGGCGCGTTCATCGCGAACAGGATGCTGGATCGCCGTGGGCCGACGCGGTTGAGCGACGCAAACAACAGGGTGTCGCCGGCAAAGATGCCGATCAGGCCAGAAATGAGGATCGGCGTGATGTTGCCGCCATTCAGTTGCTGCCAGCTTCCCGAGACGCCGACGTAAACGGCCAGCATCAGCGTCACGAAGATCTGCCGCAGGCGATTGAACGCGAAGGCGCCCAGGTGTCCGGCCGGCCCCCTCGAAATCAGTGACGTCAGCGCCCAGCAGGTGGCCGCGCCGAGCGCGGCGAGCTCGTAGATCATCATCTTCAGCTTACGCGACACAACCTTCAACAGTTGGTGCCACAATGCTCCCGACACGCTGATGCGACGCCTCTACATGCAGATCGCCGGTGGCGTGATCCTGGCGGTCATCGTCGGCTGGACCGCGGTGGGCCTCTTCATCCCGCGCATGCGGTCGATGATGGAACAGGGACTCGCTGACCAGTTGCTCGGCAGCGGCCTTCGCGCCGTCGGCGCGCGCCTCGACGCAACGTCACCCGACCAGTGGGACGCACAACTCGCCCAGGTGCGACGCGAAATCACCATTCCGCTGGCCATCGTGCGCAACGAGGATCTGCCAGATGGTCCGCCAGTGTCCCGGCTGCAGCCGACCATCGTGCACCCGGGTGGAGCCGATCTCGCCTCGATCTACATTCCGATGGCCAACCGGACCCATGTCATCGTGGCCGGGCCGTTGGAGCAGCCGCCCGTGGCGCCGCTCGTCGCGGTGGCGATCGTCTTCGTGTTCGTCCTCACCGTCACGGCGTCGGCCTTTGTCGGCGTCCCGCTGGTCCGGCGGCTGCGCAAGGTCAGCAGCGCCCTGGCGGATCTCGGCGGAGGCAACTGGGCCACACGCCTCGACGCCAACGCCGAGGGCGCGCTCAGCGAACTGGCCGAGAGCGTCAACGAGATGGCCGCGCAGCTCCACGAACAATTCCAGGAACGAGAGTCGTTGCTGCAGGCCGTGTCCCATGAGATCGGGACACCCCTGTCACGCATCCGGTTCCGTCTGGAACAGCTCGAGCAGGAAGCCAGCACTCCTGAGCAGCGCAAGCGGCTCGAGGCGCTGGCCGGTGACCTGGACGATCTGGATCAGCTCAGCTCAGAGCTCGTGGGCTGGATGGATACCGACGCGTCACAGCAGGCACGGCGCGATTTCGACGTCTGTCCGGTGCTCGAGTCACTGATTGAGCTGGAGTGTCAGCCGGCCGGGCGCACCCTGCATGCGTCGCTGACGTCGCCGACCAGACCACTGGTCATCCGTGCGGACCAGCGACAGTTCCAGCGCGCCATGGAAAACCTGCTCCGCAACGCGGTCCGCTATGCGTCCAGCGCCATCGTGATCGACGTCGCCGAAGCCGGGCGCGCCGTCTGCATCGAGGTGCGAGACGATGGTCCCGGGGTACCAGCGGATCAGCGCACGCGCGTACTGGAGCCGTTCGTGCGGGGTGATGGGCAACCGTCCACCGCGCACCGAGGTCTGGGTCTCGGTCTCGCCATCGTCCGGCGCATCGTCGCTGCGCACGACGGCATCGTCACGATCGGTGAAGCGCCTGAAGGCGGTGCGGCTGTCCGTACCACCTGGCCGCGCGCGTAAGGTCCGGCGCGACTACGCGTCCGCGGTGGGCCCGTAGATGCCGGGCATCGTGCCGCCCATCGCGCGGATGTAGGAGCTCAGCTGACCGCGATGATGAACCGAATGCTTGATGGTCAGCCCCAGCATGTTCACCGCGGGCGCCTTGACCATATCGAACAGGTTCAGCGTCGTGGCGAGCGCGTCGCCAGACATGGCGCGCACGCGATTGAGAGCCACCGGCACGTCTGCCGTGTACCGGGCAACCGCGTCGGCTGGCGTCATGATGCCGCAGGCGTCGGAATCGTCGGGTGGCGGCACGAAGACTCCGTCTGCGATGCAGTTCAGGAGCCACGCGTCTTCGAGCCCGAGGTGCCGGACGAGTCCAAGCCCGGTCTTACCCTTCGAATCGGGACGGTAGTCGAGCCGTGCCGCGGGAACCGCCTCGAGAACGCGGAGCGTCGTCGAAATTTCCTGTTCGAAGTCCGCGATGAGAAACGTGGCGATGGTCTTGGCTTCAGCAGCAGTCATGGGCGGCTCCTTGGATTCATTGGTGGCGTTAGATTCTAGCGCGGCAATGGCACTGGATGGCTACGCCCGACCCCAGACTATAGTGTGGTTCTGACCAGCATGCACATGCCCGGCGTCGTCGCCGTCGCCTCACTCGCGTTCGTTGTCGCGTGCGCGACCAATCCCGCGACCGGGCAACGCGGGATCTCGCTGATGAGCGAGGCCCAGGAGATTTCGATCGGACAGGAGCAGGACGCCATCGTCCGACGCGAGATGGGCGTCTATGACGATGCGGCGCTGCAGCAGTACGTCAGCACCATCGGCCTGGCCCTGGCGAAGCTGTCGGAACGGCCGAATCTGCCCTGGCACTTCACGGTCGTTGACCAGGCCGCAATTAACGCGTTCGCGCTGCCCGGCGGTTACATCTACATCACCCGCGGCATCCTGCCGTTTCTGGCCGACGAGGCCGAGTTGGCCGGCGTGCTCGGCCACGAGATCGGACACGTCACGGCCCGTCACGCGGCGCAGCAGTACACGCGATCACTTGGCGGCCAGGTGGGGCTCCTCGTCGCCGCGATCTTCGTGCCGGCCACTCGCCCGTTCACCGACGTGTCTGCACAGGCACTCGGTGCGCTGTTCCTGAAGTACGGACGCGACGACGAGTTGCAGGCCGACCAGCTGGGTGCGCGCTATGCCGCGCGGGGGAACTGGGATCCTGCCGGCGTAGCCGGCATGCTCTCGACGCTCGGTCGGCTCGATGAAGCCTCGGGGGAACGCAAAGGCGTGCCGAACTGGTTGTCGACTCATCCTGAACCGCTCGCCCGCGTGAAGCAGATTCAGCCGCAGCTCGAGCAGCTCAAGGCCGGCCGCACCGATCTCGTGCGTAATCCGGCCGCGCTCGTCAGCCGGCTCGACGGGCTGATGTACGGCGACAACCCGGACCAGGGCATCATTCGAGGCTCCTCGTTCCTTCACCCGGTCCTGCGCTTTCGCCTCGACTATCCGACCGGATGGGAAATCGCCAACAGCCCGCAGCAGGTCGTGGCGAAGGCACCGGGCGCAGACGTCTTCCTGATTCTCCAGGGCGTTGATGAGCCACGCGGCGGCAACATCCAGGAGATCGCGCTGAGCAGCATGCAGGGGGCCGGCTTTCGCTCCGTGGAGGGCGAACGCGCGACCATCAACGGCCTGCCCGCCTTCGTCGGCCTCTATCAGGGTCAGATCGAAGGCCTGGGCGAGGTGGGCGTGCGCGCCGCACACATCCCGCACGGCGATCAGGTGTACATGGTGGCGGGGATCGCCCAGACGGGCACGTTCTCGCAGGCCAACGCCGCGTTTCTCTCGACGATCCGATCGTTTCGTCCGCTGTCGGCAGGCGAGGCCGAAGGCATCCGCCCGAGCCGTGTGGATTTGTACGTCGTGCGACCCGGGGACACCTGGGCGTCGATCGCGGAGCGTTCGGGCGGGCTCGTCAAGCCGTCGACGCTCGCGATCATGAATCAGGCAGAGCCCTCGTCACCACCGCCGGCAGGCTCGCGGATCAGGATCGTCGTCGGCGGTTAAGGTTGTCGCTTCCGCTCGAGGAGCACCTTCCCGTAGGTCATGTCGACAACTCGCCAGCCCTGCTCCACCGCCGTCCTCAGCTCTCGATGGAACGTTCCGGTCCGCACTGCGGTGATCGTCAGGTACTCGAAGAAATCGCCCGGGGTTGCCGACTTCTCCATGATCTCCACTTCGTTGGCATTGAAGACTGTGAGGCCCTTCTTCAGCATCGCCGTGTGAGGCACCACGCGAAATCCCTCGGCTGCCGCTGCGTTCATTTCCTTATCGCCTGTCTTGGTCGAGGCCGTCGCCACCATGCGGTATTCAAACGGCGTTGACGGGGTTGCGGCGCGCTCGAGGAGCGCCTGGATGCGTTGACCGTTGTCTGATGTCGTCGACATCATGATGCGGAATCCCAGCTTGGCCGCCTCCGACAGCTCGTCTTCGAACGTCGCGAGCTTGCTGACCTCCAGGATTAGATACTGCTGATCCGGCTCGATCTTGACCTGCGCCGATGCCGTTCCGCCGGACATCGCCAGACCAACCACACCCAGCACAATTGCCATCGGTC
The DNA here is from genome assembly GCA_040081265.1 of Vicinamibacterales bacterium. Taxonomy (GTDB): domain Bacteria; phylum Acidobacteriota; class Vicinamibacteria; order Vicinamibacterales; family UBA2999; genus JBEBGV01. Next base: position 27,788 of record JBEBGV010000043.1, read on the forward strand.
GCATCTTCGTCTCCTTCAATGGCAGGCTGACCCATGGCCACAAGAGTGTGCAGACAGTCAGCCTGCAGGTCAGCCGTCGCCCGTTCCGACGGTGACGGCGGGCAACCCGAACCGAGCCTGCAATCTCGTGTAAAGGCTGCCGAACAACGCCGTGCCCGCCAGCGCGCCGGCCAGCGCAGCCAGAGCGTACACCTTCCCCTCGCCGATGTTCACGAAGATCGGCCCGGGGCACATCCCCGTGATCGACCAGCCGACGCCGAAGAGTACGCCGCCAACGAGGTTACCGCGGTGGGCAGGCCTGAGGTCCCATTGGAGGGGCTGGCCAGACAGGGTGCGGCCCCTCCGCCGGATCAGCCAGAGCCCAGGGGCCGTGAGGAGCACCGCTGTGCCGATGATTCCGTAGAGCTGAAACCGCTCGAACAGAAACATGCCCTGAATCATGTCGTAGTCGGCCGCGCCTGATCGGCTCAGCACGAATCCGAACGCAACGCCGAGCAGGACGTAGACGGCTGTCATGCGACGTTGCTCATGCAAACACCACGCGGAAGACCAGTTGCGTCGTGACGATGCCGCCGGCCATGAAGGCGAGCGTCGAGACGATGCTCGGGCCTTCGAGATTCGACATGCCGAAGATGCCGTGTCCGCTCGTGCACCCGCCGGCCAGGCGCGTGCCGAAGCCGATGAGAAGGCCGCCGCCGAACATCCACAGGAGTTTTCCCGCCGGCCCGAAGCCGATGGCCCGGTCGAAGAGCCCGAGATCCCACGTGAGCGCCCACCCACCGCTGGTGACCGCCGACAAGAACCCGCCGAGCAGGAGCCCGCTGACAAATGGCAGGCGCCAAAGGCGGCCGAGACGGACGCCCGCCCGCGTGAAATAGATCTGCGGCAGCGCGAGGCTGCACACGTCCTCGAATCCCGTCGAGACGCCCAGGCGACGGTTGCCGACAACGAGCAGCGCCAATGTGATGATGGCGATGGCAGCGCCGGCGGTCGCCCAGTGCATCGGGCCGAGTGCGTGAAGGATGAGCATGACTAGAATGTCCCTCATGGACCCTCTCGCCGGCAACACCGTGCTTCTCAAACGTATGGGCATCGACACGCATGAGGAACCGATTGTCTATATGCGCGCCGACGGTCAGGTCTGTCGATCCGAGGGCTTCTCCGCGCACTCCCGCGTCAGGATCACAACGGAGCGCGCGTCGATCATCGCGACACTCAACCTCGTCCGCGATGGCTTTGTGCTGCCGGCGGAAGCTGGACTGTCCGAAGCCGCGTGGAAGCTCCTGAATGCCACGCCGGGTCAGACCGCCGGCCTGTCGCATCCCAAGCCCGTCGAGTCTCTCGGGGCGGTGCGAGCCAAGATCTTCGGGCACGCCTTTCAGGACCAGCAGCTGGTGCGGATTCTCGAGGACATCGAGGCGGGTCGCTACACTGACATCGAGCTGTCGGCCTTCCTGACCGCGTGTGCGGCGGCGGGGATGAGCCTGGACGAGGTTGTGGGGCTGACCCGTGGCATGGTCCAGGTGGGCGAACGTGTGACGTGGGACCATGCCGTCGTCGCCGACAAGCACTGCGTCGGCGGCCTGCCGGGGAACCGCACGACTCCCATTGTCGTGTCGATTGTGGCGGCCGCCGGCGTGTGTATTCCGAAGACATCATCGCGTGCGATCACGTCTCCAGCGGGCACCGCCGACGCGATGGAAACCCTGACCCGGGTCGATCTCAACCTCGATGCGATGCGCCGTGTCGTGGAGCGCGAGGGCGGATGTGTGGTCTGGGGCGGGGCCCTGCACCTCAGTCCTGTCGACGACCTCTTGATTCGCGTGGAACGCGCCCTCGACCTCGACAGCGACGCGCAACTGGTCGCCTCGGTGTTGTCGAAGAAGGTCGCGGCTGGCTCGACGCATGTCGTTATCGACATTCCGGTCGGACCGACTGCGAAGGTTCGCACGCCAGATGCGGCACACGCCCTCGCCCGTCTCCTCGAGCGCGTCGGGCACGACGTGGGGCTGGTGGTTCGCCCGGTCGTCACCGACGGCTCTCAGCCGATCGGCAGGGGCATCGGGCCAGCGCTCGAAGCCCGCGACGTCGTGGCCGTGACCCGTGGTGACCGTGACGCGCCTCCCGACCTGAAGGAGCGGGCAATTCTCCTCGCCGGTGAGCTGCTGGAGCTCGCCGGTTCGTGCGCCACCGGACACGGGACGTCACGCGCGCGTGCCTTGCTGGCCGATGGTCACGCCTGGCGGAAGCTGCAGGCGATCTGTGAAGCGCAGGGCGGAATGCGCACGCCCCCGGCCAGCACCCAGCAGTTCGAGCTGACCGCGTCAGCGAGCGGAGCCGTCACCGAATTCGACTGCCGGAGGCTGGCGCGCGCAGCCAAGCTCGCAGGAGCGCCGGCGGATCCTGCGGCAGGCATCGATCTCCATGTCCGTCTCGGTCAGCGCGTGGAGCGTGGCCAGCCTTTGTTCACGCTGCACGCGGAGAGCCCCGGAGAACTGGCATACGCCCGCGAGTATCTCACCGCGCACGCCGACATCGTGGTCATTGAGGCAGCGCCGTGAGCGCGCTGGTGCTCGCTCTCCCGGAGAGCGCGGCCCTCGCCCGGCGGGTCAGCACACTCGCCGCGATGCCGCTCGGGGTCGTGGAGACACGCCAGTTTCCGGACGGCGAGACCTATCTGCGGATCGACACGGAGTGCGCTGACAAGAGTGTCGTCCTGGTCTGCACGCTGGACCGTCCGGACCACAAACTTCTCCCGCTCGTGTTCCTGGCCGACGCCGCACGCGCGCTGGGCGCCAGACGTGTGGGCCTCGTGGCACCGTATCTGGCCTACCTGCGCCAGGACCGCCAGTTTCGCCCCGGCGAGGCCGTGACATCCCGGACGTTCGCGCGGCTCTTGTCAGCGCACGTGGATTGGCTGGTCACGATCGACCCGCACCTGCACCGCTACCACTCGCTGAGCGACATCTACGGCGTCCCGAGCCGCGTCGTCCACGCGGCACCCGCGCTGGCAGCGTGGATTGCCGCGCATGTCGATCGTCCGGTTCTGGTCGGACCCGACGCGGAAAGCGCTCAGTGGGTGACCGACGTCGCGGATCGCGTGGGAGCGCCGAGCGTGGTGATGCGGAAAACGCGGCACAGCGACCGGGTGGTCGAAGTGTCGGCACCCGACATGGAGGCCTATCATCAGCACACGCCCGTCGTCGTCGACGACGTCGTATCCTCCGCGCAGACGATGATCGAGACGGTGAAGCGCCTCGTGGCCGCGGGCCTGCCGGCGCCGGTCTGTGTGGCGGTGCATGCGTTGTTCTCAGACACAGCCGGGCAGGCGGTGCTGGACGCCGGAGCGGCGCGGATTGCGACCACCACCTCCGTGCCGCACTCGACCAACAGGATCGACGTCGTCCCGGTCATGATGTCGGCGATTGACGAGCTGGCTGACGTGTAAGCGCGCGATTCTTTTTCCGTATCGTCGAACTATTTCCCGACCTCTCGAGTGATGTGCCCTGCACCTGCGCAGCGCTGGCATCGCTGTGGCTTTGGCGCGGCCCTTGCGGATCCCTCAACAGGACACATTGAAGGAGGCACCTATGCTCTCGAGGACGCGACCACCCATTGTCACAATCTTTGCCGTCGGCATCCTCGCTCTGGCGTGTTCGGGAACAGCCTTCGCTGGGCAGGTGTCGAAGTCGCCGTCGGGGTCTGGAACCTACGTCAACTACTGCGGGTCCTGTCACGGCCCCCTGGGCAAGGGTAACGGTCCCATGGCTTCGGTCCTGACCGTGAAGCCGGCCGACCTGACGACCATCGCCACACGCAATGGCGGCAAGTTTCCGTCGGACATGGTGTTCCGGATGATCGACGGTCGAGTCCCGGTCAGGGGACATGGCGGCCAGGGCATGCCAGTGTGGGGCGACCAGTTCCAGCGCATCGAAGGTGGAACCCCGGAAGCCAGCAGGGTGAGGGTCGAAGCGCTCGTCAGCTACCTCGCGTCGATTCAGCAGAAGTAGGGCGCCCAGGGTCAGCTGTTGTCGAGCACCGCGATGGTGATGATGACGATGAGGGCGAGCAGAACGAGCAGCGTGATCTTGACCCAGCTCCACGGGTGCGCGCCCGACATGCGGCCGGTCACGCCGTTGACGATCACTTGATACGTCGTCCGCCCGTAGAGATAGGTGAGCAGCCAGACGGGCGCGAGGATGTGCTTGAACGTCTGGTTCGAGAACGTCGCGGCCACCTGCAGGTTACGGTGCGTGTCGCCGGGCACCTGACGGCCACACAGCTCGCGCAGCGTTGCTTCCATCTGCTCGCGCGATCGTGTCGCCGCGCCAACCAGGTCGATCTGATAGCGCTCCACTGTCCAGCCTGAGAGATACCCGGCGTCATACGGGACGAGCGCGTCGGTCGGGAACGGTTCCACCTTGCGCAGCCGCTCGCGATCCACGCCGAGCGAGGCCGACACCAGCTCGTCGTTGAAGACGTGGCTCAACTCGCCCGACGCTGGACTCCACCGCACCCGCCGCACGTTCTTGTTACCCTCACGCACGTAGTAATAGGTGCCCGACTCGGCCGTCCACCGCGCGTAGGCGTTGGCGTCAAAAGTCCAGAACGGCAGGTAGATGCCCTTCACCGTATCGGTAAGCGCCTTCCGCTTGAGGGCGTTCGGGGCCAGCCACTGCTTTGCGAACCAGCCACGAATCAGGTCGCGAGACTGCGATTCCGAGATCTTGAGTGGCAGGAGCGATTCGGGACGAAACGCGTCCTTGACCTGGTCGTACGGGACCAGCGCCGTGGACCCGCAGAAATTGCAGCGCTGACTGATGTGCTCGGGATCGAATACCGAGATCGCGTGGCAGCTCTGACACTGCACCGTCGTCTTGACCGCCTGCCAGCCGCGGGCAGTGTCTGGCACCGCGCGCAGAGCCGTGGCGAGATCGTGCTCGACGATCGCCGATCCGGACGACAGGGCCTGAAGCGTGGCGGGCGACTCGGTGCCGCAGTACGGACAGACCAGCGCCTGCTTACCAGGATTCCACTGCGACTCGCCCCCGCACGCGGGACAACTGAACTTCTCGCGTGCGAAGACGGCAGAGTCCTCGGACACCTACTTCAGGAAGTCCGCCAGCGCAGCGCGAGTAATGCGCCACTGACTGCCGATCTTCTTGCCCTTCAGGTCTCCGGCTTCGAGGCTCGCCACGACGTCGGCCTCGGACACGCCCAGCGCTTTCGCCGCATCCGCAGGCCCCATCGTCTCGGGAATGCCTGCGGCAGCAGCCGGCGGCGCACCCGCAGCAGGCGTCGTCTGCGCACCGAGGCCACCGGCCTGGTTCATCATCTCCTTGGCGATGGCGAAGCCGACGGCCATCTCTGCGCCCATTCCCCCGGCGCCCGACCCGCCCTTCTCCATGCCCTGCGCCATCTGGAACTTCACGTAGTCGTTGAGGTTGCCCACTGCGGCCATGCTCGAGCGCTTGTCGATCGCCGCTTCGACCTCCGGCGGCACCGAGACGTTTTCGATCACGAAGCTCGACATCTCGATCCCGTACTTGCCGATCAGGATCGGGTTGATGAGCGGCAGCAGCGCCTCGCCGAGCTCGCTGTAGCGGGTGGCCACATCGAGCACGGGCACCTTCGCTTCTGCCAGGGCTTCACTGAAGACGCTGACCAGCCGCGACCGCATCACGTCAGCAAACTCTTCCAGGCGGAAGTGCTGGTCGGTCCCGGCCACTTCCTTCAGGAACCTCGAGGGCTGGACGATCTTGAAGTCGTAGGTCCCGAAGGCGCGCACGCGGACGATGCCGAAGTCCTGGTCGCGGACCATCACCGGGTTGGCCGTACCCCACTTGTTGCCGGTAAATGGCCGCGTGGTGACGTAGTAGATGTCGGCCTTGAAAGGCGACTCGAAGCCGTACTTCCAGCCCTTCAGCCGCGACAGGACCGGAATGTTGTCGGTGGTGAGTGAGTGCTTGCCTGGCCCGAACAGGTCGCCGAACTCGCCCAGGTAGACGAACTGGACGTTCTGCGACTCGCGGACGATGAGCTGCGCGCCGCGCTTGATTTCCTTGTCCTCGTCCGGAAACCGGTAGGACAGCGTGTCGCGGGAGTCGTCGGTCCACTCGATGATTTCGAGGAACTGACTGCGGATGAAATCGGACAGGGCCATCGGCACACCTCTGCGCGAGCAAAATGACTCGCCGCGAGCATCCTATCGCAATGCGCGCCCGTCAGGCAGAACCGCGAGACCGGCTCGGTGGAGCCGGCCTCGCGCCTTCCCGACCTATGGCGTCATGTCGATGTACCTGAGATCGAGGGGGAGCGCATGGAAGCCGTCGAATGCCCCCTTCCCTCCCCCATTGGGTCCGATCAGTTGGTACGCGGTGATACGACGAGCCCCCGGGGCTCGAAGTTCAAAGCTCTCGAACTGGATCACGTCGAGACCCGTCGGCCGGTTTGGATCTCCCCCGGCCGCGATGTACTTCTTTGTCACGCCGTGGCAGATTTTCTCGACCTCGGCCCAATAGCTGTCCCATGCTGCGGGCGCCAGCTCTGCGTCGACACCCGACTGAGACAGCGCGGCCACCTGCAGGCGACGCGTCCTCGTCAGCAGGATCAAGTTGGCGGCGGCGGCCTTGCGCATGGGCGCGATGGCCATCAATGCCGACATCTGGCGCTGGTAGTCATCCTCCGCTGCCTGCGGATCGCTGAGCGCGATCTCGGTCAGCAGCGCCTGCGGGATGCGGATGTCGTTGCCCACGATGGCCACCGTTGGCCCGGGCACGACGTTGATCCCGGCAGGCAGCGCCTGGATCAGCTCGTCGAGCCGCTTGAGCGTCGCCTCCCTCGTCTCGTCCCTGAGGTGCGAGAGGAAGCTCGTTCCATCTTTGGCCTTCGGGTCGCCCACCGTCGCCTCCGCCAGGCACGACGCCAGCCCCTTGATCACGGCCTTCTCGAACGCCTCGGCTCCCCTGGCGTCAGAAAGCGGCTTCAGCTTCTTCCTCAGCTCCGGGTTGTCGAGTTGACGCACGTACAGCCCGAACGTCAGGCTGAGCGCTTCGCCGTACAGGTCGCGCCGCGCCTCGGGCAGGGCCTGGGCCGTGCGATTGACGATGGCCATGGCCAGGCCCTTGAGCGGCGTCTTGTTCAGCAGATGGGTCGCCAGGTTTGTGGTCAGCGAGAACAGCTTCTTCGTTGCCGCCGTGCTCAACCAGTCGGCAAACTCGCCGGCGGCCTGACGCACCACGCGTTCGACACCAGACTTGAGTACGTTGTCGAGGTACTCGAGGTCGTTGGCCTGCCACCGCGTCGCAAAAATCAGCGCGTCCTTGTCCTCGTCGCTCAGTCCATTGCCGGTGTCGATGTAGTTCTCGGCTCGGGCATACTTCGGAGCCAGTTCGCGGCTCGCCTGGTCGATGCCCTCACCGATACCCTCCGCGAAGACCAGCGAATACTTCGTCGCCAGCTTCATCGCCCGGATCATCGGCACTTCGTCGGTGATTTCGTCGGCCGCCTCCACGGCCGCTTCCGCCAGCGTCTCGACCAGCGCATCGACGATCGTCGCGTTCGGCGAGTCCTTCCATTTCGCCAGCGCGTCGCCGAGCGTGTCGATGGCACCCTTGGACCCCTCGAGCAGTGTCTGCGCGTCCGACGAGGTCTTGCCCTTGTCGTCGAGAAGCCCCGACATCCCAGTCTTGGATGCCGGCGCCGGCCTCTTGTAGCCGGCGTTGATCACGTCGACCGTTCCGTCCGGACTGACCGTCAGCTTCTCGACGGCGTCGGGATCGAACCGCTCGGCAAGTCCCATCAACGTATCGACCGACGTCTTGGCGTTGTCGCTTGGCGCCAGCTCGTTCAGCACCCGCTCATTGAGCGTCTCGGCGACGCCCGGCTTGAGGTCGCTCGACTTCTGCGCGCCCTTGATGATGTCGAGCTTCTTCTGGACCGAACCCGCGTCGGCGTCCCTGGACGTATCGTCGCCAATCGACTTCTTCAACGCCGTCAGCCGCAGGCTCTTGGCATCTTCCGCGCTGATCTTGTTGTCGGCCTCGGCCTTGTCAATCGCCGACATCGTCTTGTCGAGCGACTTCTGCATCGAGGCCTGCTGAGCCAGCGTCGACGCTTCCTTGCCGAAGGCAAACGCGGTGTCCATCGCCTTGCTGTAGGCAGCAGCGGCGTTGGCCTGCGTGCCGGCGAGGCCGGTGATGTCGGCAAAGCTCTGCTTGCCGAGCAGGTCGAGCGCCGCACGGATCCCAGTTGGATCTGGCGCTCCCGGTGCGGTTTGAATGGCCACGATCGGCGCCGGCAACGCCGACGGCGTCACGTTGACTGGTTCGGCGCGCCGCGTCCCGGTCGAGGCGCTCTCAATTGACGGCGGCTCGTCGATCGGCGAGTCCTCCCAGCGCCAGAAGCGCGAGTCGTCGATCTGCTCGCACGCGTTGCAGGAGCCCATCACGGCTTCGGCGAACACGCCACGCGTCGGCAGGCTGATGCGTGCCGGTGGTGGCGGCGACGTCAACGCATAGTGTTCGAGCAGGTTGACCGGTCGTCCCTGCGTGTCAGGCTTGAACCGCGGGTCGAGATGGTTGCCGCGGGCCACCGGCAGGATCAGCGAGTTGCCGACGATGCCGATGACGCGGTTCTCGACGACCGAGGCGACGCTGCGGTCCTGTGAGCCCGGAGCCAGGTAGCCGTCGAGCAGCATGTACCTTCGGCTCGGGTCCATCGTCCACCAGATGGCGTGGTGGTAGTACTCGAGGTTGCTATTGAGGTGCTCGAGCAGCTCGGCACCAAGCCGCAGGTCCTCCCGGCGCGGGCTGCGCTGCTCCCACGAATCGATCGGCGTGTACAAGGTGGCACCGGTGCCGTCGGACAGCTTCTGAATCGTCACCTCCCACCCGTTGGTGACGGTGGTCTGCACCTTCGGCATGTCGATGTCGTCGTTGACGCGCGAATCGTTGACCAGCCCGTGTTCGAAGGTGCGCGTGCGGTAGCGCAGGTTGGCCGAGTTGACGATGACGCGGCATCCGGTCGGCAGGCCGGCCGGTGACTTGATGATCAACTGGCTGATGGTGCCGCGCTGGATGTTGCCCGGCAGCGTGGCCCGAAGTGCGACGAGCAGCGGCACACCAGGCTGATAGTTGGAGACCAGCGTGAAGTCCGCACCCTGCAGCCGCACTGTCGCCCCGCCGGCAAGCGCCCACAGCTCGAGCTGATCGACGTAACCCGTCGCCACGCCCGGCATCACCTCGTAGTGGAACTTGTCATAGCGCTCCTGCGCCGAAGGCTGCTCGTACAGGCTGTCAGCGGTCGCTCGTGCACCCGCCGTCACCGCCTTGGTCGCATCAATGGCGGCCGTCGTCGCGGCGTTGGCGATGAGCGACGCTCCGCCCGAAGCAATTGCCAGCAGCACGCCGAGCACACCCGTCGTCGGGTTGACCGCGTTGTTGATGGCCGTCGCCGTGTCGGCCGCGGTGTCCTCCGGGCGTGGCTTGGGCCGCTCGGGAAATGGCGGCAGAGGGATGATGATGGTCAGTTCCATCTCGCCGGACAGGGACACGATGCCTTCGTCGGCGTAGCGCATGGGCGGCACGTCCACGTCGGACCAGGCGGTTTCGACGCGGCGCAATGCGTCGAGCCCGGGTGACAGCTCACGACGCTGCAAGTAGGTGCCAATCGGCTGTCGCCAGCGCAGCGCCTTGGTTCGATCGAACTCGGCCATCGGCAGCGGGACAAACAGGCACTCCTGCACGTCGGTCAGCTCGTGGGTCAGCTTCAGGTGCCGGAGCACCTCGAAGTACTGCACCGTGACGGCATGACAGTGGTTGTGATTGGCCACCACCTCGGTGGTGGCGCGGACCGCTTCGCCCTGAGACACCGTCTGCACGACCGATGAGCGGAGCCCGCGAATCGCCGACGCGGACTGCATCGTGCGATCACGCAGCGTCTGCAGCGAGCTCGACGACAGGTTCCGTGCCGAGTCCTGCCAGGCTGCCGAGTCGCTGGCACCGTATCCGCCAGAGACGCCGAGCAGCGCGCCGAAGTTGAAACCCTGATACGAGCCGTTGCCGGCGGCACCTGTGCCGGCGCCGACGCCGACAGTGGTGTTACGCGACCCGCCCCGCGCCGACTCGGTCAGGGTTCCCGTGATCACCTCGCCGAGATCACGGTCGCGAGACAGCACCGCGCTGAGCGATTCGGTCGCGTCGGTCGTCTCTCCACGTTCAGTGCGTTCACGTCGTTCCCAGTCAACGACCGAGATCAGCTTCTTCTGGCCAGGCGCAAGCGGCAGGCTGTAGAGCAAGTCGCCCAGCGAATAGCCGTCGGCGTACCACGCCTGCTTGAAGTGCAGCAGGTGTCCGTGCGCGATCGTCGTCGCTTCGTAGAAGGTGGGCGTCGCATCCCAGTCGACGGGGTTGTTGCCTGACATCTGCGCCCGCCCTGGCGGACGCGACACCGACGGACGCGGCGGCGGAATCGGGCCGACACGGCTGCCCGCCCAGGTCATCACGGATGCGTCAGCCAGCCGCTCGAGCGTGGCTTCCCCTCTCTCAGCCGTGACTTTGGAGACCGGAGGCGGCGGTGGTGGCTGCGTCGTTGGAGGCGGCGGTGGTGGAGGCGGCGGATACGAATAGCCTGGAGGTGGAGTGTTGGACGACCCCGACGTTCGGGGCGGCGGCGGCGGAGGCACATGA
>JBEBGV010000187.1:0-2981 GCA_040081265.1 Vicinamibacterales bacterium
ACACTCCGCAGAGCCGCCTCAGCTGCTCAATGACGGGCGTGGGCAGGCCGACGGTCCTCATACGTTGAAGACGCACTTGGACGTAGGTGCTGTCTGCGCAAATCGTCCGAGGCACGGGACGCACTCGAGCCTCAGAAGCCGGCCCCAGATAGAGCACCGCGTCCAGTTGCTCCTGCAACGGCACGGCTACGTACTCGTCTAGGGGAACGGGCACCGGTCGACCGTCGCGGATCCGTATGCGCGGCATCGATGACGCCGGCTCATTGCTGGCGCCCAGCGCGGTGCCTTTGACGGCAGCGAGACTCGGCGTCGGCAATGAGTCAATCCCGAAGCCGCTGGCAGGGGTCTGACTGTCCCCTGCGGTTCTCACCACAAAGACGCGCGTGCCGCTCGCTTCCACGAGGCTGACAAGCGTTTTCGCAGCCGGCGCGTCCATCTCGTAGTTCGTTGCCTGCTGCCTGCGCTGGAAGTGGCCACCGCCGAAGAGGACGAGCGCGCGCCGGCCACGTGCAATCACTTCGCGACGGAGCATCTCGGCCGGGAACGTATCGCGCTGGGCAAGCCATGGCTGAAAGTCTGCTGCGGTCTTCACGCCCGCCCAGTCAATCGGTGGGTCGCCCAGGAGGATCCTCACGCGCCGTTCTGCGTTCCGCGAGGCGTTGATTGCGCGGACCCTGTGGAAGAGCGCTGGTATCTCGCCCGCCCAGATCGGTCCCGGAATCTGCTGTTGTGTGGTGTCGTCCCAGATGTGGCGCATCTCGGCATCCGGGACGGCTGCGCCGTCCGCGTATCGGTCGATGACACTCTGGAAGCGAGAGTTGGTTCCCTCGACGACGATGTCCGTGACGACCGCCGCGAATCGCGGGTGTTCCACCAGCGAAACAACAAAGTCGTGGCCGCGGGCGTCTTCGTGACTCGACCCGGCACTCAGCGCGACGACCTGATGGGTACGAAACGCATCGAGAATCGCTGCGTACGGTTCGACGGGAACGAGCGATCGAACCTGCTGCGCCTGCAGCGCAAGCGGAAAGATCAGAAAGGCTATGCAGTGGCGGAGTGGAGCCGCGAACTGCATGGACGCTGCGCCCTAGCGTGCGAGCCGGCCGAGGGGACTGCCAGGTTGAGGTGTGTGCCCGGTGACGGCGTGCCAGGCGAACAGCGCGGCGGCCACCGCAACTCCGCTGAGTGCCGCGAGAGTCAGGAAGACTGCGAGCACCGGTGAGCATCAGAATCGCGAGACTGCCGGTCATGAAGATCAGGCCGCCGGCATTGCCGCTCACGGGTACGAGGGCGACGTTAATGCCGAGCGACGCCGGCTCGACGACCCTTTTCGGCACGGCAAGGCGCGCAGGATGTCGGGTGTTCCAGCGCCGGACTGTCGCTGCGAAGATGAGCCCGGCGAGCGCCATCGGGATCAGGCTCCACGCGAGGAGCTGCCACATGAAGACGACGAGGAAAATGCCCAGTGGCACCCAGGGCGCGTGATAGACGAAGGACCGCAGGTCGAACTCGACTGGATGGAACGCGCGCAACGTCGCGCGGAGCGAAACTGCTCCCATCACGCGCCAGAGTGCGGCGTAGCCACTAAGTAGTGCGGCCATCCGGCCGATACGGCTCGTGCCGGAGTCCGCAAACTCGCGGCGAAGGTCCGCGATCGTCGGTTCGACGAGGCGGTTCACCGTCTCGGCATCAACCACCAGGCGAGCGAGAGCCAGCAGCAATGAACCAGGCATGTCAGACCTCCGTGGCAAGTTGTTGCGCGAGCGTGGTCCACGCCCAGAGCACGCGCGAGCCAAAGCCGGTGGTGCTGTAGAGCCGGCGAGGCAGGCCGATGGCGCCGGGCACGGGCGTCTCCTGATGTGAGGTGACGTAGCCCTTGTCTTCCAGGCGATTGAGCGTCACGTAGACGGTGCCGCGCTTCAGGCGGCCGTCCGATTCCTGCACCAGCTGCAGCCCGAACTTCGGTTCGGCGCCGGCGAGCAGTTCCAGGATGAGGCGCTCCTTGGCGGGCAACCGCGGGATATCGGACTCGCTCATACGAAAGGCTTATATGAAATCAGCACGATAAATACAAGTCAATTATGAATAGGGCTCACGACTGTGGGACTTCGGCCAGAACGACCGGTGGGAGATCGATCGTTCGCGCGGTCAGCGCGACTTCGCGCCCCTGGATCTCGGGGCCGGTGGCACAGGCCAGATAGTCAACGAGCGTGCTGCTGACGACGCCGAGCATTCGTCCATCGCCCGCAATGCCTTCCAGCCGACCGGGAACTGGACTTTTCCGCGGAGCTTGCGGATCTCGTCGTAGGCGCGATCGGCGGCAACGCGCTCAAGACCCCGGCGGACCGTTTCGGTGACCCCCATCCCCGTGGCGTCCTGGGCCCGGCGCAGGAGTTCGTCCGGCACCTCGACGGTAATCTTTCTCGCCATACAAGCGAGAATATCAGCCTCATGGCTGATACCAGGCTGGTGAGCGGTCAACTCCGGATGATGCCGATGACCTCGTCCCGGCGGCGCTCCATCTCGGCCGGGGTGGCGGCTTCGAGGTTCAGGCGGAGCAGGGGTTCGGTGTTCGACGGACGGACGTTGAAGTGCCAGTCCGGGTACTCGATCGACACGCCGTCCATCTTGGAGATCTGCGCGTCCGCGTAGCTCCGCTCGATGGCGTCGAGGCGCGCGGGGACCTCTTCCATGCTGCCGAGCGCCGTGTTGATCTCGCCGGAGATGAAGTAGCGCTCGCGATAGGGTGCGAGGAGCTCGCTGAGCGACTGACCCTTCACCGACATCAGCTCCAGCATCAGCAGCGCCGGAATGAAGCCGTTGTCGGCGTAGGCGAAGTCCTTGAAGTAGTAGTGCCCGGTGACTTCGCCGGCGAAGATACCATCCACCTCGCGCATGCGGGCCTTGATGAACGCGTGTCCGACGCGGTTCATCACGGCGGTCCCGCCCATGCGCGTCACCGTGTCCTTGACGGCGTGGCT
>JBEBGV010000105.1:0-11172 GCA_040081265.1 Vicinamibacterales bacterium
CAGACGGTCCGCATCCCCGGCGACCGACGCGGGCAGCACCTTGATCGCGACCTGCCGCTTCAGCTTCGTGTCCGTCGCGCGATACACCTCCCCCATCCCACCCACGCCGATCTGGGTGAGGACTTCGTACGGGCCGAGGCGAGTGCCGGGGATAAGCGCCAATTCGCTGTGGATTATATGAGCGAGAGCCGCGACCGGCCGGATCCTTCCGGCGAAACGGCCACGCGTCGCAGCCTCCGATTCGACATCAGAGTCTGCTCATCTGGACTGCGGAATGGAAACGGCGCTCGTAGGCCCATACCCGGTGACCTGAAGGATCACCTCTCCGTCTTTCGCCCAGTTGAAGTGCGCGGTCTTCGGCGGCTCGGTCAGGAACGTCCCAGGCGGATACGCCTTGAGCTTGCTCTCGTCCCATTGCTCGCCGTACGCAAAGTAGTAGGTGCCGGCCAGCACGACGACCGTGCGTTCGTCCTGATGCCAATGCGGCATGTTCTGTTGCCCAGGTGCGAACTTCAGCCGGGTCACATAGAGGCCAGGCTTGTCGGGGTCCCCGTAGAGCGTCGCGCCAGCGGGTCCACCGGGACGGAACGGCGCCTTGAACTCGATATCCTCTGGCAGAACAATCGCCCGCCGTTGTGCCTCGAGGGCCGCGCCGAGCGTCAGTGCCGTCACTGCCAGAACGATGAGGAACGGTCGTCGAGCACACATGGTCACCTCTTCGCCTCGGGAGTCCAGTTCATCAGGAGCATAATCGGCGAGGCGGTGGCGTCCCCCACCGGCTGGTTGATTAGGAAACGGCCGTCGCGCGCGACCGCGTATTGCGGCCGGTTATTCGCCACGGTCCCGCCATCTACGATGCGCGTCGGAAAGAGCGCCGCCGGCGTGCCGGCCTCGAATGACCCGCCGGCCGCGGTGGTCGACACGGCCATCAGCGTGGCATCGGGCGCCAGGAAGTAGATCTCCTGACCGTCGGCTCGCCAGCGCGGCGCGACGCCACCGCCCGTCGACACCTGCCATTTGCTGCCCGTATCGGGAAACGGTTGCACCACGACCTCGAAACGGCCTGACTCGTTGGTCTGATATGCGACCCAGCGCCCGTCCGGCGAAAACGCAGCCAGCACTTCTTCCGAGGACGTGTTCGCGACGACGCGCGCGGCGTGATCGGTGGCAGCCATGTCCAGCACCCACAGGTCGCGCCCGCTGGTCGGGTGGACCTCGTAATACACGAGCCATCGGCCGTCCGGCGACCAATCCTGCGGCTGCTTGGTGTTGGGCGAATTCACCAGCCGTTCCTCTGTACCCGACCCGTTCGACGGCTTCATGTACAGATCGAAGGTGCCGGTCCGGTTTGACGAGAAGGCGACACGCGTCCCATCGGGCGACCAGACGGGATCGACGTCGCGGGCTGCGTCGAAGGTCAGGCGGGCCATCCCTCCGCGGACCAGATCCAGCAGCCAGACGTCAGCGTTACCCTGCACGGTCCGCGTCATCGCCACACGCCGGCCGTCGGGCGAGATCTCGGGAAATCGAAGGTCATTCGCGTCTGGCTCGCCTGCCGTACCCACGGCCGTGCCCGGTCGGTCAAACCACGTAAGCTGTCGCGACGCGCCGCCGCCAGCGCGATAAGCCACCGCGCCCGCCCCTGACACGGCGAAGCCCCCGCGGGCATTCGCGTCTACGCCGACGCGGTCAGCCAGCAGGACAGGATCACCGACTAACGTCGCGCTGGCGAGGTCCAGCCGACGCGCTACCAGCGTTCCCTGTCGCACGAAGACCACCTGGTCGGGCGGCAGAAACGCGCCCCCCGAGTCCGCAGCCGTCAGCCGCGTCGGCACGCCGCCATCGAGCGACCCCAGGTAGAGCCCCGCCGCCTCTGGCGTACCCAGCGCATAGAACAGGAAATGCCGGCCATCTGGAAGGAACTGCGGAGCGCGATGACCCATCACCCGCGGCGGATCGAGCTGCGTCAGCACCGAGGGCTCGCCCCCGGCGGCGGCGACACGCGACAGCGGGCCGGCCAACTGCCGCGCAAACAGGATCGTGCCGTCGGCACCCCAACTCCCGTTCGAGCTGGCCGCAGTCGCGATGGCCAACGCCTGCGGCGCGCCGCCGGTGAGGTCGAGGCGGAGGAGCTTGCCGGCGGCAAAGAACCCGATCGAGCGACTGTCTGGGGACCAGAACGGATTGCTCGCGCCCTCGGTGCCCGCCAGCGGCCGCACCTCCGTCTGATCGAGCGGGCGCAGCCACAGCCGAGGCGACCCTTCTCCTGGCGCGACGAAGACGAGGAAGCGGCCATCGGGCGACAGGGCGAACTGCAGCGGCACATCAGTGGGGGGCGTCGTGATCTCGACGCGCATCTCAGGCGGCAGCATCTGACGCACGTAACGCAGCGCCGGCACCGCCAGTGCCGCGACGAGCGCCGCCGCGACGGAGAGGGCGGCCATCCAGGGCAGTTGTCCGCGCCACCTCGACGTCGTCGTTGTCACCAGTGACGCGGCTGTCTCGAAGGCGCCCTCGAGCGCCAGACGCACGTCGCCGATGTCGCGCAGGCGCTGCCTGGGCTCCTTTTGTAGACACCGTTGCAGCACGGCCCGCACAGACACGGGTGTGGTGGCCGGCAGACGAGACCACACCGGCTCCTTGTGAATCACCGCGCCGAGCGTCTCGGCGACATCCTCGCCGTCGAACGGTCGCGTGCCGCTGAGCATCTCAAACAGGACGGCGCCGAACGCCCAGATGTCGGCGCGCTTGTCGACGGCCTTGCCGCGTGCCTGCTCGGGACTCATGTACGCGGCAGTCCCGAGAATCATCCCGGCGCCCGTCATCATCGCGGGCGTAGTGATCGTGGGGGCTTGCGAGGCTGGATGGCGGACCTGAAGGTCCGCCCTACGTACGCCATCCTCGTGTACGTAGGCCGCACCTTCAGGTGCGGCGCCCGCGACCGCTTTTGCCAACCCGAAGTCCAGCACCTTCACTGTGCCGTCGGCGCGCACCTTGATGTTGGCCGGCTTGAGGTCGCGATGAATGATGCCCTGCTCGTGCGCGGCTTCCAGCGCCTCGGCGATCTGCTTCGCAATCGGGAGCGCTTCGTCGATCGGAATCGCGCCGTGCGCAATCCGATCCGCGAGCGTCGGCCCCTCGACCAACTCCATCACCAGCGCTTTGATCCCGTCGCTCTCTTCGAGACCGTGGATGGCCGCGATGTTCGGGTGGTTCAGCGCCGCCAGCACTTCCGCTTCGCGCTGGAAGCGCGCGAGGCGTTCGGCGTCGCCCGCCACCGACGCGGGCAGCACCTTGATCGCCACCTGCCGCTTCAGCTTCGTGTCGGTGGCGCGATACACCTCCCCCATGCCGCCGACGCCGATCTGGGTGAGGACTTCGTACGGGCCGAGGCGCGTACCGGGTGTCAGCGCCACCGCTACCTCTTCGCCTCGGGATTCCAGTTCTGAATCACGGTAATCGGGTCGACAGCGCCCGCAACTTCCTGATTGATCAGGAACCGCCCATCTGGAGCGACGTCGAACTGCCGACCCTGTTGACTGTCCAATCCACCCCCATAAACTCGGGTCGGGAAGAGCGAGACGGGAGCACCCGGTGCGATGGCAGACTCTGAGGTGGAGATCGGCACCGCCATCATCGAGCCAGCAGGATCTAGGTAGAACAACTCACGGCCGTCGAATCCCCAGGCCGGAGTCACACCACCCATCGTGGACACCAGCCACTGCCCAACGTCGGAGCCCGCGGCCGCACCTGGCGGGACGAAGCGCCGCAGGTAGATTTCTGGGCGACCCGATTCATCCGACTGGTAAGCGACCCACCGTTGGTCCGGCGAAAACGCGGCATACACCTCTCGAAATGGCGTCTTCACGAACGCCGTCGGAGTCCTGTTCCCAACGAGCGACAGCATCCAGATGTCCTGGTTTGTCTTCGGGTCAGTCACGCCGAACAACACCGTGCGGCCGTCTGGCGACCACGTCAGCGGCGTGTTCAGGAAGCTGGACGCCTCGAGGCGCTCCTCGCCTCCCGCCCCGGTGACCAGCTTCTGGTACAGATCTCCCGCACCAGATCGGCGCGAACGAAACACGATTCGCTTGCCATCTCGGGACCACAGCGCGCGGTCGTCAGTACTAGGGTCGAACGTGAGGCGCACCGTCCGGGCTCCATCGAGAAGCCACACGTCCACGTTCCCCTGGATGGTGCGGTCGAGCACGACTTGACGACCGTCAGGTGACAGTCGGGGACCCCGCAGGGTAGCGTCCGGCTCGCCGACTGTGCCGCGCGGGGTCCCAGTTCGATCGAACCACGCGAGCTGCCGGGCGACGCCTTCGCCAGTTCGGTAGGCAATCAGCCCGGTTGCAGACACCGAGACTGGGCTCTGCGCTGTGTCACTGGCGGCAACTTCAGTCGCCACCGTCAGCAGATCGCCAGTCAGCGCGGCCCGTGCCACATCCAGACGTTGGGCCACCAGCGCCTCGCCGCGAACCCACAGCAGCCAACCAGAGGGAAGATACGCACCGGATCTGGTCGCTGGCGTTACCAGCGACGGGACGCCACCATCCAGGGAGCCGAGAAAGATTCCGGTCACGTCCGGGCCACCTGAGGCATAGAAGATGAAGCGCCGGCCGCCGGGCAAGAACCGCGGCCAACCATGCCCGGTCTGCCGAGCCGCAAGAGCTGTCGCGGCGGTGACGCTCCCGCCGGTGGCCGACACCTTCATCAGCGGGGTCGTCCCGCTCGGAGCAAAGACGATGATGTTGTCGCTGTTCCAGGCGCCACTGTTGCCGTTGAGCGCCGGGGCCAGTGTCTGAGGCTCACCGTTGGCCAGGTCAAGGCGCTTCAGCGCACCACCCGAGAAGAACCCGATTGCGCCACTGTCGGGCGACCAGAACGGGTTGATCGCGCCCTCTGTACCCGCGAGGGGACGTGCCCGCGTGCTCGCCAGCGCGCGCAGCCACAAGCGCGAGGTGCCTCCGCCCGACGCAACAAACACGAGCTGCTGCCCGTCGGGCGACAGCGCAAACATGGCCGGCCTGTCGGTGTCCGGGGTCACGATTTCGAGACGCGTCTCGGCTGGCGCTAAGGCGACCTGCCAGAAGGAGCCCGTGCCAAGCACGGCCAACAGGGCAGCGCCAAGCACCGTCGCCAGCCCCCACGCCAACCACGAATGAGGAGGCGGCGTGGCCGTCCCGATTGCGAGCGCCGCGGCCGTCTCGAACGCGCCTTCGAGCGCGAGGCGCACGTCGCCGATGTCGCGCAGGCGCTGTTTCGGATCCTTCTCCAGGCACCGTTGCAGCACAGTCCGGATCGACGCGGGCGTTGAGACCGGCAACCGAGACCACACCATTTCCTTATGAATCACCGCGCCGAGCGTCTCGGCAATATCCTCACCCTCGAATGCTCGCGTACCGCTGAGCATCTCGAACAGCACCGCGCCGAAGGCCCAGATGTCCGCGCGCTTGTCGACGGCCCGGCCCCGCGCCTGCTCCGGGCTCATGTAGGCCGCGGTGCCGAGAATCATCCCGGCGCCGGTCATCATCGCCGGTGTGGTGATCGTGGGCGCCTGCGAGGGAGGTACGTAGGCCGGGTGTTTAGACCCGGCGTGTCCGGCGGGACTGAAGTCCCGCCCTACGTTTTCCATCGCCTTCGCGAGGCCGAAGTCCAGCACCTTCACCGTGCCGTCTGGCCGCACCTTGATGTTCGCTGGCTTCAGATCGCGATGGATGATCCCCTGCTCGTGCGCCGCTTCGAGTGCTTCGGCGATCTGCTTCGCGATCGGGAGCGCTTCGTCGAGCGGCAGGCCGGCGGGTCCTGACGGACCCGCCCTACGTACGAGGAGCTCCGCGAGCGTCGGCCCTTCGACCAACTCCATCACCAGCGCTTTGATCCCGTCGCTCTCTTCGAGACCGTGGATGGCCGCGATGTTCGGATGGTTCAGCGACGCGAGCACTTCGGCTTCGCGCTGAAACCGTGCGAGGCGATCGGCGTCACCCGCGACCGACGCGGGCAGCACCTTGATCGCCACCTGGCGCTTTAGCTTCGTGTCGGTGGCGCGATACACCTCGCCCATCCCGCCGACGCCAATTTGCGCGGTCACTTCATACGGGCCGATGCGCGTGCCGGGAACCAGCGCCATCGTTACTTCGCCGGCACGAGGCGTTTCAGTTCCTCGAACCAGTTCATCACGACCTCGACCTGCGTGACCGGCGCCTGCGCCTCAACCGGTTCCACCATCAGAAAGCGCTGGCCGTCGAGCGAGGTGTCATAGCCCGTCGAGTTCGTGTTCGTCGGTACGCCGTGCCCTTGGAACAGCATGCGCGGGGATCCAGCGGAGAAGGCTGGTTGCGCGGTGACGTCCACGGCCATGAACTTGTCACCACTGCGATAGAACAGCTCGCGTCCGTTTCGAGACCAGCGCGGCTCGATCCCGCCGTCGGTCGACACCAGCCACTTGCGATCCATCGCCGGGAATAGCTGCACGTATATTTCCATTCGCCCCGATTCGTTCGACGCGTACGCGAGCCATCGTCCGTCCGGAGACAATTGCGGAGAGCGCTCGTCGACGGGTGACACGAGCACGCTTCGGGCCGCCCGCTCCTCTGCAGTTTCCGGACGCCCTTTGTCACCCAGGCCCTTGTCGCTGACCATGGACAATACCCAGAGGTCAGCACCAGTGGTCAAAGCACTGCCGCTAAACGCCAACAGAAGACCGTCCGGCGAAAAAGAACCCGGTATCTGCGTTGGGCCACCGGTGGTCGTCAGGCGCTCCTCAGGGTCCGCGTTGTCCACGGCCTTCCAGAATATGTTCCTGGAACCTTCTCGCGTTGCACGGTACGCGACGTGCGTGCCGTCGGGCGACCACACGGGTGCCTGGCTTTGCCCGCCAGTATTGAGCTTGCTCATCGTCCGGCGATTGAAATCGTAGATCCAGATTTCGTTCGTGGTGCCACCCGCTTCTACCGCGGCCAGGCGGCCATCAGGCGAGAGAGCGGTGGCGCGGTACTCGCGAATGGGAGCTGAAACGGTCTCGACCCTGCCCTGTCTGTCTACCCACACGAGCCGACGACTCCGCCGCTGCTCACCACCGCGCACGTAGACGACGTGACCGGCATCGGACACCGCGAAATGGGCGCCTTCGCCGCCGAGCCGGACCTTCGCCGTCAGCACCACGGGAGCGCTCGTCGCCACCTCCACCCGGTCAAGATTCATCGGCACAGCCATCAGCACGTCGGAGCCATAGCTCGCATAAACGAGATGGCCCGTCGGCACGTATCGGCCGGTGTCGGCGTTCTGCGCCAACACGCGACGCTCGCCTGTTTCCAGGATCAGCGCTTCAACTCGCCACTCACCATCGCCTGTGCCGGCTCGCACGGAGAAGAGCAAAGCCTTCCCGCCAGGAAGAATCTGCGGCCAGCGGTGGCTGACCTCGCCCTGTACGCCATCGAGCGTCGTTACCTCGGTGACTGCACCGCCGGATGCCGACACGCGCACGAGGCCGCGCAGCGTAGATGCGGTCGGTGCGAAATAGATGGTGTCGTCGGGCGCCCAGGTGCCTCCTCGCCCCTGCGGCGCATCGGCCAGCACCTGCACGCCGCCCCCTGCGACGGCGGTCTTCTTGAGCTTCCCCTGTGCGAAGAAGCCAATCCACTGCCCGTCGGGAGAGAAGAAAGGAAGTGCTGCACCGTCGGTGCCCGGAATAGCCGCAGCATCCAGGCTGTTCAACGGCCGAACGAAGAGTTGCTGCTGGTTGTCGTGCACGCCCACGTACACGAGCGTCGTGCCATCAGGGGATAAAGCGAGCGTGGGCCCATCCAACGAGAGGCCGATGGTATCGCCGTCTGGCAGCACCACTTCAACGTGCGCGACCGGCGCATTCTGCCCTGACTCACTGGGGCGAAGCGCCCAGGTCACGGCGCCGCCCAAAAGCGCTGCTACAACGGCAATCGCCGCAACCAACGGCCACGGTCGTGGCGCGTGAACTCCATCGGGCCCCGTGGCCCCGACCGGATCTGCCTTTGCGCTCTCGAGCGTCATGCGCGCTTCGCCAACGTCGCGCAGGCGCCGCTTGGGATCCTTGTCCAGACAGCGCTGCAACAGCGACCGCACCGCCACGGATGTCGAAGGTGGCAACGCGGCCCAGTCCGGCTCCTTGCTGATCACCGAGACGATCGTGTCCGTGACGTCATCGCCCGTAAATGCGCGGTGACCGGTCAGCATCTCGAACAGCACGGCGCCGAACGCCCAGATGTCCGCGCGCTTGTCGACGGCCTTGCCGCGTGCTTGCTCCGGGCTCATGTACGCCGCCGTGCCGAGGATCATGCCGACGCCCGTCATCATCGCGGGTGTCGTAATTGTCGGCGCTTGCGACACCGGTGCACTGCCCCCTGCCGACTGCCCACTGCCAACTGCGTCCATCGCCTTCGCCAGCCCGAAGTCGAGCACTTTCACCGTGCCGTCTGGTCGTACCTTGATGTTCGCGGGCTTGAGATCGCGGTGGATGATGCCCTGCTCGTGCGCGGCTTCGAGGGCCTCGGCAATCTGCTTCGCGATCGGAAGCGCTTCGTCGAGAGGGCGCCCGGCGGGTCCTGACGGACCCGCCCTACGAGCGATCACCTGCGACAGGTCCTCGCCCTCCACCAGTTCCATCACCAGCGCTTTGACGCCGCCGGCATCTTCGAGACCGTGAATGGCCGCGATGTTCGGATGGTTCAGCGCGGCCAGCACTTCCGCCTCGCGCTGGAAGCGCGCCAGACGGTCCGCGTCGCCCGCCACCGACGCGGGCAGCACCTTGATGGCCACTTGCCGCTTCAGATTCGTGTCGGTGGCGCGATACACCTCCCCCATGCCACCTACGCCGATCTGCGTGAGCACTTCGTACGGACCGAGGCGCGTACCGGGTGTCAGCGCCATCGCTACTTCGCTGCCTCAGGATTCCAGTTCTGAATCAGCGTGATCGGCTCAGCGTCGCCTTGTACCACTGCGTTAATGAGGAAGCGCCCGTCAGGAGATACGTCGTACTGGCGTCCCAACTGCGCATCCGCACCACCACCATAAATATTGGTGCGAAAGAGCAACGTCGGCGTGCCTGCCTCGAGCGTAGCGCCGGTGACCGCCACTGGCACGGCCATCATCTCGCCAGCGGGGCTGAGGTAATACAGTTCCCTGCCGCCCGGTCGCCACAGGGGATAATTGCCGCCTTCCGCGGAGATCTGCCACTGTCGTGCGGCCTCGCTCGTGGCACCGCCAGCCGCACCAGGCATGACAAACGCCCGAACATAAATCTCCGGCCGTCCCGATTCATTCGACATGTAGGCGACCCATCGACCGTCCGGGGAGAACGCACCATAGGCATCTCGGAATGGGGTTCTGAGCAGCACTGCCGATCTGTTTTCTGAACCGGCCGAGGACCCATTCATCGGCAAGACCCACAGGTCGGTGGATGTCTTCGAATCCGCGTTGTTATAGAGCACGAAGCGGCCGTCGGCAGACCAACTGGTCGCAGTCTTCGTCTCCCCCGTCGCCCCGAGTGGTTCTTCCCTGCCCGTCCCGGCGCCACGCGTCTGAAACAGATCACCACCGCCCGTCCGGTTCGAACGAAACACGATTCGCGCGCCATCGGGGGACCAGAGCGGATACCAGTCGAACGCGACATCGAATGTCACACGGCTGGTACGAGCACCGTCGAGCAGCCAGATGTCCTGGTTCCCCTGAACCGTGCGAGCAACGGCAACGCGGTGACCATCCGGTGCCACGCGAGGACCCAGTTGATTGTTGGTGTCCGGCGCACCGAGTGTGCCCAGCGTCATGCCGGACCTGGCGACCCAGGTAAGCTGCCGCGCGTTCGCGCCGCCCGTACGGTAGGCCACAACCCCGGTCGCCGACACCGACACGACGCTCCCACCGAAGCCGTCGTCGGCAATGCCGTCTGCGACTGCTACGGGCTCCCCGGTGAGCGCTGGCATTGTCGGATCGAACCGCTGGGCCACGAGCGTCCCTGCCCGTGCCCACAACAGCCAGCCAGACGACAAAAACAGGCCAGCGCTGTCTGCCGACGTCAATCGAACCGGTCGAGCACCGTCGAGCGCACCCAGATAGATGCCGGCAGTGTCTGGTGCTCCGCGCATGTAGAACAGGAACCGATGACCGTCCGGCAAGAAGGAGGGAGAGACGTGACCCTGCTGCAGCGGGCCTACCGTAGTCACCGGCGTCGCGGCATCGCCGCTGGCGGATACCCGCATCAACGCGCTGGTCAGGGCTGGCGCAAACACAATGGTCCCGTCGGCTCCCCAGGTTCCACCAGACCCGTTCAAAGCGGGAGCCAGAATCCTGGGTATGCCCAGTCCGATCCCACCTTCAATATCGATTCGCTTCAGCGCACCGGCCGCGAAGAACCCAAGAGAGCGACCGTCGGGGGCCCAGAACGGATACGTCGCACCTTCGGTGCCCCGCAGCGGTTGCGTAGCCGTGGTGGCAAGGGACCTGAGCCACAACCGGGACGAGCCCTCGCCCGAGGCGACAAAAGCGATCCACCTGCCATCGGGCGAGAGTGCGAACGACGTCGGGCTGTCAGTTGCGGGCGTGCTGATCTCGACGCGCGTCTCCGGCGGTGCAATTGTGGGCTGCCAGGGGGCCCACACGATGAGCGTGGCCACGAGCGCAACGCCAACGACTCCGGCAACGGTCCATCCCAGACCTGCCCGCGCCGTTCGTCCCGCAACCACCGCAGCTACGTGCGGCGCGGTGCTCTCGAACGCGCCATCGAGCGCCATCCGTACGTCGCGGATGTCACCGACGCGCTGCTTTGGATCCTTGCGCAGGCACAATCGCACGATCTGACTGACATGGGCGGGCACCGCGGACGGCAGCGCCGACCAGTCGGGTTCTTTGCTGACCACCGAGACGATCGTGTCCGTGACGTCATCGCCCGCAAATGGGCGGTGGCCTGTCAGCATCTCGAACAACACCGCGCCGAAGGCCCAGATGTCCGCGCGCTTGTCGACGGCCTTGCCGCGTGCCTGCTCCGGGCTCATGTACGCCGCGGTGCCGAGGATCATGCCCGCACCGGTCAGCAGCGCCGGCGACGTGATGGTCGGCGCCTGCGAGGGAGGTACGTAGGCCGGGTCTTTAGACCCGGCGTGTCCGGCGGGGCTAAAGCCCCGCCCTACTTCGTGTGCG
>JBEBGV010000106.1:0-11171 GCA_040081265.1 Vicinamibacterales bacterium
TCATTGCTGTCCGTCCCAACCGCGACCTCCACGATCGCGAGCTTAGGGGACATTTCTAACGAGTCGCCGAGGGGACACTATCAGCGAGTCACAACACCATCCGTGGTACGATTCCCGGCCTTCGTGCACTATCTGCTGATTTACGACGCGGTGCCCGACTACGTGGAGCGTCGCGCACCCTTGCGCGCCGCGCACCTGGCTCACGCACGGGCTGCGGTTGCTCGTGGGGAGCTCGTGCTCGGCGGCGCGCTGGCCAACCCGGCCGACGGCGCCGTCCTGCTCTTCACCGGCGAGTCGCCTGCGGCCGCCGAAGCGTTTGCCGCTGCCGATCCCTATGTACTCAACGGGCTCGTCACGAGGTGGCGTGTGCGCGAGTGGACGACTGTGATTGGAACAGGTGCGGCGGTCGCGCTGCCGCCGGGGCTGTGATTTTGGTTTGCCTGAGGACACAACGATGAGACGACTGTCAGGGCTGGGCT
The DNA here is from genome assembly GCA_040081265.1 of Vicinamibacterales bacterium. Taxonomy (GTDB): domain Bacteria; phylum Acidobacteriota; class Vicinamibacteria; order Vicinamibacterales; family UBA2999; genus JBEBGV01. The sequence continues at coordinate 480 of JBEBGV010000106.1, forward strand.
TTCTGCTGTTGGCGTGTGCGGTCGGATTCTTCGCTCGCGGTGCGATGACACCGACCCCGCTCTTCGCGCAGGGTAATCGCGTCTTCGAAATTCGCACCTATACGGCCCCCGACGGCAAGCTCGGTGACCTGCACGCCCGCTTCCGCAACAACACGCTGCGCATTTTTGCCAAGCACGGCATGACCAACGTCGTGTACTTCGCCCCGCAGGACGCGCCGCTGTCGCAGAACACGCTCATCTATGTCCTCTCTCACGCCAGCCGTGAGGCGGCGAAGAAGAGCTGGGCAGATTTCCAGGCCGACCCCGAGTGGCAGAAGGTGGCCGCCGACTCGCAGGTCAACGGCCGGATTGTCAGCAAGGTCGAGTCGGTCTTCGCGGATGCGACCGACTACTCGCCGTTGAAGTAGGCGTACCCGCTACTGCCTGCTGTCTACCTAAATATGGTTAAGCACATCGTGTTCTGGAAACTGAAGGACGAGCTGACCGCCGCAGAGCGGGCGCAGGCATTCGCGCGCATCAAGGCGGGCTTTGAAGCCCTGCCGGGAAAGATTCCCGGCCTGCGCACGATTGAAATCGGCATGGACTACAGCCGAAGCACGGACGCGTCTGATCTGGTCCTCTATTCCGAGTTCGACTCGCGAGCGTCGGTGGCCGGCTACGAGGCGCATCCCGAACACGCCGCGCTCGTGCCCATGGTTCGGGACGTCCGCACCGAGAAGCGCGTCGTCGATTACGAGTTGTAAAGACCATTTAGTAAGCGCCGCACCACTTCCTGACGTAAAGTGAGGAACTAGAGGCTGCGCGCATGTTGCTCCGGCGTCGACGCTCCGCGCTCGTGCTGATTTTGGCCACGCTCATCGCGGCGTCGAGTGCGTACGTCTCCGCGCAGTTTCCCCAGGGTCTCGGCGGTCTGCGCGGCGAGCAGGGCGATCCGCCAGAGTTCCCACCCAAAGACTTCCCCGACAGCGACTTTGTAACCTGTCGGATGCTCTACACGAGCGTCCGGCGGGAAGCCAACGGTGCCGGCTGGCGGACTGACTACCCGTGGGGTGAACGACACCTGATGATCAGGTTGTCGGAACTGACCAAGACCCGCGTGAGCTTCCTGTCGAAGGAAGTTCCCCATGCGTGGCTGGTCCGTCTGACGGACCAAACGCTCTTCCAGTGTCCCTTCCTCGTCGCCTCGGACGTTGGCACCGTTGGGCTGTCGCCGATCGAGGCGGAGCGACTCCGCGAGTACCTCCTGAAGGGTGGATTCCTCTGGGTTGACGACTTCTGGGGTGACGCGGCCTGGGAACAGTGGTCGCGGGAGATTGGCCGCGCCCTGCCGGCGTCGGAATTTGCCATCGAGGACGTTTCGCTGGAGGATCCCATCTTTCATTCCATGATGGAGGTCGAGAAGGTCCCGCAGATTACCAGCATCCGCTTCTGGCGAGCCAGCGGCGGGCGCTCGACGTCTGAACGGGGAGACCAGTCAGCCGTGGCGCACTTCAGGGGGATTCGAGACCAGCACGGTCGCCTGATGGTCGTCATGACCCACAACACGGATGTGGCGGATTCCTGGGAGCGCGAGGGCGAGGATCCCGAGTTCTTCTATCAGTTTTCACCAGACGGCTATGCGCTCGGGATCAATGTGGCGTTGTACGCCTTGACCCACTGAGCCGTCTGAAACGAGTTACAATCGGCCCCCTTCGACCCCAGACGCGTCCATGTTCGAAGCCCTGTTCCAAGCGCTGTTCTCTTACCGTCCCGTTGTATTCCAGCAGGGCGAACTGCGCTTCAATCTGACGACCGGCACCCTCGTCGCCGCCGCTCTGGCGGTCGGCCTGATGGTGGCTGCCGTGATCACCTACCAGACGGTGCGAGGCAAGGGGACGCTGCGCGATCGTCTGGTCCTGACCGCACTCCGCATGGCGGTCTTTGCCGTGGGGATCTTCTGCCTGCTGCGTCCGACGCTGGTCGTCCGGGCGTCGGTGCCGCAGCAGAACGTGGTCGCGGTGCTGCTCGACGACTCGCGGAGCATGCAGATTCCCGACTGGCAGGGCAAGCCGCGGAGCGAGCTCATCAAGGAGCAGTTCGGCGCCGCAGACAGCCCGCTGGTCAAGGCGCTCTCGGATCGGTTCCTGGTCCGGACCTTCAAGTTTTCGGCGACCGCCGGTCGCGTGAACGCCATCACGGAACTCAACTACAACGGCTCACAGACCAGGTTGGGCACCGCGCTCAGCGGTACGCGCGAAGAGCTGTCGGGACTTCCCGTCGCCGGCGTCGTGCTGGTGACCGACGGAGCTGACACCAGCGAGGCTGCGCTGACCGATGCGCTCCTCGGCATGAAGGCGGAGAAGCTGCCGGTCTTTACCGTGGGCGTGGGCAGCACGCAGCTCCCCCGCGACGTGCAGGTGGACCGCGTCAACGTGCCCAGATCGGTGCTCAAGGGCGCGGCGCTGCTCGTCGACGCGGTCGTCACGCAGTCGGGTTACGAGGGCAAGACCGTTCGGCTGGACGTTGAAGACGATGGCCGGATCATCGGGTCGCAGGAGGTGCGCCTGCCCTCCGATGGCACGCCGGCGTCGGTGCGGGTGCGCGTGACGGCGGATGATCCAGGTCCGCGCGTCTTCAGGTTCAGGGTGTCGCCGCAGGACGGCGAAGTCGTGACGCAGAACAACGCCCGCGATGCGTTGGTCACGGTTCGGGACAATCGCGAAAAGATTCTGTACTACGAAGGCGAGCCCCGGTTCGAGATGAAGTTCCTGAACCGTGCGGTGGCCGACGACAAGAACCTGCAGGTCATCACCCTGCAGCGGACGGCCGACAACAAGTTCATGCGGTTGAACGTCGATGGTCCCGACGAGCTCGCCGGAGGCTTTCCCAAGACGCGCGACGAGCTGTTCGCGTATCGGGGACTCATCCTCGGGAGCGTGGAAGCGGGTGCCTTCACCGGTGATCAACTGCAGATGATCGCCGACTTTGTGGACAAGCGTGGCGGCGGGCTGCTGATGCTCGGCGGCCCGCGCTCGTTTGGCGAGGGCGGCTACGGCGGAACGCCGGTCGCTGAAGCGCTGCCGCTGGCGATCAATCCGGGAACGCGTGCCAGCGAGACGCAGACCTTCGAGCGGGTGACGGTTGGTCCCACACGCGCGGGCCAGGCTCACTCGGCGACGCAGATTGCGGCTGGAGAAGATGCCTCGGTGGCGCGCTGGCGTCAGCTGCCGCAGGTCACCACCGTCAACCTCCCGCTTCAGGCCAAGCCCGGTGCCACCGTACTCCTGACCGGCACCGACGAAGGCGGTCGCACCGAGACCATACTTGCCGCGCAGCAGTACGGTCGCGGGAAGGCGCTGGCGTTTCTGGCCCAGGACTCCTGGCAGTGGCAGATGCACGCGAGCATCCCGCTCGAGGACATGACCCACGAAACGTTCTGGCGCCAGATGCTGCGCTGGCTGGTGGACGGCGTGCCCGCCACGGTCGAGGTGCGCACGTCCACCGAGCGCGTCGAGCCCGGCGAAGCCGTGACCATCGAGGCCAACATCGTCGATCCGGCGTTTGTCGAGGTCAATGACGCCGCGGTCATCGCCCACATCACGCGTCCGGGCGGTGCCACCCTCGAGGTCCCCATGCAGTGGGACGGCAAGCAGGACGGCCTCTACCGCGGCACGTTCGTGACCAGTGACGCCGGCGCCTACGAGATCAGCGTCGACGCATCGAAGGCTGACAAGACGCTCGGCACCGGCGCGGCCCACGTCCGCGCGATGGCGAGCGATGCCGAGTACTTCGACCCGACGATGCACGAAGCGCCGTTGCGGAGGATTGCCGACGAGACCGGCGGCCGCTTCTATACGCCGGACACCATGGCCGGCATGGCTGAGGACATTCGCTATGCCGGACGTGGTGTGACCTCGGTGGAAGAGCGCGACCTCTGGAACATGCCGATCGTGCTGATCATGCTGGTGGGATTGATGTGCGCCGAGTGGGGTTACCGGCGAGCGGTCGGGTTGTCATAGCGGGGGAGTGACCTCTCAATGCTGCGTGTATTCCTGCTCATCGTCGTTGGACTCGCCGGGGATCCGGAACACGGAACTGCCTTCGAAAAGTGGGGCGCCTCGATGGCGGCTGCCGCGGGTCGACTGGGTGTCGAGCGCGAGCACGTCGTGCTGCTGGGGGAAACCGGCGAGGGGCAGACACGGCCCGGTGGCCGCGCCACCAAGGAAGAGGTGGTGAAGGCGTTCGACGCTTTCGCGAAGACGGCCACGCCTGAAGACATCGTGTTTGTGACGCTGCTCGGCCATGGCAGCTTCGACGGGACCGATGCGAAGTTCAACCTGCCGGGGCCGGACATCTCTGCCCGTGAGTTCAACGCGCTGATCAGAAAGCTGCCCACGCGACAGGTGGTGTTTGTGAACACCTCCAGCTCGAGTGGCCCGTTCATCGAGGAGCTGTCCGGGCCGGGCCGTACCATTGTGACCGCCACGCGAAACGGCGCCGAGCGCTACGCGACACTCTTTGGCGGGTTCTTCGTGGATGGACTGACGTCGGAGACCGCCGACGCAGACAAGAACAAGCGCATCAGCGTGCTCGAGGCCTTCCTCTACGCCAAGGGCGAGGTGACGCGCGCCTACGAGCGCGAGGGCCTGCTGGCGACCGAACACGCGCTGCTCGACGACAACGGCGACAAGCAGGGCAGTCCTGACCCGTTGCCGACTGCTGCCGACGGCAAGCTGGCATCGGCGCTCTCGGTGGGTTCGACCGAGGCGGCCGTGCCGCTGCCGGCCGACCCGAAGCTCCGGGCGCTGGTGCTCGAACAGCGCGATCTCGAGCGCCGCGTGGAAGCCCTGAGATTGCTCAAAGACAGCATGGAGCCGGCCCGATACTCTGCCGAGCTGGAGCGCCTCGTGACCGAGCTGGCGCTCAAGGCACGTGAGATCCGTCAGGGCGGTAGGTAGTAGACAGTAGGCAGTAAGCAGTAGGCAGTGAGCAGGGCGGACCTTCAGGTCCGCCGCCGATTCGAGACCACCTCATACACGAGCGCGTGAAACATGAATTCAACTGTGACTGACGCTGTAGACCTGAACGCCCCTGACGACATCGCGCTTGCCGACCGCATGAATGCGGGACGCCAGCAGGTACTGAAGGAACTGCACAAGGTCATCATCGGTCAGGAGGAAATCCTGAATCAGGTGCTGCTGACGCTGTTTGTCGGTGGCAACAGCCTGATTGTGGGCGCGCCGGGCCTGGCCAAGACGCTCCTCATCTACACGATGGCACGCGTCCTGGACCTGAAGTTCTCGCGCATTCAGTTCACGCCGGACCTGATGCCGTCCGACATCACCGGCACCGACCTCGTGCAGGAAGATCCGGCCACCGGTCGGCGCCAGATGGTCTTTGTGCCTGGTCCGATCTTCGCGAACATCGTGCTGGCGGATGAAATCAACCGCACGCCACCCAAGACCCAGTCGGCGCTCCTCGAGGCGATGCAGGAACACCGCGTCACCATTCAGGGACGGACCTACCCGCTGGCGGAGCCGTTCTACGTCTTCGCGACGCAGAACCCGATCGAACTCGAGGGCACGTATCCGTTGCCTGAAGCGCAGCTCGACCGATTCATGTTTCACATGGTCATCGACCACCCGCCCTACGACGAGGAGTACGCGGTGGTGCGCCAGACCACGGCGATCATGGCGCCGGAGCTCGAGCGGCCGGTCAGCGGTGAGGATCTGGTGGCGTTCCAGCGTCTCGTGCGCAAGGTGCCGGTGGCTGAGCCGGTCATGCGCCACGCCCTCGACATCGTCCGGGCCAGCCGCCCGAAGTCGGAGACGAGTCCGGACAACATCAAGAAGTGGGTGTCGTTCGGCGCCAGCGTCCGTGCGGCGCAGTATCTGGTGCTCGGCGGCAAGGCGCGCGCGCTCACGAGCGGGCGCTACCACGTGAGTTTCGAGGACATTCGCGCCCTGGCTCATCCGGTGCTGCGGCACAGAATCATCACCAACTTCCACGCGCAGTCAGAAGGCATCACGACCGACGTGCTGGTGGATCGGCTGCTCGACGCGGTGCCGCTGCCGCGCTCGGGCATGTGAGGAATTCCAGAACATGAGTCTGCTTGCCGGCCACCAGCCGGCCGGTGTCCCCGGCGCCCGTTTCATGGATCCCGTCGTGCTCGCACGCATCGGGAACCTGGAACTCGTCGCGCGCGCGGTGTGCGACGGCTTCATCAACGGACTCCACAAGGCGCCGTATTTTGGTGCGTCCGTCGATTTTGCCGAACATCGCGGCTACGTGCCGGGCGATGACATCCGTCGCATGGACTGGCGTCTGTGGGCCCGGACCGACCGGTACTACATCAAGGAGTACGAGGCGGAGACCAACATGAACTTCTCCGTCCTGCTGGACGTGTCGAAGTCCATGGATTACGGCAGCATCGGCATCACCAAGTTCGACTACGCACGAATCCTGACCGCCTGCCTGACCAACCTCGTGCACCATCAGCGCGATCGTGTCGGCTTTGTGGCCTTTGACAGCGAGGTCGTGGCGCACGTGCCACCCTCGGCCAAGCACATGGACACCGTGCTCCACACCCTCGACAAGCTGCAGCCGGGTCGTCCTGGCAAACTCCGGGAACCGCTGCACAAGCTCGCGGAGCACTTCGGCCGCAGGGGTGTGCTCGTGGTGGTCTCGGACTTCTACGACGACCCGGAAGCGATTGTCGATGCGGTGACGCCGCTTCGATTCCGCGGCAACGAGATCATCGTTTTTCACGTAATGGATCCCGCCGAACTGAACTTTGGGTTCACCGACGCGCAGGCGTTCGAGGATCTCGAGAGCGGCGAACAGATGCCGGTCGTGCCGGCATCGCTGCGCAAGGAATACCAGGCGCTGGTCCGCGCGCACATCGACGCGCTGCAGCAGAAGTTCTCCGAGGTGCGCATCGACTACTCGATGCTCGACACGTCGCAGCCCCTTGATCACGCCCTGCACCGGTATCTCGGCGCGCGTGAGCGGAAGCTGAGGACGCGTCAGTGAGTTTTCTCTCACCGCTGTTCCTGCTTGGGCTGGCAGCGCTGGCGATCCCGGTGCTCATCCACCTGATCCAGCGCGAAAAAAAGCAGATCATGCGCTTCCCGTCGCTGATGTTCGTGCGACAGGTGCCTTACAAGTCGGTGCAGCGACGCCGCGTGCACAACTGGCTGCTGCTGCTCATCCGGGCTGCGGCGATGCTGCTCATCATTGCCGCCTTTGCCCGCCCGTTCCTGCGTCGCAACGATGTGCCTGTCGTGCCGGGCACTGGCGCGCGGGAACTGGTGGTCCTGCTCGATCAGAGCTACAGCATGGGCTATGGAGATCGCTGGGATCGTGCGCGCACGGCGGTCCGTAACGCCCTGGCGCAGGTGGGTCCAGGGGATCGGGGATCGCTCGTGCTGTTCTCGTCGAACGCCGAGATCGCGGTCCGGTCCACCAACGAACAGGGCCGGCTGTCCGGCGCCGTGCCCACCGGCGCACCGTCTGCCGGAGCGACGCGCTATGCGCCGGCACTGAAGGTCGCGAGCAGCATCCTCGCCGAATCGACGCTGCCGCGTCGCGAGGTACTGCTCGTCAGCGACTTTCAGCGCGGCGGGTGGCGAGGGCAGGAAGGCGTCACACTTCCGTCAGGGACGACGGTCACGCCGGTGTCGGTCACCAATGCCGTGACGACCCCGAACGTGGCGGTGACGTCGGTGACCCTGACGCGCTCGACCTTCTCGAATCAGGAGCGTGTGGCGATTACGGCGGCCGCCGTGAACCGGAGCGAACAGGCGCTCTCGGGCGGCACGCTTGCGCTCGAGTTCAACGGACGGGCGGTGCAGTCCGAGCGCCTCGACATCGCCGCCAATGGGACCGCATCGGTGGCATTCCAGCCGGTGACCGTGACCGGCGCCAATATGCGCGGCGTGGTGCGCGTCAGTTCTGACGGCCTGCCCCTCGACAATGCCTTCAGCTTCATCGTCTCGCCGGCGCAGCCGGTGCGCGTGCTGCTCATCGACAATGGCGCCACCGGCAACCTTTACCTGACGCGGGCCCTGGCGGTGGGCGATTCGCCTCGTTACGACGTCGTCGTGCGGCGGCCCGATGCGGTGACGGAAGAGGACCTGCAGCGCGCGGCGGCCGTCCTGGTGAACGACGTGAACGTGACCGCGGCGCTTGGTCGCCGGCTCTCGCGCGTGCTCGAGCGCGGTGGTGGCCTGCTGGTCGTTGCCGGGGCGCGGGCGGCGTGGCCGTCGGAGGTGGACGTACTGCCGGGCACGCTTGGTGGCCCATCTGATCGCAGTCGGGAGAACGAAGCGCGAGTCGGCGGCCTCGAGTTCGGCCACCCGGTGTTCGAGGTCTTCCGCGCGCCGCGCAGCGGGGACTTCTCGAGCGTGCGGTTCTACGGCTATCGCACCGTGACCGCCGCGCCAGGGGCGCAGGTGCTCGCCCGCTTCGACCAGGGCACGCCGGCGCTCCTCGAGCGTCAAGTTGGTGCCGGACGCGTCCTGCTCTGGGCGTCCACCCTTGACCTGTCGTGGAGCGACCTGCCGCTCAAGCCGGTGTACCTGCCGTTTGTGCACCGCTCCATGCAGTACCTGGCGTCCTACCGCGAGCCGGCGCCGTGGCTGACGGTGGGTCAGGTGTTTGACGCCGACAGCGCCGGTGCCGGGTCGGGACAGCGAGCTGCCATCACCCCGTCGGGGAGGCGGGTGGCCCTCGACGATGAGGGCGGGCCGGTGCTGGAGATGACCGAACAGGGTTTTTATGAAATCCGGCAGCGGCCGGGGCAGTCGGGCGAATCGGAGGCGGCGGTGGTGGCCAGCAATGTGGACCCTGCCGAGTCGGATTTGACGCCCATGGACCCCAAGGAAATCGTGGCCGCCGCCATGTCGAATTCCTCAGGAATTCAGGGATCTGCGCAGGCAGTGCCCCAGACTCCCGAGGCGCAGGAGCGGTCCCAGCGTATCTGGTGGTACCTGCTCGTGCTCGGGGTGGTCCTGCTGGGGGCGGATACGCTCCTGTCGAACCGCCTCTCGAAAGCCTAAACGGGGCGCCCGCAGTGGGCGTATCCTGTTGCATCGGCGGAAATAAGCGGCGGGAGAGACATCCCGCCGGCGGCCTTATCCACCTGAGTTGCTGAAGGGGCTCCACATGTTCGAGTCTTCGGATCGCGCAGTTCCCTCGTCCTCTGACCTGCTCGCCATTATCGGGCAGGTTCGCAGGCGCTGGCGGATGAAGCTGGCGGTGCGCGGCGCGGTGGTGGTGCTGTTGACCGGCGCCGTCGTCTTCTTCGCAGCCGCCTACGGGCTGCAGTGGGCCAGGTTCAGCGGAACCTCGATCATCGCGGCGCGCGTGTTTCTGGCGCTTGCCCTTGCTGCTTCGGCTGGCTGGTTCCTTGTCCGACCGCTCCGGCGGCGCGTGACCGATGAACAGGTTGCCCTGTACCTCGAAGAGCACGAACCCTCCTTGCAGGCCACGCTGGTCAGCGCCGTGGAGTCGGCCCACTCTGGACGCCCGTTCGAGTCGAGCGCGCTCGTCCACCGGCTGATCGAACAGGCGGTCGAGCGGTGCGCGCAGGCCGACGCTGTCCGTCGTGTCGAGCGTCAACCGCTTCAGCGCTACGGTGCTGTCCTCGGCGCGGTCGCCGTGGCTGCGGTGCTGTTTGTGGCGCTTGGACCTGGGTTCCTGCGCAGTGCGCTGTCGGCCATCCTGCTGGTGTCGCGCGATGTCGAAGCCGCCGCTCCGTACAAGATTGAGGTGACCCCGGGCAACACCGAGGTCCCCAAAGGGTCCGATCAGACGATCAGCGCCAAGCTGGTGGGTTTTGCCGCCACTGACGCCTCGCTGATGGTGCGTCGGACTGCTGGCGCGGCCTTCGAGGAACTGCCGCTCATCAAGAGCGAAGGTGGCGACTTCGAGGCGATTCTCTTCGACGTGGCCGGTCCGCTCGACTACTACGTCGAGGCGGAAGGGGTGAAGTCGTCGGTCTTCACGATGCTGGTCGTGGATGTTCCGTACGCACAGCGCATCGAGATCGAGTTGCGGTTCCCGGCCTACACGGGACTCGAGCCCCAGAAGATCGAGGATGGCGGCGACATCGCGGCGCTCAAGGGCACCGAGGTGCGCCTGCGCGTGTTCCCGACCATGAAGACGCCTGGCGGGCAGCTGGCGCTCAACGACAAGACCCGCATCGACCTTGCCGCAGCCGACGCCGAGGGCGCGCTGGCTGCCGGCTTCAAGATCGAGCAGGACGGGTTCTATCAGATCGAGCTCATTGCGCCGAACGGCTCGCGGGTGGCGGCATCTCCTCGTCACGCGATTGACCTGCTGACCGATCAGCCGCCGACCGTCTCGTTCAACAAGCCTGGCCGCGACACGCAGGCCTCGCCGATTGAGGAAGTCTTTGTCGAAGCCAATGCCGAGGACGATTTCGGCGTGCGCGACATGGAGCTGGTCTACTCGGTCAACGGTGGACCCGAGAAAACCGTCAAGCTGTTCGGCGGCGCGGGTAAGCGCCTGCCGGAGGTGAGCGCCGGTCATACCTTCTACATGGAGGAGCTCGGCGTCCAGGCGGGAGACTCGGTGTCCTACTACGCGCGTGCGCTCGACAACAGCGGCTCCGGCCAGCCGGCGACAAGCGATCTCTATTTCATGCGCGTGCGGCCCTTCAAGCAGGACTTCCGTCAGGCCCAGTCGCAG
>JBEBGV010000044.1:0-38033 GCA_040081265.1 Vicinamibacterales bacterium
GTCTGACCCCTTGTAGCTCTTACTTGCCCTGGGCGGCCTGCTTCTTCCGACGCGCCCGCATTGCGGCCGCGCTCAGACCTGAACCGAGGAGCAGGAGGCTCGCCGGCTCCGGAACCGCCGCCTGGCCGCTGCCCGAACCCGAGCCCGTGCCCGGCGTGCCGTTGCGGAACATGAGGATCGCGGTGTCCAGCCTCGGGGTGCTGTTGCCGTTCACCCAGCCGATTTCCCAGTGGTTGCCATCGACGTCGTTGGTGTTCACGAACGTCTCGTCGTTGAACAGGTAGAACGCCCACTTGTCGGGGTTGGTGTCGTCGTCCTGCAGCAGCATCAGGATGTCGAGCGTCTGTGGGAACGGGCCCGCGGCGCCGACCTCGTTGATCTCGAGATCCCACGAGCCCGACGTCGAACCGCTGAGGTCGAAGTCGAAGTTCAGCCCGTTCATGTTGACGCTGCTGCCGTTGGCATAGAGCAGGTAGCCATAGTCCCCGCTTCCGTACAGGCCCGCCCAGAGGTTATTGACCTCGGTGACGGTCAGGAAGTTATCACCAAGCACGCCGTAGCAGTCGTCCGCGTTGTTGCCGCGGAACGTCACGTCGCTGACGGCCAGGCCGTCCGTGTTCGGACCCGGAACGCAGAACGATGCCGCTGCCTGCGCCTGACCCGTGCTGGCAACCAACCCGAGTGTGGTCAGCGCCATGATTCCAAGAACCGTCTTCAGTGATTTCATCTGCAGCACCCTTCCGTCGTCTTGTCCAAAGTGTCTGAGCTGTGTGTGGTCACTCAGCTCGTGATGTCGTTGTCGGTCTCGTCTCCGTCAATGAGCAAGAGGTGCGCCCACTTCGAGCGACAAGCGCCGGCACGCAAAAACCTTGGAAATACGGCGTGTTTTGAGCGATTTCCCGGTTCGGCACGCGGGGGATTTCTCCCCGCGGTCTGGTTGCCCTCCGAAGGAAATCGGCAGCGGGCTGGACTAGTTGGGGCGCGGCAGGCGTTCGAGCTGTGCGCGCAGTGCCTTCACATCGTCTGAATCTTCAAGCGACGGGTTCAAGCGAAGCGCCTCGCGCAATTCGAACTCCGCGGCCGCACGGGCACCGCTGGCCGCCGAGGCCATCGCCACGTGCAGGTGAATTTCTGCATTCTCCGGCGCGCCCTTGACCGCCGTGGCCAACATCTTCAACGCCATCTCGTGTTCGCCGAGCAGGTAGCGAATCCAGCCTGCGGTGTCGAGGATGACCGGGCTGTTCGGGTTGAGCGTCAGCGCGCGCTGCGCAAACGGCAGCGCATCAGCAGGCTTCTTCTCATGAAGCGCGATCAGATAGGCCAGGTTGTTCAACGCGACCGCGTTGCGCGGCTGCAGTTCGACGACGCGGCGGTAGCGTCGGATGGCCATGTCCTTGTTTCCCTGCTGGTCGTGCAGCATGGCGAGCTGGAACTGCGCACCAGAGAAATTCGGGGCAACTTCGACCGCTTCTTCAAGTGCCGCGATGGCAGCGGGGACATCACGACGGACAACCATCGCCTCGGCGCGTACTGCGAGCGTCAGCGCGCGCGGAGCCATCCCCGCCACCTGTGAGGTGGCAAAGGCGACACGGCGCTTCGCGAACAGTCCCGGGAGCGTCGTCTCGGTGTCGACGGCGTCTTCGATCTCGGCGCGCGTCAGCGTCTTGTGCGGGAACGGCGTCATCAGGGGATCGCCGATCACCACCGTCTGCCAGCTGAGGTGAGGCATGGCCAGATAGAACGACTCGACCATGTTGAACCCGGAGACGTAGGCAGGAAAGAGAATGTCTGGACGAATCGTGCTCTGCAGGAAGGGTTCGGCGACGTGCCCGGCCACACCGGTCGCGCCCTCGCGAATCAGATCTCCGACCAGCGACTGCGGAGAGTCGGCGAAGTATCCGCGACGGTTGGTCCAGTCGCCACTCGGCTGCCACGCGGCCGGCGGCTCGGTGAACGTCCGTGCATCGGTGCTCACATAGGTGGCCGCTATCGATCCGGGCACGAACCCCATCCCGTACTTACGCACGCGATTCCGTGGATCGTTGGACCCCCACGAGTAGTACCCGAGCACGGGACTGACGTCGCGCACACCCTGGATGGTCGTGTCGAGCATCACCCGATCTGTCTGTCCGGCGGTCGCCAGGCGTTTGGCCGCCTGATCGAGCCAGTTCTCACCAGACCTGTCCACGAGCTTGTCCTGCTGATCGAGGACGATCTTGCCGTCGGCCTTCGGGTCTGACGCCTTGTCGATGAGCGCAAGCACCTCGGGCACGGTAAAGGCGTCGAGCCGCGCAACGAGATAGATGTCGAAGTCGCGGTGCGTGAACGGCTTGGCCTCACGGACTTCCCGGACACCAAGAAAATAGGGGTTGTCCACACGGCCCGCGATCGGAACGCCGACGCCGATCATCTTCCGATAGAGGACGGCGAGCTCGGAGTCCACGCTCGACACGGTGCCGGTGGCGCCGCTGGTCCCGCTGATGCGCAGGGGCACGCCCTTGGTCAGGACAATATAGAGAACGCGGTCCTGCAGGCCTTCCCTCGCCAGGGCGGCCGAGATGGGCGCTTCAATGGATCCCGCATACGCCTGGCGCTCGATCTCATCGTCGGTTTCCGTCTTGAGGCGGATGACGTTGGCGGCAGGAATGCCACGCTTCTTGATGTAGTAGTCGCCAATCTGCTGCGAGGCCGGGCTGTTCTCGTTGATGACGAGGGCGACATTCTCCGCGCTCTGCGCGCTCGCGTCGGGGGCCACGCCCATCAGACCTGCGCAGGCCAGGGCCCAGCCGATACTCCGTCGAAACAACGTCGTGGTCCAACCCATAGACTGATCGCCCCTCAGTGGATAGTATGCTCCGCTAATCGTCACGGACGGCCGGTTGCCCGAACTTGCACAGATTGAGCCGACGTTGCACGAAAATTCGGCCGTGATGTTGCACACCCGTTGCGCAGTATTCCGCGCGGATAACCGCCGGCCCAGGCGTGATAATCGGTTATATCTCGATTGTTTTCAGAACTTTAGCGATCTGAGCGTAGACAGCTACCAGGAGTGTAATTGGATGAGCTTGGTAGGGAAGGCGCCTTCAGGGAAGAAAAAAGTCTCGCCTTGAGCCCCTCTCCGGCACTCGTGGTGGAACCGGTTTTCAGTGATGTCCTTCTCCTCGTACCCATCCTGTCGGCATTAGGGTTCGAGATCACGGCCACCGAGGACTTCGAAGAAGCCAGGCAAAGCCTGCGCAATCCTCCGCGCCTGCTCGTCACCGAAATACGGCTCGGAGAGTTCAACGGATTGCACCTGGTGCTCCGCGGGCGCTCCGCACGCCCCGACATGGCGGCCATCGTCACATCCACCGTTGACGATCCGGTCCTGCGGCACGAAGCCGAAATGATGGGGGCCACCTTCGTGCTGAAACCCGCCACCGCCGACGAGCTCCAGGCGGCGATCCTGCGCACGGTGCTGCGACGTGAGCCGACCCCGATCCGCGGTCCGTTTGAACGGCGTCGCGCTGATCGGCGCGTCATCCCCCCTGCGGGCCTGCTCCCGGAACGACGACAGTCGGATCGTCGCGCAGATCCTCGCCTCCGCCTCGCCGAACTGACGTTGAATTGATCGGCGGGTCCTGCGGACCCGCCCTACGTACGGAACTGATCGGCGGGTCCTGTGGACCCGCCCTACGTACTGGCAGGATGTAGGCCGGGTCTGAAAGACCCGGCGTTCACTCACCGATCGAATCGGACGAGCGTCTGCGCGCCGGACGCGTCGCTGACGATCGCGACGATGGACCCGTCGCGGGCGACGGTGACGTGCGTGGCAACCTGACCGGCCGGCAGCGTCAACCGACTCGCAGAGACACGACCTCGTTCATCGGTGAGTCGCAGCAGCGCTCCGTCTTCAGGATCGATCACCACCGGGCCGGGGCCATCTGCCCCGACAACGATGCGCCGCGTCTCGCCTCGCGCTCCCGAATCGCTGCCCGACAACCAGACGGTGCCGGTCTCCTCACTCCACGTCAGGGCGGTGGGACGCGCGAAGCCGCGCGTGAACTCTGGAGAGGCACCAAGGTTCTCGGCCGCCGCGCTGCCATCGGCTTCAAATCGCAGCACCGTGGACGCGAAACGCGAGCGAGCATCACTGGTCGCAGGAACCGCGACATACAGCCGTCCGTTCGCATCGATGGTGACGGGCATGGACGCGTCTTCAGCTGCCGGCAGTCCCTCGACGATCACCGCTGGCTGACCCAGCGTGCCGCCGACTTCACGGTACCTGACCAGCCGCGCGCTCCGGGTCCCCTGCTCGGCGCTATCGCGCATGCCAAGGAACATCGCTCTGGATTCGGCGAACGCCGGATCGACGGCCAGCGAGAGGATCGTGCTCGACGCATCGACCACCAGCGCAGGGTCCGCGCTGACCCTGCCATCGGCGCTCACGAAACGAACGCGGCGTCCCTCTTCGACCAGCGCAATACGACCATCAGGCAGGGCGGCGATCGCCGTGATGACGCCAGCCTCGATGCGAGCGGGCGCTGGTTCGGCGGTGGCCATCGGTGACCTTGGCGGTCGGACAGTTGTCGCCGGCGGGGCATCAGACGCACCAGGCTTCGGCGCGTTCTGCGAAGACTCAGAGCCGGCCATGTAGAACACCGTCTGCGAACGCGAGCCGGTGACACCCTCTGCGGTGTAAGCCGCCACCGAGAACGTGTAGCCGGTGCTCGGCCGCACGCCGGTGTACGTAAACTGCGTGCGCGTACCTGCGTCGAACTGCTGGGTCACTCCGTCGGCGGCGCGAACGACGTAGAGGAAATACCCGCTGACGATCGGCTCGGGACTCGGGTCCCAGGCGAGCGTGATGGCGTCGCTCTGCGCACGAGCGGGCGCCGACAGCAGGAGCAGCGCGAGGGCCAGCGCCGACGCCAGGCGGAAAGAGTGCGCAGCGTTGTGCAGGGTCATGGATAGCGGTCCAACTATACGGCTATCGGGCGCGGCAAGCGGTGACGTTACTCGACCGCAGTAGCCCACTTCGGGACGAGTGCCGGCGCCGCATCCCGACGCCAGGCCTCCTCCCAGCTGGGACGTGCGTCGGAGGCGACGGCCGCGCGCAGGTTCGACAGGGTGACCGGTCCGGTTTCCCCGAACATTTTCTGCAGCACCCGAGCGAGCTCATCACTTGTGCGGAACAGGAGCCCGTTGCGTCCATCGACCACCAGTTCGCCAAGGCACGGGCCGTAATCGAGCGCGGCCACAGGAAGACCGGCGCCAAACATGTCCAGCACCTTCATGGGCAGATCGAGGCCCGATGACGAGCGGTGCAGGCACACGCCGAGATCGGCGGCCGCCAGCAGGCGAGGATAGTCGCTCCACTCGAGCCAGAGCATCCGCACGGTGACGTGTGTGAGCCCGGCGGACGCAATGCGCCGCTCGAACGCATCGCGCAGCGGGCCGCGGCCGGTGATCGTCACGAGAAGTCGGCTTGCACCTGCCGTGACGTCGTAGCGGACCAATGCCTCGAACAACAGGCCAAAGTCCTCGTCTGCCGACCAGCTCGTCGAAGTCACGACCAGCGGTACCTCGGGGTCAACTTCGCCCAGCCCGGCCAGGAACTCCCGCTTCACCGACTGGCGCTCGGCATCGGCCAGCGGCTGGAAGACGTGTGCCGGCTGGTCGCGAAACACCTGGCCGTCTATCCCCCAGACCCGCGAGAGCTCGGCGCGCATGGCTTCGGTGACAAACAGGTTGACGTCGGCTCGCCTCGCGAACCACCGCTCGTATGCCGATATAAACGCTACAAAGGGGTGCCCCCGCCCGAGCCTCAACGCGAGCATGGACCATGTCAGGTTGTGCCAATCTATGGCAAACCGTGCACCGCGTACCCGCGCCGCGAGCCATGCGACCGCGAGGGTCGGGACACCAGGCGGGTTCTGAAGCAGGATGAGATTGGGGCGCGGCACGGACCACAACAGAAGCCGCACGAGGTGCCAGGACAGGCCGACACCGCGCATGACCGCACGCCTCAGATACCCGGCCCGTCCGGCTTTGTCGTCGGTGTCCGGCGAAGTGGGAATCGGCCACACGTCCAGGTTCGAACCGGCCCCCTCAGGGGTCCAGCCGGCGGGTGCGAACCCGATGAGATCCACATCCACGCCGCTCTGGCTGAGTGCCAGGGCGTGCAGCACGATCCGCGGGCTGCGATTCAGGTCGCCCAGCACGACTACCGCGGCGCGCACGCTAAATCCTTTGAAAGCAGTGAGTTCACGAGGACGTGCTAGGCTATCACGGCATCCCGAACCCCCAATGACCCGCGTCCTGGCGCTCGCGGTGGGAGATACCGCCGGCCATGTGCTTCCCGCCCTGGCTATCGCCGAGGCGTACGCGCAACTGGTCGGTGAGATCGACGTGCGCTTCTTTGCCGCCGGCGAGGGTGCCGGACACTGGCTCATCGGGAAGGCCGGCTATCCCCTGCACTATGTGCCTGGATCCCAGATCGCCCGGACCAGCGCCGGGCAGCAGGCTCTTGCCCTCTGGCGGACGGGCCGGGGGATCGTCCGCGCTCGAGGGCTGCTGCGTCAGCACGGCGCACGGCTGGTCATCGGCACGGGCGGCTACGGGTCGGCGAGCGCGCTGCTGGCCGCGCGCACGCTCGGCCTGACGACGGCGCTGGTGGAGCCCAACGTCGAACCCGGCCTCGCCAACAAGCTTCTCGGCAGATTTGTGCACCGCGCATACGTGGCGTTTCAGGAAACCACCGCCGCGTTTCCCAGGGGCACCTCTCTCGTCACTGGCGTCCCGATCCGCGGCAACCTGTCGACGCTCGCGCACGAGCGCAGAGCGCCCGCGCTGCCCCACCTTCGGATTCTCGTCATGAGCGGCTCGCGCGGCGCGCAGTTCCTCGGCGAGCACGTGCCGGCGTTGTGTTCGCTGCTGGCCGGCAACGGCCTGACGCTGGACGTCCGACATCAGGGCGGCGCTGAGACGGCCACGATCGAAGCGGCGTACGCCAGGCTCGGCATCCGCGCCCGCGTCGAATCGTTCATCTCCGACATGCCGGCTGCTCTCGCCAACGCCGACCTCGCGATCACCCGGGCAGGAGCGGGAACGATCGCCGAACTCGCCACCGCCGGTATTCCAGCGCTGCTGGTGCCGCTGGCCGACGCCGCGCACGATCATCAGGCAGCCAACGCGGCGGCCCTGGTCGCACGCGGGGCCGCGTTGATGACGCGGGAGTCGGACTGGGACACGCCGCGCATCGCAGACCAGATGCTCACGCTGCTTCGCCACGACACGGGCTGGGACACCATGTCCGCGGCGATGTTCGCGCTCGCCCGCGAGGACGGCGCCGCCCGCATCGTCACTGACTGCGAGGCGCTGATGGAGGGGCGATGGTGATCTACGCCATCCTCTTTGCCGCCGCGCTGAGCACCGCCTATGTGCTGATGCCGATGCTCGAGCGGCTCGGCAAGCGCGCCAAGCTGATGGACCAGCCTGACGATCGCAAGGTGCACGTCCTGCCCACGCCGCGGCTTGGTGGCGTGGGGGTGGCATTGTCGCTGGTGGCGACCTTCGGGGTGGCGGTCGTCATCAACGCGCACGAGTGGACGACGCCGAGCCCCGACCCAGGCACGCTGGTGCCGATTCTGGCCGGGGCGCTGCTGGTGTTCGCCGTCGGCCTCTGGGACGACGTGTCGCCGGTGCCACCGCGGCGCAAGCTCTTCGTTCAACTGGTCGCGGCGGGTTTTATCGTGGGCTCGGGGATCCTGATCACACGCTTTACGCTGGCCGGCGAGACCTACGAGCTGGGATTGTGGGCGTATCCGTTCACGATGCTGTGGATCGTGATGATCACCAATGCCTTCAACCTGATCGACGGGCTCGACGGACTGGCCGGCGGCCTGGTGGTGATCGCGGCGTTCACGTGTTCGGTGGTGCTGATCGTGCGCGGCGAAGAAGCTGCGGCCATGCTGCTGGTGGGGCTGACCGGAGCGACGTTCGGCTTCCTCATCTTCAACTACCACCCGGCGCGGATTTTTCTCGGCGACTCCGGGAGCCTGCTTGCAGGGTTTCTGCTGGCGGTCACCGCCATTGTCGGACGACAGAAGGGCGCGACCACGCTGGCCACGGCGGTGCCGCTGCTGATCTTCGCGCTGCCGCTCGCCGACACGCTCGTCTCGATCGTGCGCCGGCTGCTTCGATCGCCACTGCAGTCGCCGGAGCGCGTGCTGTCGCAGATTTTCTCCGCCGACAAGGGACACATCCACCACCGCCTGCTGTCCATGGGCCTGTCGCACCGGAACACCGTGCTGCTCTTCTACGTGCTGGCGACGATCTGTTCGGCACTGGCGCTCTTCCTCATGGAGGTGCCGTGATCTCGGTGGGGTTCCTGCGACCCCGCATGGGCATTGGCGGCGCTGAACGGCTGGTCACCGATGCGGCCGTGTGCCTGAAGCAACGCGGACGCGACGTCACGCTCTTTGTCCCGGATCGCATGACCGTCGCCCAGTTTCCCGAGCTGGCCGCGCACAAGATCCCCTTCGAGCGCGCCGGGCAGTTCATGCCTTCGCATATCGCCGGTCGGATGAGGGCGCCACTGTCGATCGCGAGGACGGCCTATGCGGGCTGGCGCATGAGCCACAGCGCCCGGCGTCCGGATGTCATCTTCAGCGACGTGGTGCCACACGCCGTGCCGCTGGTGAAGCGACTCACCGGCCGGCCCGTCCTCTACTACTGCAACTACCCGGACCTGCTGCTGACGCCCGAGGGCAGCCGCACCTCGGCCGGCTATCGCACCTACCGCAAGCCGCTCGATCGGTTCGAAGCGGACGGCATCGCTGCGGCTGATGTAGTCGTCACCAACAGCCGGTTCACCTCGCGCGTCATCACCGCCACCTTTCC
Organism: Vicinamibacterales bacterium; assembly: GCA_040081265.1. Taxonomy (GTDB): domain Bacteria; phylum Acidobacteriota; class Vicinamibacteria; order Vicinamibacterales; family UBA2999; genus JBEBGV01. The sequence goes on from JBEBGV010000044.1 coordinate 8,884, forward strand.
CGCCATCCCGCCCAGCAAGCTCCAGGTGCTTTACCCCGGGGTGAGGGTGCCCGACGGCGTGGCTCCGCGCACCAGCACAGACGACGAGATCGTGTTCCTGTCGGTCAACCGGTTCGATCCGCGCAAGAACCTGGCGCTGGCTGTCGATACCGTCTCCAGTCTTGCGGCACTCATCCCGACCGAGACATTCGCGCGGGTGCGCGTAATCCTTGCCGGCTACTACGACCGCCGGCTGCCGGAAGCGGTGGCGCTGGTCGAGGAACTGCAGCGGCGGGCGGCGGCGGCGGGCGTACAGGATCGCGTTACCTTTGCGTTCTCACCCTCCGAGGCAGAGCGACAGGCGCTGATGCGTCGATGTCGCGCGGTCATCTACACCCCAACGGCGGAACACTTCGGCCTGGTCCCCCTGGAGGCGATGGCGGCAGGCCGACCGGTCGTGGCGGTGAACAACGGCGGTCCGACCGAGACGGTCGTGCACGGCACAACCGGATTCCTGTGCGAGCCGTCCCCTGACGCCTTTGCCGCGGCGATGGCAACCCTGGTGAATGACCCGGACGCCGCCGACGCGATGGGTCGAGCCGGTCACCACCACGTGGCGACGCACTTCTCGCTCGACGCCTTCGGCAACGCGCTCGACCGATTGATCGTCGGACTGGCGCAGGATGCAACTCATGCGTCCTGAGGACGCCGGGTCCGACGCCGGGTCCGCTGGACCCGGCCTACGTACCAGTTCGGTCGGACCAGCCCTGCTCGTGGCGGGAATCGGGCTCGTGGCGTTCGCCGTCCGCGTGGGCCTGTCGTATCGAGCCGTGCTCGGCCAGGAGTTCGTGTCGTTCATCGAGAACGACGCCTGGTACCACATGCGGCTTGTCGATGGCTTGATTCAGCGGTTTCCGTGGCGCATCTGGAACGACGCCTACGTCCTGCATCCGGGCGGCGAACTGGTCAATGTCGGACCGATGTTCGACTGGATCGTCGCGGCCCTGGCGCTGATTGTCGGCGCCGGGTCGCCGTCACCGCGAACTGTCGATCTGGTGGGTGCATTTGTCCCGCCCGTCTTCGGTGCGCTGACGGTTATTCCCGTCTACCTGATCGGGCGCGACATCTTCTCCAGGCGCGCGGGGCTGTTTGCGGCCGTCAGCGTCGCCGTCATGCCGGGAGACATCCTGATCAGGTCGGCACTCGGATTCACCGACCACCACTGCGCCGAGGTGCTCTTCACCACGCTGGCGCTCCTGTGTCTGGTGCGCGCGATGGCTCCGGAACGCTCCGCGGCCAACCGCACCAGGTATGCACTCGCTGCCGGCATGAGCCTGGGCACCTACCTCCTGACCTGGGGAGGCGGCGCGTTGTTTGTCGCCATGGTGACGGCGTGGGGTGGTCTGGAGCTGATCGTGGCGCGGCTCCGCGCCAGCGACGGCCGGTTGATTCCTCTCGTGGTGGCGCCGGCATTCATCGTCGCCGCCATCATGATCGCCCCATGGTTCAACACTCGACCCTCGTTCGAGTACAGCCTGCTGGCGCTCGGAGGCGGATGTGCGGGCCTTCTCGCGCTCTATGCCCTGGGCACATTGACCCTGCGTTTCTCTCGCGGCCTGACGCTGTACTTGTCAGTGATCGCCGTGACGATCCTCGTCGTCGGCATCGTCGCGCTGATGGCCGGGCCACTCTCCATCGAGGGCCTCAGGGGTGAGCTGCAGCGCATGTCGCCGTGGCGAAGCGCCGGGTACGTCACCGAGGCGACGCCGCTCCTGCGATCACAGGACTGGCGACCCTTCCCGCTCTGGAATCAGTTCACGGGCAGCCTCGTGCTGGCACTCTTCGCGCTGCCTGCCGTCACCGGTCGCTCGGTGCGCGACGGGCGCGTCCGGCTGCTGCTGGTCTGGGGAGCCGTCAGCCTGATCGCCACCGTCGGTCAGGTGCGCTTCGCCTACTACCTCGCTGTCTCGGTTGCCCTTCTGGCCGGGTATGCCTGCGACGTCATGCTGTCGTGGCGGTTCCTGGACCACCCGTACGCCAAGGCAAACGCGGTGTTGCTGCTGACGGCAGCGATCGCCGCGCCCGGGGCGCCCCGGCTGTATCAGCAGGCGGGAGCCAACTCCTCACTGAGTCCGGACTGGTTTGACGCCCTTCAGTGGATACGCAGCAACACGCCGGAACCCTACAGCGATCCCGATGCGTATTTCACGGGCGCGGGCGCCGAGAACGAAGGCTACGGCGTGATGACCTGGTGGGACTACGGCTACTGGGTCACTCGGATCGCGCGCCGGCCTCCCAACACCAACCCACGCCAGACGCAGGTGATGGACGTGGCCGACTTCTACTTGTCCACCGAGCCCGAGAGGGCGCGTGAACTCCTCGACGAGTTCGAGGCGAAGTACGTGATTGCCGATGCGTCTCTCGCGATTTCGGCAACGCGACGGGGAGAGGTGGGAGGCTTCTTTCCCTATATCGCCACTGTCGGTGGGCGCGATCCCGGGTCGTACTGCCAGCTCTATCGCGTGCCACCCCGCGAAGACGATCGCCCTGTGCTCTATTGCTTTCCCGAGTACTTCCAGACGATGGCGATTCGCCTGTATGCCTTTGGCGGCAGAGCGGTCACTCCCACGCGAGTCTGGGCGATCGACGTGGACGCTTCAGCCCCCGGATTGCGGCCGCTGGTCCGGCGCGAACGGTCGTTCCGGTCGTATGAAGAGGCCCTCCAGTTTACCGAGGCCGATCCATCAGGCCGCTGGCGCGTCGCCAGCAAGGACACGAAAGCGACCCCGATTCCGCTCGAAGCACTGACGGGACTTACGCGCGTCTATCAGTCGTTTGGTCGCGAGGGTCGCGACGGCCCGGCGCAGGTCCAGATCTTCGAGTACCGCCGGGTGCCGCAGGCGGTGGCGCTACGCTGACTGGCTGACGTCGACTGCCGCCACCATGGCGCGGAAGTCCGCGTCGCGGCTCATCAGGTCATCAAACGATCCCACCGCTGCTATCCGCCCGTCGCGAAGCATGACGATGCGGTCGCACCCCTTGACGGTGCTGATGCGGTGCGCGATGACGAAGATAGTTCGTGTCCCGTGGAGGGCGGCAATGGCCTCGGTCACCTCGCGCTCGGTCAGCGGATCGAGGGACGCGGTGGCCTCATCGAGCACGAGAACGTCAGGGTCGGAGTACAGCGCTCGGGCAATGGCCACGCGCTGACGCTCACCGCCAGACAGTCGTCCACCGCGCTCGCCGATCACCGAGTCGAGCCCAAGCGGCAGGCCAGCCAGGACCTCTTCCAGACGCGCCGCAACGACGGCTTTCTTCAGCCGCACTTCGTCGACTTCGCGGGCGTCGAGACCAAAGGCGATGTTGCGCCGCAGCGTGTCGTCGAGCAGATAGAAGGACTGCGCCACATAGCCGATCCGCTGCTGCCAGGCCGCCCGCACGTTCCGCAGGTCCTGACCGTCAACCAGCACCCGTCCGGCGGTGGGCTCCAGCAGGCCGAGCATCAAGTCGGCCAGGGTGCTCTTTCCCGCGCCGCTTGGACCGACCACGCCGATCGACTCACCGTGCCTGATGGTCAGGTTGATGGCGCTCAGCACCTGGTCGGCTTCCTCGCTGTAGCGGTACTCGACGTTCTCGAACGCAATCTCCTGCCGCAAGGCGAGCGGCGCGGAATCCCGCGCCAGCGGCTGACGCGTCCGGGACAACTGGTCCACGTCCGTGAAGAGGCTGAGGGCAACAGGCGCCGCCGTGTGAATGTCGTTGAGGTTGAGGGTGATGCGATTCGCAGACGGCACCAGTCGGAAGCCGGCATAGGCATAGAGGCCCAGCAGCGAGAGCACGTCGGTGGGCTGAAGCCGCCAGGCGAGGACGGCGACGGCCAGCAGCAGCACCATCACGAAGATGGTCTCCACAGAAAGACGAAGGACCTCGCTGGTGACGCTCCGACGAAGGCGGATGCGTGACAGGCTGTCGAGCGCCCTGATCACTCGTTCCCGGAAAAATGCCTGACGCCCATAGACCCTGATCTCGCGCAGCGCGCCCAGCCCCTGACGCAGCTGATGAAGAAGGTCGGCGCCGGCCTGATCCTCGTGCGTCCCCCAGCGAACGAAGGCGGCCTTGGACAGCGCCGCAGGGAGGAGCAACAGGACGACGGTGAGCGCGATGCCAATCAGGGTGGTGAAGGGAGCCGTGACTCCGAGCAGGATCACGAGGGCAGCAACCACGAACACCTCGGCAATCACGTGCGCCGCGGCGGACATCCCACTGACAACCGTATTCGTGCCCTTGTCGACCCGGCGGAGCATCTCGGTGGTCGTCCGCAACGACACGACGGTGAATGGCCCTTCCAGGTAGCCACCCAGCACGTCATCAGAAAGGTGGCCGATCGAAGCGAAGACGAGGCGATTCCTCACCAGGCTGACGACACCGAGCGCCATCAGCCTGAAGACATACAGGGCCATGACGCCGACGGTGAACGAGAGCACGATCAGTCGTGCGTCAGCACCCTCGCCGAGCCATGGGACCGCTGATACAAGGGGAATGTCCAGCGCGGATGACGGGTTGGTCAGCACGCGCAACAGCGCGAACACCGCGGCCGCGCCCAGGGCCTCGAGGCCGGCGGTCAGGAGCAGGAGTGGAAGGAGTCCATACCAGCGCCATCGCAACGACGACGGAAGTAAGCCAAAGACCTTCCGAAGCTCCTTCATGCCTTGCCGGCAGGGTACCACGACACGAATCGGCTGATCAGCCGGCTCATCGCCGGCGCCCCAGCCGTCGCCGGGCCTCTTCGACGGCCACCGCCGCGATCGTACGCGGGGTCTTGCGCCTGAACGCGGCCCACGCCAGCCTGCCGGTCTGCGTGGCCAGCGAGGCCTTGTAGCGGGACCCCTCGGGTCCCTCCGCCGCCATGAACTCGTAGACCTCGTGGCCTGCATCAACGCAGGCCTGGATCGCAAGGGCATGGGTGACCTGCCCGGGCTTGAACCTGTTGTCGGGCTCGAAGCGAAGTCCCGACTGATAGAAGGACACCACGCCGCCATGCACGAGGTTATAGAGAACACCGATCGTCGCGTCGCCGGCCCTCACGCGCACCATCTGGATGGCGCCTTGCTGAAACGCCAGCGCGATCAGGCGCGCGTGGAACTGGCGCCACGGGAGTGACTCGAAGGCGCTCGGAAAGCCGCGCGCCTGCCATCGCTGCTCGCTCAGGACACCAAGCTCGTCGAAGAACGCGGACGCCTCTTCCGGCGTCCGGGCAACATCCACTGTCAGATCAGCGCGCTCGCGATACAGCTTGAGGCTGCGTTGGAGCTGATCGCGGGAATTGCGTGACAGGACCGTCTCGTAGCGGGTGTTGGCGCGACGCAGCTCGGCAAGGTCAACCGAATAGGTCGGCCGCCACTCGACGTTGACCCGCCACGCCGGCACCGCGCGCCTGAACTCCTCGAGCGCTGGCTCGGTCACCCCGCTCAGTACGAACTCGTCCCATCGACGTGCCTGTACCAGTGAGGTGAACGCCGTCAGGGCCGCCGCACGTCGATCGGGGCGCGCGAGGAAGCTGGTGAACTCGACCACGGGACTATCCAGAACAGGCTCGCCACTGGTGTGGAAGTGCAGCTGCCTGGCAGGAACGAGCGGCAGGCGGCCTTTGGCCTGCGCAAGCACGGCAGCAGCCACCGGAACGCCGGCGTCCTCGAGCAGCACGACCCGCGCGTCGAGGTCGAGACCAAATGTCGAAAGCCAGGCTCCGACCCACTCCGGCCCCATGAAGAACGAGGTTGACCCGCTCGCCTCGAACACCTGACGCCAGGCCGGCTCGGCCTCGGGCCAGGCGTCGGCATGCAGCAGACGAAGGCGCAGCGCAGCGTCTGGAGGAGGGCCGACGGGAGAAGAAGACGACATGCGCTCAGGCAAGTGTAGCAACCAGGACGGTTGACCACGCTGGAGAGCGCAGGGTACCTTGACGCGTCTCCCGCCTCTCATGATCCGCCGCACCCTGCTCCGTCAGATTCACGACTACGTCAGCACCTTCATCAGGCCGGCCAACCTGATGTCCACGCCGGAAGTCGCCCCGATTCCACCTGGCAGCCGCGTGCTGGTCCTCTCGCCTCACTTCGACGACGACGTCATCGGGTGCGGAGGGGCGCTGGCCAGGCACGTGGCAGCCGGGCACACGGTCACGGTGGTGTACCTGACCGACGGGCGCGAGGGCGATCCGTCGATTCCAGACAAGAATCAGGTGTCTGCGCTGAGGAAGGACGAAGCCCGTCGCGCGACAGCGATTCTCGGCATCACCGATCTCAGATATCTCGACGAGCCGGAAACGAAGCTGCGTTCGCATGCGACGCTGCTGGAGCGACTCGGACAGATCTTCGGTGAGGTTCGGCCCGACCTCGTCTACCTGCCGTGGTTTCTGGACAACCACATCGACCATTTCGAGACGAACCGGATCCTGTTCGACCTGGCGCCTCGACTCGATCAGACCATCACGGTTGCGGCCTACGAGGTCTGGATGCCGATGGTGCCGAGCATGGTGATCGACATCACGTCGGTGGCAGCGCTGAAGGAGCGTGCGCTGACCCAGTACGAGACGCAGATCCGCCACGTGGACTACGTGGCGACCACCATGGGGCTGAACAAGTACCGGTCGTCGTTCAGGTTCAAGGGACAGGGTTTCGCCGAGGCGTTCTTCGTCACCTCACTTGCTGACTACGTGACAAAGGTGCGCGCGCTCAACCTGCCCGACCGCGTTTTCATCTCAACACGCTAGCGAACAACGTTTCCCAGCCACGCTCCATCGCGCCCGCACTGGCACGCGCCCGAGTCTGGGCGGCTTGTCCCAGGCGGAGACGTTGCTCGGGGTGCTGCGCCAGTTGAATCATGGCGTCTGCGCACGCCGACGCGTCACCGGCTCCAAAGAGAAGACCCGTCTCACCATGGTGAATGAGCTCGCGGACTCCCGGGGCATCGCTTCCCAGCAGGGGCAGGCCCGCCGCCGCCGCTTCGAGCAGAAAGGTGGGTGACACTTCGTGATCACTGGCGAGCACGGCGATGTCGGCCAGCGCGAGAAACTCACGCACCTCGTCGCGGCCGCCCACCCACAGCACATGGTTCGTCAGACCTCGCGACGCCGTCAGCTCGCGCAGCCGCGAGGCGTGTTCAGCAAACCCCGGGAACTCAGCACCGACGCACACGAGCACCACGTTCGTTCCCGCCGACCTCGCCCGCTCAACCGCCTCGAGCAGCAGGTCGTGGCGCTTCACCGGGTTCAGGTGCGCCACGCAGACGGCAACGAGATCGGCCTGGGGGATCGAGTGGCGCCGACGGAGGCTGACGCACTCGCCTTCAGGCACGTCGCCAGCGATGCCACCCTGATCTGGTGTGGGCGAGTTGGGAATCAGAACGAGGTCAGTGGCTGGAAACCCCAGGGCGATGAATCGCTCGATTGAATCCTGATTCAGGCAGACGATGCGTGTGCGCGCCTTGAGGAGTGCGGAAAACGCCAGCCGGCGACGCCACTTGAGGCGGCGGCTCAGCAGCGAGTCCACGTCCTCCTGGCAGACCCAGAACGTCGGGCCGTCGAGCGCTGTGCGCGCCAGCGCCAGTCGTACGGCGGCCGGATAGGAGAAGGCGATCGATGCCGCTGGCCCGACCTGGGCCAGGGCCTGACGGAAGCGACCACGTGACCGCCACTGCTCGACCAACGACGCGGGCGAGAACTCGGCTGGCGCGTCGAGTTCGAGGATGTCGTCGAAGAGTCCCGCCTGAAGCGCGTCGACGGCCTTCGCGCGATTGAACACGAGGAGCAGGGACAGCCGGGCGTACTGATGCGCGACCCTGGCTACGCGTACGAGCACCCGCTCAGCCCCGCCCATGATGGCGAAGCTGTCGTGCACGATCAGGATCCGCGGGCTGCTCACCGTAGTCTCAGGACGCGCTTCGCTGCGCAGCCGTCAACGACGGCGAGCCATCCGCCGTCATCGAGCGTGACGCCATCAAAGGTGTGCATGCCGTGACTGTTCCAGCCACTCCCGCTGGGCCCGAGCACAGGATTGCCCTCCGCCTTGCGCTCGCGATACGCGGTCGGCGTAAGTTCCAGGATCTCAAACGCGTTGACCTCCCGGCCGTAGAAATCGGCACAATCCTGAGCAACGCGGAACAGCCGATTGTCCCAGCGAAACACCCGGCCGGCAGGTCGCGCATGACGCTCATCGTCTGTCAGGATTGGGCTGGCCGGATGCTCGTGCCATGGCCCCTCGACATCGTCTGCGAAGTACAGGCCCAGGCGCCCGTGTCCGCGCGGGCTGGTTTGCGCGAACAACCACAGGCGGTCGTCATGTTCGAACACCGTGGGATCGACGAACACGCCCTTCATCAGGGTTCCGGCAAACTCCCAGCCGCGCGGAAATGCCGTCGCCCTGTAGAGCCGGAGCTCGACCGCGCGGAGACTCTCGGGAATCATGTAGTGCTCACCGCGCCACGCCAACACCTGCGGATACGACACGTGAAAGGGCTCACGGAGGACGATGCGATCGTAGGCCCAGCGCAGACCGTCGTGACTCGATGCGTGCGCGACAACGCCACGCTCGACGTCACCATCCCAGACCTCGAAGAACAGGTGCCAGACGTTGCCCTCGCGGACCAGGAACGGATCGGCGACAAAACCGGCGCGGACGTCGGTGATGTCCGCGGCGGTGAGCACCGGATTGGTGATCGCACGCGGGGCCTTGAGCTGGAACGGAGATGTGCCGGTCATGACACCGATCGACCAGATGTAGTACTCGTCGGTGAATACATACCCCCTGACGCGCACCAGGTAGACGGCGACCGCAAAACCCGCCGCGGCGCTGGCCATCGCCACGGCGAACATCGGCAACATAGTGGTTACACTACATCGAAGTGAGCGCAGCCAAGCCAGACGCCAGGGCGGGACCGATGCCGCTTGGTGGAAAGCGGATCATCATCGTGCTCGGGGCTCTGGCGATCGCAGGCGCCGAGCGGCAGGCGCTGCTGCTGGCGCGGCGGCTCAAGGGTGAGTATGGCGCGGTCCCTGAAATCTGGGGTGTATGGGATCCCTCTCCGTCGACGCTTGGCTATGAGGACGAAGTCCCGCAGCATATCCATCACGTCCGCTGGCAGACGTCCCCGCTCGTGCGCCTCGCCAACCTTGTGAAGCTGGGTCTTGCCCTGCGCCGCGCGCGGCCCGACGTCCTGATGCCGTTCACCATGCCGCCGAACTTCTTCTGCGGCCTCATCTGGAAGATCACCGGCGCCAGCACGTGTATCTGGAATCAGCGTGACGAAGGCTTTACTCGCCGCCCGCAGCTCGGCGAACGGCTGGCCGCCAGGCTGACGCCGTGGTTCGCCTCCAATTCGGCTCGGGGTCGCAGTTTTCTGGTCGACACCTTGAATGTGCCGGCCACGCGCATACGGGTAATCGACAACGGAGTCGAGGCGATCCGCCCCGACGTGCCACGAGCTGAGTGGCGCCGGCGGCTGGGTCTCGACGAATCATCCGTCCTGGCCTGCATGGTCGGCAACTTCCAGAGCTGGAAGGATCACGAAACGCTGATTCGGGCGTGGCGGGTAGTGCTCGACGGGCTCCTCCTGTCTGGCGAGAACGCCACCCTTCTGCTCGCCGGTGGAGCCGGCGACGTCCGCCTCGAGGACCTTCAGGCGCTCGTGCGCGGTCTCGCACTCGAGCCTCATGTGATCTTCCTGGGCTACGTGCCGGACGTGCCGTCTCTGCTCGGTGCGGTGGACATCGGGGTGTTCAGCTCAAAGACTGAAGGCGCGCCCAACGGGGTGCTCGAGGTCATGGCTGCGGGACTGCCGGTCGTCGGCACGAACATCCCTGGCGTCGCCCACCTGGTCGGTGGCGGCGATCGCGCTCAACTGGCCGAGCCCGGAGACGAGCACGGCCTGGCGGAGCGGATCCTCGCACTGGTGCGCGACCCGGCGTTACGACGCACACTCGGCACCCGAAACAAGACGAGGGTCGAACAGGAATTTTCGCCCGACCGCATGTGCCGGGAGTACGTCGGTCTGATCGAGACAGCCCTAGCCAATCCTCGAGCTTTTTCCTAAAGAATTCTCAAGTTCTGCCGAATCCCCAGAGAGGGAGAGGTAGTGTATCGTGGGGCTCAATACCATGTCATGGACGCTCCACTCGGACCAGGGAACCCAGGTCGTTGTGAGTGGCCTCGAGACGGACTCTGACGCCATCGAGGCGTCCATGGCGCTGCTGTCGGCGGACGAACGCCTCAGGGCGGATCGGTTCGTGTTCGACGCTGATCGCCATCGTTTCGTCGCCGCACGGGCTCGCCTGCGAGAACTGCTCGGCCAACGCCTGGACGTTCGGCCGGAGTCGGTCGAACTGACCTACGGAGACCAGGGCAAGCCGGCGCTCGCCCCACGGTTTGCAGGATCGGCCCTTCGATTCAACGTCTCGCACAGCCAGCACCACGCCGTCTTCGCCTTCTCCTGCGATTCGGAGGTTGGGGTCGATCTGGAAGACGTGCGCGTCCTCCCCGACGCCGATGACGTGGCCGAACGGATGTTTTCCCGGCTCGAGTCGGCGACATACAGCGTGCTCCCCCCACGCGACAAGCCGCTCGGGTTCTTCAACTGCTGGACTCGCAAGGAGGCGTTCATCAAGGCGCTGGGCGAGGGGCTGTCACACGCGCTCGACCGCTTTGACGTCTCCCTCGCGCCCGGTGACGCTGCGCGCATCCTGCGCGTCGACGCGACGCCGGGCGAGCGATGCGGCTGGACGCTGTCGAGCTTTTCTCCCGCACCAGGACTGGTCGGCGCGGTCGTCACACGCACCCGGAATCTCGAGACCGCATGAAGGCCTCGATCACCCTTTCTCCGGGCGAACCCGTTACGGCGTCCGCCGAGTTCAGCGTCGGCATCGGTTCCTTTCCCGACCTTGCAGACCACGGTTTCGAGGACATGGTGGTCGTGCCAGGCGCGCTCTACCTCGCCATGGCCCGCTCAGTGGCACAGGCGCTGGCCCCCGGCTCGGCGTCGACGTGCCGTCACGTCGAGTTCCACAGTCCGATCATCCTGTCTGCCGAAGACACGGTCATCCGCGTCGACGTTCGCACACGCCAGGATGGAGGGGCGGACTACACCTTCTACGAAGCGGGGGGCGCAGCGCGAGCGGCATCGCTCGACGTCGAACGCACTGCCGCCACCGAGGCGCATCGCCTCACCGCCTTCGACATCGAAGCGTTTCAGAGCCAGGCGCTGTCGGAGGCCGACGGGAAGACTGTCTACGGCCTCCTCCTCGAGAACGGAAACCTCTACGGCCCGTCGTTCCAGCGGATATCCCGTCTCTGGCGACGCGACAACGAGGCGCTCGGGAAGCTCGCGGTGGTCCCTGCCGATCCGGGCTCCTCGGCGACCGACCTTCACCCGAGCCTGCTCGATGCCGGCATCCAGCTGCTGGCGGCCATCACTGCTGACAGGAAGAGGACATTCATCCTGCGATCGATCGCGCGCGTGGAGGTGCACGCCGAGACCTTCGCAGGCGATCTGTGGGCTCACGCCACCCTCACCGGGGAAACGGGTGACGCTGCCGGTCTTACGGGCAGCGTGCGTATCTTCGACGAGCACGACAAGCCCGTGTTCGTCCTGGACGGAGTGGGCTTCTCGCTCCTCGACCGCCTCCCCACGGCAGCGGACGCACACCCCACCGCGGTGGTGGTGGCCGCCAACTTCACGGCCGAGCCCGTCGGCGACGCGCTCTCGTTCCGGGGCGAGCAGTTCGGCAGGCGCCTTGACATCACGTTTGCGCCGTACAACCAGCTGTTTCAGCAGCTGTTGGACCCCGCCAGCTCGCTCGGACAGAACCGTGACGGGATCAACGTCATCCTTCTTGACGTGAAGGAATGGGTCACCGGACAGCCGCATCGGACCATGACGCTGAGCGCGGACCAGGCCGCGCGGCACTTCGGGTCTCGTCCTCGCTATACGCTGCCGAACGGGCTGCAGATCGTACAGCTGAACCCGTATGAGACTGACTATGTCTACAAGGAGATCTTCGAGGACCGCTGCTATCTGAAGCACGGCATCAGTCTTCGCGACGGCGACACCGTCGTCGATATCGGCGCCAACATCGGACTGTTTTCGCTGTTCGTCATGAGCCAGTGCCGCGCGTCCCGCGTCTTTGCATTCGAGCCGGCTCCTGCCGTTTACGAACTCTTGAGGGCCAACTGCGAGGCGTACGGCGCAACCGTCCATGCCGTCAACGCCGGAGTGTCGGACGCTCCGCGCACGGCGACGTTCACCTTCTATGAAAAGTCCTCGGTGTTTTCCGGCTTCCACACCGATGAAGCCGATGACCGTGAGGCGATCGAGGCGATCGTCCGCAACACCCTGGCCTCGGCAACGACGGTCGATCCCGACGCGGTTCAGGAGTACGTGCGTGACCTCACTGCGGATCGCCTCCGTAGGACGACCCACGAAGTCCGTCTCACGTCGGTATCCGAGATCATCCGCGAGCACGCGATCGACACCATCGACCTGCTGAAGATCGACGCGGAACGGAGCGAACTCGACATCATCGGTGGCATCGCCGACGACGACTGGCCGAGGATCCGGCAGCTGGTGATGGAGATCCACGATCGGACAGAGGAGACCGTCGCCCGGATCCAAGCGCTGCTGGTCGAGAAGGGCTTTCAGTGCACCGTCGAGCACGAACGACTGCTCGAGGGCAGCGGGCTCTTCAATCTCTACGCGACCAGAGACGCGGTCAGCTCGCAGGACACCAGCCACGCTGATCGAGACGACGTGAGCCTCGACGCCACCGTTGATGACTTCACCAGCGCGCTGCGGTCGTTCACGCAGCATGCGCCTGCACCGTTGATTCTGTGCATGTGCCCGTCTGGCCCGCGGACACCCCCGATCGATGAAGCGGAATCACGCCTGCTGAGTGCGGTCAGTTCGATGCCCCGGGTTCACGCCATCAGGTCGTCGCTGCTGCTCACGGACTATTCCATCGCCGACTACTACGACCCACACGCGCAGCAGGCGGGCCACGTGCCCTACACCCCGGAAGGCTTCGCAGCGGTCGCGACGGCGGTCACCAGAACGATCTACAACCTCGAGAGAACACCATTCAAGGTCATCGTCCTGGACTGTGACAACACGCTCTGGAAGGGCGTCTGCGGGGAGGACGGCCCTGCAGGAGTCGAGATCACGGCGTCGTATCGGTTTCTGCAGCAGTTCATGGTCGATCAGGTCAACGCCGGCATGCTCCTGTGCCTGTGCAGCAAGAACGACGAGCGCGACGTACTGGATGTGTTCGAGCGGCGAACAGACATGGTGTTGAAGCGAGAGCACCTGGTCGCGCACAGAATCAACTGGAGCGCCAAGTCGGACAACATCCGGTCACTGGCAGCAGAACTCGGTCTCGGACTCGAAAGCGTGATCCTGGTCGATGACAATCCGGTGGAGTGCGCTGAGGTCAGGAGCGGGTGTCCAGAGGTGCTCACGCTGGAGCTTCCTGCCGACAGCAGCGCGATTCCGGCGTTCCTGAATCACGTGTGGGCGTTTGACCGTCCGGCGTCGACCGATGAAGACCGGAACCGCACGCGCATGTATCGCGACGACGTCGAGCGGCGCACCTTCCAGCAGCAGACGCTTTCGCTCGGCGACTTCATCACGGGGCTGAACCTGCGGGTGGAGATCGCGGAGGCGACCGCCGCCGAGGTCGCCAGAATCTCGCAGCTGACCTGGCGGACGAACCAGTTCAACTTCACAACCATCAGGCGCTCAGAACAGGACGTGCGCGATTACCTGGCCGACGCGAACGCGACCTGCCTGACCGTGCGCGTCAAGGACCGATTCGGCGACTACGGGCTGGTCGGCGTGGTGATGTACACGACTGCTGAGAGCACGTTGCGCGTGGATACGCTGCTCCTGAGCTGCCGGGTCCTCGGCCGAGGCGTCGAGCACGCAATCCTTTCCGACCTCGGCACACGGGCCATGACGGCCGGCGTGGCACACGTGGACCTCACGTATCGACCGACCGGGAAGAACGATCCCGCCCGCGCCTTTGCTGCCAGCGTCCGGGGAGAAGATGTTCCCCGAGCCGAGGCGACCTGGACCTTTGACGCGGAGCGCCTGGCACGGCTCAGGTACGAGCCGGTCGCGACAACGCCAACCGCGGTTGCGCCAGGCACCGCCGCTGCAGCGCCGCTCTCGCGACCGGCGCGCGTTGCGGCAGGGACCGGTGCGCAGATACTCCAGCGCATCGCTCAAGAGTGTTCGGACATGACGCAGGTGACGCGGGCCATCGAGAGCGCCCGGGGCGTCCAGGCTGCCACCGCTTCCATCACTGAGCCGACCACTGACGGCCCGCTGGACGCCCGGCTCCTCAATATCTGGCAGCGCGTGCTGGGTGTCGCCCACATCGGGCAGAACGACAACTTCTTCGATGTCGGCGGCACGTCGCTCAAGGCTGTCCAGGTGGTGGCGCTCGTCCGCAAGGAACTGGCGCACAGTCTTTCCATCGTGACCCTGTTTGAGTGCCCGACCGTCGCGTCTCTCACCGCGCGGCTACGGGAACCGGCGGCCACTGCCGATACGGCCCGCGACACGGAGGCTGCCCTGCGCGGACAGAAGCGGCGAACCATCAAGCGGCAGAGGGCGTCCTGACGTGGCATTCACGAGAATTGGTGTCGTCGGCACGGGCAATATCGGCATCGGTGTCATCACCGACCTGATCCTGCATGGCATCACGGTCGTGGCGGTAGACGTCTCCGAGGACATCCTGCGGGATGCCCGTACGGCTGTCCTGCACAACGTGCGCGTCGCTCCCCTGCTGTCCAAATCGCTGCCCAGGGTCACCAAAGACGAGGCCCAGGCACGCCTCGTCATGACGACAGACCTCGCCGAACTCGCCTCGTGCGACTTCGTCATCGAGAACGTGACCGAGGACTGGGCGGTCAAGCGACCCCTGTACGAGTCGCTCGACCGACTGCTGCCTGCCAACGTCTGCATCGGCGCCAACACCTCATGCATCTCGATCACGCAGATTGGCGGTGTCACCACGCGACCGGCCAACGTGGTGGGGATGCACCTGATGAACCCGGTTCATCTGAAGCCGACCGTCGAGGTCATTCGGGGATTCCACACCTCGGACGAGACCATCAACGCGCTGCTGGCGTTGTTCTCGGCCCTCGGCAAGGAAGCGATCATCGTCCAGGACATGCCGGGATTCGTCTCGAACCGCATTTCCCACCTGTTCATGAACGAAGCGGCGTTCGTGCTGCAGGACGGCGTGTCGACGGCCGAGGACATCGACCGGATTTTCAAGGCCTGCTTCGGACACAAGATGGGGCCGCTCGAGACGGCGGACCTGATCGGCCTCGATACTGTCATGCGATCGCTCGACGTGCTCTACGAGAGCTATCACGATCCGAAGTACCGCTGTTGTCCGCTGCTCAGGAAGCTGGTCCATGCCGGCCACCTGGGACGCAAGACGGGGAAGGGGTTCCATGTGTATCCGGACGCCTGAGGGTTTCGCGGGAGTGAGTCGATGAGCACGGCAGCAGAAATCAGAGAGCAGGTCAGATCGTTCATTCTCCGTTCGATCACGCTCACCGAGCTCAGCGACGATGACAACCTGTTTGAGTCCGGGATCGTCAACTCGCTGTTTGCCGTTCAGCTGATGACGTTCATCGAGAAGACCTTTGACATCGAGGTCGAGAGTGACGACCTCGACATCGAGAACTTCAAGTCCGTGAGTGCAGCGACCGCGTTCGTGCTGCGGAAGAGCGGCGTGCGCTTGTGACCGAGTCGCACCGGGCGCGCTACGACGAGTTCAAGGCATTCGTGCGTACCAGCGTCACCCCACTCGCCGGGCGGTGGGACCAGGAACAGGCTCTCCCCGCGGACGTCATCGCGCAGATGGGCAGCTCCGGCTACCTCGGGGCGCGGATTCCGGCCGAATACGGTGGCCGTGGCTGGGACACGGTCACCTTCGGCCTCCTCAACGAAGCGTTTGGCAGGGGATCCTCCGCGCTGACGGACGTGATCACGGTTCAGGCCATGGTCTCCATGGCACTGCTCAAGTGGGGCAGCGCCGATCAACGCCGGACCTGGCTCCCCCGGCTGGCCGCAGGTGACACCATCGCGGCGTTCGCGCTGACAGAACCGGGCGTGGGGAGTGACATGCAGTCGCTGGCAACGACGTTCACGGCGACAGCCGACGGCGTCGTGCTGAACGGCGCCAAGAAGTGGATCAGTTGCGCGCAGTTTGCCGGCGTGTTCCTGGTGTTCGGCATGCTCGACGGGCAGCCGCTCGCGTGCCTGGTCCCTCGTACCGCGCCAGGACTCGAGATCGAACCGATTGCCGACCTGATGGGCTTTCGCGCCGCCGGCCTTGGCCAGCTGCGATTCCGTGACGTGCACGTGCCGGCCAGCGATGTGGTCGGTAAGCCGGGCTTTGCGCTGTCGCACGTGGCCGCCGTCGGGCTGCACTACGGGCGCATCAGTACCGCGTGTTCGGCGCTCGGCCTGCTCAGGGGCTGCGTCGAAGAGAGCATCTCGTACGCGGCGACCCGGCGAATCGGCGAGCGGACGGTGGGCGACCTGGGCATGATCCGCTCACTGCTCACCAGGATGGGTTGCGATCTCGAGGCCGCCACGCTTCTCTGTGAGAGCGCCTGCAGCGCCGACGACCAGCGACTGCCTGAGACATTCGAGAAGGTCCTGATTGCGAAGTACTTCGCGTCCCGGGCGGCCGTCCAGGCGGCTGGCGATGCAGTCCAGATCCACGGCGCCGCCGGGTGTCATGGCGCGGCGCCGGTGTCGCGCTTCTACCGCGATGCAAAGGTGATGGAGATCATCGAGGGCACGACGCAGATCCACGAGGATCTCCTCGGCAAGATCTTCGTTGATCAGGCAGGCAGGCTTCAGGCGCGGTCGCAGCAAGGCTGACACCGAGTGATGACCAGCGATCAGTCCGTGCCCGCAACTGCGGCCGACCTTGCCCGCATCGCGACATTCAATGCCACGGATGCGCCCTTTCCAGACCGCGTGACCCTTCACGCCCTGTTCGAGGCACAGGTCGCTCGTCGCGGGTCAGCGACCGCCATGATCTGCGACCACGATCCGATCTTCGGCACGCAGACCCTCACCTACACAGAACTCAACAACAAGGTGAATCAGCTCGCGCACCGACTGAGAGCGGAAGGGGTGCGCGCCGGGGACGTGGTCGCACTGATGACCGACCGCTCGTTCGGGATGATCATCGGCATCCTCGCCATCCTGAAATCGGGTGGCGCATACCTGCCGATTTCGCCGGACAGTCCCGCTGAGCGCGTCGCGTACCTGCTGAGCAACGGCGACGCGCGGCTGCTGCTGGGCCAGGCTGAGGCCACCCGCACAGTGCCCTTCGGTGGCACGGTCATCCATCTGGACGATCCAGCGATCTTCACCGGGTCGATTGAGAATCCTCCGATCGTCAACGCGCCCGACGACCTTGCCTACGTCATCTACACGTCAGGGTCGACTGGACGGCCCAAGGGCGTGATGATCGAGCATCGGTCGGTCGTCAATCGTCTGCACTGGATGCAGCGCGCCTACCCGATTGGGGAAGCCGATGTGCTCCTGCAGAAGACGCCGTATTTCTTCGACGTGTCGGTCTGGGAACTCTTCTGGTGGGCCCTCGAAGGCGCCACTCTCTGCTTCCTCGCCCCCGCGGGCGAGAAGAACCCGCTGACGCTGGCCGCGACCGTTCGAACACACCGGGTGACGATGCTGCACTTCGTGCCGTCGATGCTGAACGTGTTCCTCGACTACTTCGAAGGCAAGGACAGCAGGGTCGTTCGAGATCTCGGGTCAGTCCGTCGCGTCTTTGCCAGCGGTGAGGCGCTCACGCCGAGTCACGTCAGGAAGTTCAACGACGTCTGGGGCCGGCTGACCGGGGCGAGGCTGACCAACCTCTACGGGCCAACTGAGGCCACCGTTGACGTCAGCTACTTTGACTGCCCCGCCGACAACAACGTCGATGTCGTGCCGATCGGTCGCCCCATCGACAACACGCGGTTCTACGTCATACGCAACGGGCAACAGGTGGCGATCGGAGAGTCCGGTGAACTGTGCCTTGCCGGCGTCGGGCTGGCCCGTGGCTATCGGAACAACGCGGGGCTGACCGCGGACAAGTTCGTCGACAACCCCGTCAACTCCGGTGAGCGGATCTATCGCACGGGTGACATTGCCAGATGGATGGCCGACGGCAACGTCGAGTATCTGGGTCGCGAAGATCATCAGGTGAAGATCCGCGGGTTGCGGATCGAACTGGGTGAAATCGAGAACACCATCCGTGAGTTCGCAGGCGTCATCGACTGCGTGGCCGTGGTCAAGCGCTACTCCGAGACCGTCATCCTGATCGTGGCGTATCTCGCAAGCAGACCCGGTTTCGATCTCGAGTCGCTGAAGAGCTACCTCAAGGACCGCCTGCCCGACTACATGATCCCGAACCGATTCGTGACCCTCGACCACATCCCCGTCACCCCGAGCGGGAAGGCCGACCGCGCGGCGCTGCCCGAGCCAGTCATCGACGGGAGCGCCTCGTAACATGGCCGTGAACGACTCCGACATCGCCATCGTCGGAATGGCGGGCCGGTTTCCAGGGGCGCGCAACATCGACGAGTTCTGGCAGAACCTCGTGGACGGTGTCGAGTCGATCACCCGTCTGTCGGACGCCGAGATCCTCGCGTCTGGCGTGCCGAAGGCGTTCCTCACCAGTCCGACGTACGTGAAGGCCGCTCCGGTGCTCGAGGAACCCGGGCACTTCGACGCCGCATTCTTCGGCTTCTCGCCGAAGGAGGCCTCGATGCTGGACCCGCAGCATCGGCTCCTGCTGGAACTGGCTCACGAGGCTCTCGAGAATGCGGGCGTCGATCCAGATGGGAGTCGAAGCCGGGTCGGTGTCTTTGCGGGCGCCGCACTGAACACCTACTTCACAGAGTCGGGACTGAATCGACGACTCAGCGAAGACTACATCCCGACCCTGATTGGCAACGACAAGGACTTCCTGAGCACGCGGGTGTCGTACAAGCTCAACCTGACGGGACCAAGCATCACCGTTCAGACCGCCTGTTCCACCTCCGCGGTCGCGGTCCACCTCGCGTGCCAGAGCCTGTTGAGTGGCGAGACCGACCTCGCGCTTGCCGGGGCTGTCTCGGTGCGCGTTCCACACCGGGCTGGCTACTTCGCAGATGGCGGGGGCGTGGCCTCTCCTGACGGCCATGTCAGGGCGTTCGACGCCAGCGCCAATGGCACGGTGTTCGGCAGCGGTGGCGGCGTTCTCGTCCTCAAGCGCCTGGCTGACGCCGTCGCCGACCGGGACACGGTGCGGGCGGTAATCAAGGGGTCGGCAGTCAACAATGACGGTTCCGCCAAGGCAGGCTATACCGCGCCGAGCGTGAACAGTCAGGCCGACGCCGTCGTCGAGGCGCTCGCCAATGCTGGTGTGTCGGCAGACACGATCAGTTACGTCGAGGCCCACGGCTCCGGGACGCCGGTCGGCGACCCCATCGAAGTCCGGGCGCTGACCAAGGCGTTTCGTCGTGACACGCAGCGATCGGGGTTCTGCGCCATCGGGTCGGTCAAGACCAACGTTGGCCACCTCGACGCCGCCGCCGCTGTGACGGGCATCATCAAGACTGTCCTTGCCCTCGAGCACCGGGTACTCCCGGCCAGCCTCAACTACACGGCACCGAACCCGGAGATCGACTTCCCAGCGACACCGTTCTACGTCAACGCAGTCGGTCGGGAATGGGCCTCCGACGGGCCGCGACGCGCGGGAATCATGTCCACAGGCATGGGTGGTACTAACGCCCATCTCGTTCTCGAGGAGGCCCCGGAGACAGAGCCGTTGCCCTCGTCGAGTGCCTCGCCGCACCTGATCGTCCTGTCGGCCAGGACCGAGTCGGCTCTCGACACTGTTACCTCGCAGCTCGGATCGTTCCTTCAGCAGAACGCCTCGGTCAACATGGCCGACGTCGCGCACACCCTGCAGCGCGGACGAAAAGCGCAGGTGCACCGGCGGACGTTCGTGTGTGCTGACCGCGACGATGCGGTCGGTGTCCTGGCGGATCCGAGCTCCAAGCGTATCGTCTCTGCCCGCGCAACCGAGTCGAGGCCGGTCATCCTGTTGCTCCCCGGCGTGGGCGACCACTACGTGGGGATGGGCTACGACCTCTACGAGAGCTCGTCGGTATTCAGGAGCGAAGTCGATCGCTGCGCCCAGATACTCGAGCCCCACCTCGGTCGCGACATCCGCACGATTCTCTATCCCGCCGGCGGGCGGTGGAGGAAGCGCGGCGCAGGCGCGGGCATTGACCTCAAGAAGATGCTCGGCCGACAGCGCGACGACGTCGTGGACGAAGAGACCAGCACGCTGAACCAGACGCGCTTCGCGCATCCGGCGCTGTTCACCATCGAATGGGCGATGTCCCGGTTCTGGCAGTCACTCGGCGTCGTCCCCGACGCCATCGTCGGCCACAGCCTCGGCGAATACGTCGCGGCGTGCCTGAGCGGCGTGCTCTCGCTCGAGGACGCCCTGCGGCTGGTTGCGGTACGCGCCAGGCTGGTCAATGAGCTTCCAGAGGGCGCGATGCTCGCGGTGACGCTGTCCGAGGACGAGGTCCTCCGGCTGCTGCCCGCCGACATGTCGGTGTCGCTCATCAACGGCCCGCAGCTCTGCGTGGTCGCGGGACCTGTGGCCTCGGTTGCAGCGTTCGAGCAGGTCCTGAATGACAAGGGCGTCATCTCGCGGCGCGTCCAGAACACCCACGCGTTTCACTCGACGATGCTCGAGCCCATCGTTGGCGCTTTTCAACGTGAAGTGCATGAGATCCGGCTGGGCAGCCCGACCATCCGGTATTTCTCGAACGTCACCGGAACGTGGGTCACTGACCGCGACGCGACCGACTCGTCCTATTGGGCGACGCATGCGACTCGGACGGCCAGATTCAGCGATGGCCTGGACGCGATGTGGCGGCTCAAGGATGCCGTGCTTCTCGAGGCCGGACCGGGTCGGACGCTCGGCGTGCTGGCAGCGCAGCATCCAGGCCGAAAGGACGCCGGAAACGCCGTTGTTACCTCGTCGCTTCGCCACGACTATGAGGGCGGTTCAGACGTCGAGTTCGTGTATCGCACCATCGGCCGCTTGTGGGCCTCTGGCATCAGGATCAACTGGGACGGCGTTCCCCAGGCGTCGGGACGGCGAATCCCACTACCCACGTATCCCTTCGAACGACAGCGCCACTGGATCGATGGCGAGCGCGATCGCGCACCAGTCTCAGACGCAACTGGATCAGGAGACCCGGCCAGCGTCGATAACTGGTTCTATGTCCCTACCTGGGAGCGGACGCCGTTTCTCACCGAGACGTTTCAGTCGTCCACTCAATCAGACGCCTTCTGGTTGATCATCTCGGACTCCTCTGGACGAGGGGGTCGATTGAAGGCCCGGCTGGAGAGTCGACAGCTCAGAACCGGATTCCTGCATCCTGGCGACGACTACCTGAACTTCTTCCGCGATTTCCGTGACCGGGAGACTGGTCCGCTGCACATCGTCCACCTGGGGAGTCTTGCAGACGCCACCGACGACTCGGCAGCGTTCTACAGCCTCATGCACATCGCCCAGGCTGTCGGGGAGCTGAACATCGACGTGCCCGTGACCATCGGAATCATCACGAGCCAGCTCCATGAGGTCACCGGTGAAGAGCGCGTGGCTCCTGCAATGGCGAGCGTGCTCGGACCCTGCGGAGTGATCCCCAAGGAGTTCCCGAACGTACGGTGCTTCAACGTCGACCTCGGGAACGGTCAGGCTGCCGACGACCTGTCAGAGGAAGCCTTCGAGGCGGTACTGGCAGAGTTTGGCGAAGCACACCGCAACCAGATCGTCGCCTACCGGGGACGATACCGGTGGGAGAGAGGCTACAAGCAGGTCCTGTTACCGCACACTCCTGTGGCGGCGACGTCCAGCGACCGAGTTGGACGCCTGCGGCGAGACGGCGTCTACCTGATCACCGGCGGAACCGGAGGGATCGGCTTGGCGCTGGCCAGGCGCCTTGCTCGCGCGGGTCACCCGACGCTCATCCTGACCAGGAAGACTCCGTTCCCAGCGAGGGCGATGTGGGATTCGCTGCTGAGCGCTTCCGATACCCCACGACGCGTGGTCAGGACCATCGAGGCCATCCGCGAAATCGAAGCTCTGGGCGCTCGTGTCGAGGTGTGTGTCGCCGAAGTATCGGATCGGCAGCAGATGACGCGTGTCGTTGACGATACGACGAAGCGGTTCGGCGCCATCCATGGCGTGATCCACGCGGCAGGGATTGTCCGGCCTGGACTGATTCTGGCCAAGACCAGGGCGACGGCCGACAGCGTTCTTGCGCCGAAAGTTCGTGGCACTCTGATCTTGTACGACCTGCTGAAAGACGCGAGCCTGGACTTCCTGGTCCTGTTTTCCTCGATCACCACCGTCAGCACGCCATTTGCCGAGGCGGACTACAGTGCGGCGAATGCGTTCCTCGATGCCTTCACCTACTTCGCCAACGCGGACGGACGCGTGCACGCGCTGACGATCAACTGGCCGGGGTGGAAAGAGGTTGGACAACTCGCGGACCTCGAGACGTTGCCCGGTGTCGAGGGATGGAAGCAGGCAGCGATGGCCCGGGCCATCAGCACCGAGGCCGGGTTGGAGGCGTTCGAGCGAGCGCTGAACTCGGGCCTCAAGCAGGTGATTGTCAGCCCGGAGCCGATCGCACAGGTCCTCGAGGAGTCACGAACACCGGTTGACCCTGCCATGTACTTCGGGCATCCGGACGGGCCAACGGTTGACTCCAGCGGACGGAGCGACTACGTGGCACCCCGCGATGAGACCGAGCGGCAGATTGCACGCATCTGGCAGGACGCTCTGGGCATCGGCGCAGTGAGCATCAACGACAGCTTCGCCGACTTGGGCGGCCATTCTCTCATCGCGGTCCGAATGGTCGCGAAACTGCGCGACACCTTTCGGATCGATCTTCCGATACGAGTCCTGTTCGACGCGCCAACCATTGAAGAGCTGTCACGCTACATCAAGGGCGACCCGTCGGCCGGAACGACCGCCAGGCCGCGAGCGATCGTTCCTCTGCAACCTCACGGAAGGCTTACACCGATATTCGGCGTGCCTGGTCACAATGGCGACGTGTTCTGTTACAGATTCCTGGCCGAGCATCTCGGCAGCGATCAGCCGCTGTTTGGACTCGAACCTCCCGGACTGGATGACCACAGCGAGCCAATCGACAGCATCACGCAACTTGCGCGGTACTTCGCTGATCAGATCCGATCGTTTCAGCCGGATGGCCCCTATGTCATCGCGGGGTACTGCGCCGGAGGCACGGTCGCATTCGAGCTGGCGCAGCAGTTGAAGCGGTCTGGAGCCACGGTGAGTGTGCTCGCGATGTTCGGGGCGCCCTATCCGGACTTCTTCCGCCCGCACAGCCTTCGGTCGTATCACGTGCGCCAGGCCATCAGGGGCCGAGTCAGCTGGCTGGCAAGCCACGTCAAAGGACTGCGAACGCTTTCATTGCGACGCATGCAAGGGCACCTCAGCGACACCCTGCACAATCGCAGGGCGCGCCTCGAGGCACTTCGGCGCACTGATGCAGACCCGGTACTCATGCTGCGAGCCCGTGTCGGGGACACCACCCTCCACGCGGCGAGCGAATACACGCCGGTCCGGTATGAGGGGCGTGTGATTCTGTTCCTCTCCGGGCCTGAGTGGGTGCGATCGTCTGGGATGCAGCCGCTCGGCTGGCATTCTGTCGCCCCTCACATCGAGGAATACCTCGGGCCCAGCGACTGCGATTCAGACAACATGCTTCTGCCGGAATACGCCGGCACGTTCGCCGAGTTGTTCAAGCACCACCAGCAGTCACTGACCCTGCCGCGTGCCGTCAACTGACGCCGATGCTGGACAGGAAAACATCCCTCTTCGCGCGATACGCCGGATTGCCGTCCCAGACCATTGGTCTGTGGCTCGTTGGCATGACGATGGTTGATAGCGGTGGGGGGGGTCACCCGTTCACCCAAGCCGTATCCAGGAGAACCCTTCTACTGGCTGGACCCTCAGGTGAGTGGCGTGCTCGTCTCATCACGCGCCGGCAGCACGATTGCCTTCGAGTTGGCGCAGCAATTCGGTCAAACGGGACAGACGGTCAGCCTTCGCGCTCTTGGGATCTGGCCGTCCAAGCACCTACAGGCCGATTCCCAGGCTCACGGTTCTGACGCGGCAGCGCCTCCGCAAAAGTCTGGAGTGGTTGCGCACGCACGTCGGCGCGCGGCTGTGGAGCGAGCCACTCTGGAGCCGGCCGGTCGCTATACTCCGAGCCAGTACCCGGACCGTGTCATTCTGTTGGTGCCAAGCAAGGAGTGGGCGCGCTATTCCGGCATGAAGGCGCTGCGGTGGAAGTCGGTGACTCCCCCAGGCCGAGGAGTACTTCGGGCCAGACGACTGCAGTTCAGACATCATGCTCCTCGATCCGTATGCATGGACATTTGCCAGCTTCTTCAAAGTTGCAGCGCATGAAGCGTGATGACGGCGCTGCGACCGACGTGCCGCGGCCGGAGTCGAGGCTTCATCAGGGTTCGCAGATCGTACGAGAACATCTCCGAAAACTGAGAAACGGGATCGTTCATCTCGAGAGAAGGGCGGTCGCGAAGTTCGTCCTGAGCGACATCCCTCTCGCCCACGTCTATACCGGCGGGTACAACGGAGACAGGCAGTTCGACTTCGCGAATACGCCACCTGATGCCTGGCATCCGAACTATTCGTTGAAAGACTCCCCGCACGTGGCTTTTCTGAGACGATTCAAGGATGAACCGACCGTCGATCCCGAAGCATTCAAGACGACCGAATATTTTCGGTTCGGCTGCAAGGACATCCGGATCTACGGCCATTTCTTCGGCATCTCGGATCACGATCGACTTGTTCGCCGCGCCAGCGATTTTCTGGAACTTTACCGGGCGGTGAAGTCCGGTTCGTTCGGAAGGGACTTCGTCTTCTTTCCTGGAGACGGGTATCTGAGGGACTCGTTCCTCAAGGTCGCGACGATCCTCCCCTTGAACAACTACCTGATTCGGGGAGGGCATCACCGGTTCGCGATCTACTGCGTCCTGGGAAGGACGACCGTGAAGGCCAGGGTCATCGGCAACGCGAAGATTTCTCAGGAAGACATCCGACTGAAGTGGGAGATCTACGACAGGTCGATTCGTTCAGCGCTCGAACCGTAAAACCCTCACGTCGAGCGGGTTCCGGTGGGTCGATCAGTGAGCGCGGCCGGGTGCCAGTCAGCACGGCCTGATATCAGCGGACACGCCAGAGGTGGACGAGGCTGCTGTCCACGCGGACAGTCTGGCTCGGTTTCCACGCCGCACCCATGTCGTAGTTGTGCGACACGATGCGCGTGCCTGGCCTGAGCATCCTCAGCGCCGGGCGAAGCCTGGTGAGGAGGGGCGGCAGGAGGTACATGGCCACGATGGTGGCCTCATCGAGGTCGGCGTCGAACAGGTCCTGCTGAAGGAACGTCACGCGGTCGGCCACACCAGCGGCGCGAGCATTCTGCCGAGCCTCGGCGATGCGTTCAGGGTCGAGTTCAATGCCCACACCCCTGGCGGCACCGAAGTCCTTCACCGCGGCAATAACGATTCGTCCGTCGCCTGAACCAAGGTCATACACCACGTCCCGTGGCCCGACACGCGCCAGCGTCAGCATGCGGGAGACCACAGCGGCAGGCGTCGGTACGTAGATGACGTCGAGGGGGCGCTGTGGTGCCGGCGGTACCTGGGCGTGGAGAATGGCTGTGCTGACCAGATGCACACCCACCAGGACGGCCCCGATCCATTTGAACGAGAGAGACATCAGTCGGCACCAACAAGCGTGGACCAGCCCTGGCGACGGGGAGGGCCCCCTGTCGAGCGCCCAAGACGCGGGAACCGCGCCGGAGAGCACGACCCGGTCTCCATGAAGACCATCGCCTCGCGAAGCGAGGCTTCGGCTGGGTTGCCAATCTGATGGTCCAGATCATCGGCGGCAGCACAGTCCGGCGGGAGGCCGCCAAAGAAGTCTCCCTCGCCATTCGCGTTCCTGAGTGCAAACGACACTGGCGCGAGCACCTTGTCGCAGAAGTTGATGGCGTACTGCCCGACGGGCTTGCCATAGGTCCGTTCGCCCACCACGACGACGGGGAGGAATGGCTTGAGGGCATTGATGACGAGTTCACTTGCCGACGCCGACGCCTGCGTGGTGATGGCAAACACGCGATTGAGCGTCAGGGACTGCTCTGTGGCTGCAAACCGCAGAGTCCGGTTCCTGAACGTGTTGCGATCGTTGTGCGCATACTCCGCAAACACCTGACCATTGGTCAGCGTGCCACCGATTAGACCACCGAGGTGCTGGGCCACGTTCACGAGGCCACCACCGTTGTAACGCAGATCGAGGACAAGTTCGGTGACGTGCTCACGCTGCAGGTGGGCAAATGCCTCGTCGAGAGCGGCAATCGACGGTTCAACGAAGTTGCGAAAGAAGATGTATCCGACGCGTCGTCCGCCCAGGTTGATCACTTGGGTGTGGGAGACGGTCGGGATGACGACCTCCCGCTTGATCATTCGCCCGCGCAGCGTGGCCTCACCCCGTTGAAAGACGATGTCGGCGGTTACGCCGGCTTCAGCGGGTCCGAAGGCATTGCCGATTTCGCCCGTCGACAGGAGGTCCGAGACGAGGCGTCCGTTGATCATGACGAAGGAGTCTCCTCGCTCGAGCCCAGCCTCGGCGGCGGCACCGCCCGGGAACACCTGGGTGACGCGGAAGCGATCCCCTTCAAGGGTGGTCGAAAGTCCGAATCCGACGTACTGGCTGCTGGAGAACAGCGCGTCGTTGGCCGCTCGCGAGGTGATGTAGCTGAAGGTCCGGTCGATGGGCCGATAACGAATGGCCTCGAGGTAATCCGCTGGCGAGGGGAATGTCGTCGGGTCGAGCGCCGGAATCTGTTGATACCAGAGATAGATCTCCGACATTACGTCGCGGACGAACAGGCTTTGCTCGGCGATTGAGCACTCGCGCGATTGCGCAGCCGCCGCCTGCGGGAATGCGGCGGCGAGGACCATCGCGAAAGCGGTAAGAACACGTCGCACTGGCAGCATCACGGCTCCGTGGGGAGGGTAGCACGGCCATAAGGGCGGCTACTCTTCAGTTCTCGGACGATCCGTGACGAGGGTTCAGGCAGGAAAGGAAGTTTGGCGGCAGGATGTGCAGATGCGAAACCCGGGCCTCGAGGGCCCGGGGTGGTTCTGTGAAGCGCGAAATCTAGCGTCGTGCTGCGCGACGGCGGTGGCGGGCAGCCAATCCGGCGAGCCCCATCCCGAGAAGGGTCAAGGTAGCGGGCTCGGGCACAGGTGTGCGCACCTGCTCGAGAGTACCGATGGTGAAGTCGTCGAAAGCGAAGTAGTCGGTCCCGGATCCTGTGTTACTGAAGGAGACCGAGTTGAACGTTGCGGACGGATCGATGACGCCCCAGAACAGGACGCTGCCGCCGAGGATGTTCTGGCTGTTGTTGACGTTGAAGACCTGATTCAGCCCGCCCGACGTGGTGACGGTGAGCTGGCCGTTGAAGTCTCCAATATCGATGCCGAAGAAACCGAAGGCCGACACCGCGCTGCTGAAGGTGATGGTGAAGCTGGTGACGCCACCTTCGGCGTCCCAGTATCGTTCGTCCTCGCCTCCATCGTTGGTCACGCCGTAGCGCCCGGCGCCGTTGGTGGCGCCGTTGTTCAACGGCACGACGGATCCCGAACCGCTCAAGGTCGCGGTAACGCCGTTCAGGAAGCTCACCGCCAGTGGCGACCCACCTGAATTGTTCTCGAACGTCTCGATTCCCGGATTGATCAGGCTCCCGAGGAAACTGAGCTGAGCGGCGTCCGCATTCGGCGTGGCGCCAAGGACCATGTCCTCGCCAAGGCCCAGGTCTTCTCCGAAGAACGTGATTGGCGCCGCGTACGCCCCGTGTGCAACGAGTCCGAACGCTGCCGCGAAGAGCACCGCCGTTGATTTCTGTTTCATTCCCGAAAGCCAGGACACCATCTGTTCCTCCGTCCCTCGGTCCCCCGGTAGCGGGGGCCGATTGAGTCGACATTCACGAGTGGGAGGCGGTGATCCTAGCGTGCAGGCAAGTGCTTTTGACGCAGTTTGCACACGGATTGGGGTCTGGTGCTGCAGAGAGTGTGCAAAGACCAGGACGAGCGTACAAAGGAAAAGCCCACCTTGGTAAACCCAAGGTGGGCTTTTGATATATCCCCGGCAGCGACCTACTCTCCCACGCACCTACGCACGCAGTACCATCGGCGGTGGCAGGCTTAACTTCCGTGTTCGGAATGGGAACGGGTGGGACCCTGCCCCTATGACCACCGGGAAACTTGTTGCCTGGGGTTCCGCCTTCGCTCGCGAAGCGAGCTTCGGCGGACAGGCCTTGTATATCAACCGACCTGTCCACCGTAGCGCAAAAGAGCACGAAGGTGGATCGTCCCAGACTATGTCAAAGAACTTACCGACGCCTTGCGGCGCCAACTGAATATCCTGCAAACGGTAGTTCTCTCTCCCCACTCATGCGAAGAGGATAAGAAATATGGTCAAGCCTCACGGCTCATTAGTACCAGTTAGCTCAACACATCGCTGTGCTTCCACACCTGGCCTATCAACCTGGTCGTCTACCAGGAGCCTTCAGAGGTCTTGCGACCTGGGAGATCTCATCTCGTGGAGGGTTTCACGCTTAGATGCATTCAGCGTTTCTCCCTTCCGGACGTAGCTACTCGGCACTACCACTGGCGTGATAACCGATACACTAGAGGTCCGTCCAACCCGGTCCTCTCGTACTAAGGTCAGCCCCACTCAAATCTCCTGCGCCCATCATAGATAGAGACCGAACTGTCTCGCGACGTTCTAAACCCAGCTCACGTACCACTTTAATCGGCGAACAGCCGAACCCTTGGAACCTGCTACAGCTCCAGGATGTGATGAGCCGACATCGAGGTGCCAAACCCTAGCGTCGATGTGAACTCTTGGCTAGGATCAGCCTGTTATCCCCGGCGTACCTTTTATCCGTTGAGCGATG
>JBEBGV010000045.1:0-38031 GCA_040081265.1 Vicinamibacterales bacterium
GGCCGGTGGTGCAGCGGTCACGCTCGCCGGCTCCGAGCCGCTCCGGCCCGGAGCCTTCCGCGTGGAAGGCGTGCTGCCCCAGGCCGGGGCCTACCGCTGGGCGCTCGTTGTGGATGCGCCGGGGCTTGCTGATCGCCACGACCTGGGGATGACCACGGTGTTTCCAGATCAGAAGGCTGGAGTCGCCGACGCCGAGCAGCGGCCTGAGGGCGACGCGGCCGCCACGGCCTATCTCAAGGAACAGCAGTGGACCAATCCGTTTGCCACCGCCCAGGTGGTGGAAGGCGAGGTGCGGGCGTCGATTCGAGTGCCGGCCGCCATCGAACCTGTCACTGGTGGCGATGCGATGGTGGTTGCGCCCGCCGACGGTCGTTACACGTCCACCGACCTGCCATCGGTCGGCGACCGCGTCGTTGCGGGGCAGGCATTGGGTCGTCTGGACCCTCGGTTGTCCGCCAGTGGCGACGACCGCGCCACGCTGTCGGCCGGCGTGGCCGAGGCAGAAGCGTCGATGGAGGCCGCGGACGCGGAGCTGGCTCGAGCGGAACGCCTCCTCGCCGAGCGCGCTGTGCCCGCACGTCGTGTGGAAGAGGCCCGACGGGCATCTGCGGTGGCCGACGCGCGCCTGAAAGCAGCGCAAGCGAGGCTGGCCCAGCGCGATGAGGTGCTGGGCAGTGGCGGTGGCGGCGCGTCTGGGAACGCGTTCGTGTTGCGCGCCCCAATTGCCGGCCGTGTGGCGGAGGTGTTCGCGTCGCTCGGCGCCTCCTACAGCGAGGGCGCGTCGCTCTTTCGCATCGTCAGAACCGACCGAGTCGAGCTGCAGGCGCAGGTGGCGGCCAGCGATGCGGCCGTCGCGCGCGCGATCTCCGGGCTTGCTTTCGAGGTTCCCGGAAGGGCTGATCCAATCGAGCTGAAGCCAGACCACGTCCACGATGCTGGTGTCATCGATCCGGTGACGCACGCTCTGCCGATCCAGATCGAGGTGGAGAACCGAGGCGGGCAACTGCTCATCGGTCAGACCGGCACGGCCATTCTCTACACGCGCGGCACCCAGCGGATGCCCGTGGTGCCACGCGACGCCGTCCTGATGGAATCAGGGCGACCGTATGTCTTTGTCCAGATTGGTGGCGAGAGCTTCGCGCGTCGGGCAGTGGAGGTGGCCGCCCGCGATCGCGACATCGTTGGCATCAGGACCGGGCTCATGCCAGGAGATCGCGTAGTCGTCAAGGGCGCGTATGACATTCAACTGGCCTCGGCCGCAAAGGGCCTGCCCGCCGAAGGACACGTCCATTGAAACGCATCATTCAGTGGTCCATTGACCACCATTGGATCGTCATCGGGCTGTCGGTGCTGCTGCTGGCTGCAGGCGGCTGGACGGCGCGGCAGATGCCCATCGACGTCTTTCCAGATCTGACGGCGCCGACCGTGACCATCCTGGCGGAAGGCCATGGCATGGCGCCCGAAGAGATGGAATCGCTGGTGACGTTCCCGATCGAGAGCGCGATCAACGGAGCGTCCGGGGTGCGTCGGGTCCGGTCCGCCACCGCGG
The DNA here is from genome assembly GCA_040081265.1 of Vicinamibacterales bacterium. Classification (GTDB taxonomy): domain Bacteria; phylum Acidobacteriota; class Vicinamibacteria; order Vicinamibacterales; family UBA2999; genus JBEBGV01. Next base: position 1,550 of record JBEBGV010000045.1, read on the forward strand.
TCGGTATCGCCGTGGTGTGGGTCGAGTTCGACTGGGGCACCGACATCTTCATGGCACGGCAGCTCGTCTCCGAGAAGCTGGCCCTGGTCGGTGGCACGTTGCCGCCCCAGGTGGAGCGCCCGGTTCTGGCGCCCGTGTCGTCGATCATGGGCGAGATCCTGTTCTTCGCGATCTCGTCAGACCGTGGAGACCCGCTCACGTTACGCACGATCGCGGACACGACGGTCAGACGACGCCTGCTGGCCATTCCCGGCGTGTCCCAGGTCACACCGATCGGTGGCGCCGAGCGACAGTTCCAGGTGGTGGCGCACCCTGATGCCTTGCGAGCCAACGGCGTGTCGCTGACGGAGCTGCTGTCAGCCGTGCGCGGCGCGAGCCAGAACACGTCTGCCGGAATCTATACAGAAGGCTTCCAGGAGTATGTGCTCGAGGCCGTTGGCCGGGTACGAACGCCTGAGGAGATCGGTGAGACGGTCGTGGCGCTGCGCGGAACACGGTCTGTACTCGTTCGAGACGTGGCTGACGTGCGGGAAGGCGGAGCGTTCAAGCGCGGGGAGGGGTCGCGCAGCGGCACGCCAGCCGTCATCGTCGGCGTCCAGAAGCAGCCTGGCGCCAACACGATCGAGGTCACCGCGCGCCTCGACCGCGCGCTCGACACGCTCCAGGCCGAGCTGCCACAGGGCATGACGATCGACCGGCGGATCTTCCGCCAGTCGGACTTCATCGAGGTGGCCGTAGACAACGTCATCCGCGCGTTGCGCGATGGCGGCATCCTCGTGGTCGTGATCGTGCTGCTGTTCCTGGCCAACATGCGGGCCAGCGCGATCACCCTGACCGCGATGCCGCTGTCGCTGGCTGCGGCAGTGCTGGCGCTGCGTGCGTTTGACGCCAGCATCAACACGATGACGCTCGGAGGCATGGCGATCGCCATCGGCGCGCTCGTGGACGATGCGATCATCGACGTGGAGAACGTTGTCCGGCGTCTGAGGGAGAACCATGCGAGGCAGGAAGGGGAGCGGCTGCCGGCGGCGGTCGTGGTTCGAGAGGCCACCCTCGAGATCAGGTCTTCGATCGTCTTCGCCACGATCATCATCGTGATGGTGTTCCTGCCGGTGTTTGGCCTGGCAGGTATTGAAGGACGGCTCCTGTCGCCGCTCGCATTCGCCTACATCGTTGCGCTGATGGCATCCCTGGCTGTGGCCATCGTGGTCACTCCGGCGCTGTGCTACGCGTTCCTTCCGAACTCATCATCGATCCAGCGAGGTCATGAAGGGTGGCTGACGCGGACGCTCAAGGCCGGTTTCGGGCGCCTGTTGCCGCCCGTGCTGAACCATCCGCTTCCGGTCGTTGCCTTTTCGCTCGTGCTGCTGGCCGTTGCCGTTTACGCGCTGACCGGTGCCGGCACAGCCTTCCTGCCTGAATTCCATGAGGGGAGCCTGACCGTGCAGGCCAATACGCTGCCAGGGACCTCGTTGGCCAAGTCTGACGAGATCGGGACGCGGGTCGAGCGCATTTTGCTGGCCCAACCCGAGGTCGTCGCTACCGCCCGTCGGACCGGGCGCGCGGAGTACGACGAGCACGTGCAGGGCGTGGAGGCCGCGGAAATCGACGTCGGCCTTCGGGAGAGCGGACGCCCTCGTGAGGAACTGCTAGCGGAGCTTCGGCGTCAGTTCTCGACGCTTCCCGGGACCAACGTGACGATCGGGCAGCCGATCTCGCATCGCATCGATCACATGCTCTCGGGCACCCGGGCCAACATCGCGGTGAAGGTGTTCGGCGACGACCTGGGCACGCTGAGGCGACTGGGGGAGAGTGTGCGGGGCGCGATGGCTGGCGTAGCCGGTGTCGCCGATCTGTCGCTCGAGCAGCAGATGGACGTGCCGTTTGTGCGGTTTATCCTCAATCGACCGATGATCGCGCGTTACGGACTTCGGCCGGGCGATGTCGCTGAGGCCATCGAGACGAGTTTCGCTGGCGCGACCGTCGGACGAATCTTCGATCAAGGCACGGCGTTCGATCTCGTCGTGAAGTTCGATGCGGCAAGCGGGGAGAGCTTCGAGCAGGTGGCTGATCTGCCGATCGACACACCGACCGGCGCCGTTGTGCCCGTGCGGCTGCTCGCCGATGTGCGCCGGGAGCAGGGCCCGAACATGGTCCTGCGTGAGAACGTCCAGCGGCGCATCGTCATCTCCAGCAATGTCGCCGGTCGCGACCTCGGCAGCGTCGTCCAGGACATTCAAGCGGCGGTGGCGCAGGCGGTGCCGATGCCGTCAGGGTACCGCGTCGAGTATGGCGGCCAGTTCGAGAGCGAGCAGAGTGCGTCGCAGCGTCTTCTGGGGCTGGGCGTGCTCGTGCTCGCCGGGCTCTTCATGCTCCTCGTGCTCGCGTTCGGCCGCGCTCGAGATGCGTTGCTGGTCATGGTCAATCTGCCGCTGGCCCTGATCGGGGGCGTCGCGGGAGTGTTTCTCGCCGGCGGCATTCTCAACGTTGCAACCATGATCGGCTTCATCACACTATTCGGGATCGCGACTCGCAACGGGATCATGCTGGTGTCACACATCAAGCACCTGATGTCGGTTGAAGGTGTGACCGACTTTCGGGAGGCTGTCGAACGCGGAGCTGCGGAGCGTCTCGCTCCGATCCTGATGACCGCGATGGCGGCCGGGCTGGCGCTGATTCCGCTGGCGCTCGGTGGCGGGCAGTCGGGCAGTGAGATTCAGACTCCAATGGCCATCGTGATCCTCTGCGGGCTCACGACGTCCACCCTGCTGAACATGTTCGTGGTTCCAGCGCTCTACCTGCGGTTTGGCCAGCCGGCGGTGTCCGACGTGCGCGCTGCTTGACCCTGGAACCGTTCCAGGGATGACAATGTCCATATGACTTCAAGACTGAGCAGTCCCGTCGTCCTCATCGCCGTTGTGGCGGTCATTGGTGCGGCGTCAGCCCGCGCGCAGCAGCCGACGCAGAGCCCCGCTCACGATCCCGTGCATCACCAGGAGATGCTCGCGCGCGGCGCCCAGGCGATGGGCTTCGATCAGGAGCGCACGGTTCACCACTTCCTTCTCTATGCGGACGGGGGCGCCATCGACGTTGCGGTGAAGGAGGCGAGCGACCACGTCAACCTGCACGCCATCCGGCAGCACCTGCCGGAGGTCGCCCTGGCGTTCAAGGCCGGCGACTTCACCAAGCCGTTCCTGACCCACGCCCAGCAGGTGCCAGGAACCGTGGAGATGGCACGGCTCAAGGACCGCATCACCTACCAGTACGAGGAGACTACGGCTGGTGGGCGGGTGCGGATTGTCACCCGTGATGCGGCTGCGCTCGCGGCGGTCCACGCGTTCCTCCGCTTCCAGATCGAAGACCACCGGACGGGGGATCCCGGTCGCGTCGAGGCGATGTCGTTGATGGGCGAGATCCACGACCTGTTCATGAGCCACGATCGCATGACGCGGACCGTCGCGAATCTCCCCAACGGGATCCGGACGGTGACCGAGTCGACTGACCCGCGCGTGGCCCAGCTCCTCATCGCTCACGTGGTCAGCATGAACGCGCGTGTCGAGAAGGGGGATGATCCCGGCCTCCCGATCGAGAGCCCGGCGCTGCGTGCGATCTTCAAGAACCACGAGAGCATCCGCACCACCCTCGAGACGACGGCAACGGGGATTGTCGTCATGCAGACCTCGACCGATCCGGCGACCGTGGCGCTCCTTCAGCAGCACGCGTCGGAAGTGAGCAGCTTCGTCGACGAAGGCATGGCGGCCATGCACAAGGCGATGATGAGGAACGGTCGGTAGTCGCGTGCTCAGCTCGTCAGAACTGGCGCAGCTGACCGGGGTCAGCACCGATACGCTGCGGCACTACGAGCGTAGGGGGGTGCTCGGCATTCCGGTGCGGAGCGAGGGCGGCTATCGCCGCTACCCGCCGGAGGCCGTTGCCCGCGTTCAACTCGTGCGTCGGGCGTTGGCGATCGGCTTCACGCTGAAGGATCTGGCGGCGGTCTTGTCGGAGCGCAGCCGCGGGGGCTCGCCGTGTCGCGGCGTGCGGGCGCTGGTGGCGGCGCGGCTCGGTGAACTCGAGACGCGTCTGGCCGACCTCACCGAGTTGCGGGACGACCTGCGAGTGCTGCTGCGTGAGTGGGACGCCCGGCTCGCGCGCCTGCCCGTCGGAGCGCAGGCACGCCTGCTCGACGTGCTCGCCAAACATCCGGTTGTCGATCGAGCCGTCGCTCGTCAGTCGCGCACAGTCGGTGCGGCGGCGCCACGTCGCGCAAAGGCCTAGCTAGAAGACCAGCGTGCGATCCGCCCACTGCACCCAGTTGGTGAGCTCCTCGAGTGAACTGCAGTGAGCCGTGTCGGTCAATTCGGTGTCGGCGATGCCCCTGGCATCCATGCACGTGGCGCACACGCCGACCTCGCCGCCGTGCTTGGACAGCGCGCCCGCCAGCCGCAGTCCGTTGTAGCTCCGCTCGGTGCCATACGGCGCGTCGTTCAGGACGAAGAGGGTGCCCGGTCTCTGGGCGATTCGAGACGCTGCGAAGGCATAATGCGGCGAGTGCCCGATCGACGATCCCACTGGGAGCACGTGTACGCCACCAAGACCACCGACGCGGTCAGCTGGTTTGAGGAGAATCCCGAAACGTCGCTCGGCATGATGGAGGGCGCCGGCCTCGATGCTGCGACCTGCGTCATCGATGTCGGTGGCGGCGCGTCGCGGTTGGTTGACGCGCTGGTTGGGCGCGGTCTGTCGTGTCTGACGGTGCTGGACGTGGCGAGCGAAGCTCTCGCGCGCGCCAGACAGAGGCTGGGGCCCGCCGCCGATGCGGTGACGTGGCTGGTCGCGGACGTGACGGGAGAGTGGACGGCCAAGCCCGTCGACATCTGGCACGACCGCGCCACGTTCCACTTCCTGACAGACGCCCGGGACCGTCAGCGCTATCTGAAACATCTGTACGAGACGCTGAAACCGCACGGCACCGCGGTTATCGCCACTTTCTCGCCACGTGGCCCGGACGCCTGCAGCGGCTTGCCGGTCGTTCGCTATTCGCCGGAGGCTCTCGCCAAGGAACTGGGAGGCGAGTTCACGCTGGCCGACTCGCGGCTCCACGACCATGTGACCCCATGGGGAGCGGTACAGCCGTTTCAGTATTCACGGTTCACCCGCCGGTAGGTTCGGAGTTCCACTCGCGAGGAGTATCCTATGCCGCAGTGCGTTCCACCCGCCTGCGGCGTGTCCTTGCCCTGGCTATCGTCGCGATCGCCAGCGTGTCGGTGGAACGCGGCCTGCCCGCGCAGAGCGCGTCGCTGGCTCAGGCGCCTACCTTCAACCGGGACGTTGCCCCGATTCTCTACGCCAACTGCGTGACCTGTCATCGCCCCGACGGCATTGCGCCGATGACGCTCACCAACTTCGCAGCGGCCAAGGCCTACGCCACGCGAATCCGCGACCTCACCATGTCGCGCGAGATGCCGCCGTGGTACGCCGATCCGCAGCACGGACAGTTCAAGAACGCGCGCGGCCTGACTCAGGCGCAGATCGACACGCTGTCGCGATGGGCAGAGGGTGGCGCTCCGGAGGGCACTGGTGCCGCGCCGGCTGCCCCCACCTTCCCCTCCAACGGTGGTTGGGACGCGCGCATGAATCGCGCGCCGGATCTGGTGCTCGACTTGCCGTTCGGCGAATACGAGCTTCCAGCCTCGGGCGAGGTACCGACGTTCACGGTCTGGATGAAGCTGCCGCTGCGCGAGGACCGCTTTGTGCAGGCGCTCGAGATCAAGCCGAGCCTGCGTCATGCGGTGCATCATTCAAGTCTGGCGCTTGCGACGCTCCCACAGGGTACGCGCATCGGCCGAGGGCCGGTGTTTAGTGGCGGGCCAACGCTCGACGGCGTGCCGGTCTACGCCGATGGACGTCCATTCAGGGCGGCATCGGGTGAGGAGTTCGGTCGGCCGGTCTTGTTCTACGTCCCCGGTGGCGGGTTCATGCAGTTACCGGACGGACTCGCAAAGCGGTTCCGCAAGGACGACTACCTCGCCTGGGGGCTGCACCTGATCTCGGGTGGGCGAGTGGAGAAGCTGCGCGTGCAGGTCGGCATCTGGTACACGCGGCGCGATCCACATCATGAAGTCCACACATGGACCGTCAACGAGACGCTCGCCATCGACGGGAAGCCCGTAACGACCGACGCGCGCGGCGCTCGCGTGCTGCCCGACATTCCACCAGGCGTCACCAATCTCCCCATCGTCGGCTCGCTGAAGATCGAAGACGATGTGACGCTCTACTCGCTGTGGCCGCACATGCACTACCGGGGCAAGGACATGACGTTCGTGCTGACCGAGCCCAACGGCCGCCAGACGACGCTCCTGAGTGTGCCGCGCTACAACCCGCACTGGCAGTTGACGTATGAGCTGACGAAGCCACTGCGGATCCGGCGGGGAAGCACGATCACGGCGTCAGGGCACTACGACAACTCGTCGATGAACATGCACAACCCGGATCCGACCTCCGTTGTGAAGTTCGGCCCGCAGGGGACCGACGAGATGTACATCCCCTTCATCGAGGTAGCGGTCGAGAGGGAAGACCTGCGCTTCGAACGCCTCGCCCAGCCATAGCCGTGCGTACCAGTTAGTCCCCACTCAACGCCTTCAGGATCATCGGCGTGAGCGTGTGCATGCGGCCAAGCACCGGTCGCGTCGGGTCCACTCCCGGCTTGAAGCCGCTGGCTTCAAACGACGCCAGCACCTCGGGTCGACTCGCGATCACGTGCACCGGCACGTCCCACGGGGCGCCCTGGCCTGTGACCAGCGCCGGGGGCTGGTGATCGCCGAGCACGATCATCACGAAGTCACGATCCGGCCTGCGCTTCACGTAGCCGCCCAGTGAGGCGTAGACGTACTGCATCGCCCGCACGTAGCTCGGACCGAGGTTCAGCCAGTCGGGCTGATACTCGTAGGCCTCATCGATCGCAGGGCCTGGATAGGGCTGCTTCGTGTAGAGCACCGGCCAGTCGGGTTGATACGGTGCGGTCGGGCTGAATGGCGTGTGCGTGCTGACGCCGGCCATGAACGCAAACGTCGGTGGCCGGTTGGTCTTGTCGAACTCGAAGGTGTCGAGCTGGAGAAGGCTGAACTGATCGGGGACGACCCACCAGCCAAACTGCGGACCCTTGTAGTCAAGCCTGCGCTCGCCGTAGATGTCGTCAAAGCCGTAGAACCCGCCCTCGGGCCAGTCGCGCTGCAACCCCGGCATCATGGCCACCGTGCGAAAGCCGCGTCGGGAGAAGGTCGTCACCAGCGAGTCGCGCTTCTGCGTCAGCAGGACCTGATTGGTGTCTTCGTCGCGCACTTCGATGCCGGTCAGGAGGCTGATGTGCGCGAGCCACGAGCCGCCGCCAAACGTCGGTGACTCGACAAAAGCTGACACTACGCTCCGACCGCTGCTGGCGATGTCTGCGGCGAACTGCTTCCGGCTGGCTTCGAGGGCGGTGTTGAACTCTGGCCGGTCATACGCGATCGCGCCGTAGGACTCGACGAAGAACACAAACACGTCTGTGTCGCGAACCGCGGCAAGGCTGGCGTCGAGGCTTGGTCCAGGCCCGACCAGATTGGCGGCCTCGCCGGAGAGCTGCTTGAACAGCACACGGAACTGGTTGGCGTAGGTCAGCGATACCGGAGGGGGAAAATCCGCGGTCTGGAAGAGGCGATTGTCGTGATAGCCGATCCATTCATCGTCGGGTTCGAGGCTGCGCTCCAGGCTGAACAGCCCGACAAGGACGATTCCGACACCGAAGACGATGCGCCGGGTGCCGGGCGGTGCCGATGCTGCGGCGACGATGCCCAGGGCCCAGCGCAGCAGCGTGTAGATCAAATAGGGAATGACGAGCACCGTGGCCACGACGGCGATGGTCAGCATCCACGACGCCGGCCGGGCGAGCATCGCGGCGACGTCGGGCACGAAGCGCAGATCCCAGTAGAGGTTGACGTCTCGACCAAAGAGCGCGGGCGACGTGACAACTGCGTAGCGCCCGAGCACCAGAACGACGCCGAAGATGGCAAGACCGGTGACAAGGCTTCGCGCGACCCGGCCCCGCCAGGCGGCCAGCGCTGCGAAGGCCAGCAGGCACACCCCCAGCTCGACCGAGAGTCCGCCCGTCCAGGTGATGGCCGGCGTCGGCCAGACGTTCTTGAACGTGAGCGCGACGTTGAGGATGAGCAGGGCGACGGCCAGCCGCAACCACTGGCGTCGGGGCTGGTCTGATACGATGGTCATGCGACACCATCACGATAACGTGTCGCCGCGGAAAACCCCAAGCCACCTACACGTGCATGCCCTGAGTCGATACCTGAGACGCATGAGACTGGTCCTCACGGGCCAGCCGCGCGTACAGCGGGTGTCAACGGCCGCCCTGCCCACCGAATACGGTCAGTTCACCGTCCACGTCTTCGAAGACGCCCTGGAAGGACTGACGCATGTCGCCATGGTCTGCGGCGATCTCGGCAACGGCGAGGACGTGCTGGCGCGGCTCCATTCGGCCTGCCTGACCGGCGACATCTTCCACTCGGCGCGCTGCGACTGCGGTCCTCAGCTCGAGACCGCGATGCGCCTGGTCGCCGCGGAAGGCCGGGGGATGATCCTCTATATGGATCAGGAGGGCCGTGGCATCGGACTGGCGAACAAGATTCGCGCGTATGCGCTGCAGGACCAGGGATACGACACCGTCGAAGCGAACCACCGACTTGGCTTTGATGCCGACCTGCGCGACTACACGGGCGCCATGCTCATCTTCCACGATCTGGGTGTGAAGTCCGTACGTCTGCTCAGCAACAATCCTCGGAAGCTCGCCGCGTTTGACACCGGCGGGTTGCAGGTCAGCGAACGTGTGCCGATCGAAATCCCGGTGTCGGATTCGACCCGCCGCTACCTCCAGACCAAGCGAGACAAGCTCGGACACCAGCTGTCGTCGGTCTAGTGCCGTTCAGGCAAGTGCCTCCGGGCGCTGTGCCCGCCACAGCCACCACGTATCCACGCCAAAGGACCACGCCAGCAGCGCCAGCGACGCAGCCGCGATGATCGAGCTGAGCGGCGGCGTGATGATCGGGCCGATCGCGACGATCAGGGCGACGATCTGGATGACGCACACGGCCTTGCGCCGGGTGCTCGGTGGCAGCGGACGGTTGAACCACGGCAGTCCGAGACCCGCCAGGATGAACAGGTAGCGCAGCGCCCCGGAGAGCAGGACCCACGAACCCGCCTTGTCATGGCGCCACGCAAAGGCGCCGAGGACGAGAATGAGCAGCGCGTCCACCTCCATGTCGAACCGGGCGCCGAAGGCGCTCTCCATGCGCGATCGCCGCGCGAGCCATCCGTCCCACCCGTCGAGCGTGGCCGCAATCGCGGCGACTACGACGCCGGTCCACGCCACGGTTGGATCGGGGGTCTCGCGGACCAGGGCCGCCACGAAGGCGACCAGGATGGTTCGCACGGTCGTCACGTAGTTGGCGGCGCCGAGTTTCGGGAACGGGTGGTGGTGAAACGATCCGTAAATGACGACCACGATCACACACAGAAAGAGGCCGGTCGAGCGAAGGCCGAATCCGGCGCTCAGGCCGAGCACGGATGCGAGCAGCTCTGACGCCGCGAAGATGGCCAGCGTTGCCACCCCGGCGAGCGCGGTCATCCTGATGCCGACTTCTGGCGTTTTCGTCTGTGATCGAAGGGTCACGCGTTGCTCGGGATTGTAACGTGCGCCGCTCCACGACAGAATGAACGCGTCGATGGAGAAGGTGGCACGGGCATTCTGGGTGACTGGCCCGGGACAGGGCGAGATTCGCGATACGTCTCTGCCCGCTCGTGGCAAAACAGACCTGCTGATCCGATCCGCCTTCAGCGGCGTCAGCCGCGGCACCGAAGCGCTCGTCTTCGCGGGTCGCGTGCCCGTCAGCGAGCGCCAGCGCATGCGCGCCCCTTTTCAAGACGGGGAGTTTCCCGGACCCGTGAAGTACGGCTATGCCAACGTGGGCCTGGTCGAGGAAGGGCCGCCAGACCTCCGCGGGCGTCATGTGTTCTCGCTCTTCCCGCACCAGACCGAGTTCGTGCTGCCCGTACACGCCGCGCATCTCCTGCCAGACGATGTGCCGCCGGCGCGGGCGGTGCTCGCGGCCAATGTGGAAACGGCGATCAACGGCGTGTGGGATGGTGCTCCGAAGCCGGGCGACCGGGTGCTGGTGATCGGCGCCGGCACAGTGGGCTGTCTGGTGGGGTGGCTGGTGGCTGCGATGCCAGGCGTGCACTGCGCCGTCTCCGACATCAACCTGCAGCGTGCGTCTGTCGCCGCCGGTCTCGGTGTCCCGTTTGTCCAGCCGGATCAGCTCACCGCTGACTGGAACCTCATCGTTCATGCGAGCGGCTCGGAAGCTGGTCTGCTGAAGGCACTCGAGATTGCCGCACCGGATGGGACGATTCTCGAGATGAGCTGGTTCGGCGATCGCACGATCTCGCTTCCATTGGGTCAGGCGTTTCACTCACGCCGACTCACCCTCAAGTCGTCGCAGGTCGGCTCGTTGCCGCCGGACAAGCGGACGGACTGGACGCGGGAGCGACGTCTCGACCATGCCATCAGCCTGCTCACGACGCCAGCGCTCGATGCCCTCATCACCAGCGAGAGCGGGTTCGAGGAGCTGCCGACAGTGATGGCGGGACTCGCACGCGAAACGCCGCCCGGGCTGATGCACCGGGTCCGCTACTGAACTGCACATGATCGGCCCGAGGATCTTTCCCTGATTGGAGCCACGATGTACGGAGTGTCCGTTCGCGACCACATGATGATTGCCCACAGCTTTCAGGGCGAGACGTTCGGCCCGGCCCAGCGTCTGCACGGCGCCACCTACGTGGTGGACGTGGCGTTCTTTCGCCCGGAACTCGATGCCGACGGGGTCGTCGTGGATATCGGCAAGGCCGGCGACACGGTCAAGGCCATCCTCGGCCGCCTGAACTTCCAGAATCTCGACGACGTGCCGGAGTTCAAGGGCCGCAACACGACCACCGAGTTTCTGGCGCGGGAGATCTTCGATCGCACCTCGGACGCCATGCGCCGCGGCGACCTTGGACCCGGCGCCGCCGGTGTCAGCCTCGTGCGTGTCACCTTGCACGAATCGCACGTCGCCTGGGCGTCGTTTGAAGGCTCGCCTGGAGCGGCTGCGCGCGCGTGACGCGAGCCCTCGTCTTTGTCGTACCCGGGGATCTCGACACGCGCACCGGCGGGTACGAGTACGACCGCCGCATGATCGAGGCGTTGCGTCAGCGCGGCTGGGCGGTGACCATCGTGCGCCTCGGCGGCGAGTATCCCGCGCCAGACGAGGAAGCGAGGAAGAGCGCAGTCCTCGCGCTTGGCGCCATCCCGGACGGAAGCCTCGTCGTGGTCGACGGTCTCGCGCTCGGCGTGTTGCCCTCAGAGGCGACGGCGGAATCGGAGCGCCTGCGACTGGTGGCGCTGGTGCACCATCCGCTCGGGCTCGAGACGGGCCTCCCGGCGAGCGAGGCCGCACACTTCCTCGAGAGCGAGAAGCGCGCGCTCGCCTCTGTTCGCAGCGTGGTGGTCACCAGTCCGCAGACGGCTCGAATCATGATCGAGCGCGGACTGGTCACGCGTCTGCCGGCGGTTGTGGTCCCGGGAACCCGCCGTGGGGAACTGGGACGGGGCTCAGGAGGCCATGAGGTGCGGCTGCTCTGCGTCGGCTCGATCGTGCCGAGGAAGGGCCACGCAGTGCTCATCGAGGCATTGTCAGGCCTGAGATCTCTTCCCTGGACCCTCATCTGCGCGGGGAGCCTGGTCCGCGATCCGGACACTGCGGACGCGGTGCAGGCCCTGGTGCGCGAGCGCGGGCTTGGCAACCGCGTCTCTTTCACCGGGGAACTCCTCGACGGCGATCTCAGCGCACACTACGCGCGGGCGGACGTCTTCGTCCTGCCGACGTTTTATGAAGGGTACGGAATGGTGGTCGCCGAAGCCATTGCCCATGGCGTGCCCGTCATTGCGAGTGACACCGGCGGGATCGCGGACATCGTCGGAGACGATGCAGGCATGGTTGTTCCGCCTGGCGATGTCGATGCGTTGCAGCAGGCCCTGCGTGCCGTGATCACCGATCCGGCACGACGGGAGGCGATGGCTGGTGGCGCCTGGCGCGTGCGGGAACGCCTGCCCTCGTGGGAGGACTCGGCCGTGGCCATGGAAGGCGTGCTTCTCGAGGCGGGCGCATGAGCGGATTTTCTGCCGCCTGGCTCGGTCTCCGCGAAGGCGCCGACCACGCAGCACGAAGTGGGGAACTGAGCGCCGACACGGGTCGTCGCCTGGCCGAGCACGCAGGAAGCGTCTCGTCGCGGCATCCGCTGCGCATTGTCGACCTTGCGACAGGCACGGGTTCCAACCCGCGCTTCCTCGCCAGTCATCTCCCCGAGCCACAGCAGTGGACGCTCCTCGACGCTGATGCGCAGCTGCTCACCGCGATTCCTGTTCGAATGGCAGCGTGGGCGAGTCGCCATGGGCTGGCGTGCGTGCATACCGCGGACGGTGTTCATATCACGTCGGCGTCGCGCGATCTGCGCCTCAATCCCCGTCGAGCCGACCTGTCCCGTTTCCCCATCGCCGCGCTTGGCGAGCGGCCTGACCTGGTGACGTCTTCGGCGCTGCTTGACCTTGTCTCGGCGGTATGGCTTGCGAGTCTGGCCGATGCCTGCGCCAGCATTCACGCCACGGTGCTCTTTGCCTTGACCTACGACGGTCGGACCACGATGTCTCACGGGCATCCAGACGATGTGCTCGTGCTGGAGCTGGTGAACCTCCATCAGAAGACAGACAAGGGGTTTGGTCCCGCGCTTGGCCCCGACGCGGCAGAAGCAGCGGCCGTCGAGTTCGCACGCGTGGGCTACGAGGTGCGACGTGAACGCAGCGACTGGACGATCGGCCCACACCAGCGAAGCCTGCAGGATGAACTGATCGCGGGGTGGGCGAGTGCGGCGTGCGAGATTCGCCCGGAGGAGACCGCGCGCATCCGCAGGTGGGAAGAAGACCGCAGGGAGGCCGCGGCGACCATCGGTCTCGTGGTCACGGTCGGCCACGAGGATCTCGCGGCCTGGCCGCACGGCATTCCGCTCTTTTGACGCGCTGAGGATATTGCAACCGATCAGCTTGGCTGCATAGAATTCAGCCGCGGGCAATCCGAACCGCAGACCCACAACAGCCGACCTGTTCCCGCGGAGGACTTCCCGTGACCCGAAGGACCCTGGCTCGCCGGATCCTCGCGCTCTCACTCTCGTTCCTGGGGACGCTCGCCCTTATCCCGCATCTTCCCGTTGTTCAGAGGCATCCCGCGCCGATGGCGCGAAGGCTCGCGAATCCGAAACCGTCGAGCGAGCAGAGCAAGCAGCGGGCGGTTGAAGCCTACGGGAAGCTCCCGATCATGTTCGAGGAGAACGAGGGACAGACTGACTCGCGTGTGGACTTCCTCGCGCGTGGCAAGGGCTACACGCTCTTCCTGACGCGGGGTGGCGAAGCCACCCTCGCGCTCACGGCGTCGCGGCCTGCACCCAGGCCCGTCGCTCCAGACTGTGGACCAAGGCCTCCGCCTGGGGTGCGTGACCTCCCGCCGATGCCCGGATGTATCGGTTCTTCCCCAGAGTCACAGCCGCAAGGCGCGGCCCTCAAGCTTCAACTCATCGGCGGCGCGGCCACAGCGAGCGGTCGTGGACATCAGCCTCTCCCCGGCAAGGTCAACTACCTCACAGGATCGAGCCAGGATAAGTGGCGCACGAACGTGGCGACCTACGCCCGCGTGCTCTATCCCGGTGTGTACGACGGCATCGACATCGCGTACTACGGCAACCAGAGCCAGCTCGAATACGACTTCATCGTGGAGCCCGGGGCTGATCCCGAGCAGATTCGCATGCGCTTTGACGGCGCGGAGCGTGTGAGCGTGGATGCTGCTGGTGATCTGCAGATTGAGATCGGCGGGCACACCATCGTTCAGCGCGCGCCGGTGATCTATCAGGAGATCGATGGCGCCCGGAGCGCTGTAGATGGCGGGTATGTTGTATCCGAGGGCGAGGTGGCGTTCCGTCTGGCCCGCTTCGACGAAGGCCGTCCCCTCGTGATCGACCCGATACTGGTCTATTCGACCTATCTTGGCGGATCGCTCACCGTAGGCGAAGTTGTCGGGAAGGATGTCGCTGTCGACGGCTCCGGCATTTATGTGACGGGCGATACCAATGCAGTTGATTTTCCAACTGCCGGCGCTTTGGATCCGAGCGCGAACGGCAGCAGCGACGTGTTCGTCGTGAAGATGAATGCGGCGGGGAGCGTGCTCGAGTACGGAACGTACTTAGGTGGTAGCAGTAGTGACTATGCATACGGTATTGCAGTCGATTCGGCAGGCAACGCGTATGTGACCGGAGACACCCTGTCGGGAAACTTTCCGACGACGGTCGGGGCTGTCGACCACAGCTTTAACGGCAACGACGACATGTTCGTCGTGAAGCTGAGCGCGGCGGGAAGTGCGTTGGTTTATGCGACGTATCTCGGTAGCAGCGATTCGGACCACGCTGGCGGCATTGCCGTGGACGCGGCGGGCAGCGCCTACGTGACAGGCTCGACGAACTCCTTCAGCTTCCCTGCCACGGCCGGTGCGGCTGACCCTAGCTTCAACGGTAGTGACGAGGCAGTCGTCGCGAAGCTGAATGCAACTGGCAGTGCGTTGGAGTACGCGACGTACCTGGGCGGGTCCGGAAGCGATGTCGGCCAGGCCATAGCCGTCGATGCGGACGGCAATGTCTTCGTTACCGGACGAACGGCATCTGCGAATTTTCCTGCAACCCCTGGAGCGATCGATTCCAGCGCCAATGGCGGATTTGACGCCTTCGCTGTGAAGATAAATGCGTTGGGAACGGCGTTCGACTACGGGACCTACTTGGGGGGCGGTGGGAACGACCTCGGTCAGAGCATCGCGGTAGACGGCGCCGGGAGCGCATTCGTCGCAGGTTACACGGCCTCAACAGACTTTCCGACGACGGTGGGGGCGCTTGATACAAGCGCGAATGGTGGGAACGACGTATTCATCGTGAAGGTGAATGCGACGGGAACGGCCCTCGACTACGGAACCTATCTGGGCGGAACAACGAACGATCTTGGGCAAAGCATAGCGGTCGATGTGTTCGGCAACGCCTATGTGGCGGGCTACACAGCTTCAACCAATTTCCCGACGACGGTGGGCGCCCTTGATACGAGCTGGAATGACAACAATGACGTCTTCGTTGTGAAGTTGAATGCGGCGGGAACAGGCCTGGCTTACGGAACCTATCTGGGGGGTGCTAAGGCCGATCTAGCCTTCGGTATCGCAGTAGACGATGCAGGCAGGGCGTACCTGGCTGGCTATACGCTATCGGCGAACTTCCCGACCTCACCAGGCGCCTTCGATGGCAGCTACAACGGTGGGCTTGACGCAATTGTGGTGGCCATCAGTCCCTCAGGCAGTCAACTTTCCGCAGGGACGTTCCTGAGTGGAAGCCAGTCGGGTGGCTTTACGCAGGGGCTGGCTGTGGCTGTAGATTCTGCTGGGGGTGCCTACGTAGCTGGTTCGACATCGCAGGTTGACTTCCCTGCGACGGCAGGGCTCGACACGAGCTACGGTGCCGGTGAAGACGTCTTCGTCGCGAAGCTGGACGCGTCTGGCAGCGCACTCGTGTACGGGACCTACCTCGGAGGGGCGGACCTTGACCGAGGCAACGGCATCGCGGTGGACGGCGCGGGGAACGCCTATGTAACGGGATACACGCTCTCAACTACGGACTTCCCGACCACTGCGGGACTGGACACAAACTACGGCGGCGTCGCAGACGCCTTTGTTGTCAAGCTGACGACGAGTGGGACGGTGGCGTACGGAACGTATCTCGGGGGCACGAGCTTTGACCTGGCCTTCGGGATTGCGGTGGACGGGGCCAGCAACGCCTACGTGGCGGGATACACCTCCAGCACGGACTTTCCAGTGACCGCGGGAGACACAAGCTACGGCGGCGGCAATGACGCCTTTGTCGTGAAGCTGACGGCGAGCGGGGCAGTGGCGTATGGGACGTACCTCGGTGCTTCCGGTCTGGACGTGGCGCAGGGGATCGCCGTGGACGGTGCGGGCAATGCGCATGTGGCTGGATCCACAAGCTCGGCGACCGGTTTTCCGACGACGGCGGGTCTGGACACGAGTTACGGCGGCGGTACCGACGCATTCGTGGTGAAGCTGACCACGAGCGGGTTGGTGTCGTACGGGACCTATCTAGGGGGCACGAACCAGGACGTCGGGCGCGGGATAGCAGTGGACCTGCTGGGTAACGCCTATGTGGCCGGATACACCACCTCCAGCACGGGGTTTCCGGCTACCGCAGGCCTGGACACAAGCCTCGACGGCGGCACCGATGCTTTCGTGGTCAAGCTGACCGCGAGTGGTGCAGTGGACTACGGGACGTTTCTTGGTGGCGCGGGCCCTGACTACGCCTACGGGATTGCCGCGGACGGCGCGGGCAGCGCCTATGTGGCGGGCTACACCCAATCAAGCACAGGCTTCCCGACGACGGCCCCTTTGGACACGAGCTATAACTTCAATGACGACGCTTTTGTCGTGAAGCTGACCTTTACTGGGGCAGTCGAGTACGGAGGGTATCTCGGCGGGGGCAGCACTGACCAGGCGACGGCGATTGCCGTGGACTCGGTGGGCAACGCGTACGTGGCGGGATACACGTCTGGGGCGGGATTCCCGACGACGGTAGGTGCGTTCGATCCCTCGTTTGGGTCGAGCCAGACGGCGTTCATCGTCAAGATAGGGGAACCGCCAGACGCCGACGGAGACGGCGTTGCCGACGCCGTCGACAACTGTCCAGCGGTCGCCAACGCGGACCAGCTCGATTCGGACGGTGACGACATCGGCGACGCGTGCGACCCGATCAATCCAGTTGTGATCACGTTGTTGAGCCTGGATCACACCTACGACGGCACCCCGAAAGCTGCTGTCGCGACAACCTCTCCTGTCGGCATCGCGGTGAGCCTGGCATATGCGCAGGGCGGAAGCCCGGTTGCCAGCCCGACCGAGGCTGGCAGCTACGACGTCACGGCCACGGTCACACAGGCTGGATATGAGGGCACGGCGTCATCGACCCTCGTGATCGCGCCGGCGCCGGCGACGGTGACGCTGACCAACCTCACGCAGACCTATACGGGCAGTCCGCTGAGCCCGAGCTACACGACGGTGCCGGCGAGCCTGGCGGTATCACTCACCGGCGGCGGCCAGACGGGTGCCGGCAGCTATCCGGTGACGGCGACGATCACCGACCCGAACTACGCCGGCAGCGATGCGCAGACCTTCGTGATCGCGCCGGCCGCAGCGACGGTGACGCTGACCAACCTCACGCAGACCTATACGGGCAGTCCGCTGAGCCCGAGCTACACGACGGTGCCGGCGAGTCTCGCGGTGTCGCTCGCCGGAGGCGGCCAGACGGGTGCCGGCAGCTATCCGGTGACGGCGACGATCACCGACCCGAACTATGTCGGCAGCGACAGCGAGACGTTTGTGATCAGTCCGGCCTCCGCGTCAGTGACGCTGACAAGTCTCACGCAGACCTATACCGGCAGTCCGCTGAGTCCGAGCTACACCACGGTGCCGACGAGCCTGGCGGTGTCGCTCACGGGCGGTGGCCAGACCGGGGCGGGCAGCTATCCGGTGACGGCGACGATCACCGACCCGAACTACGCCGGCAGCGATGCGCAGACGTTTGTGATCAGCCCGGCGTCGGCGACGGTGACGCTGACGAACCTCACGCAGACCTACACGGGCAGTCCGCTGAGCCCGAGCTACACGACGGTGCCGGCGAGCCTGGCGGTGTCGCTCACCGGCGGTGGCCAGACCGGGGCCGGCAGTTATCCGGTGACGGCGACGATCACCGACCCAAACTACGCCGGCAGCGATGCGCAGACCTTCGTGATCAGTCCGGCGTCGGCGACGGTGACGCTGACCAACCTCACGCAGACCTACACGGGCAGTCCGCTGAGCCCGAGCTACACGACCGTGCCGGCGAGCCTGGCGGTATCGCTCACGGGCGGTGGCCAGACCGGTGCCGGCAGCTATCCGGTGACCGCGACGATCACCGACCCAAACTACGCGGGCAGCGATGCGCAAACGTTTGTGATCAGCCCGGCGTCGGCGACGGTGACGCTGACGAACCTGACGCAAACCTACACCGGGAGTCCGCTGAGTCCGAGTTACACGACGGTGCCGGCGAGCCTGGCGGTGTCACTCACGGGCGGTGGCCAGACCGGGGCGGGCAGCTATCCGGTGACGGCCACGATCACCGACCCGAACTACACCGGCAGCGATGCGCAGACCTTCGTGATCAGTCCGGCGTCGGCAACGGTGACGCTGACCAACCTCACACAGACCTACACCGGCAGTCCGCTGAGCCCGAGTTACACGACGGTGCCGGCCAGCCTGGCGGTGTCACTCACGGGCGGTGGCCAGACCGGGGCCGGCAGTTATCCGGTGACGGCGACGATCACCGACCCGAACTACACCGGCAGCGCCGCCGACACGTTCAAGATCAATAAGGCGACGGCGCTCGTGAGCTTTGGAAGCCTGTCACAGGTGGCCACTGGCAGTGCGATCGCCCCCACGGTCACGACGACGCCCCTCGGACTACCGGTGATCCTTGCGGGTGCGCCACAGACGGCGATCGGAAGCTACCCGGTGACGGCCACCGTGGACCACCTCAACTACGAAGGTGCCGCGGTCGGGACGTTCGTCATCACATCGCCGGTGAACACGCGCCTCAAGAACATCACGTTTGAAGGGGGTCTCACAGATGCCACGACGGGCGTGGACAGTGTGTCCGGCGCAGTACTGCTCGAAACGAGCGGACCGCTGAAGGAGACACGTTCGGCAACCATCAATGCGACCTACGCTGGCTTCCTGCAGGAGACCTTTACCGGTGTCGACGATTTCTATGCCGCGTTCTACCTGCGCGTGAATGCGTGGCCGACGTCGGGCTCGCCGCGCATCGTGCAGATTTCAAATGGCGGTACGACCTTCGGCAACTTCGTCCTGACCAGCGCAGGACGGTTGAAGCTTCGGAACAACGGCAGTCCGGTGGGCGCAGAGTCGACGCCGTTGACGCCCGGTCAGAACTATCGCGTGGGCCTGCGTCAGAAGAAGGGAAGTGGCGCAAACGGCATCCTCGAGGCGTTCCTGGCCCCGGGTGACGATGCATTTGGTGCCCCATTCGCGACCCTCTCCAACGGCACGTGGACGACGCAAGCTGACCGTATCCGCATGGGCGCGACCAATGGCGGATCCGTCAACATCACGGTGGACGACATCCGGATCGACAGCGGGTCGATGCCCGGTAGCGCAATTGTGCCGGGCAGCCCGGTGGCGAACTTCGCCGGTGCTCCACTGGCCGGCGTCGCTCCGCTGAGCGTGAGCTTTGACAGCAGCGCGTCGACCGGCAGCATCACGTCCTGGAACTGGGACTTCCAGAATGACGGCACGCCCGACTCCGCGGATCCGAACCCCACGTTCGTCTACGCGACGGCGGGTATCTACAGCGTGAAGCTCACCGTCTCGGATGGCACAACCAGTCACGTCAAGACCATGACCGGCTACGTGTTGGTCAGTCCACCGCCGCCGACGATCCTCGGCTTCACGCCGGCGAGTGGCGAGCCGGGATCACAGGTGACGATCACCGGCACGGTCCTCACAGGTGCGACGAGCGTGACGTTTGGCGGCGTGGCAGGCACGGGGATTCTGGTGGACTCTCCGACACAGCTCCGAGTGACCGTCCCAGCCGGCGCGTCGACCGGGCCTGTATTCGTGACGACCCCGGGTGGCAGCACCACCAGCGGCACACCGTTCACCGTGATCCCGCCGAGCATCGTAACGACCATCGTCTCCGCAGATGCACAAGTCACCAGTGGCTCGGTCAACAAGATCGACGGGGCGCTGACGACGCTGCGAACGCGCGATACGAACTCCCCGGTCTATCGCAGCTATCTGAAGTTCAGCGTGGCGGGCCTGACCGGTACGGTGACAACGGCGAAGCTGCGGCTGTGGGCCACGACCGCCAATAGCGCCGGCATTCTCGTGCATTCGGCCGCCAGCGGCTGGACGGAAACGACGCTGACCTGGAGCAACGCGCCGGCCATGGGCGCGCAGCAGGGCAGCGCGGGCGCGATCGCGAAGAACACCTGGGTGGAGATCGCGCTGCCGCCGAGTCTGTTTACCGGCAATCAGGACTACACGCTGGTGCTGGTCGGGAAGAATTCGTCGAGCATGTACTTCAGCAGCAAGGAGGGAACGGCAGCCAACCGGCCGCAGCTCGTCCTGAGCGTCGCTCCGTAAGTGACGCCTCATCGGCGGGTCGTTCCGACCCGCCCTACGTACAGTACGTAGGCCGGGTCCGCAGGACCCGGCGTTCACGCCTACGTCAAATGACTCTCGACACCGTGGCGTCGTCGCCCTCCTGCGCCGTCACGCGCAGGTTGCAGTCGAAGAGCACGTCGCCGCCCATCCTGAAGACGCGATACTCGGGGCGGGCACAATCGCGGAGCGCTTCGCGCGCAGGGAGCCGGATCGCCGGTCGCCCGGTGCCGATGAAGACCGGGGCGATGGCGATCTGCAGGCGATCGAGCAGGCCCGCCTCGAGAAATGCCGACACCGTCACGCCGCCGCCTTCCACAAACAAACGGAAGCAGCCTCGCTCACGCAGGTACGCCATCAGTTCGGCGGCGGCGATGACCGGGACGTCCGACGAGAGCGCCACCACCTCGGCGCGCCCGACGTGGGTTTCCTTCGGCAGGAGGTGTTCTCGCCCGCAGGCGTACACCGTCGTCGCCGTGTCATCGGTGAAGAGGCGATAGTCGCCTTCCAGGCGGCGGCCCGGATCGAAGATGACCCGGATGGGGTTGGGACCTTCGACATGCCGCGTGGTCAGCATCGGGTTGTCGAAGGCCACCGTGCCGGCGCCGACGATGACCGCCGAGCACAGCGCGCGCAGGCGATGCAGGTGCAGGATGTTCTGGTGGCCGGTGACGAACTGGGAGTCCCCCGACGGCGTGGCGATGAACCCGTCGATGCTCTGACCCAGATGCCCGACCGACACCGGGTGCTGAGGCGTCGCGCTGCAGATCGGTCTCCACAGATCCAGGACGCCGTGGCGAGGGTCCTGCCCGGAAATCAGCACCGTCCAGCCGCGTCCGGGCTCCCACGCAACGATGGCGTCCGGGTCGGTGCGGTCAACAGAGTGGAGTTCGTTCGAGATCCACGCAAATGCGATCGGTTCGGCGGACAGGGTCAGCGCCGGCGCCATTCCCGCCATCAGCACGACGATGTCCCAGGCCGCGCGGTCGTCGATGACCGTCGCGGAGGCATCGTCTGCGGGAGAGAGGGCCATCTCGTCGGTCATTATAGTGGGCACGTGCGATTGGCTTGCGCTTTTGGGGGCGTGGGGGCACGATGTATGGGCTTCGGAAGCCGAAGCCGTACGAGAGGAGCAAGCGAGAGATGAGAGTGTTGAAGGTATTGATGTGTGTAGTGCTGCTGGCGCTGTCAGTGAGCGCGAGCCCGGCGTCGGCGCAGACCAGGACCATGACCGCGCAGGAGCAGACCAACCTGAAGATGGTCAGCGACTGGTGGCGCGAAGTCATCCAGGCGGGTCACGTTGAGTTTGCCGACAAGTACATGGCCGAGGACTACATGCAGCACAACCCCAATATCAATACGGGGCGTGCGGCATTCGTGACGATCTTCGGACGGCGCGCCCCCAGGGACATTCCGGCGGCGCTGACGCCTGCGCCCGTCATCCAGTTTGCCAAGGGTGACTACGTGGTGTTTGTCTGGGAGCGCGAGGCGAAGGATCCGATGGGGAACGCCTACAAGTACAACTTCTTCGATCTCGTCAGGGTGGAGAACGGGAAGGTGCAGGAACACTGGGACAGCGTCTTCAAGGCGACGACGGCGCCCGCCGGTCAGCCGGTTGCGGGGATAGTCACACAGGGTCTCGGGCCCAAGCCGGTGAAGCCGCGCAACACGGCGGATGAGCAGAAGGCCGAAGACATCGCCAACATCGAGTTCAAGGACATCCTCCAGTACGGCCACCTGGAGCTGGCCGACAAGCTGATTGCCCCCGGCTACATCCAGCACAATCCCAACGTGCCCACCGGTCGTGCAGGCTTCGTCGAGTTCTTCAAGCAGTTCGCCAGGCCCGAGCCGATCAAGGCCGAGTGGAAGGACGAGCCGGAACTCATCATCACCAACGGCAACCTGGTGTTCTACATGATGCGCCGTTTTTCGACCGAGCCGAGCGATGCCAGCAAGGCCTACAAGTGGAACTGGTTCGACATGGTGCGAGTGGAGAACGGCATGGTCGCCGAGCACTGGGACATGGCGATGAAGTCGCAGCCGCCCGCATCAGTGCCCCGCCCGGCGGGATTCAAGGAGTACCGATAGTTGTTAGTGGGTGGTGAGTGGTGGGTAGTGCAAAGCTCCGACTACTCACCACTCACTACTCACCGCCCACCACTCACTGCCTGTTCACTCCCACCACAACCCACGCAATGAGCGCGAAGAGCGGGATGAGGCCGATCGCGTAGATCGGCAGCCAGAGCGCCATCCCCCCTCCGCTGGCCTCGGTCGGGAAATAGAACGCCTGTACGCGCACGGCGCAATCGATCGCCCCGAAGGCCAACGCCGCCCAGGCGATTGACGCTGCCCACCGCGGTGGCGTGCGTCGCGCGACCTTCATCGCCAGCCAGTACGGCGCGGCCGCGCCCATCACCACCAGAAATATCAGCGTGAAGAAGTAGTCGCCGCCGCCGGTGTCTGTCGTCAGCCTGGCGATGGTGACGCCCACGGAAAGGGTCAGGAAGGCCTGGACGAAGCGGAGCGGCAGGTCCATTCAGCGCAGGCGATCGGCAAGCATCGCAACGCTGAGCGCGTAGAAGTGCGCGCAGTTGTAGCCGAGGATGGCGTCGTAGTTGCCGTAGAGCAGGAACGCGCGATCGCCGACCATGGCGAGTCCGGCCTGGACAGGTGCCACAGGAAGAGCGCTGCCATCGACCCGGCGGACGCCCATCTCGCCCCATTGGTCGAGCGACTGTGGCGTGGTCATCGTGCGGATCGCGTAGCAGCCCATGCCCCGCTGGGGCAGTGAGGTCAGGGCGCCGCGAACGGCGTCGTTGACGCGCACTTCGCGTCCCCAGGTTTCACCTGGCTCCCACCCGTATCCCTTGAGATAGTTGGCGATCGAGGCCAGCGCGTCAGGAGTTGAGGACCAGATGTCACGCCGGCCGTCGCCGTCGTAGTCCACGGCGTATTGCAGATAGCTTGACGGCATGAACTGGGTCTGTCCCATGGCTCCGGCCCAGGAGCCGGTCATGCGTGCCGGCTCGATGTCCCCACGGGCGGCCATCTGCATGGCATCGAACAGCTGGCCGCGGAAGAACTCGGAGCGTCGGGGCTCCCAGGCGAGGGTGGCAAGTGCCTGGAATACCGGGGTCCGGCCGATCAGCCTTCCAAAGCGTGACTCGACGCCCCAGATCGACAGCAGGTATTGCCGCGGTACGCCATAGCTGTGCTCGAGTCGTTCGAGCAGTGATGCGTGCATCCGACCCATCTCGCGGCCGCGGCGCACCATCGGCTCGGTCACACGCGAGGACAGGTACCGCTCGAGCGTGAGGGTGAGCTCGGCCTGGCTGCGGTCGCTGGCGACGACGCGGGGCAGGGGTTCCAGCCCGACCAGCGTGCGGCTGATGAGGTCCTCGTCGAAGCCACGGGTGCGTGCCTCGGCGATCGCATCGTCCAGCCACGCCGCGAACTCCGGGGCGGGTGGTGTGTCCTGCTTCCCGACAAGCAGCAGCGCGGCTATGAGGAAGGGCACGACTTTCACAGCCATAGGATACTAGGTGCCGGTTGCGGAGTGTCCCAGAGAACGACGTTCATCGTTGGAGCCGTGGCGATCGCGGCCGCGCTCGCGGCGGCGCTGATGCCACTGTCGCCCGTGCTGGTTGAGCGCGCGTTCTCGACCGGCGCGTACCCGGTGGTGCAGCGGGTCGTGACGTCAGTGAGCAACCTGCTGCCGTTCGCTGCCTTCGACATCCTGCTCGTTGCCGTCGTTGCGACCGCTGTCTTTGCCTTGCAGCGCGGCGTGGTGGCGTCGTTCAAGACGCGGCACGTGGCGCCCCTGGCTCGAGTCCTCTTTGCCTTCGCGTCGGGTGGCGCGCTGGCCTACATTGTCTTTCTTGGTCTCTGGGGTCTGAACTATCGTCGTGTGCCCATGCTCAGCCGCCTTGATGTGGTTGCATCGGTAGCCGGGACTGACGCTGTGCGTTCGCTCGGTCTGGACGCCGTGCGCCGACTGAACGAACTGCATGCTGAAGCGCATCGGATCGGCTGGGCAGAACCGGAATGGAGCAACGCGACGCTCACGGCATCGGCCGCACAAGTGCAGCGCGAACTCACCGGCGTTCGCGCCGCCGTGCCGGGACGCCTGAAGGACACGGCCCTGGGGCCATGGTTTCGCTGGAACGGCGTCGACGGCATGGTCAACCCGTTTGGCCTCGAGGTGCTCGAGAATCCGGATCTGTTGCCGTTCGAACGTCCATTCGTTGCGGCACACGAGTGGGCACATCTTGCCGGCTTTGCTTCGGAAGCCGAAGCCAGCTTCGTGGGGTTTCTCACCTGCGTGCGGGGCGGGATACCCGATCAGTACAGCGGCTGGCTCTATCTCTACTGGCAGGTTGCTGGAGAAACCGACGCGCAGACGCGCCGGCAGCTGTCCGACGCCCTCGCACCGGGACCGCGTGCCGACGTGCAGGCGATCATCGCGCGTCTTCGGGCGGGCGAGTTGCCCGCCCTGCGGCTGGCCAGTTGGCGCGCCTACGATACCTACCTGAAAGCCAATCGTGTGGAGTCGGGGGTGAGGAGCTATGGCGAGGTGGTCAACCTGCTCGTTCGAGCACGGTTCAATCCCGGGTGGGTGCCTGTTCGCCGGGCGGCACGCTGACGATGTGCCCGGCTGATGCCCGCCGCAGGCGATCGCGGATCGCCAGGTTGATCCCGTCCGTGCCGGTCACCTGAACGGCCAGAATCCGCCGTGCCGACACCACCTCATCGCATCGCCGCAACGCGTCGTAGAGGTGAGCGGCGATGACCTCGGGTGCCGATTCCAACCCGAGATCGACGAGCACCAGCAACCCATCTCCATTGCCATGAATGAAACTGCGGATGGCCTGCAGCTGTTCACTCGGCGCCAGCACCACAACGGGCTCATTGGCGGTGAGCGCGCTCCGCAACTCGGTCCCGACCAGCTGAACGATGGCCTGCGGGTCACCTTCATACAGAGTGAGAGGCGTGGTCGGCGCATAGTGCCGGGAGAGCATCCCTGGAGCGGGCATGGCCGTATCGCCGCGCGCATCGGCCTGTCGGAGGGTCATCGCTGGCAACACGGCGCTGAGGCGTTCGAGCGTGACACCGCCGGGACGCAACACAACCGGGGGATCGACGGTGAGATCGACGACGGTCGATTCAATGCCGACCATCGTCGGCCCGCCATCGATGATGAGATCAATGCGATCGCCGAGGTCGCGCTCGACGTGCTCGGCTCTGGTCGGGCTGGGTCTCGAGAACAGGTTCGCGCTTGGTGCGGCGACGGGAACGCGGGCGGCGCGCACGAGGGCTTGAGCGATGGGGTGTGCAGGCACGCGGACGGCGACGGTGTCGAGGCCGGCCGTCACCTCATCGCCGATGCTCGCGGCGCGTGGCATGACCAGCGTGAGCGGCCCGGGCCAGAACGCGCGCGCCAGCTGTTCTGCGCCGGGCGGCAGGTGTGAGACAACTGCCAGCGCATCCGCGACGCTGGCGACATGAACGATCAGCGGGTCTGTGGCTGGGCGGCCCTTGGCGTGAAAGATGCGGCGCACAGCTGAGGCGTTGGTCGCGTCTGCGCCAAGTCCGTACACCGTTTCGGTCGGGAACGCGACCAGGCCACCGGCGCGAATGATTGCCGCGGCGCGCTCGATCGCGTCGTCGGCGGGTGCATTCGGATCAATCTCGAGGATCTCGGCCAACCTCAGGAGTGTACTTCGGGTATTCTGACGCCATGCAGGAGCGTCTGCCGTTTGAGAGTGCTGCGCCAGCTCTCGAGCGTGCTCAGAGTCCCTACTTCGTGCGACACCGCCTGGCACGCCGTTACCTCGTGCGCGTGGAACCCACCGGACGCGTGCGGGTCACTATTCCGCGTGGTGGCTCGAAGCGCGAGGCCGAGGCGTTTGTGACCCGGCAGAAAGGCTGGATTGCCCGGCAGCTCCTGCGTCTGCCTTCACAGGGTTCAGCATTTTCTGCGGAGGAGCGTGAGCGTCTCCAGGCGCTGGCCACACAGGAACTCCCGCCCCAGTTGCATGCCCTTGCCGCGCGCCACGGGCTGCAGGTATCGCGGGTGACGATCAGGAACCAGCGATCGCGGTGGGGATCCTGTGGCCGCAACGGACACATCACGTTGAACTGGCGTCTGATGGCGATGCCCGACTGGGTCCGGGAATACGTCCTGATTCACGAACTGATGCACCTGCGGCGCCTCGATCATTCGCCGGCCTACTGGAAGTTCGTCGAGGCCGCGTGCCCGGGGCACGAACGCGCCCGGGCATGGCTCCGGGCCAACGGGCCCTCTCTGGCATGAGCGGGGACCACCTCCCGGCTGTGCGCGTCTGTTATTGACAGAGCACTATGCCGAGCCGACGACAGGTTCTCTTCGTTGCGGCCACGACCGTCGGGCTGGCCCCGGTGGTCGCCTGGCTTTCCAGTCCCGACCGGGCAAACGCCACCATGACCGATTCAACCAAGTCCGCGCCGTTCCTCGTGGTCAAGTCCGAGGACGACTGGCGCAAGGAACTATCGCCCGACGCATATCGCGTCCTGCGCGAACACGGAACCGAACGGGCGTTCACGAGTCCGCTGAATGTTGAAAAGCGACACGGGACGTATGTCTGCCGTGCCTGCGGACAAGCACTGTTTTCGTCTGACACGAAGTACGAGAGCGGCAGCGGGTGGCCGAGCTTCTTCCAGCCACTCGAGGACGGCGTTGGCACCAACGTCGATCGCAGCTACTTCATGGTCCGCACTGAAGTGCACTGTTCTCGCTGTGGCGGTCACCTCGGGCACCTGTTTGACGATGGGCCGAAACCGACGGGCCTGCGCTACTGCATGAACGGGGTCGCGCTGGAGTTCAAGGAAGGCTGATGCCCCGGTCTCTCCGGCTGGCGGTGTCGTACGCGGCAGTGTTCCTGGCCTGCGTGGCTGTATACCTGTCGGGATGGGGAAGATCGGCCACGTCGGCCCAGGGTCCGCGCCCGCCTGTCCCGTCCACGTCGCTGGCGCTGCCCGACGACAGGCCCGTTCCTGCGGGGCTCGAGAAGGCAACCCTGGCCTCGGGTTGCTTCTGGTGCACCGAGTCTGATTTCGACGAGGTCAAGGGCGTGATCTCGACGACATCGGGGTACACCGGTGGGCGTGTCGTGCGACCAACCTACGAGCAGGTCTCGTCAGGCGGCACGGGACATGTCGAGTCGATTGAGATCCTCTTCGACCCGCGGGTCGTGACGTTTGACCAGTTGCTCGATCACTACTGGCACAACGTTGACTTCTTCAACGACCACGGGCAGTTCTGTGATCTCGGCGAGCAGTATCGACCGGTCATCTTCGTGTACGGCAACGCGCAGCGGGCTGTCGCGGAGGCGTCGAAGGCGCGTCTCCAGCAACGCTTCGCGCAGCGTGTCGTCGTCGAGATCGTCGATGCGACAGTGTTTTACCCGGCCGAGGACTATCACCAGGACTACAGCGGCAAGAACTACGTCCGGTATTGCGTCTACCGCTGGGGGTGCGGGCGCGACCAGCGGCTCGCCGAAATCTGGAAGAACGCCTCCTGAGGATAAATGGGGTCTGACCCCATTTATTAGTCAGACCCCTCTTGCCGGGCGGTCTGTGCGCACACCGTGCGCGTGGCTGCACCCCCGCTGACGCGCCCTGCATGCTCCTGCGCACGACCGCGCGCGAGGCGGTCAAGTCTTCGGTGTTTGTCCCGATTTGAGCGGGAGACACATGTGAGCGGTTCGGTCACACGTGTCGACTCATGCTCAACGCCAGCCCCCGCATCCTCGCCGTCGACGACGACCCCACCGTGTTGTCCCTGGTCACACACCTGGCCACCGCCGCCGGCCTCGAGGTCGCCACCGCGACAACGGCGGACGAGGCGCTGACCCGGCTGCGTGAACGGCCCGCCGACCTCGTCATGCTGGACATCCGGTTGCCCGGCGCACAGGGTCTCGATCTCATCGCCGCAGTCCGGGCACTGAGCCCGCGCACTCGCGTGGCGGTCATGACGGGCTCGGCGACCATCGATGGCGCCGTCAGCGCCGTGAAGCTCGGCGCGACCGACTATCTGAGCAAACCCTTTGATCTCGACCGGCTGCGTCACCTGCTGCGCGGCGTCATGGACGCCCCGACGCTCGATGCGGCAACATTCACATCGAGCGGCGTGTTCTGCGGGATGGTCGGCGACGGCTCGACGATGCGCGAGATTTTCAGCCTGCTGCGACGGCTTGCTCCACACGCGCGCACGACGTTGGTCGCGGGAGAGACCGGCACCGGCAAGGAACTGGCGGCCCGCGCGCTTCACCTGCTCGGTCCACGGAGTCACCGGCGCATGGTGACGGTCAACTGCTCGGCGGTTGTCGAGACGCTCTTCGAAAGCGAACTCTTCGGACACGCCCGTGGTGCCTTCACGGGAGCCACGGAACACAAGGTGGGTCTGTTCGAGGCCGCCGACGGCGGCACGCTGTTTCTCGACGAGGTGGGTGAGCTGCCAGCGGGCGCCCAGGCAAAGCTGCTGCGGGTGCTCGAGGACGGCGAGGTGCAGCGAGTCGGTTCGCTGGACTCGCGCCACGTAGACGTCCGCGTGATCGCAGCCACCAACCGCGACCTGCTCAGCGAAGTCGAAGCCGGACGTTTCAGAAGCGATCTGTACTATCGCCTCAACGTCGTTCAGGTCGTCCTGCCCCCGCTGCGCGATCGTCGCGAAGACATTCCAGGCATTGCGCGATCGTTTGTCGAGGCCTTTGCGCGCAAGCTCGGCCGCCGGCTGGCCGGGCTCACCCCGGGTGCCGAGAATCTCCTGCGCGAAGGCGCGTGGGACGGCAACGTCCGCCAGCTGCGGAACGTGCTCGAGCGGGCGTGCATCATGGCCGACGGTGAGCAGGTCACGGAGGCGGACATCGCCTCCAGCATGGACCGACTGACGTCGGGCGAGGAAGCGGCCCGCCGCGCGAATGTTGTCACCATGCCAGTCCGACCGGCAACCAAGCTCGATGAAGTCGAGCGCGACCACATCGTGAAGACCCTGAGCCAGGTGCACGGCAACAAAGCTGTCGCGGCACGGCTGCTCGGCGTGAGTCGTCGGGCCTTCTATCGCCAGCTCGAGCGCCACGGGCTTCACCACCGGACGCCGGCGTCGCAGGCACCGCGTGCCGCCGCGCCGGTGTCGGCGCTGGGGCGTGCGTCATGATGGCGCTGTCGCTGCCAGGTACGCGCAGGAGCCGTGTGCTCATCGCCGACGACATGGCCAGCGTGCTGGCCCTGTTTCAGAAACTGCTGGTCAATGACGGGCACGAGGTCATCACCGCAACCGACGGCGTCGAAGCACTCGAGGCGGTGTACCGCGAGCGTCCCGACGTGGTCATCCTCGACGTGGCGATGCCGAGGATGGACGGACTCGAGGTGTGTCGACGGCTCAAAGCCGACCCGGACGTCCGCCTGACGCCGGTCGTGCTCGTCACCGGGCTCAGCGAGGTGTCCGACCGTATCCGCGGGATAGAAGCTGGCGCGGACGAGTTCCTGACCAAGCCTGTCCACCCGCATGAACTGCGCGCCCGCATCACGGCCCTGACGCACGTCAAGTCCCTGATCGACGAACTCGACTCGGCAGAGGCCGCGTTCATGACGCTGGCGTTGACCATTGAAGCGCGCGATCCCAACACCAACGGACACTGCGAACGGCTCGCGGAGCGTGCAGTGCGGCTGGGACGGACGCTCGGCCTGGCCGACGAGGATCTGGCCGCGCTGCATCGCGGTGGGTACCTGCATGACGTGGGCAAGATCGGCGTTCCCGACGCCGTCCTGCTCAAGCCGGGCCCACTGACGACCGAAGAGTTCGCGGTCATGAAGACACACCCGGACATCGGCGACGCCCTGTGCGCACCACTTCGGTCGCTCAGATCGGTGCGTCCGATCGTGAGATGCCACCACGAGCGGATTGATGGCAGCGGATACCCGCAGGGCCTTCGAGGGGACGAGGTGCCGCTGCTTGCTCACCTGGTCGGCATTGTCGATGTCTACGACGCGTTGACGTCGAAGCGCCCCTACCGTGATGCGCTGCGAGACGAAGTGGCGCGACAGTACTTGCTGGAAGAAGTAGACCGTGGTCGTTTTTCCTCTGTGTATGTTGAAGCGTTTCTCGACATTCTGTCCGGACTCGGCATCGCCGACGTCGCCTGACGCATTGGTGTCCCGGTGCCCACGATGAGTCACGGGTCTTCCGCCCTGGATGTGCCCCCGCAGAGCGTGTCGAGCGCTCAGGCGGTGCGTGCCGCACGTATCGAGAGCGTGAGCCACTTTGCAGCGGCCATTGCCCATGATTTGAATAACGTCCTCACTGCCGTCCTGGGCTACGGCACCCTGCTGTCGGAGCGCGTGGCCGAGAATCCCGAGGCGCTCAACGATGCGCGCGAAGTCCTGGCCGCGGCAGAACGCGCCGCCACGCTGACGCGACACCTCCTGGCGTTCAGTCGCCGGCAGGTGCTGGCGCCAAAACGGGCCGATGTCGGCGGGATGTTCGAGACCGTGCGCCCGCGGTTGCTCGAATCGATTGGCAAGCGGGTAACCCTGGAACTCCAGGCCGACGACGGTACGCCCGCGGTGAGCATCGACGTGGACCGCCTGCAGGACGCGCTGGTGGCGCTGGCGGTGAATGCCAGCGATGCCATGCCCGAGGGTGGCCGTCTGCGCATCGAGGCGGCCGGGATCGCTGTTGACGGAAGCTCGGCGACTGGCCACGTCCAGCTCGAGGCTGGCCAGTATGTGCGCATCTCGGTGACCGACAGTGGACGCGGCATCCCGGCCGACATTCAGGACCGTGTCTTCGAGCCGTTCTTTACGACCAAGATGCGTGGGCTGGGCGAGGGTCTCGGGTTGTCGACTGTCTACGGGTTCATCCGGCAGAGCGGTGGACACGTCCTGCTCCAGAGCGAGGAAGGGCGAGGCACGACGGTCCAGCTCTACCTGCCGATTCTGCCTGTGGCCACCGCCTCGGCACAGTCCGCGAATGACCCTGTGGTCAGGCGAGGCTCTGGCCAGACCGTCCTGCTCGTGGACGATACCGACGCGATTCGCCGGCAGGTGGCAGATTCGCTTCGCCGGTCCGGCTATCGGGTGATTGTCGCCAACAGCGCGTCGGAAGCGTTGTATGTGGCCGGCTGCCAGCGCGGACCGATCCATATGCTCCTGACCGACGTGATCATGCCAGGCAGCAGCGGCGTGGACCTGGCGCGCGAGCTGCGAACCGAACGACGCGGGCTGCGCGTCCTCTATATGTCGGGGTTCAGCGGCCATGAGGCCGTCCAGCAGGGCGTACTCGCGGCCGGCGAGAGTTTCATCGAAAAGCCTTTCAGTCGCGACGCCCTGCTGCAGAAGGTCGCGGCGTTGCTAAGATAGCGTCATGCAATATCCAGAACAGTTCATCGCCCCCATGAGAGCCGAACTCACGCGCGTCGGCGTTCGTGAGTTCAGGACGCCGGCGGAAGTCGACGCTGCCGTGAGCGCCCCTGGCACGACGATGATCATCGTCAACTCGATCTGCGGGTGTGCCGCGGGTAAGGCTCGTCCGGCTATCGCCATGGCGCTGCGGCACGCGCGGGTGCCCGACGCCGTCGGGACGGTGTTTGCCGGCGGAGACATGGACGCGACCGCTCGCGCCCGTGAGCACTTCGCTCCCTATCCACCGTCGTCTCCATCGGTGGCCATCCTGCGGGACGGCAAGGTGGTGTTCATGCTCGAACGGCGCGACATCGAGACGCGCGACGCGCTGTCGATTGCCGCCACCCTCACCGCTGCCTTCGATCAGCACTGCGCGCAGCCAGAACTTCAAAGTTAGAAGTGCGAAGTGCGAAGGGGAAGTACGAAGGTGGGAAGTGGGAAGTCACTTCGCACTTCCACCTTCCACACTTCTACTTCCCACTTCGCACTTCAAACTTCGCACTTTCCTCTAGCCGCCCCTGGTGTGCATCTCCAGGTGGGGGTCACGGCGAAGCGTGTCCACAGAGATGAGTGGGGAGCGGTCACGCGCGGCCAGGCGATCCTCGGCGCCGCGGTCGGTGCGTGCTTCCCACGTCTCGCGGATGATCTGCTGAAGCGCGCCATCCGAAGCGCCCGAACGGACGACCCCGCGAAGGTCCAGTCCCGACCGCGCGTACAGACACCGATACCAGACGCCGTCGGCAGTGACCCGACTGCGGTCGCAGTCTGCGCAGAAGGGCGACGTGGTTGACGCGATGATGCCGAAGATGGTGCCATCCGGCAGCTGATAGCGTGAGGCTGGCGCCGACGATTGCTCGACGATGGCGGTTGGCCGGCCGTAGTGCGCCTCAATCGTGGCGAGGATCTCGTCGCGTGTCATGACCCGGGCCATCGACCACTCGGTGGCGCCACCCACGTCCATGTATTCGATGAAGCGGACCTCGCCACGCGTCTGCCGACCGAACGCGATGATGTCCACGAGTTCATCGTCGTTGGTCCCCTTGAGCACCACCGTATCGATCTTCAGGCCGTCGAACACCTGACTGGCGACGTCGATGCCCTCCAGCACTCTGTCCAGTTCGTCATAGCGCGTCAGCGCCTTGAAACGTTCGGGGCGGAGCGTGTCGAGGCTGACAGTCAGGCGATGAAGGCCCGCGTCGCGCAGTCCCCGTGCGGCGGCGCTCAGGAGCACGCCGTTGGTCGTCATCGCGAGATCGGTGATGCCCGGTCGCTGAGCCAGCCGCTCGATCAGGTTGGGGAGGTCCTTGCGCAGCAGTGGCTCTCCGCCGGTCAGCCGCACCTTGTCGACGCCGAGCGCCACGAAGGCATCGACCACCCGCTCGACTTCTTCGAAGCGAAGGATATTCTCGCGCGGCAGCCAGACGTAATCCGCTTCGGGCATGCAGTACTGGCAGCGCAGGTTGCACCGGTCTGTCACCGACAGACGCAGGTTGCGCAGGGGGCGGGCCAGCCGATCGCTCACCATTCTCTGCATTCTCGCACGTGAGCTAAGATGCCTTCACACCTGATGATCACTATTCTCGTCACCAATGACGACGGGGTCCATTCCCCAGGAATTCGAGCACTGGCAGACGCCGTCGCGCACCTCGGCACCGTCACGATCGTCGCACCGACGGTGGAAGCCAGCGCCATCGGACACGCTCTCACGCTCAGGAGACCGCTGCGACTCGAGCACTTCGGGACTCGCATCCTGGCCGTTGATGGGACGCCTACTGACTGCGTGAACGTCGCGATCACGCACGTGCTCGAGAAGAAGCCGGACCTGATCCTGTCTGGCATCAACAAGGGCTGGAACCTCGGCGACGATGTGACCTATTCCGGAACGGTCTCGGGGGCGCTCGAGGGCGCCTTGCTCGGCATCCCGAGCATCGCCGTGTCTACGCAGCGTGTCGGGGACGAGTTCGATTTCGGGCCGTCGGCCGAGGCGGCGGCGCAGGTCGCCCAGCTGGTGCTCGAGCGAGGCCTGCCGAAGTTCACGCTGCTCAACATCAACACGCCGAAGGGGCCCATCAAGGGCTTCCGGGTGACGGTGCAGGCCAAGCGAAATCACATTACGGTGGTGAACAAGCGGGTGGACCCCAGATCGCAGGCCTACTACTGGATTGAAGAGGGGCAGAACGAGTGGGAGCCGCACGACCGGTCGGACTATCAAGCCGTCCGGGACGGGTTTGCGTCGGTGACGCCCCTGCAGCCGGACATGACGGCCTACGACGCGCTGGCGTTTGTGGAAGAGCTGCCGCTCAACGGCGTTCCGGCGTCCTGACGGCCACGCCCTTGCGCTATACTCCGGCTGGCATCAGTAGCGGTGCGTGTTCCCGTCACGGGGACAAACGGAGAGGTCTAACGATGAAACGAATTGTTCTGAGTGTTCTTGCAGTGCTGGCACTTTCGGCGAGTATCTCGGCCCAGGGCCGCGCGGCAGCGCCACCACCGCCACTGGAACCGGGGGCCTCACAGGCCGACGTCGACAAGGCGCTGCTCGGCGCTCCCGCAGGGCTGCGTACGCAGGCCGGGGTGATCAAGTGGAAGCCCGCCGACTGGACCTATGACACCCTGCGGAAGGGTACCAACGGCGTTGTCTGCTTCGACAAGTCTGGGCTGCCCGGACAGCAGGCGTTCTCGCTCGAGTGCACGGCCGAGGGCAACCTCCCGCGCGCCACGCAGAACATGAAGTTCGAGTCCGAGCCGGATCGCATGAAGCGCCAGGCGGCGCTCGACTCAGCCGAGAAGGATGGCACTCGTGCCAAGCCCGTGTTCGGGTCCGTCTGGTACCACTTGATGGGGACCGACCAGGCGACCGCGCGCACCCACTTCACCATCGCGGTGCCTGGTGCGACGACGGCGACGCTGGGTCTTCCCGACAACGGCCGCGCCGGCGGCGTGTGGATCATGAACGCGGGCACCTCGACGGCCCACCTCATGACGCCAGGCGAGTAACAGCCGCAGACCGGTGCGATGAAGACGCTGCTCGCGGCCTTTCTGGCGGTTTCGACGATGTCACCGGCCCCGGCCAGTGACACCTTTACCGGAACGGTGAGCGACGACATGTGTGCGGCGGCGGGACACGCCTCCATGCGCATGGGACCGACCGATGCCGAGTGCACCAATGCGTGTGTCGGCATCCACGGGTCGTCGTACGTGCTCGTCAGCGGCAAGAACGTCTACGTGTTGAGCGATCAGAAGTCGCCGGAAAAGTTCGCGGCGGCAAGGGTCAGGGTTGTGGGTACCCTGGATGCCAGGACGAAGACGATCACGGTCGAGTCAATCGTCGCGGCGAGGTAGTTGTCGCGGAAAGTACGGTAGACTGAAGGTTCGTCGGGGCGTGGCTCAGCCTGGTAGAGCACTCGGTTCGGGACCGAGGGGTCGGAGGTTCGAATCCTCTCGCCCCGACCACATTTCACTCCGCCGCTTGCAACGAGATTGCAACGGCGGCAATAAAAAAGGGCGCCTTCGGGCGCCCTTTTCGTTTGTTGGATGCCTAGCGGAACGTGTCAGGCCCGACGGCGCCAGCGGCGCAGGCCGACGGCGGCCAAGCCAGAACCGAGCAGGAGCATCGAGGTCGGTTCGGGCACGGGCACGCCCTGCGGCGCGTAGAGCCATGCACCAACGTGCGACGGAGACAGGTCGACGCTGTTCGGGAGCAGGCCGAAGTACATCCCGACCGGGACGGCTAGCTCCCTGTTAGTCGTCGTGTCGGAGCTGTGTTGGTGTGAGGAGCTGTACCACACGGTGTACGCAGTGCCCGACCGGCCGTCGAATGTATACCCGGCCCAACAGCGCAGGTCGCCCACGTCGCCGCACGTCACTTGGAAGTAACTCCGAAAGGCCTCCGCTTCTGTAACCAGGAACCCGCCGACAAATTGATCATAGAACCCTGGATGGCTGGCGACGTGAATCGCCGTGCTCATCGCGAGCACTTCGCTGTTGCTGGCCCAGACGAGTCCGGTAACGTCCGCGAGAGTACCCAGTGATCCCGGTCCACACGTCGGAGTACAGAGCGCGGTCAAGCTGTCTCGGGTCACAGATGTCGTATCAGTGAGCTGTAACCAGCGATTGCCAGCGAGATCGGCGTAGGCGATCGCAGTGGCTGATGCGGTGCGGGCTACGAGCAGAACAAGGATCAACGCGAGGGGGAGGATTCGCATAGAGGTAGTCCCTTTCAAGGCACACGCGCGTGGTGATTGGCGAACGCGCGCTTACGGTCGGCGTAGGAAACTGTAGACAACACAGTTCCTAAGAGGGTGGTCCGGCGCACCCTCGGCTCCCATTTGAACGCGTTGGTGGACTTCTATGGACGGATCCCAGAGCGGCGGCAAAGCCAACACCGCGAATGGTCCACAGTTAGGCTTACCGCCTCAAGCGCCATTATGCGCTTGGGAGTGGAGGCCGCCGGAAATTTGTTCCTGACTCAGGGCTGCTTGCCGCGTCAAAAGTGCTTGGGCCGACCATAGCTAGCTGTGAATGTCAAAGAGGTTGTTCATCTTAGGCAGCCTCTTGGAAACGCATCCAGGGCGAGCGCCGGCCGAGGCTCGTGTGTGGACGCCGGTG
>JBEBGV010000046.1:0-37865 GCA_040081265.1 Vicinamibacterales bacterium
CCCCCGCCCTGCTGACGAACGGTGAATTCGGTCTCCTTGCGTTCAGGAACCTGACCTTCAGGCCTGGGCAGCGTGGCGCGAATCAGCCGGCGATGAACCGGGCCATCGTCTTCACGCTCGTGCGGCGCAACCGGCTCCGCGTCGAGCGGTTCCAGTGCCTCGGTTACGAGTTCCGATGTCTCGATGTCTACCTCGAGCATTGAGGCGTCATCGGCCTCGTCCGCGACCTCGATCGTTTCGGCAGGTTCGGGACGCCGCGCACGCGGCGCCTCGGCGGCCTCACCCACCAGCGCGCCGGCCTCCTTGCGTCGGCGGGGCGCTGGGACCTTGGCCTGCTTGTATTCGTGATCGGCGTCGCAGGTCGAGCACCTGGTCTGTTTCACGTCGTCCTCAATCATGGCTACGACGACATGATTGGTCACCCGGCGCTCGCGCGGGCAGTAGTCATCCAGAATGTCACCGAGCCGAAGCCGGCGCTGCTCCATCAAATTCCCCCGGGACGGTACGTATCAGGCGGGATCGCCGTGTACCAAGGTACGCCTGCACCGCGTGCCGACGGGCACCACTTTGCAAGCCTGCAAAGTGTACCAAATCCCCTCAAAAAACCGTAGAGCGGACGTTCCGCCCTCATAAAGCCGGCCCAGACGGCGGTTCAGGCCGGCTGGACCACCTCGACATAGACGCGCGCCAGCCAGGCACGACTTTCCTCGATAGCCGCCCGCACGGCTGCTGGGTTGGTCGACTGCGGCGTGCGCTTGGCCTGTACCGATGCCAGCGCCGTGGCCGCCTGCGGAGCATCGTTACCGAACAACTCACTGGCTTCCCGCCACTCGGCCAGGGTGAGCTGGCTGAAGTCACGCCCTTCCGCCAGCAGCCGGCGCACCATTGCACCCACGACCTCGTGGGCGCGACGGAACGGCATCCCTCGCGACACAAGATAGTCGGCCACGTCGGTGGCAAGCAACAGTCCAGATGCTGCGATACTGGCACGCGCTTCGTTGACCGACAGCGAGGTCACGACCGCGCGTGCGGCACCGAGCGAGACCTTGAGCGTGGCTTCGGCGTCGAAGACCGCTTCCTTGTCTTCCTGGAGGTCCTTGTTATACCCGCTGGGAAGACCCTTCATCGTCACCAGCCAGCCGGTGAGACGTCCAACCGCCCGACCCGTCTTGCCACGGACGAGTTCCAGCGGATCCGGGTTCTTCTTCTGCGGCATCATGCTGCTGCCGGTCGCCGCCGAATCGGCCAGATCGAAAAAGCCGTGCTCCTCGCCAGTGAAGATGATGAGGTCTTCCGCCAGCCGGCTGAGATGCACCATCGCCAGGGACACCGCGAACAGGAACGACGCCACGAAATCGCGATCCGACGAGGCATCCATGCTGTTGGACACGACGCGGGAAAACCCCAGCGCCTCGGCCATCTGCCTGGTGTCAACCGCATAGCTTGTCCCGGCAATGGCGCCGGAGCCGAGGGTGAGCGCGTCCGCGTCGTCGGCGGCTGTCGTCAGTCGCTGGAAGTCACGCCTGATGGCGGACGCATGCGCGAGAAAGAAGTGGGCGACCAGCACCGGCTGCGCGCGACGCAGATGCGTGTAGGACGGCATCAGCGCATCGCCGGCCGTGGCGGCCTGCTCGACCAGCGCTTCAATCACCGACGCCAGCGCGGTCTGCAGCAGCGGGATCCGTCTCCGGAGGTAGAGCCGAAGGTCGAGCGAGACCTGCTCGTTGCGGGAACGGCCGGTGTGCAGCCGACGGCCAGCGTCGCCGACTCGTTCAACCAGCTTGCGCTCGACGAAGCTGTGTACGTCCTCATCGGGACCGGAGACGAACGCGACATCACGCCGGCCTTCTGCCAGGATGTCATGCAGCGCCGACACGATGGCGCCGTGGTCGTCTGCAGACAGGACGCCGGCACGCGCCAGCGCATCTGCCCACGCAAGACTTCCCGTGACATCGTCTTCGAAAAGGGCGCGATCGAACCCGAAAGAAATGCCGAAGTCGAAGGCGGCAGGATCAGGCGCCGTATCGAACCGGCCAGACCAGAGCGTCATGGATGATGAAGGAGTGCGGACGGCAGGACACTGACCACGATCTGCTCACCCTGGTGGAGCTTCATCCGCACGACCCCTGTGTCAGCGTGGTCAGCACCGGCAGCCAGGGCAGCGCGGGCATGGCTCAGCACCAGGTCGGCAAGCGATGAGGCCATCAGGCGGGCGTCGGCCAGCAATCCGATGCCGTGGTCGGCGGCGATCGTGGACAGGCTTTCATTCAGCTCGGGAAGCGGCATGGCAATGCCGTTCACGGCGACCGGAATCCCCTGTTCAAACGCCAGCTCGATGTGAGCGGGCACGTCGGCCATCTGTGCGAATCGGAACATGCGGATCCCCTAGGAAGCCTTTCTCTGCGCGGTGACGGACTCGAGCCTGCGAATCAGCGCTTTGGCGCGGCGGGCATCCGCCGCAATCACGAGGATGGTGTCCTCGCCCGCCACGGTACCGACCACCTCGGGCAGGTGCGCCTGATCGAGCGCCACACACAGGGCCTGTGCCTGTCCGAGACCGGTGTTGATGACGATCAACTGCTGCACCCGCGTCATGCGCGGCTGATACTCGACCAGCGCACGCTGCAGGGCAGACGACTGTGCCACGCTGGCCACGGTGGTCGGTGCCGGCGAACGATAGCCGCCCTCGGGACCTCCTTTGACGAGCCCGAGCTCGCGGATGTCGCGCGACAACGTTGCCTGTGTCACGTCGAATCCGGCCGCGCGCAGGCGTCGCCGCAGCTGTTCCTGACTGCGCACCGATTCGCGCTCCAGCGTCTGGAGAATGACGGCCTGTCGCCGGGCTTTCATGCGTGAATCGAGCATACACCAGTCCTTGACTGTTTATGCAGTCGAATGTATAAATATTCTTTCCTTGATCAACGAGAGACGATGCCCATAGCAGCCCCCTCTGCCTCCGGTTCGGCCGTGCCGTCACCGGCGGCACCCCTTGCGCGCGTCGCGGTCGCCGGCGCCACCGGCTACGCCGGCCAGGAACTGGTGCGCCTGCTGGCGCGCCACCCGCTGGTGACATTGACGATGGCGATGTCGTCGGCCGCGACGAGCACACCGCGCGCGCTGCCGGGCCTGGCGCGGATCTGGGACGAACCGGTCACGCCCCTCGACATCGACCGCCTGGTGGCTGGCGCCGATGTGGTCTTCCTCGCCCTGCCCGAGGCGGCCTCCGCCGAGGTCGGCCCCGTACTCCTCGAGCGCGGCGTGCGCGTCATCGATCTGTCGGGCGCATTCCGCATCCGCAACGATGCCGATCGGACGCGCTGGTATCCGGCGACGGCGAACCTCCCGGCTGGAGTCGTCTACGGGCTCTCAGAGCGCCACGCCGATGCCATCCGCAGCGCCCGGCTGGTGTCATGCCCGGGCTGCTACCCCACGGCCGCCCTGCTGGCAATCGAACCGCTCGCCGACGCCGGGCTCGTGCAGGGCGCCGTCGTGGTCGATGCCAAGTCGGGCATTTCAGGCGCCGGCAAGTCCCCGACCGAGCGCACGCACTTTTCCGAGAATCATGGCAGCGTCGCCGCGTACGGCATCTTCTCCCATCGGCACACCGCCGAGATCGAGCAGGAGCTCGCGCGAGTCGTCACGTTCGTCCCGCACCTGGTACCCCTCGACCGCGGGATTCTCGAAACGATCTACCTGAACCTCACCCCGGGCACCACCGACGCGCAGATCTCAGACGTCATGCACCGCGCCTACGCCAACGCGCCGTTTGTCCGCCTGACCGGCGGCAGTCTGCCCGAGATCAAGCACGTCGCGCACACCAATTTCTGCGACATCGGGTGGAAGGTGGACCCGGCCAGTGGACGTGCGGTGCTCGTGTCGGTGCTCGACAACCTGATCAAGGGTGCGGCCGGCCAGGGTGTGCAGAACCTCAACATCCTGCTCGGCATCGACGAGCGCACAGGTCTGCTGTGAGTCGAGCCGCGAAGGCACCTCGGCAGCCCGTCGTCTTGAAGCTGGGCGGGGAGCTGCTGGAGCAGCCCGACGACATCGCCCGGGTCGCGAAGGGCATAGCGGCGCTCGCCCGACAGGCCCCGCTGGTGGTGGTCCATGGCGGAGGGCGCGAGATCGACGCGGCCCTCGCCACGGCGGGCATTCCCAAGCGGCAGGTTGACGGGCTGCGTGTCACCGACGCCCCCACCCTCGACGTCGTCGTCGCCGTCCTCGCCGGAGCCATCAACACGCGACTGGTGTCGGCGGTGCGCAAGGCGGGCGGGCGTCCCGTCGGTTTGACCGGCGCGGATGCAGCGGTCGCCGTCGTCAGACGGGCAGCACCGATGACATCCATTGCCGGGGACACGGTGGACCTGGGACTGGTCGGTGCGCCGGTCGCGGGATCTGAACCGGAGTTGCTGCGTCACCTGCTCAAGGCGGGATACACCCCCATTGTGGCGTGCATCGGCGCAACCCGGTCGGGAGAACTCTTGAACGTCAACGCCGATACGCTGGCATCGCATCTGGCCGCCGCACTCGGTGCGCGCCGTCTCGTGATTGCCGGTGGTACGGCAGGCGTACTGGATGAGGCGGGACAGACGATTCCACGGTTGACGACCCGCGCTGCCGGTGCGCTGATCCGGCAGGGCGTGGCCAACAAGGGGATGGTGGCGAAGCTCGAAGCGTGCCGGACGGCGTTGCGCCGCGGCGTGGGTGACGTCATCATCGCAAACGGGCGCGTGGCTCTTTTCCAGGCAATGGCGACACGCGATCCCCTCGGTAATGCCTGCACACAGGTAGTGCGATGACGACACTCGGTGAAATCCAGGCGCGCGAGTCGCGCCATGTGCTCAAGACCTACACCAGGCAACCCCTCGCCTTCGTCCGTGGTTCCGGACCTCGTCTCTGGGACGTTGACGGCCGCGAGTACCTCGACCTGGTTTCCGGGATTGGCGTCGCCTCGCTCGGTCACGCGCACCCCGGACTTGCGGCAGCCATCGCCGATCAGGCGTCGACGCTGCTCCACACGTCGAACCTCTACTATCACCCCTTCCAGGCTGAGGCTGCGGAGCGCCTGACCCAGCTCTCGGGCCTCCCGCGCGTGTTCTTCTGCAACAGCGGCACCGAGGCGGTTGAGGCGTGCCTCAAGTTCGCCCGCCGATACTGGTTCACGCACGGCACACCCCGTCCTGAATTTGTCGCCGTGACCAACGGTTTTTCGGGACGGACCTTTGGCGCGTTGTCGGTCACGCACGACGAACACTACCGCACGCCATTCCAGCCTCTCCTCGGGCCGGTGACGTTCGTCGACTTCGACAAGCCTGAGATGCTGGCGACGGCTGTCACCAGCCGTACCGCCGCAATCATCGCCGAGCCGATTCAGGGTGAAGGCGGCGTGCGGCCGATGCCCCAGGCCTTTGCCGACGCTCTGCGCGACGTCTGCGCGAAGACGGGAACGCTATATATCGCCGACGAAGTGCAGTCAGGCCTGGGCCGCACGGGGATGGGATTTCGCTTCCAGACACTCGGCCTGGCCCCCGATCTCGTGTCGGTGGGAAAGGCGCTGGGCGGTGGCGTTCCCGTCGGCGCGGCGCTGATCTCGCAGAAGGTTGCAGACACGATCTCGGCTGGCGACCACGGGACGACCTACGGCGGCAACCTGCTCTCCACGCGTGCCGCCGCGTTCTTCCTCGCCCAGCTCACCGAAGGCGGCCTTCTGGAACACGTGCGCCACGTCGGCGCCCACTTCGAGCGGCGCCTGCGTGCGCTCGCGCTTCAGCACCCGATCATCACCGAAGTGCGCGGGGCAGGCCTGATGTGGGGATTGCAGCTCAGCACCGACGCGACCCCGGTCATCGACGGCGCTCGTGAACGGGGCCTCCTGGTCAACCGCACCCAGAACAGCGTGGTGCGCATGTTGCCGCCGCTGACGATTGAAACGGCGGACCTCGACAGAGCCGTTGATGTGCTCGACAGCGTTCTGGCCTCGGTGCCCACGGAGGTGCACGCGTAATGACAACGTCCACCATTCAAGGCGCGACATCCATCGTCGCGGCGAGCGGCGGCGTTGGTGCCGCGCGCGGCTTCCGCTCGTCAGCGGTGCACGCCGGCGTCAAGAAGGCGGCTGGCGCCCTCGATCTGGCGATCATTGCCGCGGATCGGCCGGTCCCGGCTGCGGCGCTCTTCACGACCAACCTGGCGCAAGCCGCCCCTGTACTACTGTCCAAGGCGCACCTGGATCAGGCGCACTCGATGATTCAGGCGATCGTCGTCAACGCGGGCTGTGCCAACGCCTGCACCGCCGACCGCGGCATGGACGATGCGGCCCGGATGGCAGGCGACGTTGCAGCCGCCCTCGGATGCTCCGCGAGTCAAGTGCTGGTCGCATCGACCGGGGTCATCGGCGTGGCCTTGCCGATCGACAAGATTTCGGCCGGGATTGCCACGGCAGCGCGCGACCTCGCCAGGGGGCGCGGTGGCGATACAGCCAGGGCGATCATGACCACCGATCCGTTTCCCAAGGAATACGCGGTCACGGTTGAGACATCGCGCGGGTCGTTCATTGTCGGTGGCACCGCGAAAGGGTCCGGCATGATTGAGCCGAACATGGCCACCATGCTCGGGTTCCTCACCACGGATGCTCAGGTCACGCCTGCCCTGCTCCACCGCGCACTGCTGGAGTCGGCGGAAGACACCTTCAACGCGATTACCGTCGACGGCGAGTGTTCAACCAACGACTCCCTGTTCGCGCTCGCGTCCGGAGACAGCGGCGTGGTCATCGACGAAGACTCGTACCAGGCACTGCTCGATGGGCTGCTCGCGGTCTCGCGGGAGCTGGCACTGGGCATCGTGCGCGGCGGTGAAGGTGCCACCAAGCTCATCTCGGTCACGGTGTTCGACGCGCGCACCAGGGACGATGCCCGTCGCGTAGCCAGAACAATTGCCAACTCTCCGCTGGTCAAGACCGCGGTGCACGGCGCCGATCCCAACTGGGGACGGATTGTCGCCGCCTCCGGCCGAGCCGGCGTGCCCTTCGACGTCAGCCGGGCCACTGTTCACGTCGGCGGCATCCTGCTCTTCGAGAATGGACTTCCGCACGACGATGCCGCCCCCGACGCAGCCGAGTACCTCAAGGGCAGCGAGATAGACATACAGGTGCGGCTCGGCACCGGTGGCGGGCGGCAGGCCACCGTCTATGGTTGCGACCTGAGCGCTGAATACGTGCGCATCAACGGCGAGTATCGGACGTAGGGCGCGCAGATGGACATCGCCCCACCACCCGCCATCCCGAAGGACTTCCTGTCTGTCGCCGACCTGAGTTCGGGGGAACTGGTCCGCCTGCTGGAACAGGCTGAGCGATTCAAGGCAGATCGCCTCGCGAGGCGGATCATGTCGCCGCAGCCCCTCGCCGGGATGCATGTGGCGATGCTCTTCGAGAAGCCGTCACTGCGCACGCGCTCGACCTTCGAGATCGCGGTTCGCGAACTGGGTGGCGACACCCTCAATCTTTCTCCTGAGTTTGCAGACGGGAAGCGAGAGCCGCTCAAGGACGTCGCGAGAAACCTCGAGCGATGGGTCCATGCACTCGTCATCCGCACATATGGGCAGGAGAAGGCCGCAACGATTGCGGCCGCCGCTCCCCGCCTCCATGTGGTGAATGCGCTGACTGACGAGGAGCATCCCTGCCAGGCACTCGCCGACATGATGACGCTGCGCGAGCGGTGGGGCAGCATGCGAGGCCGCCGACTGGCGTTTGTCGGTGATGGCAATAACGTC
The DNA here is from genome assembly GCA_040081265.1 of Vicinamibacterales bacterium. Lineage (GTDB taxonomy): Bacteria > Acidobacteriota > Vicinamibacteria > Vicinamibacterales > UBA2999 > JBEBGV01. Next base: position 7,768 of record JBEBGV010000046.1, read on the forward strand.
GCCACATCGCTTGCACAGGCGGCACTCATGCTCGGGGTGACCGTCCACGTCGCGTCGCCGGCGGGGTACGCCCTTCCAGACAGGGCCGTGCCTCGGATTGGTGGCCTGGCGCGAGATGGCGCCGAGCTGCGCCTCTTTTCGGACCCCCGCCAGGCCGTCGCCGGAGTCCATGCCGTCTACACCGACGTCTGGACCTCAATGGGACAGGAAGTGGAAGCCGCCGAGCGAGCACATGCGTTCGAGGGTTTCCAGGTCAACGCCAGTCTGATGCAGGAGGCAGCGAAGGACGCGTTGTTCATGCACTGCCTTCCGGCGCACCGGGGCGAAGAAGTCACCGCCGACGTGTTCGAGTCTCCCGCTTCGGTGGTCTTCGATCAGGCAGAGAACCGGCTGCATACGCAGAAGGCGCTCCTCGCCCTCCTGCTCTCCTCCTGACGTTCAGAAATTCAGACCTCAAGCGGCTCGACCCGAACGCCAGCCGCCACAAGGGCGCGTCGGAGAGCCGCGGCCAGCTCTGCAGCATTCGGGGTGTCACCGTGCACGCACAGCGATTCAATGCGCACGCGAACGTTCTCGCCTGTCGAGGCCACTACTTCGCCACCGATCAGGCGTAACGCCTGATCGATGACCGTCTGCGTGTCACGCAGGACGGCACCTGGCTCGCTGCGCGGCACCAGCGTTCCGTTGCTGCGATAGGCGCGATCGGCGAAACCTTCGCCGGCAACGCGTAAGCCGACCAGCTCTCCGGCGCGGATCAGTTCAGAGCCTGCCAGCCCGACGAGGACAAGTGCAGGGTCGAACGTCTTCACAGCCAGCGCAATGGCTGACGCCAGCCCGACGTCACAGGCAGCCATGTTGTAGAGTGCGCCGTGCGGTTTGACATGCTTCAGGCGCACACCCGCTGCAGAGGCAATTCCTGACAGGGCTTCGAGCTGGCAGGCGATGAGGTTGCCGACCTCTCGCTCGGACAGGTGCATCGCTCGACGACCAAAACCGTCACGATCCGCAAATCCGGGATGGGCTCCGACGGCAACGTCGAGGTTGGAGGCCAGCTCAACAGTTTTGCGCATGAGCTGCGGCGAACCGGCGTGGAAGCCACACGCGATGTTCGCGGAGGTGACCTGCATCAGCAGGGGCCGCTCATCGGTCCCGTCGATCTCGCCGACATCGGCGTTCAGATCTACCCGCATTGGCCTCTACGACGAAACCGACCAGTCAGTGAACACGGCTGTAATTTCTGCCACCACAATCAGCCACGTGCCGACGGGAACAACGCGAGTTTGCTCCACAATCGGCCCGGCACAACCGTTGCGAGGTGTGAATGCGTCGGCCTGTGGTTTACGGCAGGGCGCCGTAAACGCTGGGGGGAGCCAGGTCGGCATTCCTGTCGGGGGCACCTTCGGGTGTCCCCGCGGGTCTTCTCGTACGGTTGTGCCGGAGCCAACGTTGGACGCGTTTTGTTACTGAATTCAACACGCCCGCTTAGAGTCCGGCTCCTTCGGGATACTGCAGCGCCAGCTTCAGTTCTCGCGCCAGCGAGTCAACAGTCGTTCCGCTTCTCTTCCACGCTCCATCAGTTTCGAAACGCTGATCGCCAATGCGTCGGCCCCATGGGGCAATAACTCGGCCGATCATCCGGAAGTCGGCGCGGTCGGCGTGTTCCTCATCAAGGCGACGAACCACATCAGGCGCGACTCGGATGAAGGCACGAAGGGCACTCGCCGATTTGATGCTGTACTTGCGTCCGTTCCATGCCGCACCAAACACGACCGAGACCTGCCTGAGGTAGTTGACGAAGAAGCGCCGCGAGTCCTCACGGAAGTCGGCGGACTTTTTCGGACCACCAAACGCATCGCTCGCAAAGAGCTTCTTCAGCTCCTGCGCGAGCGGCGCCTGCGCGACGCGGCCGTGTCCTACGCCGAGCAGTTTGATCTCTCCGTGCAGCGGCGACTCCTCGCGATCGTTGAGCGCGCGCACCACGTCATGGGCGGCGGCCAGCGCCTCATCCCTGTACAGCTGCCGTCCCGACAACGTCACCAGATGTGACGCGTTGAGACGCGTGTGCTTGGCGTTGATAGTGACGAACATCTGCACGACGTGATCCTCGGGCAGACGGTCGAAGATGATCGCAGGTACGGTGAAGTCCTTGTCGCGGATGTTTTCGATATCAGCGTGCAGGGCAAGCAGGCGGTGCTGGCCGTCGATCGCACGCAGGATGCCTTCGCGTTCAGGCACCTTCAGTCTCCCCAGGACTGAACCCGACTCGACTGGTTCGAACGCAAGCTTCTCGTCGCAGGAAATGATCACCGCGCCGGGAATCGATGGCAGGTCGCGCGCCTGACGGCACTGCTCGTAATACTGCACGAGCTCGTCAATCTTCCTGCGGATGATCTGGCGCTGGTAGGCTTTTTCGCTCGAGGCGATTCGGCGCTCGAGAAGATCCCAGTTGACCTTGGTCGGCGCCTTCTTCTTGCCGCCACGAACGCCGGACTGGGCCGCGTCGCCGTAGTTCAGCACCTCGAACCGGACCAGCTTGTCGATATCACTGGCCGTGAGTGACGCCTGGTAGAACTGCACGCCGAACTGCTGCATCCGAATGGCAGCGACATTGATCATGGGAGTCTCTCCGGTGCAGCACGGTGGCTGCGCGGCAAGAGGCGAATTGTAGCGTCGTTTGTCGAGGTTGCTACCCGTTCTTGCGCGAAATTCTCCAGAGCTGACTGGCGGTGGGAGCCCCGTGGTCGCCGTATCAATAAGAACTGCAAGCAGTTATGCGCCGCGGCCCGCCGGCGAGAATTCAGTGGGCTGGACGTCCCGATCGCCCTTCCACCATTGGGTGATGCGGTTCTTCGCCACGGTCAGGAGAAACATGAAGACGGTGAAGAGCACGAAGCCGGCGAGAGCAGTCTCAAACGACAGGGCCTTGTGGATACCCCGGCTGATGCCTCCATAAACCAGTTCCACGTGAATCCAGTACACGAACAAGGAGGACCGCCCGAACTCCTGGAGGGGCGACCACCGGTCCCGCCAGACGGCACTCCAGCCGTAGGCGATGGGCATCAACAGCAGGAGAATACCCAGCCGCACAAAGAAATAGGTCGGGGAACTGGTCCAGAACTCGCTGTGGGCGCAAAGGCTGGGCAGATACGAAGCCCCGTATCCCGCGACCCCGATGACCAGGCCCAGCGCCCCCAGGCTCAGGCAGGCACTCCGCTCCCCAAGGCTCGATCGCACCCCGTCAAGCCAGAGACCCGCGGCGGCTCCCGCCAGCAGGAACCCGGCCCAGGGAAAGAGGGTGAAGGTCGTTCGTCCCGGGACCGGACGCACATAGCTGACAACAGCCTCCGGCCAGGCGTTCAGCAGTTCGCTCGACCGGACCAGCGGCGTCGCCATCGTGCACACGACGGCCGCAGCGAGCAGCGCAACGATCCGGACTGGTCGTGAGCGCCCCCAGGCCCAGATCACGGCCCCTGCCATCAGCGACAGGCCCATGATGTTGAGAATGTCCACCTTCAGGAAGTTTCTGAGCGTTCCCCCGCTGATGAGCCACGCCTGTGCACGAAACAAGAACGCAAAGGCAAAGATCTGTGCGCCTCGACGCAGGGATGCCGAGGCGATCTCATGATCAGGCAACCCCTTCCGCTGACGGCTCCCGGCACCAAGCGCCAGACCGATGCCGGCAAGGAACAGGAAGAACGGCGCCCCATATCCTGCCAGGACCATCGCCCAGCGGTACGCGCTCGAGCGGTCTGCCACCCGGGTCCACGCATCGAGGGTGTGCGCCTCGATCATGATGAGGACGGCGACGCCTCGAAGCCAGTCGATGTATCCGCGACGGTTCACGACGTGAACGTGGTCTGAATCTCGACCGAGATGTCTTGACGGAGTGAGTGCAACGCCGAACAGTATTTGTCACGCGACAGCGTGACAGCACGATCGACAGCATCTGGAGGGACCTTCCCGGCAACCTCAAAGGACAGCACCACGTGCGTGAAACGCCGGGGGTGCACGGGCGCGCGATCCGCCGCGATCGCGACGCTCAGACCAGTGAGGGGATGGCGGCCCTTCTGCAGGATGGCCACGACGTCTGCCGCCATGCAGCCTGCCACGGCAAAAGCCAGTACCTGCATGGGCGACGGCCCGGCCTCGCCGTCACCGTCGACAACCATTACGCTTCGACCCGAGGTCGCCGTGAAGCGGAGGCGCTCGGACCAGACGAGCTGTGCGCCGAGCGGAGGCTTCGTGTCAGGCATGCGCCTGAAGGAGATTGTCAGTGCGCAGCGGGCTGCTGCGCAACTGGAGACTCTCGCTTTGGGTCAGCGGATGGGCGTACGCCAGAAATAGATGGTCCGCCCGTCGATGGTATCGGTCTGCAACGGTTGGAACTGGCCCATGTCAAAGGCGTGCGAGACAATCCGAGCCCCAGGCTTCAATTCGGTGTTCAGCTTGGGAATCAGCCGTAAGTTCAGTGACGGCAAGAGATAAAGGGTGACGACCGTCGCTTCCCGAATGTCGGTTGTGAAGAGGTCCTGATTCAAGAAGCGGACCTTGTCGGACACCCCGGCGTTCCGGGCATTCTGGTTGGCCTCGCGGATCCGCTCGGGATCGATATCAATGCCTACCGCCCGGATACCGTAGGTCTTTGCTGCCGTGATCGGAATACGACCATCGCCGGACCCGAGGTCGTAGAGCACGTCATTCGGTCCAACCTGGGCCATCTTCAGCATGGCGTCGACCACCTCCTGGGGAGTGGGGACGAAGATGACATCCGGGGTCCGGGCTGGGGTGGCCTGCTGCGCAGGCAACGAGACCAGGGCCGCACAGATCACGAACACGACGAATGCAAAACGTTTCATGAGAAATCTCCGGTGCATTAGACGCTCGGACGACAGAAGTGGGCGCCGCGGATCTTAGTCGATTCGAGGGACGTTGCAGCCGAGGCGGACCTTTTGGCCGTATGCTGACTCTGAGACACCGGCACAGGTTCATGCGATGAATGAGTTACCCCTCTTTGAAACGTCACAGATGCTGACCTCTGTCTTGCCGCCATTCCTGCTGCGGTGTGGGGTGGCCGCTCTGTGCGGAGCCCTGGTCGGCCTCGAGCGGGAGCGCAAGCAGAAGCCGGCCGGTTTCCGCACCAACATCCTGATCTGCGTGGGCTCGGCCATCTACATGATGATCGGCCTGCTTCTGGCCAATTCTGGCGGGCAGAGTGGCGTGGATGCCACACGAATCGCCGCTCAGGTGGTGACCGGGATCGGCTTCCTCGGAGCCGGGTGCATCATCCAGAATGGGGGACGAGTGATGGGCCTGACCTCGGCCGCCACCATCTGGGTCGTCGCGGGCATCGGGCTCGTCGCGGGAGCGGGTTTCCCGTTGCTGGCCCTGATCGCAGCCATCGGAGTCTGGCTCACGCTCGTCGTGCTAGGGGAATTCGAACGCCGCTTCCTCGAGCGCAGCACCGAACCCGCCGACGCACCAAACTGACTGAGCCCTAGGACGCCCGACGCGACGGTCGCAGCGTCCGCCACGATTCGAGCAAGCGTGCGGGCAGTTCCCTCGCGCGCCGCACATCGGCGACGATTTGCACCGCCCTCGCCAGACGATCGCGCCACGACAATGCCGAGATCGGAACCGGGCGATCACCGCCACGGCGGCCATGCAGCAATCCATCCGCACCGTCGCTGACGAAGTTGGCGGGGAGGTCAAGAATCGCGGCCAGGTCGTTCATTGTGTCTGCCGAACGCCTGTCGGCGTGAGGGAACAACCGGCAGAATTCCTCGACGATGTCGTCGGGTTCGAGTCCAACCGCTTCTGCGTATCCCCGAACCCAGGCACGCGCATACAAGCCCTTGGGCCAGGCATGCAGGTCACCACGTTCGAGCGCTTCCAGCATATCCAGCCGAACGCGGGTGGCCTGGCCAATTGATTCGAGCGTGACCCGGCTTCGCTCGCGCTGGCGTCGCAGCCGGGTAATGAACACCTCCTGGCTCGTCATGCCTTCATGAGAGCAAGTGGCGATCCCGGGCCCGGCCACGCCATGGTGCAATCGCTAACGCATTGAAGGCTCGCGGCTTAGGTGGATGTCCTGAATTCTTGAATGCCGGCCGTGTGCAGGAAATTGACGTACCGGATCACATTCCTGATTGCGGATTCTGAAGCGTGGGCACAGTCCCAGCCAGGAATTCACCCAACTGATCGGGAGCGAACTGGAGTCCCGTATAGAACGGGCCGAACTCCGCGAACTTTGCGCTGGCCTCGTCGAAACGCATCTCGTAGATCAGTTTCTTGAACACGACCGGGTCCTGCGCGAACAGGTCGACGCCCCACTCCCAGTCGTCATAGCCGATCGATCCCGAAATGATCTGGGTCACCTTCCCGGTGTAGTGACGACCAATCATGCCGTGCTCCCGCATCATGGCCGCTCGTCGTTCGAACGACTCGGAATACCAGTTGAGAGACTCCCCCCGACGCTTGTTCATCGGATAGAAGCACACGTATCGCCATTGCGGCAGTTCGAGAAACAGACGGCCCATCACCCGCTGCCGCTGCGCATCCATCTCCACGTCGAATGCCTTCTCGAACTCGTCGCTCCCCGGCTTGAACCTGGCTCCGAGCTGCTCGTGCACCTTGGCCGTCATCTCGTACATCCCCAGTTCCACAATCGAGACATACGAACCGGTGGGCTCGAGAAACTCGTGCAGCTCCGAACGGGCACATCGCAGCTGCGCGTCAGCAAGGGACTCAAAGCCCCTGCGAAAGAACATCAGCATCAGGTCGGCCTTGTGCCCGAGCATCTGCACGTACGCGGTCGGGCCGTCATCCGAAGATCCGAGGCTGGCAACCGCGCTCTCAGCAATCCGACGCATGTCTTCGGCTGAACGGCCCCGAACGCGATCCCATCGGACCCGATACATCAGGTGCAAAAGGCTCCAGCCCTCGAGGCTCTCAGGAACAAACGGGTTGTGCATGGGGTGATGGTATCAGTCAGGGGTGAGGGGTCAGCGGTTCGGACGAAGCAGATCGTCCAGGGCGGGCAGCACCGCCTCCGCCGCACCGGAAATCGCCAGGTCGACGATGTCGGACGCGGGTGTGGACTCGAGGTTGATCTCGGCGGTGAAGGCCCCGCGGCGCTCGGCTTCGTGCACCAGCCCCGCGGCTGGATGCACGATGGCCGAAGTGCCGATCGTGATGAAAACATCGCACTCGGTCGCCTCAACGGCCGCAGCCACGTTGCCCGGCTCCAGCGACTCTCCAAACCAGACCACCGCCGGCCGGGCAATCGCGCCACAATGCGGGCAGTGTCGGCTCGCCAGGCTAATCGCATCGTCATCGCGCCACGGAGCGGAACCGCGAGGGCAGGGGGCTGAGCATGCCAGTTCCCACACCGATCCGTGCAGGCGGACAAGGCCAGCGGTACCGGCGCGAATGTGCAGGTCATCGACGTTCTGGGTCAGAACGCGGCACCCTCGCTCAACCGACCACCTGGCCAGGACACGGTGAGCCGGATTGGGCTCACACGCCGCTATCTGCTGGCGTCTCCACGCGTACCACTCCCAGACGACTTCCGGATCTCTCGCGAATGCCTCTGGTGTGGCCAGGTCCTGAAGCGAGCGCTGCTTCCACAAGCCCTCGGCCCCGCGAAATGTCGGCACCCCGCTGGCCGCCGAGACGCCGGCGCCCGTCAAGACGGTGACCCGCGCCGACGAGGCCATGCGTGAAGCCAGTCGTTTCAGGGAGCGGCTATCCACCTGGAAATGATAGTCGGCGCCCCGCGGCCATAGGTGTGCGTCTGCGACGCAGCGTGCGGCGCGCACCTTTTGGTAATTGCCACCTCAGGAGGGCACAACCAGGCAGTCGCGGGAAGTACCTTCCACCGGCGCGGGCATGAGTCCTGCAGTCGTGTCCACCCATGCCCACTGCCCGCTTTGACGCCGAGGCGCTGATCAAGGAATTTGGAGACGAGGGACTGATTGCAGAGCTGGCGGAACTCCTGCTGGCACACGTGGACGAACAGCTCGCCGCCGTGCACTCCGCCATTGCTGCCGGCAGCGGCGCCGGGCTCAAGTCGGCCGCACACAAGATCAAAGGCGGTATGGGGACGTTCGGCGCGAGCGCGGTCACCAGTCTGGCGATGGAACTCGAGGTCATCGGCCGCCAGGGCCAGCTTGACGGAGCCGACGTGCTGGCATCCCGGCTCGACGCCGAGGTCAGGGCACTCTGCGACCAAGCCAGGCTCTGGCTCGAGAGTCGCGCGGCCTAGTCAGCGAACCGACGAGACCGGCGTGGCGCCGGCCAGATGGATTCCGTTGAAGAGCAGCTTGAACGTGCCGTGTGACTGGCCCCGAAACGTAATCGCCGGGCCGTACAGGACCACACGACCCCGGCCAACGGCGGCCTCCACAACCGCAACGCCACCTTCGAGATACGACTGCCCCCAGGCCCATCCGCTTCGCAACGGCATCCTGTCCGCAAACCAGGCAACGCCGCGAACGCCCTTCGCCTCCGCGCCGGGCGCCAGCCTGAACACAGGGCTGTTGTTGAAGAAGACATCTGCTACCCCATCCAGGCCGTAACCGATGGGGGTGGCGTTGTTGATCGACACCCGAAGGATCGAACCCGGAACGAAGTACCGCTCAGGCCGCAGGGGGACATCACGACCGTCACTGTCCCGTTCGGTCAGCGCATCCGACACCGGCAGGTTGAGATGCTCGGCAATGGCAGTGGACGAGCCCAGCGCCAGCAGTGTCCCGCCAGCTTCGGCAAACGCCTTGAGCTGCGGGATTGTGCGTGCCCTGGTCACCACGCCCGTTTTCGTCTGGTACTCAGCGGGTAGCAACGCAGCAGGGGGCGCATCGTCGGAATATCGCGACGCACTGTCACGCCCCGGAATGCCCCCGTCCGCAAAAATCAGTACGTCGAAGCGAGCGGCGAGGTTACCGGCATCGAGCGTCTGTGGATACACCACTTCAAAGGGGAACTCGAACCGTTCGAGCAGGTACCGGATCCATCCGCTCTCGACTGACCCGCCGTACTGATCCCAGAGCCCGATTCGGGTCGGTCGCAGCTTCAGTGACACGCCGGGAGGCTCCGCCTTGACACCGGTCACGCGCACGCCCAGTTCGGCCGCGGCGGTGCGCAGCATCGAAAGCGTCGTCTCCCTGGCCGGAACGTATATCGCTGCGGTGCGATCCGGGCCGGCACCCTCCGGTGTCGTCCAATACACCGTGTCGCCTGCCGCCAGCAGCCGGTTCACAACCCGGAACGCGTCGTTCTGGCGATGGCTGAGCAGAAACCCCGTCGCGCCTTCGGCGCCGGCAACCTCGCCCGCAGGCGGGCTCGGGATATCTGCCACAACAGCAAAGGGCCCGTTGAAGGCTTCGAGTACTCGAGTGAAGCGGATGCCCATCTGGAAGGCCAGCGTCCAGCCGGCGCTGTCGTACGGGGGGTTGGGTGGCGCACCGGGGAAGGGAATGTCGTCGGGATGGTCCTGTGGCTCGAACATGTCGAGGATGTGGGGGCGGAATGCCTGGGCCGTCTTGACCACGAACGACCCGGCCGGATAGCGCACACCTGCCACCTCGAAGCGGTCGGTGGCGCGCTCGACGCGCACGCCGGTGCGCATCAGCGCCTCCACGAACTTGGTGGCCGTGGGAAAGTCAGGCTGGTCCGCCGGAATGATGTATCCGCGCGGATCGCGAGCGGCGGGATTGCCCGCGATGTTCTGATGGTGCGGCGACGGAGTCCATGTGTCACGGCTGCCACGCTCGATCGAGTTTCGCCCCATCCGGTAGATGTTGAAGAGCAGCATCTCCCGATTCCTCGCCGCGGCATCAAGAACAGCTCGGTTTGCCGTGATCGAGTAGTCAACTGACTGCCGGAAGTGCCATGCCTGCGGTGCGATCGGGTACGGCAGGTCACTGGTCGGCAGCCGCGCCGAGGCGACAAACGGAATCCGTGACGGTGTCGGACTGCCGATGGTCTCAGTCAGCAAGCCAATCTGGTTGTGGAAATACACCGTCGTCCGCAGCCCCCCGTTCCACCACGTCGAGTAGTTGGACCCTGAGCGCATCGTCACACCGGGCTTGCCTTCGGCGGCAAACCGGGTGTGCATGGCTGCGCCGAGCAGGTCGACGGTCAGAGGGACGAGCGGATCGAAGACGTAGTTGAACGGCGCCCTGAACGGTGGCGCGAACATCACGGTGCCGGGCGGACCGGTCTGGTGGTGGTCGTAGACGATCTGCGGAAACCAGTCGTCGAAGAGCACCTTGTTGATGTTCCGGGTTTCGGGCTGGGTCGACATGTAGAAGTCGCGGTTGTTGTCGTGTCCCGCGTACTTCTGGTAGAGACGCGGCAAGCCGGCGAGCGTGCGTGCACTCGGCGTGCTCTGCCGCATGTACCAGTTCGCCACCAGCTCATGGCCGTCCGGATTCGCATCAACGGCAAGGACAATCACTTCCTGGAGAAAGCGACGGGTCTCCTCGTCATTGCGACTGACCAGCTGATAGACGCTCTCCATGAGCTGCTGCGCACCGAGGACTTCGTCGGCGTGCAACCCGCCATTGATCCAGACCACCGCCCGCCCTTCAGCGGCCAGCGCGCGCGCCTGGGCGTCGGTCAGATCCTCGGCCAGCGCGAGACGCCGGGCAATCTCCTTGAATCGGGACAGCCGCCGCATGTTCTCGGGCGCGCTGATAACCGCCATCCACTGCGTGCGTCCTTCGGCCGTGCGGCCAATGTCGACGAGCGACATCCGGTCTGATTCCCGGTCGAGCACCTGCCAGTAGGTTTCGAGCTGCGAGTAGCTGGCCAGGAAATAGTCGTCGCCGATGTTCGCGCCGAACTGTTGCTTCGGCGTGGTGATCCGTGACGTCCCCTGCGTACTCGCCTGGGTCGAGGCGAGTGCCACCAGTAACGTGAAGAGCAGTACCACCCGGACTCGAGACGGCATGCGGCGCCTATCATAGCCTTCCGGGGACACCGGTACATCAGGGGCGACGTCGCCGCGGTGATATCGTGGAACGCCTGTGAAGATAGCCACGTGGAATGTGAACGGCATCCGCGCCCGACAGGCTCAGGTTCAGGAGTTCCTCGACGCCGAGCAACCCGACGTCCTGTGCCTGCAGGAACTGAAGGCCTCGATCGACCAGCTGCCTGTATGGCTTATCGACCTCGAGGGCTACTGGTGTTACTGGCACGGCGACAAGGGCTATTCCGGGGTCGGCCTCCATATCCGAAAAGACGCCTGTGCGGAGCGGCCCGCCTTCTTCCACCCCTCCTTCGACTTCGAGCACCGCATCGTGACCGCCCGGCTGCCGGAACTCATCGTTGCCTCGGTGTATGTGCCGAACGGCGGCAAGGACTTCGACGCCAAGATGCGGTTCCTGGACGCGCTCGACGCCTACGTCGCCGAGGTCACCGGCTCCGGAACCTCGCTCGTGCTGTGCGGCGACCTGAACGTGGCTCTCACCGACATGGATGTGCACCCCAAGGAGCGCAAACCAGGGGCGATCGGCCAGTCGACCAGGGAACGGGAACTGGTGGAGCGCATGATCGGACACGGCCTGGTGGACGTCCATCGCGCGCTCGATCCGGACAACGCCGACCTCTTCACCTGGTGGGCGCCGTGGCGGAACATGCGGGCACGCAATATCGGATGGCGGCTCGACTATGTGCTCGCCTCGTCGGCGCTGGCCACGCGCGCATCATCGTGCAAGGTCCAGCGGGAGACCGGCACGAGCGATCATGGACCGGTCATCGCCGTCTTCGACTGATACGTCGGGTCCGTCGGACCCGACCTACGTACTGTCTGCTCCCCTATCCCCTACTCCGACCCGTCGCCACGCACCACCTCAACCGACCGCGACTCTCCGCGGCCCGTCACGTGGACCCGCCACGGGTTGCAGCACACTTCGCAGTCCTGGATGAGCACTCCACGGACATCCGGCTCGAGGTAGATCTCGATCTCTTCGCCGCAATACGGACAGGTCACACTGAACTCTGAATCCACGCTGCCTGCCCTTCGCTGCTCGACCACGCCTCGGCCAGATCTTCACCGACGGCGAGATGGTTCAAGATGAAGTCCGCTCCCCGAATTGCCTGACACAACTGCTCCTCATCAAGAGCACGGCCGCTGTCGCGACACTGACGTGCGGCCTCCACGCGTACCAGCGCCAGGGCCGCGTCGAGACCGCAGACGATCGCCAGAATGCCGGTGCCCTGATAGGCCGTCCAGTTGGCAAACGCCTTCGCTGCCAGATATCGCTTCAGAGGACTGGACCATTCGCGCCAGACGGGTTGCACGAACCGGGCGTAGGCTGCCTCGAGACCGTCCTCATCGGGCTCTGGCTTCAGTTCGTCGGGAACTGCGCGCATGGCGACGGCGTGATGCGCGAGGCTTCCCGAGAGCGAGGCAGGGCCAGCAGCGCTCATCGACGCCGTCGAGAGACCCTCGACTCTCTCGAGCAACGATTCTCGCGCCGGGTCAAAGTCGAGCAGAGACACGGCGTCCCTTGCGAGCGTCGCGATCACGTCCTCTGGCGAACTGTCGTCCACGGCGCAGCGGCGCACCATGTGCGCCTCCCATGCCGCGTAGCTTGCCAGGTCCATGAGCATGGTCGGCTTGAGCAGCGGCGGCCAGGCGTCGGCGTCGACCACGAGCCCTTCGTAGTCGGCCGGTGGGAACGCCGCCGGATCCGCCACGATGCGGATAGGCACTTTTTGAAAGAGCATCGCGGCTGCCGTCGGGCAGTAGTGGGTGAGCGAGATGGAGGTGCCGCGTCCGTCACGGACGGCCAGTCGGGGAAAGTGACGGCAGGTCAGGGGCAGTGACTCGTGACCGAGATCACGATGAACCACGCACAGGCCCGATGGCCGGTGATAGAAGACGCAGTGACCTGTCTCGGTCCGCGCCACCATCGCGGCCGCGTCTTCGGGCAGATCGTCGCCAACGATGAGCGTGCTGGCTCCATCATGAGCCGACGCCGCCGGGACGACGCGCCCGCGGTGCAGGGCGTCCTCGAGCCTGCGATAGACCGGCAACTCCACGGGAACATCCCAGTCCGAGGAGCAGCAGACGCCCGAGTGGCGACATCGGTAGTCGGCATGAATACTGAGTGAAAATACGCGCGACATGGCACCAGCAGGATACGCGCAAAACCTTTGAACCGAGAGACTTAGCTGTCAGGCCCTGGCAAGTACACAAGTATTACAGTGCCCCGCCGATGAACCTGTTACGGTATCACCCGATGACCACACAGACTCCCATTTACGGGCGCTCACATCAACGCGGATGGAACACGATCACCGCCGTGGCGATGGGCTCCTTCCACCTGCTCGCCATCGCCGCATTCTTCTTCATCGATACCGGCGCCATCATCACCGCTGTCGTCCTCTATTTCGTGGCCGGCATGCTCGGCATCGGCATGTCCTACCACAGGCTGCTGACCCACCGCAGTTACAAGACCTACAAGTGGGTCGAGTACTTCCTGACCTTCTGCGCCACCCTGGCCCTCGAAGGCGGGCCGATCTTCTGGGTCGCGACGCACCGTATCCACCATCAGAAGTCCGACCGCGAAGGCGACCCGCATTCGCCGCGTGAAGGACTCTGGTGGGCACATATGGGCTGGATCCTCACCGGCGAGGGACTGCACCACGACGCCTCGATCCTCAACCGCTACGCACCGGACCTGAGTCGCGACAAGGTCCACGTGTGGTTGTCGAACTACCACTGGGTGTCGAACGTCGTCGTCGGCCTCGCCCTGCTCGCCTTCGGCGGCGTCCCATATGTCCTCTGGGGCATCTTCTTCAGGACGACCTTCGGCCTCCACTGCACGTGGCTCGTGAACTCGGCCACGCACAAGTGGGGCTCGCGCCGCTTTGAGACCCGCGAAGACTCGACCAACAACTGGTGGGTCGCAGCCCTTTCATTCGGCGAGGGCTGGCACAACAACCATCACGCACACCCGACGTCGGCGCGTCACGGGCTGGCGTGGTACGAAATCGACCTGAACTGGATTGCCATCAGCACCATGCGCGCCCTCGGCCTGGCCTGGGATGTCAAGGTGGCAAAGCTCAGGCAGCCGGTCCCCCACGAAGAAAACGAGCGGCTCATCGTCGACAAAGCGGTGGCCTGACTTCACCGGGACAGACACTCGAGGGGCGGACGCGCAGCGTCCGCCCCTTTTTTTTACGTACCCCGGTAAAGCTCGATACGCTATGCAGGTGACCCGGCGTCAAAAGGCGGTGGCCTTCGTCGTCGCATTCTGCGTGCTGCTGGTGACAGCGGCCGTGCTGCTGAATATCAGCTGGGTCGTCATCAACGCACGGCAGGTCACCCCGCTCGTCCTCGGCGTCATCTCGTTCGCGCTCATCATCACCGGCATCATCGTCTACACCGTCTTCCTCGTTGCCGAGATCAAGCGCAACGAAGACCACGACACCTTCATCAACGCGGTCACCCACGAGCTGAAAACGCCGATTGCCTCGATGCGTCTCTATCTCGAGACGCTGCAGTCGCGGCCGGTTCCCGAGGAACAGCGTCAGGAGTTCTACCGCGTGATGCTGGAGGATGCGGAGCGTCTGCACCGGACCGTGGACCAGGTCCTCAAGGCCGGCGCGGCGGCACAACGGCCGAGGGCCGGCATCCGGGCTCCAGTAGACCTTGCGGCGCTGGCGCGAGAATGCGTCGACAAGGCCGTCGCCAGCCATCACCTCGGGGAGGGTGCCCTGGCACTGGAGGTTCACGACGACACTCCCATGATGGTGAAGGGTGATATCGACGAACTCCGCACCGTGCTGATCAATCTCATCGACAACGCGCTCAAGTATTCCGGAGAGACCGTACGCGTGACGGTCGGGGTTGCCGCGCCCTCCCCCGACGCCGTGTGGTTGCGCGTTCAGGACCGAGGTGTCGGTATCTCGAAGAAGCACCTGAAGCGTGTGTTCAACCGCTTCTATCGGGTCCAGGCGCGGGGTGCCACCCGGGTCAAGGGATCGGGGCTCGGACTGTATATCGTGCGATCCATTGCGCGGTCACATGGTGGGCGGGTGTTTGCGGCG
The DNA here is from genome assembly GCA_040081265.1 of Vicinamibacterales bacterium. Lineage (GTDB taxonomy): Bacteria > Acidobacteriota > Vicinamibacteria > Vicinamibacterales > UBA2999 > JBEBGV01. The sequence continues at coordinate 22,828 of JBEBGV010000046.1, forward strand.
AGCGAAGGTGAGGGCAGGGGCGCCACCTTCACCGTGGAGCTGCCCAGGGTTACGGCATCATGAGTCGCGTGCTCATCGTCGAGGACGAGGCCCATCTCGCCGACGGCCTCCGGTTCAACTTTGAGGCTGACGGGCACGAGGTACTCGTGGCGCGGACCGGGGAGCGGGCCCTTGACGCTGTTCTGGGTCAGCATCTCTCGTTTGACGTGGTGATTCTGGACGTGATGCTGCCGGGAAAGGACGGCTTCGCGGTCGCGTCCGAGTTGCGGGCTGCCGAGCAGTTCGTCCCCATCCTGATGCTGACGGCCAGGGGCCGAGCCGAGGACGTGCTCAAGGGGTTCGAGGCGGGCGCCGACGACTATCTCCCGAAGCCCTTCGATCTCAACATCCTGATGGCCAGGGTGGGGGGCCTCCTTCGGCGCACGACATGGAACGCGCAGGACCAGACGCTGGGCCCCTCGCCCCCTGACGCCGAACCCGACATCTACACCTTCGCGGGACGAACCCTCGACTTCGGCGCCATGGAAATCCGGGTCGGAGACAAGACGTTCCGGCTGACGCTGATGGAAACCAGCCTCCTCCGCTACCTTGTCCAGAACGCCGGTGCGGCCGTGTCGCGGCGTGCGATTCTCGAGAACGTCTGGGGCCTCGACGAGGGTACCGATACGCGCGCCATCGACAACTTCATCGTGCGTCTCCGCCGTTATCTCGACGAGAGTCCGGGGACCCCGCAGTTCCTGAGGACCGTACGTGGTGTCGGTTACCGTTTCACGCCACAGGGTTCTGCAAGCGCGCCCTGAGGCGCATTGGCCGCGGTCCTGCCGGGGTAATCACCTCACGATCAGCCAATTCTCAGGCCCTCTCAACGTTCTTTCAGGACTCCCGCCCGACCCGGGCCCTATAGTCTGCGCCGGTTCATCTCTGCATTCCGTGTACGTCCTGCTCTATTAAGTGCGTCGTCCACAACCCCCGGGGTTCCGGGAAGCCCCCGCGACGGGCAGACGTGTGCCCGTTGCAAGGAGAAGAGCGAATGCGTGTGTCCAGGTTCGTCGGAGCCGTTCTTGCCCTGTTGGTAATGGCTCCATCCCTTGCGTTTGCCCAGGCGTCCATCGCCGGGGTGGTCAAGGACGCGTCCGGCGCGGTCCTGCCGGGTGTCACCGTCGAGGCCGCAAGTCCAGCCCTCATCGAAAAAGTCCGGTCGGTCGTCAGCGACGGCGCCGGGTTGTTCAGCATCGAGAACCTTCGCCCCGGTTCATACTCGGTGACCTTTACCCTTCCCGGGTTCAACACCGTAAAGCGGGACGGCATCGAGCTGTCCGGCAGCGCCAACGTTACCGTTAACGCCGACCTCCGGGTGGGTGCGGTCGAAGAGACCATCACCGTCACTGGCGAGGCACCACTTGTGGACGTCAAGAGCACGACGACCCAGCGGGTGATGAATCAGGAAGTCCTGCAGTCGACCCCGACGGGTCGGCTGTACTCCGACCTCGGCGCCCTGGTACCGGGGATCAAGCTGTCTTCTGGTGGAGTCGGGCAGACGCAGAACGTCGGCGGGGCGCTCGGCGACACCCAGAGCAACATGATGATCCACGGCAGCAAGTCCGTGGACATGCGCGTCATGCAGAACGGATTGCCGACCTCGACGCTGCAGGCCGGAGGAGGCCTGAGTATCTCGACACCGAACGTCGGCGCCGCACAGGAAGTGACCCTGGACACCGCAGGCGTCAGCGCTGAGCTGCCGACGGGCGGTCCGCGCATCAACTTCATCCCGCGCGATGGCGGCAACCAGTTCAAGGGCAGCATCTTCTCCAGCTTCGCCAACGAATCGATGCAGGCCGACAACTTCACCCAGCGCCTCAAGGACCGGGGCCTGAGGTCGGTGGATGCCATCAAGCGCAACGCCGACTTCAATCCGGGCATCGGGGGCCCCTTCAAACAGGACAGCCTCTGGTTCTATCTCACTGCCCGCGCCCTCTGGGCCGACGTGTACCCAGGCGGCATCCTGCCGAACCTCAACGCCAATAATCGCAATGCCTGGACATACGTGCCTGACACCAGCGGCGCCAAGGCGGTGAACAATGCGCTGTGGACCGACGTCCAGCTGCGGACCACCTGGCAGGCGAGCGCGCGCAACAAGTTCGCGGGAAGCTGGGAGCAGCAGACCCGGTGCAGCTGTCCTTATTTCGCGCTTGCGACCCGGTCGCCTGAGGCCGGACAGGACCGTGTCTCTCCCACCCAGCGCATTCTGACTGCCGAGTGGTTCTCGCCGGTGACGAGCCGATTGCTCATCGAAGCGGCAGCGCTCCACCGCACCGAGTGGTGGGCCAATGCCCCGCCCAAGGGATTTGCCAGCGGCGAGCCCGGGGGCATGGTCGGGGTCCTCGAGCAGTCAACCGGCCTCCAGTACCGAGGTGGCGGCACGGCGTCGGGAACCTACCTGGAAAACTGGGTTCCCAACTACGCGATGCGCGCCGCGGTGTCGTACATCACCGGTTCGCACTCGTTCAAGGTCGGCTTCAACGAGATCTTCGGGTATCTCGAGAACAAGACCTACACCCCCGCTGAGCCTCTGTTCTTCCGCTTCAATAACGGCGTCCCGAATCAGCTCACCCAGTTTGCGACGCCGTACTTCGCCCTCTCGGACGAGGACTCCGACTTCGGCGTCTTCGCGCAGGACAAGTGGACGCTCGGCCGCTGGACCCTCACTGGCGGTGTCCGCTTCGACATGTTCAAGAGCAGTTTCCCTGAACAGTCAATCGGACCCGCCATCCTCGCGCCGACCCGCCAGATCACGTTTCCCAAGACGGCAAACCTCGACTGGAAGGACGTCACGCCTCGCATGGGTGCTGTCTACGACGTCTTCGGCGATGGCAGGACAGCGGTCCGGACGAGCCTGAACAAGTACTTGAACGGACAGACCCTCAACGCACTGGGTTCAGCGCCGAACCCGATTCTGTCGCTCGTCAACAGCGCCGCGCGCTCGTGGAATGACGCCAACGGTAACTTCAAGCCGGATTGCGACCTGACAAGCGTGCTGGCCAACGGCGAGTGCGGCTCGATCACGGCGAACTTCGGCAAGTCAGTGCCCGGCGCCACCTACGACAAGGAACTGCTGACTGGCTGGGGCAACCGGAACTACAACTGGGAGTTTGCGGCCGGCATCCAGCATCAGCTGCTGCCCCGTCTGGCGCTCGACGTCGCTTATTACCGCCGCTGGTTCGGCAACTTCCAGGCCACCGACAACCTCGCGCTGGCGCCCTCGGACTTCGACACCTACAGCATCGTCGCCCCGAGGGACCCACGCCTGCCCAACGGTGGTGGCTATACGGTCAGCGGCCTGCGCGACGTCTCTGCGGCCAAGGCGTAGGTTGCTCAGCAGAATATCAACACGCTCGCCAGCAACTACGGTAAGCAGATCGAGCACTGGAACGGCGTCGATATCAACCTCAACGCGCGGTTCACGGCGCTCACCTTGTCCGGCGGCATCAGCACTGGCAAGACGCTGACCGACAACTGCGAGATCGTGGCCAAGCTGCCGGAGATGAACACCAACCAGGTGATCAACGCCGCCAACCAGGTGCAGAGCTCGAGCTACTGCCGCCAGGAAGAACCGTTCATCACCGACGCCAAGATTCAGGCCATCTATCGCATCCCCAGAGTTGATGTCCAGCTGGCCGGAACCCTGTCCAACGTGCCCGGGCCGATGATTCAGGCCAACTACACCGCAACCAACGCGGTGATCCTGCCGTCGCTCGGTCGTCCGTTGTCAGCCGGCGCGGCCAACAAGACGGTCAATCTCGTCATCCCGAACAGCCTCTACGGCGAACGCCTGACGCAGATCGACGTACGCGTGTCGAAAATCTTCCGCTTTGGCAGCCGTCGTCTGTCGGCCGGAGTCGACGTCTACAACATCCTGAACCAGGACACGATCCTCGGTCAGAGCAACTCGTTCGGTAACTGGCAGACGCCGCAGCAGATCATCATGGCGCGCTTCGTCAAGCTGAGCGGCACGTTCGACTTCTAGTCGTGGGCTCGCGGAGACGCACGCACAGACACGTCACCGCGAGCGAACCCTCGTCGTTCATGTTCCCGGCGCTGGCGATCTTCGCCAGCGCCTTCCTCCTCCGCCTCACCCACATCTGGCAGATTCGCCAGGCACCGTTCTTCGAACTCCTCTTCGGCGACGGAATGGCGTACGACCAGTGGGCGGTCCGCATTGCCGCAGGCGACTGGCTTGGCACCAGCGTGTTTTATCAGGCGCCTCTCTATCCGTACCTGCTCGGCCTCGTCTATGCGGGAGCGGGGCACGACCTGCTGCTCGTGCGTGTGCTCCAGGCGCTGCTCGGGGCGTCAGGCTGCGTTCTTGTCGCACTTGCGGGGGAGCGGCTGTTTGATCGTCAGGCGGGCGTCATCGCCGGCTTCCTGCTTGCGCTGTCCGCACCGGCGATCTTCTTCGACGCGCTGATACAGAAGACCGCGCTCGAGACGTTTCTCATGTGCGTGCTCCTGTACTTCACGACTCGCGTGGTCGATGAGCCGGAGGAACGCGCATCCTGGTTTCTTCTTGGTCTCACCGGCGGCGGATTGGCCCTGTCTCGCGAAAACACCCTGATCCTGCTCCCTGTGCTGTGTGTCTGGCTGTGGAGCGAGTGGCGGCTCCCGGTGAGACGACGTTGGGCGATGTCTCTGATGCTGGCCGGCGGACTGGCCCTTCTGCTCGCGCCAGCGACGATCAGAAACGCGGTCGCTGGCGGCGGCTTTCATCTCACCACCTCGCAGCTTGGAACCAACCTCTACATCGGCAACCACCCCGGGGCCGATGGTACGTATCAACCCCTGCGAAGTGGACGCGGCACAGCCGAGTACGAACGCACCGACGCGACCGACATCGCTGCGCGGGCGGCAGGACGCGCCCTGACTCCTGCCGAAGTCTCGTCGTACTGGACCCGGCGTGCCCTGGACTTCGTACTGTCAGAGCCTGTCGCCGCGATCGGTCTCACGGCACGCAAGGCCATGCTCCTCATCAACCGCGTCGACATCGTTGATACCGAGGACATGCAGACCTACGCCGAATGGTCATGGCCTCTTCGCCTGGGACGCTGGACGTTCCACTTCGGCGTCCTGCTCCCCCTTGTCGCGCTGGGTGTCTGGACCCGGTGGCGACGACTGCAGCGTGCCTGGATCGTGCCCGCGATGGTGCTCGCCTACGCGGGCGGAATCGTCGTCTTCTACGTTGTCGCGCGCTACCGTCATCCGCTCACGCCCTTCCTGGTGGTCTTCGCCGCAGCAGGGCTGACGGCGCTTCCCCGACTCGTTCGCGACATGCCACGACACCAGTGGGGCGCCATGTCAGCGGCCGTGCTGGTGGTCGCCATCCTGGCCAACTGGCCGCTCCTGTCGCGGGACGCGATGCAGGCTGTGAGTGAAACCAACCTCGGCGTCGCCCTCCAGGATGCGGGTCGAACAGAGGAAGCGCTGAGCCGGTACCGTCGCGCGATCGACCTGCAGGCCACCGACCCCGCCCCGTACCTCAACATGGGCGCGGTGCTTCAGGGCTCGGGCCGCATCGACGAGGCGGCAGCACTCTTTGTGAAGGCCGTGGAGGTCGGACCGGACTCCGGTGAAGCACGATACTTCCTCGCCAAGTCTCTACTGGAGCGGCAACGCACCACCGAAGCGATCGCTCACCTGCGTGAGGCTGTCCCCCGGATGCCCGACTCGCCGGATGTGCGAACGTCGCTGGGCATTGCCCTGGCGTCACAAGGCACGTTCAGTGAGGCGATCGGGTTGTTCCGAGAGGTTGTCGAGATGAGCCCGGCTTCCGCCATTGCGCACTGGAACCTTGGCTCGGCGCTGGCGGCGGCAGGGCAACTGGATGAAGCGGTTCAGGAACTCGAGATCAGCGTTCGGCTGGATCCCGCTCACACCCAGGCGCGTGCGGACCTTGACTCGGCTCGTCAGCTTCGCGACGAGCAGCGGTCTCCTGGACGGTAGCGACTAGTACCCCTTGTCGCCGTCCTCTGACTTCCAGCGTGCACGACCCTCGTCGGTCATATGCGCCAGGAACGTGTCTTTGGCCTCGTTCTCGAGCCCCAGCCTGAACTGGTACAGGTAACGTTCAAGGGAGGCGGGCTGGGCATCAGCAGGGATAGAAGCACCGTGGGCGCCGACCGAATTCAGGAACACCAGCATCGTGTTGGCGCGGAACGGCACCGCCTTGACGAGCTCGCATCTCGAGTCCTCAACGTAGTACGGCGTGAACGACGGCGCTTCCACATCGTTTTTCACGCGATACAGCTGCGTTCCGTAGGATTCGTTGTCACCCGGCCTGACCAGATACACCAGACAACTCAGGAATCCCCACTTGGGATCACGATGGGGCGCGATCACGTAGCCTGGCCTGCGCAGCATGATGTGCCCGTTTGACGTGCGCATGTTCAGGTCCACATGCGCCGGCAGATCGGGACACAAGGCATGCACGTAATCCCGCACCGGCTCCTTGAACTTCTCGTTCAGGAGAGGACCCGCGATACTGCTCACGATCTCGCGCGTCACCATCTGCCAGACACGCCTCGAGTATCGCGGCGCCAGACGGAAAGGCACGCTCAGACGCTGACGGCTGACTTCCCGCTCAGCAAAGAAGATGGCGGGTGGCAGGCCATTGACCATCAGCTTGTAGACGTCTGTCGGCAACCACGATTCGACCAGCAGGTGCGGGAATGGATCGAGCTCGAGCCGTGCCTGATCGATCGCCTTCGTGACGTGCGCGCGCACCCGTTCGGTGTCGAGCGTGGACGGCAGCGCGTCGAGGGCGTCCTGGAGCTCCCAGTCCGACTGCTCGATCGCCGCCAGCTGGTCGGTGCGGGTCCTCAACACGTCGATCGACCTGGTCAGTTCGCGCGTGGCCTGTCGCAGATCGTCGACACGATCGATCGCACGGGATACTGCAAATGGATTCCACCCGCGGGCCGCCCTGGAGAATCGACCGAGGGTGCTTCTGGCCATGGTCAGGCGAAGATGCCCTTACGATCGATGTAGAACGACGAGGGTGAGTCGTTGGCGGTGAAGTTGATGGTCTTCATGTGCATCTTCAGCTTGTGAAAGTGCAGATACATCATCTCCTGCCCTTCGACGTCGAACGTCCTGCCGTCGCGCCACCACAGCACGTCGTTCGGCCCGTGGCCCATGTCCCGCTGGTACTTGGCGTCGATGGTCCAGTTGCTCTTCCAGTAGATACGTGACGCCGAGGTCAGCGGCCACTGTCCGAGCGTGCCGCGAATGGACTTGGTGAACACCACCTCGTCGAGGTGCATATGGGTCGGGCAGCCCATCGCCTTGATGACGTCAGGAATGAGTTCCCAGGTGCGGTTGTACTCCGGCGCGTTTCGAAACAGCGTGAAGTGACCGCACAGCTTGTCCTTGCGGGACGAAATCAGATCGTGCGAGTGCAGCAGTTCGTCGGTGACGAATCGACGGATGTCTCCCCAGGCGACGTCGAAGTCGGAGTAGGCCCAGTAATCGAAGCCCTTCAGGTCGTCCTCGAACATCAGGCCGAACACCGGCTTCAGGTCGTTGGTCTTGGCCACATGGTGCTGCACTTCGATCGGCGTGCCGATCACCTCAGTCGCTCGCCGATTGAAGTCGGCGATCTCCATGTGACGGATCGTGATGTTGCCCACGGTCCCGGCCGGCAGGTCCATGTCCGTGTACAGGAGAAACTGGATGTCCGGATTCTTCCGCGCGGTCACGAAGAACGCGGGCGACCAGGCGGGAAGCCTGCCGAAGTACGCGACGACAACCGCAATAGGGGGACGAACCGGAGGGGGTCCGGGACGCACAACGACGGGGCGTGACTGGGGCACGCTCCGCTTCAGCCAGTTGAACACGCTGTTTCTCGGGCCTCCAAACACTTCAGCCTACAATGTCCGGATGCCTGCGAGCAACACCATCGAAGCGGAAGGCCACCTGATCGACTCCGGACACCTGTCCGCCATCTTCGACAAGATCATCGAATGTAACGCGTCATACGAGATCCTCCACTTCGACATCGGCCGCACCAACGACGATGCCTCGCGAATCGAGATGCGGATTACTGCCGCCGATGATGCCGTGCTGGCCGACATCCTGCAGCAGTTGACCCTGTTCGGCTGCCACACGGTACGCGAGGGTGATGCGATCACGCGTCCAGCTGAGAAGGATCGCTGCGTCGCCGACGATTTCTACTCGACAACCAACCACAAGACCCACGTTCGACTGAAGGGGCGCTGGGTCGAGGTTGACCGTCAGCGCATGGATGCCGTCATCGTCGTGGCCGACGGAGGCGCCGCCTGCCGGAAACTGCGCGACGTCAAGGCGGGCGAGCTGGTGGTCTGCGGGCACGACGGCATCCGTGTCAGCCCTGAGTTCAAGGAACGGGATCGACTCGGATTTGCGTTCATGAGCAATGACGTTTCGTCCGAACGACGCGTCGAGGGCAGCGTGTCACGCATTGCCGCCATGATGCGCGACGTCAAGCAGGCTGGTGGACGAATTGCCGTGGTCGCCGGCCCGGTCGTGGTCCACACCGGCGGTGTCGAACACTTCGCGGAGCTGATCCGGCTCGGCTTTGTCGACACGGTCCTGGCCGGTAACGCCCTTGCCGTCCACGACATCGAGTACGCCCTCTCGGGCACCTCGCTCGGCATCGATCTCGTCGCCGGGGCGCCGGTCGAACAGGGTCACCGCAACCACATGGCGGCGATCAACACCGTCAACCGCGCCGGGAGCATCAAGGCTGCGGTCGAGTCAGGCGTCCTGAAGTCAGGCGTCATGTACGAGTGCGTGACGCATGGGGTGGAATACGTGCTGGCAGGAAGCATCCGGGACGATGGACCCCTGCCCGACACCCTGATGGACCTCGTCGAGGCGCAGGAGCGCTACGCAGAGGCGCTGTCCAAGAACGTGCACCTCGTGTTGATGCTGTCGTCGATGCTCCACAGCATCGGCGTCGGCAACATGCTGCCGTCGTGGGTGCGCGTGGTCTGCGTCGACATCAATCCGGCGGTGGTCACCAAACTCGCCGACCGTGGTTCGATGCAGACAGTGGGTATCGTCACCGACGTCGGCCTCTTTCTCCACCGGCTCGCCGAGCGCCTCGGCACGTAGCCTGGCGCACCTGAAGGTGCGCCCCACCCCACCAGCAACCAGCAACCAGTAACTACTTCAGCGAACAGGGTTCCGGCAGGAGCTGGTAGGACTCGACATCGAAGATCGGCTGGTACATGTCGGGGTTACGGGCCGGATCCGACAGTGGCGCCTGTGGTGAGCCGATGCCGACGCGGACGCGCCCCCCGATCGAGATGCCCTGCGGCGGGGCCACGGCATTCTTCCGCACGAGGCCGGTCAGCTCGACCATGCTGCCCTCGCGCTTCCGCACGTCACTCAGCACGTCCTTGCGCCCGGTCAGCCGGAAACGCCGGCCGTCGGCAATCTCGCGGGACGTTGGCTCATGATCCTCGCGCCAGCGCACGATGAAGACGCTCTTGCGCGCACACCCGGTGACCGTGACACGGGTCGAGTCCGACGGTACGGGCCGTTCCTGCTCGGCGAGCAGAGTGGTCGCCCAGGTCAGAAAGACGCACGCCGCAAACGTCCGCATCGGCTGAGTCTACTCCCGATCCCCACGCCTGGTCATACGACGATACGCGCCGCCGGCGCGCGCTCGTGGAAGAGCTCGGTGACCTTGAGGAGCGCCTGCTCGAGACCGGCCCGCGTGCGCGGCGTACCAAGACAGAGACGCACCGCGCCCGGATGCGGGTCGGCTACAGCAAACTCCCGCGATCCGTTGATCAGCACACCTCGTGCCCGCAGTTCCGCCGTAAATCCGTCGGGAGACCATCGTTGCGGCAGGTGCATCCAGATGTGCGTGCTCGAGGGATGGGTCTGCAGCCGCAACCCGGTCAGCAGCCGCCTGGCAATCGCCTGCCGCGCCGCCATCTCGTGGCACTTCCATTCGGCGATTCGCGCCGCGGTCCCGTCTTCCATCCAGCCGCAAAACAGATCGCCACCAATCGGGGAGGTCATGATCATCGTCGCGTGCACGGCAGCGCTCAGCTTCTCGACGAAGGTCTGCGGAGCAGCCACGCACCCCAGGCGGATGCCGGGGAACAGGCTCTTCGAGACACTGGTGACAAAGAGCGTCCGTTCCGGGAGCAGCGTCGCCAGTGGCGTTCGCTCGGGCGACAGGAAGCCGTACACATCGTCCTCGACGACGGTCAGGCGATGACGTTCGGCGACCGCGGCGATCTGTCGCCGGCGGCGCTCGGACATGATGGCTGAGGTGGGATTCTGAAGCCTCGGCATGCAATACAGGACGCGCGCGCGTGACGCGCGGCAGATGGCGTCCAGCGCGTCCGGCTTGAGACCCTCCCCATCCATAGGCACCCCGCGCAGCTTCAGGTGCATCTGCTGAGCGAGCGAACGCATGCCCGAGTAGGTGAGTTCCTCGACCAGGACCGTGTCGCCAGGCTGGGTCACGACGGCAAACGCGGCGTGCATGGCGTGCTGGGCTCCCGCCGTCAAGACAATCCGGTCGGCGGCAACAGGCATCCCCAGCCGGTCCAGCCAGCCTGCCATGGCTTCACGGTGCCGAGGGTGACCGGGGGGACGGGCGTATCCGAGGAGTTCGCTCCAGGGGAGCGCACGGCGCTGGAAGACCCGCGACTCCAGCGCCGCCACCTCCCGGTCGGGCATCAGGATATTGACGCTCATATCGATCACGTGTCCTGCGTCCTCTTCCGGCTCGCCCCGGATGAAGGTGCCGCGGCCCACGTGGCCGGATGTGAGGCCCCGCCGGGCCGCTTCCACATACGCACGGGTGACCGTGGTCACCGTGACCCCCAGGTGGTCGGCCAGGTCGCGATGGGGGGGAAGCCGGACTCCGGCCCGAAGCAGCCCCTTCTGGACGTCCTCGTCGATGGCGTTGGCGATTGCCCGGTAGACAGGGCCAGGGCGACCCTCGATGTTCGGGAGCCACATTGTCATGCTTGGCAATATAGGAATTGCGACCATGGCAATGCAACGCGAATCCCTAATGCAACCGCTACAATGCGCCCGCTGCACACCTCGGCACCGGCCAGCTCGAAACCACAGACGGGCGACCCTCGTCTTACCTTTGCTATCCTGAGAGGAGCCATGGGCAAACGCATCTTCCTGTTCATCATCACCAACCTGCTGGTCGTCGCTACCGTCACCATCATCCTCAGCGTCCTGGGGGCCGACCAGTACTCCGGGGTCGGCGGACTGGCCGTCTTCTGCTTCGTCTGGGGCATGGCCGGTGCCTTCATCTCGCTGGCCATCTCGCGCTTCATGGCCAAGCGCGCCATGGGCGTCAAGCTGGTTGACGGGCAGACAGGGCGGGAGGAACTCGACTGGCTGTACGCCACGGTTGCCCGGCTGACTCAGCAGGCCAACCTGCCGATGCCCGAGGTGGGCTTCTACGAGTCGGCCGAGGTGAACGCCTTCGCGACCGGGCCGTCGAAGAGCCGAAGCCTGGTGGCAGTGTCCTCAGGCCTGCTTCGCGGCATGCGCCGGGACGAAGTCGAAGGCGTGCTTGCCCACGAGGTGGCGCACATCGCCAACGGCGACATGGTGACCATGACCCTCCTTCAAGGTGTCATCAACGCGTTTGTCATGTTCCTCGCTCGCCTGATCGTGATGGCGCTGCGTTCCAACTCGAGGGACGACCGCGGCTCGATGGGTGACTTCTTCATGGTGATGGCGCTGCAGATGGTGCTTGGCATCCTTGGCTCGTTCGTTACCGCCTGGTTCTCGCGGCAGCGCGAGTTCCGGGCCGATTATGGCGGGGCGCAACTGGCCGGACGTCCGCACATGATTGCGGCGCTCAAGCGACTCGCCGCCAATCGCGAGCTCGTCGAGACCCAGCACACGGCGCTGGCCACCTTCAAGATCAGTGGCACCCGCAGCTGGATGGCTTTAATGTCGACTCACCCGCCGCTTGAAGATCGGATCGCGGCGCTGGAGCAGATGCATTAGGTGTTCACCACGCTCGTCTCCACCGCCCAGCTTGCCGAGCATCTCGACACCTGGGCGGTGGTCGACTGCCGTTTCGATCTCAAGGATCTCGAGGCGGGCCGGACGGCCTATCTCACCGCTCACATTCCTGGCGCCGTCTACGCCAGCCTGGCAGACGATCTCTCGGCCGCCCCTTCAGGCCTGAACGGGCGGCATCCCCTTCCGTCGGTCGACGCGATGACGGAGACCTTCTCGCTACTCGGCATGGCATCGGGCGCACAGGTGGTGGCGTACGACGAGAGCGACGGCATGTATGCCAGCCGTCTCTGGTGGCTGCTGCACTACTTGGGGCACGAGGCCGTCGCGGTGCTCGACGGCGGATTCGGCAAGTGGATGCGCGAGGGACGCTCGGTGCGCAGCGGGATCGAGAGCCGACCCCGCACCTCGTTCGTGCCTCGTGTGCGCACGACGTCGCTGGTCACCATTGACGAGATGGTATCGGGACGGGCTCAGACATCTCTGCTCATCGACGCGCGGGCGCCGGAGCGTTATGAGGGGCGCGTCGAGCCCCTCGATTCGGCCGCCGGTCACATTCCCGGCGCTGTGAATCGCTTCTTCAAAGACAACGTCACCGCCGACGGCACGATGCGCCAGCCCGACGAACTGCGGCGCGAGTTTTCGGCAGTCCTGCGAGGACGCGAGGCGAAGGACGCCGTGATGTATTGCGGTTCTGGCGTCACCGCCTGCCAGAACCTTCTGGCACTCGAGCACGCAGGGATGGGCGGGATGCCCCTCTTTGTCGGGTCGTGGTCCGAGTGGTCGGCCGATCCGACCCGCCCCATCGAGACGGGACCGGCAAGGGACGATAGACAGTAGACGGTCGGCAGTCGGCAGTAAGGCGAGCTCGCCTGGCTACCGACGCGGGTTGATCGTCATCGTAAACCCGTGCTGGTTCGGCGCCGCGTACTGGCGATGATGCTGAATCCTGCTGTAAGGAATGTTGACCAGGACATTCGCCGTGGGCTCGGGCTCCGGCATGATCGTAATGGTCGCTTCCTCGTGCGCCGAATCGATGGTGGCGGCGACCTCCGGTGTCGCGAAGCCGACGATGAACGTTTCCCCGCTGGCGGTCTTGTGGGTTTCGTAGCTGCGAAAGCGGCGAACGGCGAAGAGCGGTGCGTTCACCAGACCGGGTGAATAGGTGTAACCGTAGACGCCGCCGGCCAGCACGTTCACCCCGGTGCCTTCTTCACCCGACGACACGATCCTCAGCCCGCGCTCGGCCCTGAGCGCCTCCTGGTCCCTGGTCGCGACGGTATCGGAGTAGATGACTCGGCTCATCCGGGCATTATAGTGGACTGCCTACGCGGGAACACCGATCGGACAGGTCACGCCGGTGCCACCCAGGCCACAGTAACCCCCGGGGTTCTTCGACAGGTACTGCTGGTGATACTCCTCGGCGTAATAAAAGGGCGGCGCGATGGCAATCTCGGTCGTGATTCGCCCGAAACCGGACGCCGAGAGACGGTCCTGAAAGGCATCACGGGAAGAGTCGGCGGCCGCTTTCTGGTGAGGACTGGAACAGTAGATGGCCGACCGGTACTGGGTTCCAACGTCATTGCCCTGCCGCATCCCCTGGGTCGGGTCGTGATTTTCCCAGAAGACCTTGAGCATCGTCTCGTAGGAAGTCATCTTCGGATCGAAGACCACCAGCACCACCTCAGCATGTCCGGTCATGCCCGAGCACACGTCGCGGTAGGTGGGATTCGCTGGGGTTCCGCCCGCATACCCGACGGCCGTGGTGTAGACGCCGGGCGTCTGCCAGAACTTCCGTTCCGCGCCCCAGAAGCATCCCATGCCAAACACCGCCTGTTCGAGACCTGCGGGAAACGGTGGGAGCAGAGGGTGACCGTTCACATGATGCATGCGCGTTCTCCTGATGACCGTCAGATTACCTCGAGATAATTCTTCGATGCCGGCGCCCCCTGAAAGGGTTCAGTTCCTTGCCGATCGCGGGGACGGGCGGCTCCGGCTCGACCAGGCCATCCTGCGGCATCTCCGCGACGTCTCACCGCTCTCGCGCAATCGCGTCCAGGCCTGGATTGACGCCGCACTGGTGACCGTCGACGGCGTGGTCGCGAGGAAGGCATCGGCGGCACTCCGCGAGGGTGCTCTGGTCGAAGTCTCACTGCCCTCCGACGTTCATCGTCGTCAGCCACCGGCACCCGAGACTCGCGCACTGTCGGTGATTTTCGAAGACGACGCACTGCTGGTCATCGACAAGCCGGCGGGCCTGGTTGTCCACCCGTCCTACAAACAGACCGCGGGCACGCTGTTGAACGCGATCCTGGGTCACCGCCGCACGCGAACCACCGAGCCCGGCATCGTGACGCGCCTGGACAAGCAGACATCGGGTCTCGTACTGGTGGCCGTCGCGCCTGAGGTGCATCGCATCATCCAGCGCGACATGGCGGCCGGGCTGGTGACCAAGGAATACCTGGCCGTCGTTGTCGGTTCTCCATCTCCACGGCAGGGAGCGATCCATGCCACGTTGAGCCGCGACCCGACAGACCGTCGCAAGGTGGCAACAGCGCAGGACGGCATCTTCGCCACGACGCGATACGAAGTCGTGGCCTCTAACGCCTCCCGCTCCCTCGTTCGATGCGAACTGGTGACCGGACGTACCCATCAGATCAGAGTCCACCTCGCCTCGCGCGGATGGCCACTGGTCGGTGATGCCGCGTACGGGACTCGCGACGGAGTACTCGGCGATCGGCAGGCTCTTCACGCGTGGCGGGTGCGGCTGCCCCACCCGCTCACGCGTGAACCATTGACGCTGGTCGCACCTCCGCCCGCGGACATCGTCGCGACCGCCGCCGGGCTGTTTGATGCACTACCGGTGACGGGTCAGGCGTCGCTGACCTAGATGTGAATGCTACACACGTTGTTCATTCGGGAGTCTCTGGAAACAATGGGGGTTACCACACCAACCCGTTGTTACTGGAGGGCCTCCCGAATGAGAGTTC
>JBEBGV010000188.1:0-2926 GCA_040081265.1 Vicinamibacterales bacterium
GCGGTGGAGCCGCCTTCGCGTCGGCGCTCAAAAGCGACAGGTTGCTGCAGTCGTAGGGGACGACGAAGTTATAGGTCGTGGTCGTCGTCTCGACCGAAAAGCGGAACGCGTTGAATGGCGCGCGGCCACCCCACCGCAGGTTGCGGACGATCTCGGGGTTGCCCTGGCGACGAAGCGCCATCCACTCGAGGTGGGTGCCGGGCGCCACGGTCGTTTGCGTGACCGCCCCGCTCGACATCGCGTCAAGGACCTGAGCCGTGATGGCCTGAAGGCCGGCATCGGCGAGAACCTTGGTGATGCCCTCTCGGTTGGCGTTGGTCATCCGCTGCAGGGCAGGGACGGTCCTGATCGCCGGGGCGAATCTGGTGCTGCCGCCAAGGGCGCGAATGACTCGTTCGTCGGGATTGTTCTGGGCCTGGGCACTGGCCACAGGGCCAAATATCGACAGCCCGATCGTGACGGCCAACACAGCCAGCACGGTTCCTGCTCTAGTCGCGCGCATACGCCTCCATCTCACACGTCAATTCTCCCGCTCTGTTCACGGGATTGCACAGATGAGTTTAGCGCGATTCTAGAGACCTTCGACCGTCAGCATCGAGTCGGCGTTGCGCCATGCGTCTGCGAACGCCTGCTCCACCCATCTCGCATCGTCTGTCTTCTGCTGCCGGACGAGCGCCTCCTTGAGGCCGAAGAGCGCGCGCGGATTACGAGGATGCCTGACAAGATCGTCTCGAAAGGCCTTCTCGGCCTCCGGGGCGCGGTTGGCGCGCAGGAGCGCACCCCCGAGCGACTCGCGTACCGGGTAGAACCAGACGGGCGGTTCGTCATAGGCCAGACGATCCGCGGCCGCGACCGCCTGTGTCCACCTGGCGATCGCTATCGCCGGCTGTGCCTGGGCCTCGGCGATGCGGGCATCGAGCACCAGCAGCGCCACCGCCAGGACCGTGCGCGCCGGCTCGAGACCCGTGCCGCCGAAGAGTGCGGACTCCGGCACGGTCGCCGAGACGCGCACCAGATCGGCGCGTTCATTGACAGAGATGTCGGGCTGCTTCGCGCGGGCGTAGGCGACACCGCGCGCAAAGTGCCACCACGCCTGCAGCACTGGCCGTCCTGCGGGAGGAGCAGGTGCCGCGATGACCTCCTGGAACTTATCGAAGCGCAGCGGCACGGAGAGCTGCATCGCGACCATCGACTCGATCATCGGCATCATGTCGACGTGCGGCATCAGGCTGGCGGCCAGTTCGTCGGCCGCCTTCTGTGCGTCAGCAAAGCGGCCCTGCATCATGTGTGAGTCGGCGAGGAAGTGCAGGTTGTGCGAGAAGTAGGCCATCAGATAGAAGCCACCGGGCGAGCCACCGGCGGCCCTGTAGGCGCGGTCCGCTTCGGCACCGGCGGTGTTGGCCGCGGCGGCACCGGCGTAGTCACCAGTGCGGCTCAGGACGTGAGCCGGCATGTGGACCAGGTGCCCGGCCGAGGGCGCGAGCGTCTTGAGGCGTTCTGCGCTGGCCAGGCCACGTTCGGGCGACGGACTCGCCTCGGTCGTGTGGATGTAATAGTGGTTGGCGCCGATGTGGCCGGGGTCGCGCCTCATGACGCCTTCGAGCACGCTCATGATTTCGAGTGTGTCAGGAGCCGGCTTGCCGTCGAGCGTCCAGAGCTTCCATGGACGCAGGTTCATCAGGCTCTCCGCGTAGAGCGTGGCAGCGTCGAGGTCGTCCGGATACCTGCGCATCAGCGCGCGTGCGCCGTCGGCATATTTGCGGGCAAGCGCGGCGCGGTCGGCCCTGGGATCCGGAGAGAAGCGGCCGGCCATCAGTTCGATGTAGTCGCGTTCGGCCGGGGTGGCACCACCAGCGAGCACCCTCGCCTTGGACATGGCGTCGCTGGCCTGCACGGCGCGGGGATCGTCGATGTCCAGGTTGTAGTTGGGACCGAGTGCCCAGGCGATGCCCCAGTGCGGCATCGCCGCATTCGCGTCGGCCGCGGCGGCAGCCTGAAAGCGCCTCACGGCTTCCTCGTGGTTGAAGCCGAAAACAAGCGTCATGCCCTGGTCGAAAAGCTGCTGAGCCTGGGCACTCGATGTCGTGATCGGGTGGTGGTGGTCACCAAGATCCGGCACCACCGGCGCGGGGGCGGGGGCCGGAACTGACTGGGACGAGGTCGTCGGGGCCTCAGCCCGGCAGCCGGATGCGAGGGCGGCAACGAGCATGACGACCGACGGCATTCCCGGGTGGAATACGCCATGTCTGTTGAGGAATGACCGCATGCGGCGATGATACCGCCACGATCGATCTTGCGCCGCCGCGGCGCGGAACCATAGAATGAAGGACTGCAGTAGCGGCTGAGGCCGCTGCTGTACACCTCGAGTGGGCCGGTAGCTCAATTGGCAGAGCAGCAGACTCTTAATCTGCGGGTTGGGGGTTCGATTCCCCCCCGGCTCACCACTCTTTCCGAATGATTCTGCGATTCTGGAGCCTCCTCGGGGGCTCCTTCCTCCTTTTGAAAGCCAACTTGAAAGCCAAACGTCTCGTCCATGGGTAGGTACGCTCCCCCGATAGACAGACCATAGAATGATGGACTTTCGGCACTTCACCACGGAGTGGCCATGCGAAAGTCCCGGTTCACGGAAAGTCAGATCGTCAGCATCCTAAAGGACGGTGATGCGGGTGTCCCGCTCGCCGATCTGGTCCGCAAGCACGGCATTAGCCGCGCGAAGTACTTCAATTGGAAGTCGAAGTACGCCGGGGCGACGGTCGCGGATCTGCGTCGGATGAAAGACCTCGAAGCTGAGAACGCGAAGCTGAAGCGGATGTACACAGATCTTGCCTGCGCTTGATCCGCTTCCGTGGACATCTTCCGAAAGGTGGATACGATGTCCCGCATGTCGCCAAGCAAGCCCGGCCGGCGCCCTCGCCGGCAGTTCTCT
>JBEBGV010000189.1:0-2905 GCA_040081265.1 Vicinamibacterales bacterium
CGTGGCTTCCCTAGCAAGATCCGTGACGGGCCACGACGCGCGCGACACACCCAAGGGTGACTGCACACAAACCAGGCTGGCGATGACAATGGTCCGAATTGAGGAGGTTGCGATCATCCGAGGCGCGTCCCGTCCGAGCTGCCGGCGGGTAGGGTTCGGACGGTCTCGTCGATGCGCCGGGTAGTCCGTGCCCACGCGGTGGCAGTGTGCATGAACTGCGTACCTCGCATGCGGGAGAAGCGCGCGTTTGTAGAAGCAGCTCACCACTGCCGCCAACGTGCGCTGATGGTCCGGAACACCGACCCTCGGGAGACATCAGAGACACCCGCGTTCCTGCAAGCTCACGTAGCCCTCGTCGGCCACGACGATGTGGTCCAACACGTCGATGCCGAGCAGCTTCCCCGCGGACGCGAGACGCCGGGTGAGGGCGAGGTCGTCTGAACTTGGCGTGGGGTCGCCGCTTGGATGCGAGTGACAGAGAATCACGGCGGCGGCGTTCGCGAGGATGGCCGCCTTGAACACCTCGCGCGGTGTCACGAGCACGGTGTCGAGCGTCCCCCGCCCCACCTCGTTGTAGGCGAGCACATGATGGCGCGCGTTGAGCAAGAGCACGGCGAACACTTCCGAGGGTTCGTGCTGCAGGAGCCGCATGAGGACCGCCGCCGACTCGCGCGGCGTCCTGAGCGCCTGTCCAATCAGGACCGGCCGGCCGTCGTCATCCTTCTTCACCGCGTAGCGAACCGTGAGCTCTCGTAGGCGTATCGTCTCTGTCGGCATGGGCGTGTCCTCCGTGTGTGCGTTGGGGTTCCTTCGTGGCCGTGAGGAACCCGACACGCGCACGGACGGGACACGAGCGACGTGACGGACTGACGAGGGCGTGGCGAGCAAGCAGCGGCCGTGCGCAGGTCCGCCTGGCACGGGCCCACTCGGGCGAACCGGTGCGTCGCCACGCCTGTCCGCCCTAGGCGGCGACGGTCCGGCACAACGCGTTCACAAGACAGAGACCAGACACGCAGCGGGATGGATGGACGACGCGTGGTCTGCGAGGAGGACGGTCGAACCGGATTGTTCACCTCGCTGCCTGACAAGCGCGCGAAATCTCGCCAGCTCACCCTCTCGGCCGCCCTCGGGCACCATGCCGTGGGACTGTCGATGGCACACGCGCGGGCGTGGACGTGGCGTCGCGACGTTGCGCGGCGTTCTCTTCAAGGGACTAGTTCAAGGGACGACTTCACGGGACGTCTTAGTAGCTCACCCTGACCACCCGCCCAGCTCACCGTGAACTGGGCCAACGGCTCAGGGTGAGCTGGGTAGACAGCTCAGGGTGAGCCATTAGCCGCGCTTTCGGGGTGTGTGACGATGGCAACCGTGTCCTGTCTTACTAGCTCAGGGTGAGCTGGGTAGGCCGCCATCGCCCGCTGCGGCGCCAGTTCGAGACGGGCTCTGCGTTCCGGGAACAGGCTGGCACGTGGTCCGCGCTGATTACAGCGCGACGGAGCCTCGAAGGCCTCCGTCGCGCCGACTGGGCGCCTACGCCTCGGCGACCAGCGCCTGCTCGTACTCGGCGTAGGCTTCCAGGATTCGATCACGCACCGCATGCTGTGCCGTCGCATCGGCGACTGGACGCAACAGCGCGAAGCTGCGGCGCTCGCCGTTCACGCTGTACTGCCGCGCCGGGAAGGTCACGTTCCGGCCACTCGCGCCGCGGCGCTCCCAGATCGCGAAGCCGATCAGTTTGAGGCCTGCGAGGGGGCCATCGGCGAAGTGGAGTTCCGCGTCGGCGAGTTTGCCTGCGGGGCTGCTCGTCTCGTTCGCGGTGATCTTGACGGTGACGGTGTCGGTCTGGATGGTGGTCTGCATGGTGCTGCTCCTCTTGGGAACCGTGATTGGTTCCTTCGCGAGAAGACAGGAACCATCACGCGTCCCGGGAAGGACAGAAGCGGCGCCCACGGCGCCCGCGGTCACTGGCGGCCGCACCCAGCGTGCTCAGGTTCCCTGGCACGCCGTCTACGCGGCCTGCTGGGTGCAGCCAGTGACCGACAACGGGCGCCGTGGGGGCCGCGGACCCAATGACCACCCGATCGACGACACCCACCTATCGAGACCGCGTGCACACGACGACCACGCAGCGCGGAACGCGGGACAGAACTCGACAGACTCGGATGTGAGAAGGCATTAGTGCGTCTGAGCCGACGCCCGGCGCGATAGCGCCTGCCGGACGCGCGGCATGACTGGTGCTGCGTTGAACGCGGAAGGCCTAGACGCCAGCGTGCTTGAGTAACACAAGCAGCAGTTGAACGCCGATCGCCAGCACACCAAAGCCAAAGACGAGCAAGGCGAGGCCCCCAAGGGCAGCAAAGGGCCCGAGGCACACCCAGGCGATGACACGAAGCAGGGAGGGGGATCGTGAGGCTGTGGACATCGACATCACTACGGCGAGTCGTCCGTCGCGACTGTGAGAAGTCGCGCGCCACAACTCGATGCCCAACATCCTACACCCGACCAGCGCGCAGGCACACACCACGACGCGGGTGAGCGCTCGTGGCGAGTCATCGATGTCCCCAATCAGAGTGAGGGCTCCGCGGACGCGTCGCCTTCGATCGCCTGGAGAATCGCCGACGCCGTCCGCTGGATGCGCGTGAGGGACTGCGCGAGCGCCTCGCGGTCGCCGCGATACAGATGGATGTAGTCTCGCGAGGAGTCGGATGTATCGAGGCCCACTGCCCCGCCGACGACAAAGGCCACGGCCTCCGCTTCGAGTTCTCGCGTGTCACGTGAGGCCGGCCGGTCGTCCGAGTGGTGCAAAAGTTCGTGCGCGTATTCGTGCACGAGGGTCGTGAACTCCATCGCGTGCGAGAGACCGGTAAGGAGCCGAATGCGTCCGCCGCTGGACGTGCCCAGGGCG
>JBEBGV010000047.1:0-37263 GCA_040081265.1 Vicinamibacterales bacterium
GGGATAGAGGGAGCGTGTCGCAAGCGCCGACGATCACGACGCCCGCGATGATGACGGGTGTCGGGATGATCCTGGGCACCGCCGCCTACATGAGCCCGGAGCAGGCCAAGGGGCGACCGGCGGACAAGCGAAGTGACGTGTGGGCGTTCGGTGCCGTGCTCTACGAGATGCTGACCGGCTCGCGCCCGTTCGAGGCCGAGGACGTGGCCGAGACACTCGCCGCGGTGCTGATGAAGGAGCCGGACTGGAGCCGCGTGCCTGCCACAGTGCCGCCGGCCGTGCGCGCGCTGCTGCAGGGGTGTCTCGTCAAGAACCGCAAAGACCGCGTCGGCGACATCTCGAGCGCGCTGTTCACGCTGCGGCACCTCACGAGTCTCGACGTCGCAGAGCGCAAGGCCACCGCGCCACCCGCCGCACCCGTGCGACCCTGGTGGACGCGGGCGCTGCCCGTGGCCGCGGGTGCCGCCATTGGCGCTGTGCTCGTCGGTGCCGCGGCATGGCGAACAGCCCCGCCACCGTCGCCAGCCACTGTCGCGAGGTTCTCTTTCAGCCTGGCCGAGGGTCAGGTCCTCACCACTCGACAGGGCCAGGCCGTCGCCGCTTCCCCCGACGGAACCCTGCTGCTGTATGTGGCCGACAACCAGTTGTACCTACGCCCCGTGGGAGATGTCTCCGCACGGTCAATCCCCGGCACACAACTCGGCGTGGGAACACCCACTTATCCCGTATTTGCTCCGGATGGACAATCGATCGCGTTCGACTCCAGCAACGACGGCAAGATCCGTCGGATTCCCATCGCTGGTGGCACGCCGGTCACTCTCGCTGGCGTCTTTCCAGGACTCACCGGGATGAGCTGGGACGAGTCGGGCCTTCTCGTGAGCGCGCCCAAAGGTGGGGCCAGCCAGATCATTCGCATGTCTCCGTCTGGCGGAACCACCGAGACGCTCGCGACCGGGGTTGGGCCTGAACTGCTCTATGCCCCGCAGATCCTCGCTGACGGACAACACCTCCTCTTCTCCGTCGCCCCGAACCCCGAGGAGGCCGACAACTCGAAGGTGGTCGTGCAGGCGCTCTCGACCGGCATGCAGACGACCGTTCTCGAACACACCGGTGGCGGCGCCCGCTATGTGCCGACCGGGCATCTCGTCTATGCCACGGGAGGGACGCTCTTTGCGGTGCCGTTTGACGTCGACACGCTCGCCGTGCGGGGCTCACCGGTGGCGGTGATCGAGGGCGTGCAGCGCGGAAGCCCTGGTGGCGGCAGGCCTGCGCAATTCGCCATCTCGAACAACGGAACGGTCCTCTACCTGCCAGGTCCAACGGGTGCGCTGAACGACGCGTTCCGGACTCTCGTCCTCACGCGTGGCGCGTCGTCAACCCTGCTCCCCATCCCGGCTGGACCCTACGTGCACCCACGGGTCTCACGTGACGGCCGGCGCCTGGCGTACGGCACCGACAGCGCCGGCAAAGCCGATATCTGGGTGTACGACATTGGATCCGCCGCCGCACCACGCCGACTGACATTTGCGGGCCACGCACGGTTCCCGGTCTGGTCTGGCAACGGGCAATTCATCGCGTTCCAGTCGGAACACGAAGGAGACAAAGCGATCTTCAGGCAGCGTGCAGACGGCTCTGGCGCAACCGAGCGCCTCACGAGGCCGGACGCTGGAACCGAGCACGTGCCGGAGTCGTGGTCGCCTGACGGCGCTCACCTGCTGTACCGGGTCGTCAAGGACGGGACGCATACGCTGTGGGATCTCACGCTCGGCGGAACTGCGGCGGCGATCGGAGGCGTGCGGTCGGTGCAACCGACTGGCGCGGTGTTTTCTCCCGACGGCCGATGGCTCGCCTACGCGTCCTCCGACGTCCCGGGCGGTGCGGCCTCGCCAAACCGCGGCATCTTCATCCAGCCCTATCCCGCCACGGGCGCGCGCTATCAGGCGCCAAAGACCTCCCTCGATTTCCATCCGGCGTGGGCGGCCGACGGCGCAGGCCTGTTCTATGTCCCTGCCGCCGCCAGCCGCCCCGTCATGGTGAAGGTGCAGACACGGCCGACCGTGGCTTTCGGCGCCGTCACGGCGCTCGATCGAGTGCCCCCGCCGGGTCTGGTGGGAACCTTTCCCAGGGGCTACGACGTGCTGCCCGATGGCGGTTTCGTGACGGCGACCGACGACGCTGGCGGCACCGGTGAGAGGCCGGAACTGCGCGTGATCCTCAATTGGTTCGAAGAGCTGAAGCGGCTCGTGCCGGCGAAGTAAACCACTCGACGGCGACCGACGGTATCATTGGGCTGTCATGCATGCCTTCGACGCGCGCATCGAAGTCGTCACCGAAGACATGGCCGCCATCCTTCGCAGGAAGACCGGCGCGGAGCGCCTTGCGATCGCCAGCCGCATGTTCAGCAGCGCGCGTCGGATGCTCGTGAGCCATCTGCGTTCCGAGCATCCGGACTGGGACGAGCGGGCACTCGACCGGGAGGCGGCTCGGAGGCTGTCGCATGGAGCCGTCTGAGCTCCTGCGATTGGTCGTCTCGATACTCGAACGCCTGCACATCCGCTACTTCGTCACCGGCTCGACCGTGACCATCTTCTACGGCGAGCCCCGCTTCACCAACGACATCGATGTCGTCGTCGACCTGTCGGCCGACACCGTCGTGGAGTTCTGTCGCCAGTTCCCGGAGGACGACTTCTACGTCAGTGCCGAGGCGGCCATGGATGCCGTTCACCGGCACTCCATGTTCAATATCATTCAGCCCCGCTCGGGTCTCAAGGTGGACGTGATCGTCCCCGCGCCATCCGCGTTCAATCGCGAGCGCTTTGCGCGGGCCAGGCGGGTACGGGCAGGCGAGGACTGGGATGCCTCGTTTTCGTCTCCGGAGGACGCGATCCTGAAGAAGATGGAGTTCCATCGCGAGGGCGGCTCGGACAAACACCTCCGGGACATCGCCAGCGTGCTGAGAACAAGCGGGGACGAGATCGACACCGCCTACATCGAGCGATGGGCCGGCACGTTAGGGCTGACCGACGTGTGGCGCGCCATCCTCGAACGCCTGCGAGAGCCCTGAGAGTGGCACACGAAACGTCGCTCGACGCCGCACGAGACATCGCGCAGGGTGTTCGAGCCGCCGGCGGGCGGGCGCTGGTCGTGGGCGGATGGGTTCGCGATCGCCTTCGAGGCGTGGCCTCGAAAGATCTCGACATCGAGGTGTTCGGCATCCCGCAGGACAATCTTCTCCGCGTCATCGCACCCTACGGCCGCATCGAAGCGGTCGGGCAGAGTTTTCCGGTCTACAAGATCATCGGCCTCGCGCCAGGCGACGTGGATGTGGCGCTGCCGCGTCGTGAGTCGAAGACCGGCCGAGGGCACAGGGGCTTCGAGGTCGTCGGCGATCCGTTCATGACGATCCCGGAGGCTGCGCGGCGCCGCGACTTCACGGTGAACGCGATCGCCTGGGATCCGCTGACCGACGTCTACGAGGATCCGTTTGACGGCCGAGGCGACATCGATCGGCATGTGCTCCGCGTGGTCGACCCCCGCACGTTCGGCGATGACAGCCTGCGTGTGCTCAGGGCCGTTCAGTTCGCCGCGCGCTTCGAGTTCGCGCTCGACGATGAGACGACGAGGATCTGTCGGCGGATTGCGCTGGACGACCTGCCGGCCGAACGCGTCTGGGGCGAGATCGAGAAGCTGCTGCTCCAGGCAAGGCGCCCATCGATCGGCCTCGAGCTTGCGCTGTCGTTGGGAGTGGTCGCCAAGCTCCTGCCGGAACTCGTGCCGATGGTCGGTTGTCCCCAGGAGCCCGAGTGGCATCCCGAAGGTGACGTGTGGGTGCACACGCTGATGGTGATGGACCGTGCTCGCGAGCAGCTCGAGGGCCTCACCGACAAGGCGTCACAGCTCATCGTGATGCTGGGCGCGTTGTGCCACGACCTCGGCAAGCCGCCGACGACGGCGATGATCGATGGCCGTATCCGATCGCTCGGTCACGAAGATGCGGGTGTGCCCCCGACCAATTCGCTCCTCGACCGCCTCAACGTGCACAGCATCGGTGGCGTGGACGTCCGCTTCCAGGTACTGGGCATCGTGTCGCATCACCTGAAGCCGGGCATGTTCCACAAGGCCGGTCACGTCGGCGACGGGGCGTTCAGGCGTCTGTCACAGAAAGTGAATCTGGAACTGCTCGCACGGGTGGCGCGCGCTGACTGCCTGGGTCGCACCGGCACCTTCGACTGTTCGGCCATGGACTGGTTCATCGAGCGCGCGCGTTCGCTGGGCGTAGAGCACCAGCCGCCGGCCGCGATCGTCCTCGGTCGCCACCTGCTGGATCTCGGACTGAAGCCCGGCCCCCGGGTCGGCGAGATCCTCAAGCAGATCTACGAGCGTCAGCTCGATGGCGACGTGAAGACGCTCGATGATGGCCTCGCCATCGCGCGGGAGTTGATAGCACCACCCGGTACGTAGGCCGGGTCCGAGCTGTACGTAGGCCGGGTCCGACGGACCCGGCGTCACCGCACGGCGGGTCCTACGGACCCGCCCTACGTACGGCTTACTTCCGCGGACGCGCGAAGGGATCGTCGGCACGATACGCGGGCATGACCGGATCGTGGGCCAGCGTCCAGACGAGTTCGCCGAGCAGCCTGAGGTCGTCCACGGCGCTGTCGTAGTTCCAGTCGTCGCGCATCTCGTCGCTGGTCTGGTGGTAATCACGTTCGCTGAACGCGTCGCGCCGCGCCCGCGCCGACTCCCCGTCGGGTCCGACAAACTGCGTCGGCAGCCCCACCGACACCGCAGGGATGCCAGCCTTGGCCAGCGGAAAGTGATCTGAACGAAAGAAGTTCCCCTGCCCCGGCTCGAGGTCCGGCACGATCGCCCGCCCGGTCCGTGCAGCGATTCGCCGTGCGGTCGCCAGAATCGTCGATCGCTCAGCGCCGAGAAGAACGAGATCACCGGAGGGGCCGAACACGTTGAGCTCGTCGATATTCACCTCTGCGGCGAACGCCGACACAGGAAGCGCCGGATGCTGCACGAAGTACTCCGCGCCGAGCAGGCCCGACTCCTCCGCCGTCGTGAACATCACGTAGATTGAACGCCGCGGGCGGGCGCCAGCGGCCGAGAACGCCCGGGCAATCGCCAGCGCGCCCGCCACACCTGACGCGTTGTCCAGCGCGCCGTTGTAGATGCGGTCCGCATCCGCGGGTTCCGATGCCCCCGCGGGTCGTACGCCCAGGTGATCGTAGTGGGCTGTGACCATCACGCCCTGTGACGGATCGGAGCCTTCAAGAACGCCAATGACGTTCGGAGATACCTTCTGCTCAACGCGTCGGACAATCGATGCGGACACCCGGACACCGAGAGACACGGGCATGGCGCCGCGCACCGTCGCCCCTCGACGAAGCGCGTCGAGGTCGCGGCCTCCCCGCCTCGTCATCTCACGTGCAACGGCGTCGGTCACCCACGCCTTCAGCGTCAACGCCGGCTGACCCGTTGCTGGCGGCAGCGAGTACTGCGGGCCACCCCACGACGACTGCACCACCTGCCACGGATACGTGGCTGACTGGTCGGTGTGGATGAGAATCACGCCGACCGCGCCGTGTCGGGCCGCTTCTTCGAACTTGTAGGTCCAGCGACCGTAGTAGGAAAGCTCG
The DNA here is from genome assembly GCA_040081265.1 of Vicinamibacterales bacterium. GTDB lineage: Bacteria > Acidobacteriota > Vicinamibacteria > Vicinamibacterales > UBA2999 > JBEBGV01. The sequence continues at coordinate 5,646 of JBEBGV010000047.1, forward strand.
GCTCCGCCGAAGAGTGCGGGCTCTGCTGCCGTGGCAGCGGGCTCGTTGACCATCACCAGAACAATCCGGCCCGTCACGTTTATGCCCGCGTAGTCGTCCCACTCGTACTCCGGTGCCACGATGCCGTGGCCGACAAACACCACGTCTGCGCTGACAGCGATGGTCTGATCCAGCAGATCGCTGAACACCACCATCTCAGACGGGATCTTCAGCGCCGGCTGGTCATCGATGCGAATGGTCGTCTGCGGATCGATCACGGATTCAACGACTGGAACACGTTGAAAGAACGTGCCCTCGTCTCCGGCCGGAGCGTATCCAAGCCGCGTCAGTTGCTCGGCAAGATACTCGGCTGCGAGGGTGCCTCCGGCTGTAGCCGGCGCACGTCCCTCGAGTCGATCACTCGACAGGAAGCGCAGGTGCTCAGCGACCTCGGCGGCCGAGATCGAGCCAAACGGCGGCAGCAGGCTGTCGCGGCGAGCGCGGCCGGGTTTATCGACGAAGAGAAGGAAGAGGGTGAAGGCGGTGACGAGGAGCGAAGCAGCCAGGCCCCGAGCGCGCATGGGGCCTGGCGTGTCTTCTTACTTGGTCTTGGTGATCTTGATCGCGTCGAGCGCGTCGACCGGCGTCATCTTCAGCGTGTCGCTGCCGGCCGGGAATCCGTTCTCGGACAGGATGAATGCGAGGACGTCGGCATATTCCTCGGGCTTGAGCGTGCCCGGGGCGCTCGCCGGCATCGTGTTCTGCACGCGCAGCGCGAGTTCGCCGAGGCGGGCGTCGTACCAGTGATCGATGAAGTCGGGTCCGACCAGCGACGGTGCCAGGTCACCCTTGAAGGTCATGCCATGGCACGAGGAACACTCCGCGATGGCCTTTTCCTTACCGCGAGCCACCTGCTCTGCAGTGAACACGCCACTCCACGTGTTCTTCGCCTGCGCGAAGACAACGGACCTCGAGGCGCTGATTCCCAGCAGGACCGTGGCGACGGCCAGGGCAACGGTGAACGACAAGCGAGTCTGCTTCATAGTTGTTGAAGTGTGCCACGAGGCCCGACCGGGCGCAAGAATCCGCCGGGGCGACTCAGGCGGCGGCGCGAGCGTCTCTGAATTCTTCATGAAGACGGGCGACGTTGCCAGCCACCGAATGCAGGGTTGGCACCCAGCCGAGGGCCCGGGCCCGCTCGCTCCGCATCCGCTGGTCAAGGGCAAGCGCTTCGGCCAGGGGGCCGAGCTTTGCCCGGGCTTCGGGAAGGGGCATGTGGCGGATGTCCGGCTTGGTCCGGGCATGGCCGACAATCGCCTCGACGATGTCCTCGACCTTCTCGTCTGCCTCGTCATTGGCGTGAAACACGCCGGATGCGTCGGGGGTGGCGATCAACCGGGCGTACAGGTCGGCCAGGTCCCGCTCGTACACGCACGGCCAGTGGTTCTTGCCCTTGCCGACCACCCGCACCAGGCCGTTTGCGGCCTCCTTGAGCATGTCGGCAATCAGGCCTCGGGCGCCTCCGTACACGGTTCCTGGCCGGACAACGACGGTGCGGAGCAGCGGGGTCGCGGCATCAAGGACCAGCCGTTCGTGGGCAGGACGCCAGGCCATCAGGTCGGGCGGCGCCAACGGTGTGTCTTCAGTCGCCGGTTCCACGGTGTCGCCGATGACCCACGAGCCTGACGTATAGATCAGCACCACGGGGTTACCCGCCGCCGCCCGCCGGGCCGCCGCGCTGACGAGTGAGTCGATGGCGACGCGATCGAGCGACTCACCAACGCGGGTGTCGAACGCGGCCTGGACAATCGCGTCGGCTTCGAGCGCCAGCTCCTCGTAGGTCGCGGGCACGGCGAGATCGCCGATCACGGTACGCACGCCGCGACGCGCGATCGCTTCTGCCTTCTGCGGTGTGCGCACGAGCGCTGTCACCTGATGCCCTGCGCGCAGCAGCGCGTCGAGCACTGCGGACCCGACTTGCCCGGTGGCTCCCGTGATCAGGATCTGCATGAGAGGTCGTTATTGTAATCGACCTTGGCTCTTGTCAAATTTCCCACACCCGGTCGCGATCAAAAAACGTGATGGCGCCGTCTTCGCTCACTTTGAGCACAAGCCCAAACTGACTCGCCGCCATCGCCGCGGTCGTTCTGGCGCCCTCGCCCCCGTGCTGCACATCGTCGTTGACGGCGTAGCGGAGAATCGCCCCGGCCGCGAGCAGATGCCCCTCTCGATCGACGACCGTCGCCCCATCGAGCGACGCCAGGGCCGCGAGCACGCTCGGGTCCAGATCGATGACCGATCGGCCTTCGAGCAGATGCAGCAGATCGCGCCTCGACGGACGAGATGACGGCCCGACATTTGCCACCGGAATGTCGAGCCGATCGGCTCTGGCCACCAGTTTTGACGCGTCGGCTTCAGCACGCCGCAGCACCACGAACAGGGCGCCCTCACGGGCATCGGACAGGTTGAGCGCGGCCTGGAACAACCGCCGTGCCAGCGCCTGGTCACCGACCGCTTCCGCCCACACCCGATACTTGGCCTCCAGATCGAGCAGGTGCCACGCCGCGCCCCGGAAGGTGAAGACCTCAGCACCCTCGGCGAAAATCTTGACCTCGCGAGAGGGGCTCAGCACAGCGCACACATGCCCGTTCTGCAGCGTGGCGCGGGCATGCGCGTGATAGGCGTCGGCGCAGGTGATGTCGAACGGGGTCCGCTCGGGCATCGCCGTCGACCATCGCTCGACGTCGATAATGCTCAGTAATTGCCCGTCCGCATTGGCCAGAAACAGGGTCCGCAGCCCGTCGGCCAGACGGAAAAAGCTCTTGATGGAGGCCAGGGAATCGGTAAACGCCGGCGCCGAGGGGGCCGGCACGGGTCCGGGACGGGTCGGGTCGTCCCGGGTGCCGAGCAGCAGGATTCCGGTGGTGATCGGCCGGTTCTCGTAGCTCGAGAGCGCGGCGACGCGCAGCAGCTCGATGATCGAGGCGATCCGGTCGGCTCTCGCCTCACGTGCCTCAATGGCATACACCTGCGCGTCGAGGAGCGCCCCGACGTAGCGGTCCTCGATCGCTCCCCGGAACAGATCGCCACGCTCGGCGACGATCCGCGGGTTCAGCACCGCCCGGTAGCGGGCCGCAAGCACCGCCCCGATCGCCCCGACCAGCCGAATCTCATGCGAGGTGAACCGCCGAGCCCCCCGGGCCCGCAGCGTGTACCGCGTCCCGAACCACCGCAACGTGATCGTCGACGGATCTGAGGCGGTTTCGAGCACGAAGCCCGCCGCGCTCGACGCCGCCGGCATCGACGCCGAATCGAGGATGGCGCGATCGAAGAACTGCCGCAGCGCGGTTTCGAGGAGGCTCTCGTAGAGGGCGCCGACGGCCAGGTCCGGGGAGGGCTGCACGTGAAGTGCGATCATAATTCACACGTGCGGCGTGACACGCTCCTCGACGTCTTCGGCGATCTCGCCTCCATCCGGGGAGACTTCCTCGTCTACGACGATGGCTACCGGCACCGCACCTCCTCGTACGAGGACGTCACCCGCGCCGCGCGCGGGTTTGCTGCACGTCTTCGCCAGGCAGGCGTGGCGCAAGGCGACAAGATCGTGTTCTGGGGTGAGAACCGACCGGAATGGATCGCCTGCTACTGGGGCGCGGTCATCTCCGGCATCGTCGTCGTCCCCATCGACTACAGATCCTCGGTCGACTTTCTGACGCGGGTCACCTCCATCGTTCAGGCCAAAGTGGTCCTGACGGGTGACGAGGTGACGCTGACGGCTGAACAGGCCGCACACCTCGGCGCGCCCACATGGCCGTTTGCCGATCTCGACTGGCATGCGGATGCGCCACTGCCGGCGGTCACGGTCGGCCGCGATGACCTGCTGCAGATCATCTTCACGTCAGGCGCCACCGCCGAACCGAAGGGCGTCCTGATTCGCCACCGCAACGTGCTGGCCAATGTGGTCCCGGTAGAGCGCGAGGTCCTCAAGTACCGCAAGTACATGAGGGTGGTGCACCCGCTGCGGTTCGTGAACCTGCTGCCGCTCAGCCACATGTTCGGGCAGTCGATGGCCACGAGCATTCCGCCGATGGTGCGCGGGACGGTGATCTTCACCCGGAGTCTCAACCCGCACGACATCGTCGGCCTGATCAAGTCGAGGCGGGTGTCGGTGCTGGTCTGCGTGCCGAAAATCCTGGACGTGCTGCGCGACCACGTCCTGCGCATGATGCCGGAAGCCGCCGAGCCGCCGCCGGCGGGCATCTCGATCCCGGGCCGATGGTGGCGCTATCGGCGTGTGCATCGCGCGCTTGGTCTCAAGTTCTGGGCGTTTGTCGTCGGTGCGGCTCCCCTGCCGCCCGATCTCGAGGAGTTCTGGCGGCGCATGGGCTTTGCCGTCATCCAGGGCTACGGCCTCACCGAAACCGCGCCGATCGTCACGCTGAATCATCCGTTCAAGACCAACAAGGGATCGGTGGGGACGCCCATTGGTGGCGTGGAAATCCGGATCGCCGAGGACGGCGAGATCCTCGTGCGCGGCGAGAACGTGACAAGTGGCTACTACGAGCAGTCGGCAGTCGGCAGTGGGCAGTCGGCAGGCAGCGGGCCAGCTGCAACCAGCAACCAGCAACCAGCAACCAGTAACCAGTCCCCCGTCGACTCCGACGGCTGGCTTCACACCGGCGACATCGGCGACCGTGATGCGCAGGGGCGCCTGTTCATCAAGGGCCGCAAGAAGGAAATGATCGTCACCCCGGAAGGGTTGAACGTCTTTCCGGAAGACGTGGAGCGCGTGCTGGACGACACGCCGGGCGTCAAGGAATCGGCGGTCGTCGGCGTGACATCGGGCACGGAAGAACGTGTGCACGCGGTGCTGGTCGTCGAGCCCGGCACCGATGCTGAAGCGGTGATCAGGCTGGCGAATGCACAGCTGCAGGACCATCAGCGCGTTCGCAACGTGTCGGTCTGGCCCGGCGCTGAATTGCCGCGCACCGACGGTACGCGCAAGCTCAAACGGCGCGTCGTGCGCGACTGGGTGATGTCGGGAGCGGCTCCGCTGACCGAAGATACGGGCGACTCGGTCGAGGGGCTGATTGCTCGCTTCGCTCGCGGTCGTGACGTGGACGCCGACACGACACTCGAGGGTCTTGGCCTGACGTCGCTCGAACGGGTCGAGTTGATGGTGGCGCTCGAAGACAAGTTCCAGACGCGCATCGACGAGTCGCGCTTCGCCGGCGCGGGCAGCGTCGCCGAACTGAAGCAGCTGCTCGAGCACCCGCCTGCGGGCGACACGGTCGATGAGCCCGTCGACTTCCCCTCATGGAACAGGAGTGCCCCGGTACGGCTGGTCCGGCGACTGTCGCTGGCCATCTGGATTCTGCCGCTGGCGAAGGCGTTCGCGTGGGCGCGGGTCGAAGGCCGGGAGCACCTCGCCGAACTTGACGGTCCGGTGATCTTCGCGTCGAACCACCAGAGTCACATGGACGTGCCGATGATCCTGGCGGCGCTGCCCGGACGGCTCCGTGCCCGGGTTGCGCCGGCGATGGCCAAGGAGTTCTTCAAGGCCCACTTCTTCCCGGCCGACTTCACGTGGCGCCAGCGGTTGACCAATACCGTGAACTATCTGCTGGCGGCGTTCTTCTTCAACGCCTTCCCTCTGCCCCAGCGGGAAGCCGGAACGCGCCAGACACTGAGGTATATCGGGGAGCTGACGGGATCGGGCTGGTCAGTGCTGATCTTTCCGGAAGGTGTGAGGGCTGACACCGGACAGATGAAGCCCTTCCGCGGCGGGATCGGGATGATCGGCTCGCGGCTCGACGTTGCGGTGGTGCCGGTCAAGCTCGAAGGGATGGACCGCGTGCTGCACCCCAAATCGCGAATGGCTCGGCCGGGCCGAGTCCGCATCACCTTCGGCGCGCCCATGCGCCTGCGCGGGGATGACTACGCCGCGCTTGCGCAACGCGTCGAGGACGCCGTTCGTGCCCTGTGAACCGCTCATCTCGCAGGGCGGGTCCGCAGGACCCGCCGATCTTTCGTCCCCAAATGCAAGATCACCAAAGACTTGCGCGCTGTCGAGCGACGTGGCACACTCATTGCTCGGCGCCGCGCCGGAGCGGCTGTGCGCACTGCCTGGCACAACCATCTGGAAGCGTCGCGCCACCGTGAAAGGATTTGTGTTTGAGCAAAGATGATCTGATTGACATGCAAGGAACCGTCGTCGCCGTGCATTCGGGTGGGCTCTACAGGGTGCAGTGCGATGCGGGACATGAAGTACTGGCACAGCTGAGCGGTCGAATGCGCCGCTTCCGCATCAAAGTGGTCCCAGGGGACCGCGTCACCGTGGGTGTTTCCCCTTACGATCCGGTTCGCGGCATCATCACCTTCCGCGCCAGATAAGCAGCCTTCCCTTGAGCACCAACGCTTCTCCTTCTGCCTCCAAGCCCCGCGCCCGCCGCAGACCGACTCGCCGCTCAGGCAAGCCGTCGACTCCCCAGCCCCGCCGCGACGCCGAAGCGGCCGTCACCTATGAGACGGCGATCTTCGACCCGGCTCCGATGCCGTACGACACCCTGTCGCTCGATCCGCGACTGCTGAGTGGCATTCAGGACCTTGGCTGGCGCGAGACACGACCGGTCCAGAGCGGGGTCATCCCGATTGCCTTGACCGGACGCGACTGCATTGCATGCGCCGAGACCGGCACCGGCAAGACCGCGGCGTTCCTCGTGCCGATCCTGCAGCGTTTCCTGACCGAAGCCCGCCCCGAAGGCGCCGTGCGCACACGCGCGCTGATTCTGGCGCCGACCCGCGAGCTGGCGGTGCAGATCGAAGACCAGGTGCAGGGCCTGACGTATCACACCGCTGTCTCGAGCGTCGCCGTGTATGGCGGCGTACCCATGGACAAGCAGGAACAGGCCCTCAAGGCCGGCGTCGACATCTGCGTGGCCACGCCCGGCAGGCTGATGGACCACATGCGTCATGTGTCCACCGATTTCACGGCGCTCGAAGTGCTGGTGCTCGATGAAGCCGACCGGATGCTCGACATGGGCTTCTGGCCCGACGTGCAGCGCATCCTGACGGCGCTTCCAGCGACGCGCCAGACATTGCTGTTTTCGGCGACGATGCCGTCGGAGGTGCTGACGCTGACGCGCGAGTTCCTCCGTGATCCGAGCTATGTGCAGGTGGGCCGTCGTGGTGGTCCCGCCGCAACAATCTCCCACTCGGTGCAGGTGATCCCCGCACGCGAGAAGGCAGAGTGGCTGGCCAAGTGGCTCAGGAATGAAGCCACGGGTCCGGTGCTCGTGTTCTGCCGGACCAAGATCGGCGCCGACAAGCTGGCCAGTCGCCTGAGCAGCCTGGGGATCCGGACCGCAGCGCTGCACGCCGACCGCACGCAGCAGCAGCGCATGTCGGCCGTGGAGGGGTTTCGTACCGGGGCCTTCCCCGTGCTCGTCGCCACCGACGTCGCGGCGCGGGGTCTCGACATCGAAGGGATCGCGCACGTCGTCAACTTCGAGCTTCCAGACACACCGGAGGCGTACGTGCACCGTGTCGGCCGCACCGGGCGAGCCGAAGCGACCGGCAGCGCGCTCACGCTGGTCGCTCCCGAGGAAGAACGCGCGTTACGCGCGCTGGAGAAAGCCGTTGGAGTCCAACTTCAATAACCCGTTCGCACCGGATCCGCCCGAGGGTCCGACCGAAGGCGAGGGACCAGCAGCGGAGCCTTTGACGGCACCAGCCGCCGAGGCGGAGCTGTCGCCCGGGTTTGCGCGCTTCCGCTCGTGCCGCTGGCAGCAGCCGGCCGAAGACGGGAACGCGGAGTTCTGCACCCACCGTGAAGTAAAACCCTACGCCGGCGCGACCAACTTCGACGCCAACGCGTGGTGTCCTGACTGCGTGCACTACAAGCTTCGCCGCACGCCGAAGAAGCGCTCCCCCGACGACTACGCGTACTGACCGTTGCCGGTTGCCGGTTACCAGTTGCTGGTTGCTGGTTGCTGGTTGCTGGACTGTACGTAGGCCGGGTCTGAAAGACCCGGCGTCTGTCCGTACGTAGGCCGGGCCTTCAGGCCCGGCGCCTCTATCCCTCACGGCACCAGGCGCTTCAGTTCGTCCAGCCAGTTCAGCACGACTTCGATCTGGGTAGTATCGTCGTCACCGACGATGAACTGCCGCATGAGGAAACGGGAACCGTCGGGTGACATGTCGAAGTCCACGCTCATGCCGAGGGGCCGCGTCAGCACGCGCTCGGGCGTAGAGGCCGAGAAGGTCGGGCCATCGGCGATGCGTGAGGCCATGATGCCGGTGGCGTCCGAAAAGAGAATCGCGCGGCTGTCAGCGGTCCACCGGAGTGACCCGCTGTTGTTCTGCAGGATGCCACGGGAGATGCCGGTGGCCCCTCCCGATGAGGTCACCTGCCACTTGCCCGAGTCCACGGCGGGAAACGGTCTTACGTAGACGTCCGTGCGTCCCGATTCGTTCGACATGTAGGCGAGCCATCGCCCGTCCGGGGACAACGTCGCCTGCGCAAGGCCGAACCGCTCGCTGGCTGTCAGCAACGTCACAGGTGTGCGAGCCCCTGCTCGCGCAGATACCATGGCGATGGTCTGCCGCCCAGGCTGCGGGTTCTCAAAGATCAAGCTGCCATCTGGGGACCAACTGTCTGGCACGAGGCCGTTGCCAACTCCTACGAGGAATGGCTCGCGATTGCCGGTCCCGTCTGCCGGGCGCCAGAACAATCCCTGAGTCGCAACCCGGTAGACAACCTTCGCGCCGTCAGGTGTCCACAGGGGAATCTGGTCTGTGCCAGGCTCGAACGTCAAGCGACTCGCGGACTTTGACACGAGCGACAGGACCCACAGATCGGAATCCGTGCCACCGGCGTTCGTATCGATCCTGGCAGCGACGCGGCTTCCATCAGGTGACAACGCGAGGTCTGAGTACTGGCGCGGTTCGAAGGTCAATGGCTCGACCCGTCCGGTGCGATCGACCCACGCAAGCGTGCTTGCCAGGCCGCTGAGCACTCTCCCTCGAACCTTGACCAAGGTTCCGCCTGCAGCGAATGCAAATTGGGCCGCGCCGGCAGAGCTCATCAGGACGTCGCTTTCCATCGGCACGGCGGTGCCCCGGACCGCCAGGGCCGAGAGGTCGAAGGGTATCGCACGCAGCACCCCCAACCCACCAACGAGAACGTGCCCGGAGGGGCTGTAAGTGGCGTAACTCCCGCTGTCGAGCACGATGCGGTAGGAGCGCGTTGTCAGGTCCAGCACCGCAATCTTCGAGTCCCTGGCCTCCGTACTGAACGAGATCGTGAAGAGGATCGCTCTTCCCCCTGGGAGCAGCTCGGGGTACAGGTGATCCACTTCACCCTTGCTCGCGTCCGGCTTGGTGAGCACCTCGACCACTCCGCCCGACGCCGGTACCCGAGAGAGCCCGGTGTCCAAACCAAGTGTGGCGAAGACGATCGAGTCGTCGGCACCCCAGCTCGCCCCGCGTATGCCGTTGCCGATCTCCGCAATGTGGGTCGACGGACCTCCCGCGAGCGCCACCTTGCTCAGCCACCGGTTGTCTTCGACGAAACCGACCCACTGCCCATCGGGCGAAAAGAACGGCGAGCGGGCCGAGGATGAGAGCGGTCTGGGCTCGGCCTCATCGAGCGCACGCACGTACAGATGCAGAGTGTTGCTGTTCGTGGAAGACGGCAGGCTTGCGACATACGCCACCTGGCGGCCGTCTGGAGAGAGCGTGACGTTGGCGTCGAACTGGTTGCCGCCGACCACTTCCGGTGCCGGATGCGCCATCGTCAGGCGCACGATCTGCGGTGGCGTCGGCCGCGTGAGTGTCCAGACACCGAGGCCGACTGCGAGAGCCGTCGCGGCGACTGCCGCGACAATCGGCACGACGCGGCGCCATACAGGGCCGGCGACGTGTGCCACAGGCGGGGGCGCGCTCGGCGTGTCGAAGGCGCCATCGAGCGTCAGCCGGGCGTCGCCGATGTCGCGCAGGCGCTGGCGGGGATCCCTGACGAGGCACCGCGCGATCAGTGTTCGTACACCAGCGGGCGTGCCTGCCGGCAACGCCGCCAGGTCCGGTTCGCGCGAGAAGATCAGCCCCAGCGACTCGGCCACCGACTCGCTGGCGAAGAGGCTCGTGCCGGTAAGCATCTCGTAGAGCACGCAGCCGAACGCCCAGATGTCGGCGCGTTTGTCGACGGGCCGTCCCTTGGCTTGCTCCGGGCTCATGTACGCAGCAGTACCAAGAATCATCCCGGCGCCGGTCATGAGTGCGGGCGAGGTGATCGTCGCCGCCATCGACGGCGTCATGTCCCCTGCAGCGTGCTGCCCACTGCCGACGGCGTCCATTGCCTTCGCCAGTCCGAAGTCCAGCACCTTCACCGTGCCGTCTTCGCGCACCTTGATGTTCGCCGGCTTGAGGTCGCGGTGGATGATGCCGCGTTCGTGCGCCGACTCGAGCGCTTCGGCGATCTGTCTGGCGATGGGAAGGACTTCGTCGAGTGGCAACCCGGCGGGTCCTGACGGACCCGCCCTACTTACGAGGAGATCTGCGAGCGTCGGCCCCTCGACCAGTTCCATCACCAGCGCATGGACACCCGCTTGCCCTGAGCCTGTCGCAGGGGACTTCTCGAGACCGTAAATCTGCGCGACGTTCGGATGATTGAGCGCGGCGAGCAGTTCCGCCTCGCGCTGGAAGCGTGCGAGGCGCTCCGCGTCACCGGCCACCGACGCCGGCAGCACCTTGATAGCCACCTGCCGTTTCAGGTTCGTGTCGGTGGCCCGATACACCTCGCCCATCCCGCCCACGCCAATCTGCGTGAGGACTTCATACGGACCAAGACGGGAACCCGGTGTGAGAGACAATCGCGGCCGCGCAGATTCTGACACAGCCAAACTCCGCCCACCGCGAAGAACCTGCGATCTCCGGCGAGTCAGCCCGAGCCTCCTGAACGTTTTTCGTGAAATTTCGCACGGCACGCCGTTGGCTCTACGCCTCCACCGGAGGCTGGAGACGACGATGATAGGATTGACGCCGGAGCAGCGAGACCGACTCAGCGACAAGCTGGCTGATGCGGCGAACCTCGCGCTCGGCGGGCTCGTCTTCGGTCAGTTTCTGGCAGACCGCCCGTTCTCGGTGCTGATCGGCATTTGCGGATTCGCAGCGTGGGCGACGCTTCTTGTGTTCGCGATGCTGCTCGGAGGTAACCGGCGATGACAACGGCCTTCTTCACGCTCGGCCTCTGTGTGCTCTTTGCCGGAGCGATCACCCTCTACGACCTTCTCGCACGGAGGCAACAGCGACGCGCCCGCGCGCAGCGTCGCTCCGCCTGATCGGTCACTGTCGAGGGAGACGCTGCAGATGAACACCCCGACGCCCGCCCGGTTGGCGACCGTCGCCGCCTTGACCATGGCGGCGCTCGTCAATGTCAGCGGCACTTCTGCTTATCGTCCAGCCGGCGCCGCGAACGGGCTGCCGCTGCCCTTCGGGCGGGACACGGTGCTGCGGGCCGGTCAGTTTGGCGGCGGCTTCGGAGGCGGCTTCGGAGGCGGCTTCGGAGGGGGGCGGCGAGGACGTGGCGCTGCTGGCAGAGTTCGACGCCGACCGCAACGGCAGGCTCAGCGAAGCGGAGCGACGAGCGGCGCGGGCGCGCGCAGAAAGCCTCGGCCTCAATCGCGGTCGCGGCGGACGTAACGTCGGCACAGTCAACGCGGCGCCCGGCCTCGCAGTGACGCCGGAGAGCGTGCGTCCCTATCCCACAACGCAGTTCTACGACACCGGCACGATCCGCACGCTCTTCCTGACCTTCGAGAACAACGAGTGGGAACGCGAGCTCATGGCGTTCAAGCGCACGGACATCGATGTGCCGGCGACACTCACGGTCGACGGACGCGCGTACCAGGACGTCGGGGTGCAGTTCCATGGCAATTCGTCGTTCTCGGGCGTGCCGCTCGGCCTGAAGCACTCGATGCGCATCGCGCTCGACCTGGTGAAGGAGAAGCAGGACGTCGAGAGCTACAACACGCTGCTCCTGCTCAACTCGCACGAGGACCCATCGTTCCTGCGGACACTGCTGGCCCTCGAAATCGCCCGCGATTACATCCCGGCGCCACGAGCGAACCTCGTCAGGGTCGTCATCAACGGTGAAAGCTGGGGCATCTTCACCAGTCAGCAGCAGTTCAACAAGGACCTGACGCGAGAGTGGTTCAAGACCACCGATGGCGCGCGCTGGAAGGTACCGGGAAGTCCAGGCAACCGCGGCGCGGGCCTCTCCTACCTTGGAGACGACGCGGAGAGTTACAAGGGCACGTACGAGATCAAGAGCAAGGACGATCCCGCCTCGTGGGCCGCGCTCATCAACCTGACCCGCGTGCTGAATCAGACCGCACCCGATCGGCTTGAAGCTGCGCTGGCACCGATTCTGGATGTCGACGGTGCCCTCAAGTTCCTGGCGATCGACAACGTGCTCGTGAACAGCGATGGGTACTGGACGCGGGCCAGCGACTACAGCCTCTACATGGAACCGGGCGGTCGCTTTCACGTGATGCCCTACGACGTCAACACGACCTTCATCAGCGGTGGAGGCCGAGGTGGCTTCGGACGCGGAGGATCAGTTAACCTCGATCCCCTCCAGGCGATGAACGACCCGTCGAAGGCGCTCGCATCAAAGCTCCTCGCGGTCCCGGGCCTTCGTGCGAAGTATCTCGGGTACGTCAGGGATATCGCGACCAAGTGGCTCGACTGGAACACGCTGGGTCCCCGCGTCGCGCGCTACCAGGCCCTCATCGACGCCGATGTGAAGGTCGACACGCGCAAGCTCTACTCATATGAGCAGTTTGTCGCCTCCACGGAAGCGTTGCGGTATTTTGCGGACGCGCGGCGCGCCGCGCTGCTCGACGCGACGGTCACGCCGTAGACTCGGGCAAGAGCAGCGGCGGGCCGTGTCAGAAACGGTAGCGAACGCTCAGCTGAACGATCCGCATGAATCCGGCCTGCCCGCTGATCCGTCCGAACGCGGCGTTGTCGACCGCGTTGGAGTCGACCCCGAAGAACTTTGGCGTGTTCGTCAGGTTGATGATCTCGACACGCACCTCGGCCTGGCCGGTGCCCGCTAGTGACACCGCCTTGGCCAGCACCACGTCGATATTTTTTCTGAACTGATAGCGAGCGTTGCCGATCGTGCGCGGTGCGTTGCCATAGGCCCCGGCGCCGGGACTGGCGAACGCATCGGCATCGAACCAGCGTGCATCAGGATGCGTTGCGTACGACACCCGCGCTGCGTCGTCTCCAGGCGTCGCGGGATCGCCAATGAGATTGGGGCGCTGCCTCCCACCGAGCAGCCCGAGATTGGCCTCGGACGCGCCTTCTGTCATGGCCACGTTCAGTGGCGCCCCACTCACCAGCTCCACGTTCGCGGACGCTGTCCACCCTCCGAACAGCGCATGCGCAACGCGCCGGTCAACCGCTGGTCCCGGAAGACTGACCATCGGGGCCAGCACAATGCGATGGGGCGTGTCGAGATTGCTCAACCCGTACTCAGCCTGCAGGTCGTAGTTGTTCTGCGGCACGAGCGTTCCGGTCTGGAACACTCCGCCGTCGGCAAACTGATTGTCCAGCGTCCGGCTCCACGTGTAGCTGAACCGTCCGCCCCAGGTGCGCGTCAGGCGCTTGTCGACCTCGACAAGGACGGCGTGATACTGACGCCGGCTGCCACTGGTCACCTCACGCAGCAGCACGTCACCGAACTGCGGAAACGGGCGTAGCAGCTGACCGCGCGGAATGGTCTCGCGAGTCGCCAGCTCTCCTGCCTCCGCAACGCCGAAGAACGGGTTCGTGACGCTCGCGCGCAGCGCGGCGGCATCCCATCCACCACCCGCCGCCGGGTACAGAAGGCGCGCTGTCTGCGGATCGATTTGGTTGATGTTGATGGCTGAGGCTGGACCAAAGCCGATGTCGCGAGCGGTCTTACCGGCGTAGCCCAGCGTAACCGTTGTCTGTCCCGGCAGCTCACGTTGCAGGTCGATCGAATACTGATGTGCCTTCGGCGCACCCTTTTCCGGATCGACTACGTTGACTTCTCCACCGACTCCGGTGAGAAGTCCCAGCGCGCTCCCGACGGGACGCTGGATGCCGCCGGGAAAGGGATCGTCCAGGCGTGTCAGCGGCACGTCGTGTTCGCCTGACGACTGTGCGAGTTGCGTCGTGCGCGTGAAGCCAATCTGACCGTGCTGCGCCTGGTCGTAGTTCCACGGTGTCCAGAACAACCCATATCCCGCGCGAACGATGGTGCTGGCATTGGCGGCGAACGTGGCGCTGACCCGTGGCGATGGCTTGAGCGCAGGTGGACGCCCCTGCTCGACGGGTGCTCCGTCGACGCCGGCGAAGATCAGACCACCGCGCAGCGTGCGGCCGGCGAGCAGTGTCCCTGCCTTCGGCACCAGTGCATCGATCGGGTTGACGAGGGTGCGATCGAAACCGACGGTCTGACGGTTCTGCGCTTCACGGAGGCCGTCCTCGTGCTCGAGGCGAAGTCCATAGCTCAAGGTGACACGCGGGGTAACGCGCCAGTCGTCCTGCGCATACGCGCCGTAGTAGCGGGTGAACCACTCGCCCGGTCCCGCATTGGCAGGAACCGACCCTGAAGCCGGCAGACCCAGCAGGAAGCTGGCGAGGTCGTGCCCGCCGATGCCGTCGTTGCTGGTGAACAGGCGGTTGAACTTGAAGTTTCCGCTCAGGAGTGACTCGGTCGTGGTGCGCACGCCGAGTCGTCGCGCGTCGGCCCCGATGGTCAGGCTGTGGGCGCCTGACAACCTCGTCAACGTTGCGTTCACCGAGTAGGGCGACGTCCAGCGACTTGGCTGACCTCCCCACCCCCCGACACCGACCACCTCATCGAAGACGAGCGAGGGAAAGGTCTCGCGACCTCCGGGGCCGAGCGCGCTGACAAAGGCCGGGCTGAACCCGAGGGAGCCGAGTCCGGCGGTGTACTCCTGCTTCGCATAGGAGTCCTCCCAGGTGGACCACCCGTAGCGCAGCGCAAGAACGTTTGAGTCGTTCAGCACCATCGTGCTGTTGGCGACAGCGACCTGTGGCCGACGCCGCAGCGGTCCGAAGAAGCCGGCCTGGTCGGCCATGTACCACTGGTCGGGTGAAAACAACGTGCTGCCCGGCTCGTCGGTGCGGTTGTAGATGTACAGCGCTCCAAGCGACCAGGCGTCGCGAAGCTTGTGTTCCGCCTTCATCGTCCACATCAGGCCACGGTCAACGACGTAGGCGGTGCCGACGGCGTTCGGTTCTCCGTCCTCGCCCGCCGAGATCGGTCCATTGATCGTCGAGGTGGGCCACTCGTGGAGAATCCTGGCGGCCACAGGGCTGACCGCGGGATGCGACAGCGGGATGATCCCGTTAGTGAACAACCCTCCGGTTGCGCGCGATCCGGTTCCGGTCGCCGGGCAGCGAGGATCGGCCTGCGTTGCGCGGCACCAGGGGTTGTACAGGACGACCGGTGCACCTCCCCGCGTGGTCGATGAGAAGTCGCCGACACGCTGCTTGTGGCTGGGCCACATTTCCTGCATATTCCGCGTGGTCGCCGATCGGTAGCCCTCCGCGGCAGTCCAGACAAACGTCCGACTGCGCCGCAGCGGCCCGCCCACACCTCCGCCGGCCAGACGGTAGTAGGCATCGGAGAGCCCCGTCTCCTTCTTGCTGAGACCAGCCACTTCGTTGAAGAAATTACGCGACTGGCCCCACACGGGACGCGTTTGATAGAAGGACGTTCCGCGCCAGGTGTTGGTGCCGGACCGTGCGGTGACATTGAAGACGCCGCCGCCGGTGCGACCGACGCTGGCGTCGTAGGACCGCACCTGCACGCGGAGATCGTCCACGGCCTCGATGGTTGGAATGACCACCGCGCGCCCGGTCAGATCAGTGATGGGAACGCCGTCAATCAGGTAGCTGTGCGCCCGAACGCCGGCACCGCCGAGGGAGATACGCGAGGCCTCGCTCTGATCCTGCTGGCGGTTGAACTGCGGATCACCGAGGCTGTTGACCATCGGGAGAGTAGTCGCGACCAGGAATGCGTTGCGTCCAGGCGCCGGCAGTCGGTCGAACTGCAGACGCCCGATGTCACCGCCCAGCGACACGGTCGAGCCAACGGCCCGCGGCGCGTCGCCGCTGACCACGACGGTCTCCTGGACACCTCCGGGCTCGAGGACGACGTCGACCACGAGGACCTCCTGCGTACCGACCCTGACGCCATCGAGCGCGACGGCTTTGTAGTTCTGGAGCGTGACGGTCAACCGGTAGGTTCCTGGCGGCAGCGCCGGGAGTAGGTAGTGCCCGATCTCGTTGGTCAGGGTCGTCCGTGCGATGCCGGTGGCGTCGTTCGTCAAAACGACGGTCACGCCCCCGATGCCGCCGTCGGCGTCACGGACCTGGCCCCGGACACCTCCGGTAAAGGTCTGACTCCGCGCGGGCGCGGGCGACAGGAGAAGGAACAGCACGCCGATGAGAACGCTGAACAACCGCATCACAATTTGAATGGTGGTGGATTATGCTCCACCAACGGCGATGGCCAATCAATGGATGGACGACCTGACGGTCAGCCAGGAAACTTCCTTGTCCCTTCTCGGACGTGCGCAGGGAGGCGACGGCGTGGCTATGGAAGCGCTCATGGGCCGCTACCTGACGCGCCTCCAGCGCTGGGCACACGGTCGCCTGCCGGCCCGGGCACGCACGCTGCTCGACACCGACGATCTCGTTCAGGACACCCTCCTGGGCACACTTCGCAATCTCGGCCACTTTCAGCCCAGACACGATGGCGCCTTGCTCGCCTACCTGCGAGAAGCCGTCTCGAACCGCGTCCGCAACGAGCTGCGCCGGCGGGTTCCGGCGACCGACGGTGAAAGTGTTCTGGACGCCCTGCCATCTGATCAGCCATCCCCGCTCGACGCCGTCGTCAGCCGACGCTCGCTCGAGCGCTACGAACAGGCGCTCGCGCAACTCGACGACACCGAACGCGCTGCGATCATCGCGCGCTTCGAGATGGGCTATTCCTACGACGCGCTCGCACGCGCCCTCGAACGCCCGACACCGGACGCGGCGCGCAAGGTCACAGAGCGGGCGTTGCGTCGACTGGTCGCACTGATGCGTCCCGATGAGTGACGACAGTTTCGACCGGGCGATTCAATCGCTGCTCGATGGGGACAGGCTTGCATCCGGCGTAGATTCCAGCGGTTCAGCACACCTTGACGACGACCCGTTGCGAGTGGTCGACGCCATCGCGCGTGTCCACCGCCTGATGCTGTTCGGCACCGAGGTTGTGGACGCTCGCGTCGGCCCGCGAACGTGGGGCCATCTCGAGGTGCGCGCTGAAATCGGTCGTGGGGCGAGCGGCACCGTGTATCGCGCCTGGGACACGCGTCTTGCCCGCGAAGTGGCGCTCAAGCTCTTCACCGCCGAGGCTCCACCCGCCGACGCCATCGACGAAGGTCGGCTGCTCGCACGCCTCAACCATCCACACATCGTTCGCGTGTTCGGCGCCGACACCCATGACAGCGTGTCCGGGATCTGGATGGAGCTGCTCGAGGGCGATACCCTGGACGACATCCTGGCGCGCGACGGCCCGTTCTCGCCCGAAGAGGCGCTGCTGACTGGCCTCGACCTCGCGCGCGCACTGAGCGCCGTACACGAGGCCGGACTGCTCCATCGAGACGTGAAGGCGCGAAACGTGCTGCGCGAGCGGGGCGGGCGCGTCGTGTTGATGGATCTCGGCGCGGGCCGTCTACTCGACCAGACGCCGGCGTTCGATGCGGAGGGCACTCCGATGTACATGGCGCCGGAGGTGCTGGCGGGCGGTCCGGCAACCGTGCGCAGCGACATCTACTGTCTCGGCGTGTTGTTGTATCGCCTGCTCACCCGGAACTATCCCGTCAGCGGTGCCCAACTCGACGACCTGCGCGCCGCGCACGCCGCCGGACTGCGAAGCGAACTGTCCCTCGCCTGCCCTGATGCGCATCCAGAGGCGGTGAGCGCTATCGAACGCTGCTGTCATCCTCGCGCGGAGGGGCGGCCAGGAAGTGCGGCCGAAGTCGAGAACCTCGTGCACGCCGCCCTGCAAAACACGCTCGACGCCTCGGGCGGCCTTCGTTCGCCGGCAGCGCGCTGGGTGGCCCGGTGGACACCTGTCGCCCTGACCACCGTGATCGTGCTCGTGGTCGTGTCGCTCGGTGTCTGGGCGGCGTGGAACACGACAACGGGGCGAACCACCCGACGTCTGGTGGGACTTCCCGTCGGTCCGATGAGCCCGCTGTTCATGACCGTCAACGGGGGGATTGCCATCGTCGATGGCGGCCGGCTCTCGCTCGTGCCCTACAACCCGGGCACTGCCACGGTACTCGCCGTGTCGTCGGACCTTGGCGTCCAGACCATGACGGGTGTGCCCCCGTGGACACCGGGCGCTGGATTCACCCTCGATGGAACGCCGGCGCCCCCGATTTCATCTACCAGCGCGGGCCTTTGCTGTTTCTACGACGGAACCACTGACGGGCGTTTCAACTACGCCGTTCGGGCTGACACCACACTCCTGGCCCCCATCGGATCAAGGCCGCTGGCGCCCCCCGCGGTGTACCGGTTCGAGCGTGACTGGTCGAACCCGCAAACGCTTTTCCCAGTCTCGACGTCCGGATGGTATTCGGGCATTGCCTACTCGGCCGGTTCGGACACGTTCTGGATGGTCAGGCACGAATCCGGTGACTCGATCGTCGAGGAATGGTCGCGAGATGGCACACGGCGCCCCGCATCGTTGACGCTGGCCGGGGCCTACCTGTCGGGAATCGCCGTCGATCCCCGGGACGGAACGCTGTGGGCCGCCAACCTGCAGTCAGCCGCGCCGACCATACGGCTCGAGAACATCGCCGCGGGGGGACGCCGTCTTGGTACGTTCGACGTCGAGCGACCCCTCGCCAATTTCCTCTCGATCGACGCGGCGGGTGTCGAGTTCGCATGGATGCCGTCTCAATGATTCCGGCAGCAGCGGCGAAGGAAGGCGACGTCACTCTTGAACACTGGATCGCGATGCACGGACCGATCAGTCCGTCTCTCGCCCTGGTCATCGCCCTCGACATCAGCGTGCGTGCGAGTCGGCAGTCCGACACCGACCTCGCCAGCAGTATCGACTCGCTCTCGATTGAATCGCTGACTCGAAGCACAGGAGGGGCATGGACCTGGAATCCCAGGCGCATCGAGGCACGCGCACACACAATCAGTGAATCTGACGTCGTCGAGCGACTGGGCACACTGCTCTTTCACGCCCTCAGCGGACGACCGCCGTCATACCCTCTGGGAGGGGAGCAGACGCTGCGCAACGAGCTGCGGCGGGCACGTCCGGACCTTCCCGGGCCCGTGACCACACTGACGGTTGAATCTGTACGCGCTCGTCACACACGGCTCTCACTGAGCGCGTTGGAGCGAGATGCGCGCCGCGCGCTCGGGATCACCCACCGTGCCAGTCAGCGTCACCCTTCCCGGAGGCTGATGATGTACGGTGCGGCGGCAGTGATCGTCGCCAGCGGGATCGCCCTCTGGACGGGATTGGTCCCGTCGAGGATGAGGCCGCCAGACAGCACACTGCTGACGACGCTCGAGCAGGTGACGCTCGACGTCTCGAACGAAGCCGCGCAGTCGTTCGCGTTCATGGACGAGCATACGGCGGCCATCCAGCTGTATCAGCAGGTCGCCCGCCTGTGGGGAACCCTCGTGGCAGCACAGGATCCCCGCGCGCTCTGGAATGTGGCCTACGAGGCATGGGTTCGAACGCTGGCCGCTGATCGCCTGACCACCGAACAGCTTCTGGAGAACCTGCCCACCTCGCTGGCCGCCCTGCTCGGGGAGCGTCATCCTTACACGCGGGCGGCACGGCTTGGGCTTGCCGCAACGCTCGAGGCTCGAGGGGCAACCCAGGCGGCCGCTACCCTCAGGGCAGCGGCCGACCGGAGCACCTACTCATTGTTTGAACCCACTGGCGCACCACCCGGCGACCTCGACTCTCGCCCGGTCCCACCGGCGCTGCTGGCGCACCTGGCGCCGAACGACCCGGCGGGGGAAGGCTTTCGAACGGCACCAGGCGGCGGTTTCTTCGCCCCGTTGATGAGCGCGCAGCGGTGGATCGCGTCCCGCGATGGATGGCGCGTCCATGTGGTCGCTACGGGACCGTGCGGAGTGACGCTGACGGCAGCTACCGAACCTCGGGTCGTGGCCCTCAACCTTTCTCGCGGCGCGAATGGTGTGTGGCAGGCGCAGGTAGCGGGCAGCCATAAGGCGCTCAGGCTGACCGGCGCCCCGTCCGACTCAGTCCGTGTTTCCCTCGCCGGTCAGGGCACCGACCTTCAAATGACGATGGGTGAACAGGTGACGGGCGGCTCCGTTGACCCGACCGACGCCCCCCCCAGTCCCCCGTACGGACTTGCCTTCAGCGGGGACGTTGACGGGCGTGGCTGCAGCCTGGTGTGGCTGGAGATTCCGTATCCCGAGCCAATGACCTTCCTCAAGCGCTAGTTCGCCCCGCCCCGCACCGCCCCTGTTTGTCCGGTTTTCTCAGGATGCGTGTTGATCCTTGCAAGAGGCAGCAGAAGTCGCTGTGCGTGGCGACCTCAGTCTGCGCGTAACCGCTCTGACTGGCGTCGCGTCGCCCGGGGCATTGTGTGTTTCACAAATAACTGATGCTTCCGAGCCTGAGCGTCCACCGTGTCTTTGTCTGAACGCGATCGCGACTTAGTCGAGACCTGGTCTCGGAGCCGGACGCTCCCGAGCAGGCTCGTCCAACGCAGTCGCATTGTGCTGCTGCTGGCTGATGGCCGACGAGTGGCGGATGTGGCCAGTCAGCTCGGTGTTTCGGCGACCACCGTACGGCTGTGGCGACAGCGGTTCGAAAAGCAGGGTGCCGCGGGGCTGTTGAATGACGCGCCTGGGCGCGGACGCAAGCCGGCGCTTGATGCCATGGCTCGCGAGGCGTTGCGGAAAGGACAGCGGGACGGGGACTCGATGAGTGTCCGCGCACGCGCACGCGAACTCGGTGTCAGCGCGGCAACGGTGAGCCGCTGGAAGCGCCGCGGGAATTAAGGCAGGCAATTCTGGAACACAACCACGGCTGAGCTGGTCATGGTCTTGCTAGGTCGATGCGCGGTGCGCTTTTGACGAGGCTGTTGCTTGATCACGGTGTGAGTTTCGACTACGGTTCAGCCTCCTCAGAGTCCAGTTCATCACAGTCTGCGTGTCGTGCACGACGGCTGACCCTCACATGGTCAACCCAGGTTCCGAGCGATCCCTTGGTGGTGTTTTCCGTTCCTGAATTCTTCGGTCGCGATCAAAGTCGCGGCGAAGCAGTAAGCGTCTGTGCAGTGAGGGGGAGTCGTGGTCCCAAGGCCGTTCACTCGAGCCGTCAGTCATCCGGTCTGTGTCGTCGCAGCGCTCAGCGCGCTGTTCCTCTTCGGAGGCGCGGTCCCCGCGAGCGCGCAATTCGACTTCGGAACCCGGTCCGTCGGTCAGGTCGAGATCCCGCTTGAGGCGGGGGTCACCTGGGCCCCGGACCCGGGGTCGCCGGGACCGATACCACCAGGACTGTCGGTTCGTGAGGCGGCACCGTTCTTTTCACCAGGCGTCACCCAGGGACTGATCGGCATCGCCACGGCTCCGGGCACCTACAATTTCAACCTGCTGCGCGCCGGCGTGGTGTTTCCCGCCACGATGAAGGTGGTGGCACTGGGCCAGGGAGACTACTGGACGCTCCCGGACGCATTCCTCACGCAGAGCTACTCGCATCAGCTCACAGTCCACGGCAACGCCGGCGCGGTGACGTGGACTTCGCCCACTGGGCTGCCAGCCGGTCTCTCGCTCAATTCATCGGGTTTGATTTCAGGTACTCCGACAGCGTCCGGGTTCTTCCAGATCAACTTCACGTTGAACGACGGGACCAGTTCCGTCGGTGGGTCGGTGAACCTCGCGGTCTACCGCGTGCGCTTCACGACCCCGGATCCCCTGCCGAACGCCACACAGAACGTGGCCTACAACGCCACGATCGCGGCCACCGGCGGCACCGGTGCGATCACGTTTGCCGCGTCGATGCCGAGCGGGCTGACCCTCGATACGGCTGGAAACATTACCGGGACGCCGACAAGCGTCGGTCCCCAGACATTTGACGTGACCGCCACTGACGGCGCATCGAGCTCGTACACCAAGCGGTTCACCATCACCATCGTCGGCGTTCCGCCGCGCCTGCCGCGCATCGTGCCGTACGGTGGCGACTTCGACGGCGACTGCGCGCTCGGGATTCCGTGCGCGAAAGGCCTCAACGTCAGCAGTGGCGGTCGAGGGCCATTCACCTGGTCGGCCAGCGGACTGCCGCCCGGTATGACGCTGAAGTTCCCGCCGACGCCGACGCAGTGGTGGGTGGCCGCGACCCAGGCGACCATCACTGGTTCGCCAACGGCGCTCGGCACATTCCCGGTCCAACTGACGGTCACCGATGCCGACGGCGCCACGGCCACCAACACCTTCAACCTGAAGGTGTCCGCGATCAGCCTGTGGACCAACATGACCAACGGCAACGTCGGTCAACCGTACAACTTCCAGTTGCGCGTGATTGGCGGACGGCTGCCCTACACCGCGTCGATCCTGAGCGGGCGCCTGCCCGACGGGATGACCCTCAACCCGACCACCCTGGTGGTGTCAGGCACTCCGACCGAGACCAGCTTCGCTTCCCAGTTCCGAGTACTGTTTCGATTCACCGATGTTGATGGCGTCACCTACGACAGTCGCCAATATTTCACGATCGGCAGCCTGACAACGACGGTCAGAATCACCACAGGCGACGACCTCGGGTTCTTCACGGAGAATGCGTCACTCTCGAGGACGCTGAGCGCGTGCTGCGTGCCCTCCTATGCGTGGTCGCAGGTGGGAGGAACGCTGCCCTCGGGCGTCACGTTCTCGTCGGGTGGCGTGTTGAGCGGAACGCCGGCCGTTGGCTCGGCGGGCACCTACACGCCACGCTTCCGTGTTGCGGACGGCACCAACCCCGCCAACTTCGCCGAACACATCTTCACCCTCGTCGTAACGCCGGTGTCGTTCACCTCCGCGTCCACACTTCCAACCGGCAATGTCGGTACGCTCTACACCACGACGCTGACCGCTTCAGGGGGCAGTGGATTTACCTACACGCTGGAGCCGGCGCAGGTGCTGCCGCTGGGGCTGTCCCTCTCGGCCGGCGGTGTGATCTCCGGAACACCGACTGGACCCGGGCAGGCGATTTTCAACGTGCGGGCGACCAACTCCAGTGGTTTCGCCACGGTACGGAGTCACACGATTGCGATCTACCCCGCTGGCATAAATCCGCCGCTCGAGTTCTCGTTCGGCCCTGACCTGGGAATCCGCGCCATCGGCGGACGCAACTTCGGACTGTCGGCCGCGACGGGAGGTACGCCGCCCTACACCTTCTCGCTTACGCCGCTGGTGAGTCAGGTCCCCGGCATGCGTGCACAGAACGCACCCTTGCCCACCAACATTGCTGCCTCGCCTGGTGGCTACTTCGGGGTGTTGGCCACACCCGGGCTCTTCAACGGATCGGTGCGCGTCACAGACGGACTCGGTAATACGTTCGACCGGCCGGTGTTCGTCAACGTTGTTCCACAGCACATCCTGTCGAACAACACGTGGCCGAGGGCACAGATCGGTGTGCCTTACTCGTTCCAGTTGACGGCGTACGGCGCGCTCGCCTACGGCTGGTCGGCAACGGGCCTGCCCAATGGCCTGACTGTGAACGCGTCCGGCCTGATCTCGGGCACGCCGTCGCAGTCGGGATCGTTCTCCCCGACGATCACTCTCACAGACCTGTCCGCGCCGCTCTTACCGACGGGCATCGGGTTCACCCTGAACGTCAACGCGTTTGCCATCACCAACGGTGGCGTGCTGCCCAACGGAGTCGTCGGCATCGCTTACAGCCAGACGCTGCTCGCGCCCGGATGCGGGGCGGGCTGTACGTTCACGAGCACGGCGCTCCCCGCGGGGCTCAGTCTCAACTCATCGACTGGTGCAATTACCGGCACGCCCACCGCGACGTCGACGTCGACGCCCACGATTACTGCAACCGGGGCCAACGGCACGGTTGCGAAAGTCTTCTCCCTAACCGTCGTCACCAACCCGGCGCAGGCGTTGTTCATTCCCGCGACGACCTTCGCCGACGTCACCGTCGGCAACAACGGTTCGATTCGCCTGATCGCCCAGGGCGGAACGGCTCCGTACACCTGGACGCTCGAATCAGGCACGTTGCCAGCGGGCATCAGCATCGCCGGTCCCGGCGAAACTCTCGGAGGCACCCTCGCGCCCGGCTATGCCTACCTGGCAGGACGCGCCATGGAGGTCGGCGTTTCCAATTTCACACTCAGGGTGACCGATAACCTCGGCGCAACGGCCTTGCTGCCGGTGACGTGGCGAATCTCGGCGCTCTCGAACCAGTACGGGACGCTGCCGCTTTCTGGGACGACGCTGATTTACAACACCGCATACAGCCAGGCGCTGTTTGTGACGGGCGGAACAGAGCCTTACACCTGGGCTGCGACGGGCCTCCCGCCCGGGCTCGCCCTGAATCCCTCCACCGGAGTGGTCAGCGGAATTCCGGCAGCCACCGGGTCGTTCACCGCCTCAGTGACGATCACCGATGCAGCGTCGAACGTGTTGACGACGAACGTCTCGTTCACGGTCGCTGGCACGGCAGGCCCTACGACGCTGTCGTTCAGCTCGGGTCCGACGCTCGGGCCCTTCCAGCAGGGGCTTGCCTCGAGCACGAACGTGAACCCAACAGGGGGTACTAGCGCCGCAGGGGTCACGATTACGGCGCTCACGCCTCTGCCACCTGGCTTCGCGCTCGTTCCAACAACAGGGGCGGTGGGCAACAAAGCCATCGCGGGCATCGCGGCGGTGCCTGGGACCTACCAGTTCACCCTGATGGCCGTCGACGGCGCCGGCAACATTGGCGTTCGGATCTACACGATGACGGTCCTGTCCTATTCCTTGTTGACCAACTCAGGCACGTTACCTGATGGCTCGCTGGGCGTCGCCTACTCGTACGCATTGCAGACGGTGGCCGGCAGCCCCGCAACGTGGAGCCTGGCGCCGGGATCAATTCTGCCTGCGGGCATCACGCTGTCGCCAGCCGGGCTCTTGAGTGGCACGCCAACGGCCACCGGTACGTTCAACTTCTCACTGACGTCGGTCGCCGATGGCGGCGTCCGTACGGCGGCGACCTCGCTGCGCATATCAGGGATGTCGATCTCCGATGCGCCGGTCCTGCCGCCGGCAATCGTGGGCATGCCCTACAGCTATACCTTCAGCGCCACCGGAGGCGGCGCGTCCAAGGTCTGGACGACCACAGGACTTCCTTTTGGCGGGTTGTCCACTTCCGGACAGTTGACCGGGACTCCTTTTGAAGATTCGGCGGGCACGACTGCCTCTCTGGTGGTCACGGTCAACGACGGTGGCGTCGCGCTGACGCGCCGTTTCAGCCTCCCGATTCAGTATCCGATTGCCCAGGTGCTCGACGTCAGCATGACGAACACCATCCTGCCTGAGGTCGCGCAGGGACAGGTGCTGAACTTCACGTTGAGTGCGTCGGGCGGTGTCGCGCCGTATGTCTGGAGCGTCGCACCGGGATCGTCGCTCCCGCCCGGAATGGCGCTCTACACCGGCGCCATCCTCTCACCGGCTTCGTTCGCGCCGGGGACCACGGTCCTTGCCGGGTCACCGACGACGGCCGGGCCCTACTCCTTCGACCTCATCGTGACCGACGCCGCCGGCACCGCTGTGCGGCGCACGTTTACGTGGAAGGTGTCGTCAATCGGGCTCACCAGCCTCACGATCCCCAATGCCACGGTAACTGCGATACCTACGCCGTATTCGCTGCAATTCACCGGCGTGGGCGGCACTGGCCCGTACACCACGACGATCACCCCGACCAGCGCGACGCAGGACATGCTGCCGCCGGGGATGACCCTGTCGTCGGGCGGGCTGCTCTCCGGAGCACCCACGAGCACGGGTATTTACCGGTTCGTCATGACGCTACAGGACGCAGTGGGCGCGACGCTGACGAGAACCTTCGTGCTCAACGTCGTCAACTCGGCCGGCCACTTGATCAGCAACACGAATACCATCGGCCGACTCGGGCAGAGCCCGAACCTGACCCTGACGGCTGGCTTTCCGACAGGGGGCGGGTCAACCTACGACTGGTCGGTTGTCGGCGGCGCGCTGCCGCCAGGCATCGTGCTCGTATCTGACCCCGACCTCGTCGGCGACAACACCACGATGCTGGGCGGCCAACCAACCACGGTCGGCACGTTCACTTATACGCTCCGCGCGACGGACAAGTCGAACGCCGCGAACTTCGCCGACCATTTCTTCACCATGCGCGTGATCTCGCTCGAGATCCCCGTCATCCACAATCGGGTTGGGCCGATTGGCGCGATTCCTGGAGGACAGGTGGGCGTGCCGTACACCACCACCATCCGGACCGTCGGTGGCACAGGACCCTATTCGGTGGCTCCGGGTGCCGCGAACCTGACGGCACCGGGCTTTGCCATCAGCAGCGCCGGCATCATCACCGGCACGCCTGTCTCGAGTGGCAGGCTGCCGGTGCCGGGAACATTCTCTGATTCCGCAGGCAGTTCAGTCGCTAACACGCCGACCGTCGTCGTGCCGCCGGCCGGTACGCCGATACCACTGCTGCCCACTCCGAGCAACGTCGTCGGCGCGGAGGATCCAGTCGAGCCTTCGGTGGGAACGCCGTTCCTGTTCCTCCTCGATTCGATGGTCAGCGGCGGCGTTGCGCCATTGACGTGGTCGGTTTCAGCAGGCAGCCTGCCGCCAGGCCTCGCGTTGTTCCCGGGCGGAAACGGCGTGCCGGCGTTCGTTGCCGGCATCCCGACCACACCTGGTGAATTCGACGAGTTCGAGTTCACAGTCACCGACGCCTCGGGCCAGACGCTGGTCTTCCCCAGTGGAGCGTTCGTCTCACCGATGGGCTTCTCGGCATCGTCGATTCCCCCAGCGACGGTCGGGACGCCGTACTCGGTGGCGCTCGGTCCGTATGGCGGGACGCTGCCGTACACCATCTCGCCGCATCCGTTGTACGACCTGCCGGTCGGCATGACCCTCAACTCAGCGGGCGTGCTCTCCGGCACGCCGCTCACCACGGGTATCTACTACGTCACCGCCGTCTTCTTCGACGGTGCGGGCAACGGCTTCGCGAAGATGTATCGCCTCAATGTCGACAACGCCGCTGGTGAAGCGCCCGCGGTGACCTTCGCCAACCCGATCCAGATCTCGTACACGCAGGGCACACCGGCGCCCTCGCCGATTCCGGTGGCCATCAACAGCACCAGCGGCACGCATCCCTACACGCTGAACCTGGCGGGCGCGCCATGGGCCAACCTGTCGGCCAACGCCGGCGCTGCTCCATCCTCGAGCGCGACGCTCACGATCGACCCCACGGGGCTTGCGGTGGGGACGTATATGGGCCTGCTCAGCCTGCGCGCGGACAGTTCGCTCAACATCGTCGATGCGACGCCGGTGGTACTCACCGTCGCTGCCCCGATCCCGTGCAGCTACAGCGTCAATCCCGTCTCGACCAGCGCGACGGCCGGCGGCGGCTCAGGAAGCTTCGATGTTTCGGCCGGATCCAACTGCAACTGGACGGCGTCGGCATCGGATCCGGCCTGGATCACGCTGACGGGCAATACCAGCGGGACCGGCAGCGGCAGCGTGAGCTACGTGATCGGACCTAACGCGGGCGCGACCGAGCGCAACGGCTCGATCACGGTTGGCGGCACCGCCTTCACCATCACGCAGTTCGGCGCAGAGTGTTCGTTTGCCATCAACCCGGCGGTGCTCAGCGCTCCGGCGGCTGGTGGATTCGCTTCCATCGCCGTCAGCGCCTCAGCGGCATGTGGCGGGCCGACACCGACCGGATGGACGGCCACCGGCTTGAGCGCCAGTCCGGCGACCGGCGTCGGAGACGGCTCGGTCCTTGTGCAGGTGCCGGCCAACCCGGGTGGCCTCGCACGTGTGCTCAACGCCACGATCGCTGGCCGCACGCTGGTCGTCAATCAGGCTGGTTCCGCCTGCAACGCGTCGCTCGGCGCGGCAGCGGCATCAATCGGCTCGGCAGGCGGATCAGGCACCGTTAACGTCACCGTCCCACTCGGCTGCGACTACAGCACGACGCTCGGCCCGAGTTGGATCGACGTCACCGGGGGAGGGTCTGGCAATGGCTCGGGCACACTGGCCTTTACCGTTGCGGCCAACTCCACCACGGTGTCGCGCACGGGCACGCTGATCATCGGCGGCCTCCCGTTCCAGATCACGCAGGATCCGCTGGCATGCAGCGCCACGCTCGACACCACCGGGCTCGGCAGTCCCTATGGGCCGGCGGGCGGCGGCGGACTGGTCGCCGTGACGATGAACGGCGCCAACTGTCCGTGGACGGCGTCAAGCGATGCCGCATGGGCCTCGGTCTCGCCGCTTTCCTCCAGCGGCAACGGCATGGTCATCGTCGGCATCGGTTCGAACGCTGGATCGACGACGGCCCGCAGTGCTCACCTGACGATTGCCGGCCAGACCATCGACCTGACGCAGTCCGGCACCACGTGCACGTATGCGCTGATGTCCTCGGCCGGCTCGGCTCCAGCGGCTGGCGCCGGAGGCTCGGTCGGCATCGTCGCGCCGGCGGTGTGCGGGTGGACCGCAACCACGAACGACCCAACGTGGCTCACTGTCACAACCCCGAGTGGCAACGGCAGCACCTCGGTGGGTTTCGTGGCCCAGTCGAATCCGCTGGCGACGCCCCGCAGCGCGTCGCTGACCATTGCGGGGCTGACCTACACGGTCAACCAGGCAGCGGCTTCGTGCTCCTATACCCTCAGTTCGACGAGCACGACCGTAGTCTCAGGCGGAGCGAGCGACGCGTTCACCTTCTCGACCGGTGCCGTGGGTTGTTCGCCATCGGTGGTCGGCTATGCCGGGTGGTTGTCGGTATCGACATCGTTCGGGGGCTCCTCTGGAACGGTGAACTTCACCGCTGACGTTAACGCGTCGGGTATCAACCGGATCGGCGCCATCCAGGTTGACAACCAGACGTTCCTGGTCACGCAGCTGGCCGGCGCGTGCTCGTTCAGCCTGAGCAATTCTGGTGCGCTCTTCTCGAATGCCGGGGCGGCCTCCCAGCAGGTGCTGGCGTCGCGTTCAGCTCTGGGTTGCTCCCCCACTGTCGCCGTGGATCTCCCAACCATCGTCCAACTCGGGCCGCTGAGCGGACCGATCGGCAACGTCTTCACTCAACAGTACGGCGTGTCGCCGTTCACCGGAGCGCTGACTCCCGTCATTCGCAGGGCGAGAATCACCTTCAGTGGCGCGGTCTTCGTCGTCAAACAGACCTCGTGGTGAGGACGTGATGAACAACTGCTTCCCAGGACATCGCATGTCACCTCTGGTTTTCGTCGTCACGAAATGCCGGCAGATCGCCGTCGCGCTGGCGATGCTTGCCGTGTCACCCCTGCTCGCTTCGGGGGCTACGCGCGGTCCAGACGCAGGGGGATACACCGCCACCGACGCCACGTTGTATAGCTTCGAAGAC
This sequence comes from Vicinamibacterales bacterium, assembly GCA_040081265.1. Taxonomy (GTDB): domain Bacteria; phylum Acidobacteriota; class Vicinamibacteria; order Vicinamibacterales; family UBA2999; genus JBEBGV01. The sequence continues at coordinate 35,302 of JBEBGV010000047.1, forward strand.
CTGGCCGGCGCCGCGGGCGCGGTGGGCATTCTGGCTGATACCGATGAGGGCTCAGCAGCGCTCACACTGCCGTTCTCGTTCGTCTTCTACGGGCAGAGCTATACGCAGGTCTGCGTCAGCTCGAACGGCGCGCTGTATTTCATTACCGATGCGACGCAATGCGGCGCGATCATCGACTTCGCCAACGGCGACCTGTCGAGTGTGTCGACGCCCGGCGACCTGCCGGCCGTGCTGCCGTTCTGGACTGACCTCACCTTCCTCGAAGCCGGAGCCGGGTCGGTGCTGTACCAGACGATTGGTGTCCTGGGCAGCCGCAAGTTCGTTGTGCAATGGAACAACGCGCACACCGGCGACCCCTCCAAGCCGGTCACCGTGCAACTGGCGCTGCTCGAGGGCACGAACCGGATCCTGTTCCAGTACCGTAACGTCGATCTTGGCGCAGGTAACGCGGCCACGCTCGGGGGAGCAGCTACCATTGGCATTCGCAACACCGGCGGAGTGGCCAGCGGCGAACAGATTCAGTGGAGTTTCAATGCGAAGGTCCTGGCCAACGAGTCGGCCCTGCTGTTCGCGCCACCAGGCATCCTGACGCCCACGCTCACGTGGGCGACTCCCGCGAGCATCGTCTACGGGACAGCGCTCGGTGCGGCACAGCTGAATGCGGTCGCCAACGCACCTGGAATACTGACCTACACGCCGGCGGCCGGGACTGTGCTGCCTGCTGGAGCCAGCCAACTGTCGGTGACCTTCACACCGAGCGACCCGAATTCGTATGCACCAGCGAGTGCCAGCGTCAACATCGCAGTGACCCAGGCGTCGTCGACGACAACGATCACGTGTCCGGTCAGCGTGCCCGCTACAGGATCTCCGCTGACGCCCTGTTCGGCGATCGCAACGGGTGCGGGCAATCTGAGTGTGCCTGTGGTGCCGACCTATACCAACAACGTCAACGCCGGAACCGCCAACGTGTCGGCGACCTTCGGCGGCGACACGAACCACACCGGGAGTTCGGCCACCAGCAGCTTCCTCATCACGGGGTCGAGCACCCCGCTGGCCGCCACCGTCGTCTCTCCGAACGGTCTCGAGCAGCGTTTCATCGGCGTGCCAACCACGATTCGGTGGACCGCGACCGGAGCCACGTCGATCACCGTCGCGCTGTCGCGCAACGGCGGCCAGAGCTACACCGACATCGCCGGGTGCACCAACCTGCCTGGCACCACGACTGAGTGTGCGTGGACGCCCACGGGTCCGGCGACGCTGTTCGCGCGTATGCGCGTGACGGCAAAGAATGCCGGAGCGACCACCGCGGTGGATGAGTCCAACGTCACCTTCCTCCTCTCTTCGGGGACGCCGTCGGTCACGGTGCAGAACCCGAACACGGCGGTTGCCTGGGCCATCGGAACGACGCGCGAGATCATCTGGACCCACAACCTCGGAGGCGGCGCCCGCTTCGCGATCGACCTGACACGTAACAACGGGGCCTCGTGGGAAACGCTGGCGCCGTCGGTTCCCGGCATCCTGCTCGTCGGCGGGACGTACTCGTGGCAGGTCACCGGTCCGGTGACAGCAAACGCGCGGGTGAGGGTGCGCTCGCTCGACAGCCCGGCAACCGATACCGGCAACTCCCTGTTTGCGATCGCCGCGCCAGCCGTCACCGTCACCGCGCCCAACACCAACGTCTCGTGGTCGAAGGGCTCACAGCGCACGATTACGTGGACGCACAATTTGGGTGCGGGCACGTCGATGAAGGTCGAACTGAGCCGTGACGGCGGGACCACCTGGGCCGTGCTGGCCGCGTCAGTCGCGAACACCAGCGCAACGACCGGGAGCTACAAGTGGACGGTGACCGGTCCGAACACGACGATGGCGCGCATCCGCGTCACGTGGACCGCCGACGCCACCGTCCAGGACGTCAGCAACGTGAACTTCCGGATCCAGTAGAGCGCGCGAGTTCTCTGACTG
>JBEBGV010000107.1:0-10813 GCA_040081265.1 Vicinamibacterales bacterium
ACGTAGGGCGGGTCCGGTAGGACCCGCCGCGGGCGTGAACGCCGGGTCGTTCCGACCCGGCCTACGTACGAGTGAGTGAAGCGGTAGGCGGTACGTAGGGCGGGTCCTGTAGGACCCGCCGAGGGCGTGAACGCCGGGTCGTTCCGACCCGGCCTACGTACGAGTGGGTGCGAAGTGCGAAAGGAGCAGCGCCGTAACAGCATCCGGCGCCTCGCTCTGCACCCAGTGGCCGACGCCGGGCAGGCGCTCGATGCGCAGGTCGCTGACCATCTCGTCCAGGCCGTTCAGCAGCTCAACGCCGAGGGCCGGATCGCGCTCGCCCCAGATGACCAGCGTGGGCGAGTCGATACGCGGCAGGGGCTCGGCCCGGAAGCCGAGACGCGCGTTCGCGCGGTAATAGTTCAGCCCGCTGGTGAGCGCTCCGGGACGCGCGGCTGCCTCCACGTAGCGCGCCATGTCCTGGTCCGAGAAAACCCCGCGACGACCTGCGCCGCGGGTGAACATCTGCCGCAGCAGGAAGTAGCCGCCAGCCGAGATGAGGACCTCGGCCAGCCACGGTGTCATGAACACAGGCACGTAGAAGCTCTTGAACCACTGCCTGGTCCGCCACAGCCCACGACCGTAGATGGTCGGGTGCGGTGCGTTGATGATCGACAGGGTGTCGACGATGTCTGGCCGCCGCGCCGCGACGAACCACGCCACGAGTCCGCCCCAGTCGTGGCCGACGATGTGCGCCCGCGGGAGGCCGGTCGCTTCGACCAGCGCCGCGACGTCGGCAACGAGGTGGTCGATGGCGTAGTGCTCGACGCCCTGCGGCTTGTCCGACAGGTTGAAGCCGCGCATGTCGGGCGCGGACACGGCGTAGCCGGCTGCGGCGAGAGGCGCGATCTGGTTGCGCCACGAGTACCAGAATTCGGGGAAGCCGTGGAGCAGGATGACCGGCGGGCCAGTCCCCTCGCGTACGACGTGCAGGCGGATGCGATCGTGCGGCGGGTCGTTCCGACCCGCCCTACGTACGACGAAGTCGGAGGTACGTAGGCCGGGTGAATCCACAGCACGTAGGCCGGGTCCGGAGGACCCGGCGTGCTCAGTCACTCAGAAGCGGAAGAGGGGACGGGCGGCGGGCATGCCTGGCCACGGAATCGACAGCAGCATCACTACCAGCGCGATGCCGAAGAAGATCGCCGCCATCCGCTGCTTGCTCCCATCGTCGGCCGCCTTCTTGAGCTTGCCGCGTCCCACGTGCGCGAAGACCACCGCCACGAGCATGCCGGCGAGGTGCTCAACCAGCCAGAAGCGCGAGTCGCCGTTCCTCATGGCGCCTGCGACGTCGCTCATCGCCAGCCTGACAATCGGGCTCAGCACGCCGTAGAGCAGCAGGCCAAGCAGGAACTGCAGGTCGAGGCTGCCGAGGAAGATCTTGACGTTGCGTTCGTCGCCCCCGCCCCAACGTGTCTGGCCGTTCATGCCCATCGCGGCGCGCACGACGACGAGCAGGCCGGCGATGAGCACGACCCAGCGGAGCCAGGAGTGGAGGACGAGGACGCTGTTGTACATGCAAGGATTCTAGCGTGTCGCGCACTTCAGCGCGGCAAACGTGCCTGTCGCGCGACGGCCGCCGCCTTCGCCGAGGACAAAGACCTCGCCGTCCACGGCCGGAGCCACGCCTTCGCCCTTGGGCTCGCCAAGCTGGCGCAACGAGTAGATGGACGCCTCTGCAAGTCGTCCAGCCAGGAGCGCCGTGGTCGGCAGCACGAACAGCGTGTCGTTGGTGCGGACGGCGACCGTGCGTCCATCGGCAGAGGACTCGGCGTCGGTGACGCGCGCAAACCGTCCACGGCCGGTGCCGAAGTCGAGCACGGCAAGGCGTTCGAGTCGATTCACGCTGGCCGGCGTCAGGCGATTCGGCAACGCGTAGAGCGCCGAGCCGCGCGGCTCCTTCGTCAGCAGATAGAGCCTGCCGTCTGGTCCGGCAAAGACGGCCTCGGCGTCGTGCGGGCCGTCGGGATACTCGACGTCGAAGCGCACTGCCGTCGCGCGGGTCGCGCCGTCGGCGGGCTCCGGCATCTGGTAGATCGTGATGCGCGTCCGCACGCTGAGGTTGTCGCCGATGTCAGCGATGTACAGGCACGACCCGCCGGCGCACGGACCGGTGGTGACGTCCTCCCAGTCGTTGACGTCTGCGCCGGATACCAGGACCTTGCCCCGGGGCGCACCATCGGTGTTCAGCACCAGCACCTCAGCTGCACCCGAGTCGTTCATCGTGAAGAGGCGGCGGGGAAGGCCTCGGCTGAGAGCGAGGCCGCTGCCTTCGTACAGACCGGGAACGGCCTTGAGCGGCGTGACGACGGCGCACTGCGGGGCAGCGGTGCCGCGCTGCGCGAGTGTGGGGGAGGGGAAGAGCAGCGCGCCAAGGATGAGGCTGCCCGCACGTACGAATGACATGCGAAGAGCATAGCGCGCCGGGGAACGGCGGGTCCTGACGGACCCGCCCTGCGTACGGCTCTGCGTGAACGGTACGCAGGACGGACCCGCCCTGCGTACGGTACGTAGGACGGGTCGGAACGACCCGTCGTTATTTGCGCTTCAAGACGAAATCGAAATCGGCCGTGACGTACGGGGCCGGGACGCCGAGCTGCTTGGCGAGCTCGGCCTGGCTCGCGTGTTCCTTGAACTCGACGATGAGCGAGTCCTTCACGCCGAACACCGCGTCGCCCTCGAGGTATTTGTCGATCGAGTCGAAGATGTGGGTCGTCACCGGCTCGTAGCCGTCGGCCGAGACGACGAAGTGCACGTGCGCGGGACGCCAGCCGTGACGGCCGGTGGCCTGCAGCATGCGGCCCACGGGACCGTCGGTCGGAATCTGATACGCCACCGGTCGGGTCGTCCGGATGAGAAAGCGTCCGTCCTTGTCGGTGGTGTACTTGCCGCGCATCTGCAGCGTGTCGTGCGAGGCGAGCTGCGAGTCGTAGAAGCCCTGCGAGTTGGCCTGCCACGCGTCGAGGAGCGCACCCGCGATTGGTGCACCCGAGCCGTCGAGCACGCGACCTGAAATGATCGCGGGGACGCCCTTGGCATCGGTGGTCGCCATGTTGCCGCCTGCCGGCAGATCGTTGGCGCCGGGGCGATAGAACGGGCCGAACACGGTCGACTCGGTGGCGCCTTCAGGCTTGCGGTGGCTGATCAGGTCCACCACCATCGACACGCCGGTCGTGTCGGACAGGAGGATGAACTCCTGGCGTCGGTCGTCGCACTTCTGACCGGTCTCGGTCAGGAAGCGGATGCCTTCGAACCATTCGGCCTCGGTGAGCTGCACGTCCTTGAGGAACATGTGCGTGTGCTTGATGAGGCTCTGCACGATCTGCTTGAGGCGGGGGTCGGGCGTCCCCTCGAGCCGGCGCAGGACTTCGGCAGTGATGTCGTCTTCGGTGGTTTGTTTTCGGGCGGCTACGGTCATCATCGTCTCCGTGTGCGCCGGGTCCTTCGGACCCGGCCTACGTACTATCCTGCTTCGGACCCGGCCTACGTACCTATCTCGTCTTGCAGGGCGTTGGGGCCCACTTGCTGCCGTCGGGTTCCTTCTTGAAGTGACTGGTCGTCACCCACGGTGCCGTCAGGTATTGCGGGTCCGTCACGATCGTCGTCACCACGAACCACTCGGCGCCACCGGGCTCCTTGAAGGCGTCGTAGAACTCCTGCACCGTCGCGTTGGCGCTGAAGGGGATGCCGTTCTTGCGGAGGTAGCCGGGGCGGATCTGCGTCGTGTTGACTTCCAGTGTGCGGCCGCCGGTGACGCGCGGTCCCAGGCCGAGCCCGATGCCGCCGCCGGCCGCCGCCCGCGGCGGCGCCTCCCACCGCGCCACCGACACGCCCTGCCACGAGCGCTCAGCCGGTGTGGCCGCCGGGGCTGTGGCTGGAGCCGATCCCGGAGCACCCGCGGGCCGCGCGAACTGGAAGATGCGCGTCTGCATGCCCGCGTCCGTCTCGACCTTCAGCGTGAAGTCGTCTTCCCAGGTGATGCGCAGGCGACCGGGCTCGCGCATGATCGCCGGCGCTGCGTAGGCCTTGCACTGTTCACCAGCGGCTTCGTCCCTGGCAAAGTCCCACGTGTCACCAACGCGGCGCCCCTCGGGGTTGACGGGGATGTTGGCGTAGTCGCCCTTGGGCGGCGTGATCATGCGCCAGCGCCAGTCCTCGCTGACGACCGACACCCAGTTGCCGGTCAGGTCGATCTGCGCTGCGGCGCGGGGTACAGGCGGGGGACCGCCACGGCCACCGGGAGGGCCCTGAGCGGCGAGCGAAGCGGTTGCGGCCAGTGCCAGAGCCGCGACGAGCGACAGGCAACTGCGCGTCATGATCGTCCTCCTGTGGGGCGGGCGCTTCCTGGTCGCGCCGCGGGGGCGGTCGGTGGCGGCGCTGGAAGCGTCTTGAAGATGGATTCGATCAGGCGATCGGCGTCGGCCGGCGTGGCGCGGTATTCCGCGTCGTAGTCGCGCGACGGCTTCGACGCCTTGATCTGATCGAGCGTCTGGTTCTTCGTCACGGCGTCCTGCACGCGATCGCGGATGATCGACACCATGTCCCGGAATTCGGCGACGTCGGTTTCTTCCCCCACACGTCCGCGGCCGGGAATGATTTTCGTGCCGCCCTCTTCGAACGCCTCGGGCACCGCGAGCTCGAGCACACGGCCGAGTGCGGCAATCAGACCATTCACGCTGCCGCCGCGCGTGGTGTCGATGACCGGGTACCGCCCCGGCGTGTAGATGTTGCCGGTGCTGATCACGTCGGAGCGGCGGAAGAAGACGATCGAGTCGCCGTCGCTGTGCGCCGCCGGGACGTGATACAGCACGATCGCCTCGTCGTTGAACAGGTCGAGGGTCGGCAGGAAATCCGTCATCGTCGGCAGCAGCCCTGGCGCGACGGCGGGGGTCGTGGCGGACAGCCGGTTCAGCACGTTGTCCTGAGCCGCCACGTTGGGACGGGACGCGCCGGTGGCGCCGAAGCCGAAGAGGCCGGCGCCGAGCGCTAAGCCGCGCGCACCCGCCGGGCCGAGCAGCGCCACGGTGCCGCCGATGCGATCGGAGCTGGCCGACGTCTGGACGATGTGCCGAATCGGCCGTGCTGAGAGCTTCCGGATCTCGGTGATCACCTGCGGCGCAAGGTCCGCCGGCGGCGTGTCGACGAGAACGACGCCGCTCCTGCCGACCTGGACGGTGACGTTGGCGTCGCCCGCCGTCATCAGCGATACGCGGCCCTGCACTGGCAGGACGGACACCTGGGCCTGCGCACGCAGGTGGCTTGCCCCGAACAGGAGCACGCCGGCCGCGGCGAGGGCGGCGCCGAGGGAAGTCGGGCGAAGTAGGGTGTGCTTCATGGCGCTCCTACTGGGGCCGCCGCGCTGGCGTCGGCGTCGGCGTCGGCGCGGGCCTGGCCACCGGTGCCGGTTGGACGCCCAGCCCACACCCGCCGCCGACATTCATGCACTGGCAGTAGCGGGTACAGCGATCCAGCGTCGAGAAGGTCTGCGGCATCTTCGCCCGGTACTCGGGATACATCGTCTCGGCGCCGCCGCGGGTCGCTTCGTACGGCAGCCCGTACCAGCCGGCGAACTCGCGAAGATAGGGGTTGGCGCCCGGCAGGTAGTTGGGCACCTTGCCCGGCTCGAGGACCAGCTCCGGCGCGGTGTCGCACCAGTTGCTGCCCATCGTCTGGCCCGGGTCGAGCGCCCACGACTGGCTGCGGACCAGGCGCTCGGTCAGGAACACCGGGTCCTCGATCACCGTCACGACCGTCAGGATGTTGCCGTGCCGCACCCAGTGTTCGGTAAACGTGCGCGAGTCGCTCGCCGGGATGCCGTTCCTCCGGATGTAGTACGCCTTGAGGTGCGTGGTCCTGATGTTCAGCATGCTGCCGTCCCAGGACGCCACCGAAAAGCCGCCCCAGGTGTGCGGCGCATTCGGCGGCGGTTCGGGACGGCCGTCGAGATAGATCGTCCGCTCGGCGTCGTGGAAACCGATGCGGGTGCGGAACTGGGTAAAGCGCTGCGTGACCGGATCGAGCTCGGCGGTGATCCGCATGTTGGCAAGCCCGCGCATCCCGTAGTCACCGGCGTGCTGGCGGCACTGGTACTCGTGGACCGCCGAGATGCGATCGGGATCGTAGGTGTCGCCGCGGAGGCGCGCGGCCTCGTTGATCGGCAGGCCGGTGTAGTCGGCGATCTCGGGTCCCGGGAGCCGTTCGGGACCATCTTCGTGAAAGATCGGCACCCATTGGCCGGTGAAGTCGACTTCCTGGGCGCGAGCCGTCGTAACCGTCCCGAGAAGGATGAGCAGCGCGCCTGCGACGGCTGCCAGTTTGAGTCTGCGCATATGAACTCCTGTCAGAGCGGATCGCCCGCCGGGCGGCCGGAGTCTGAACAACCTTGTCAGCTTAGGCGCTGGAGGAATCGAAAGGATAGTAAAAAGCCGTCATTCACGCAGGGCGACGGGCGGCGAGCGTCGGCGCCTCGCGCTCGACGAGCGGAAAGCTCGACGGCGTTTCGCCGGCCAGCGCCTTGAAGTCCTTGACGAAGTGCGTCTGGTCGAAATATCCCGCCTCCTGGCTGACGCGCGTCCAGGTGTGGGTCGGGTTCACGCGCTTCAACTGCAGGGCGAAGTCGAGACGGGCCGCACGCGCGAAGAGCTTAGGGGTGACGCCCATCTGGTCGCGGAAGGCACGTTCGAACTGTCGTGCGCTGAGACCGCTGGCGCCGATCGCGTCTGACACACGGAGGCTGCCGTGGGCGTGGAGAATGCCGGCGGCCGCCTCGGCCACGGCGTGTCGCGGGCGTGCCGCTGCGACTCGCGTCTCGAGGAATGCGTCAATCAGCGAGATGCGACGATCAGGCGTCGCTGCCGCCGCCAGACGCCCCGCCAGGCTGGCGACCTCGCGCCCGATGACGTCACATGCATCGACCGCCGTATCGGCCAGACCTTCGATCGACGCGTGGAACAGGCGATGAAATCCGGCCGGCTGGAACCGCACCAGCACGTTCATTCCGGCGCCTCTCGTAAACACGTCCGCTCGACGACCGGTCTGCGGCCCGACAATGAACACCCGGGGCAGAAGGCGAGTGCGACCGGTCAGGTACTCGTAGGCTTCCGACTGCTCGTCGAGGTTGAAGACCAGTAGCACGGTAGGCGAGGCCGTGACGGCGCGCACCATCACCTGATGGTCCCGTCGCGCAGGACGAAGGATGTACTCGGAGACGAACTCCTGAAGGGTGGGCGACGGCGCGATCGAGTGGAACAGCTCCATGGGCCATCGGGCAGCGTGGTGCCGCCCGGTGGCCGTTATTTTACGTCAGGGACGATCCGGCTGGGGGGTGACCCGCAGGTACGGCTTCTTGGTGACAAACCCCTTCGGGAACTTCTTCTTGGCGTCCTCATCGGAGACGGCGGGAACGATGATCACGTCTTCGCCCTGCTTCCAGTCGGCGGGGGTCGCCACCTGGTAGCCCGAGGTGAGCTGCAATGAGTCGATCACGCGCAGCAGTTCGTGGAAGTTCCGGCCCGTGCTGGCGGGGTAGGTGAGCGTCAGCTTGACCTTGTTGTCGGGACCGATCACGAACACCGAACGGACGGTGACCGTCTCGCTGGCGTTGGGATGGATCATGTCGTACGCCATCGCGATGGACCGGTCCGGGTCGGCGATGAGCGGGAAATTCAGCGCGTTGCCGGTGACGTCGGCGATGTCGCCCTTCCACTTGTTGTGGGAGTCCACTCCGTCGACGCTCAGGCCGATCACCTTGACGTTGCGCTTGTCGAACTCGGGCTTGAGGTGCGCCACGGCGCCAAGCTCGGTCGTGCACACGGGCGTGAAGTCTTTCGGATGTGAGAACAGCACCGCCCAGCTCGTGCCCTTCCAGTCATAGAAGCTCACCGGGCCGTCCGTAGTATCTGCGGAGAAGTTCGGCGCTACATCACCAAGTCGAATTGCCATGCTCTCTACTCCCATCAAATCGGGTCTGTGAGTGGTCATTATAGTGAGTAGTGGGTAGTGGGTAGTGAAGTAGTGGGTAGTGAGTAGTGGGTGGTTTGCCCTGGCGGTTTCCCCTACCCACTACCCACTACTCACTACCCACTACCCACCAGTTACAATGCGCTCTCCATGGAAATGCGCATACTTGGTCCCTCGCTCCGCGTGTCGGCACTTGGCCTGGGATGCATGGGGATGTCCCAGGCCTATGGCGTTCCCGATGATGAGGAGTCGACCCGGACGCTCGAGTTGGCGCTGGCCCGCGGGATCACCTTCTTCGACACGGCTGACGTCTACGGAGCTGGACGCAACGAAAGCCTGATTGCTCCGATACTTGCGCCACATCGGCAGTCGATCGTGCTGGCGACCAAGTGTGGGTTACGAGCTGGCGCGGGTGGCGCACCCATCGAGGTCGACGGCTCTCCCTCGTGGATCACGTCGGCGTGCAATGCCAGCCTGGCCCGCCTGGGCACCGAGGTCATCGACCTTTATTATCTGCACCGGGTTGATCCGAAGGTGTCGATCGAGGAGAGCGTGGGCGCCATGGCCGACCTGGTCGCCGCCGGGAAGGTGCGCTTTCTCGGCCTGTCGGAGGTCTCTCCGGCGACGCTCAGGCGGGCGCACGCGGTGCACCCCATCACGGCGGTCCAGAGCGAGTACTCGCTGTTCTCGCGAGATCCCGAAGCCGGCGTGTTACCTGCCTGCCGCGAACTTGGCGTAGGATTTGTGCCATTCAGTCCCCTCGGACGGGGCTTCCTGACCGGCGGCGTGACTTCGACGTCTAATCTGCCGGCGGGTGACATGCGCCGGTCGGTGCCGCGGTTCCAGGACGACCACCTGGCCGGGAACATGCGGCTCGTCGGGCGGCTGGGGGACATGGCGAGCGTTCGAGGGTGCACGCCCGCCCAGGTCGCTCTGGCGTGGCTGCTGGCACAGGGCCGCGACATCGTCCCTATACCGGGCACGAAACGCAGAACGTTTTTGGAGGAGAATATCGCGGCTGCCGGGATGACCCTCTCGGACGCCGAGGTTGCGACGCTCGATGAACTGTTCACGCCCGGGGTGGCCTCGGGTGAACGCTACTCGCAAGAGATGATGCGGTTGGTAGATCTGGAATAGGAGGACTCATGCAGGGAAGCAAGTCGCGCACAGGCGTGTTCGCAATCATCCTCGGCGTCATGCTGACGTTCGGGACGCTCACGCTCGCGCAGGGTGACCCGTTTGTGGGGAACTGGGTGCTGAACGTTGATAAGTCGACCTTCCAGACCGGAGGGGCCGCCGTGCGTTCGCGCACGATCACGATCACGGCCAACCCCGATGGCAGTTTCAAGCACGTGCAGGACACCTACCGGGTGGGCCAGGACGCCATCATCAAGGTGACCTACGACGCCAAGTACGACGGCTCGGCGGCGCCGGTGGTGGGGGCGGCGTTCGGGCAGGTGAGTTTCTCGCGGATGGGCCGCACGATGACGCGCAAAGGCGTGGACGTGGGGATGGAGGTGGAAACAGCCACCTACACTCTGTCGGCCGACGGCAAGACGATGACCATCGTGACCACCGGCAACAACCGCGGGATCATGTACGGCAGTACGCAGATATTTGAGAAGAAGTAGCGGACAGCACGTAGGACGGGTCTGAAAAGACCCGTCAGTTGCTGGTTGCTAGTTGCTGGTAGTTGAAGGGCGGGTCCTCTCGGACCCGCCCGTTTTTATGTACGGCTTCAGCCGCGTCGCGGTGAATCCCACACAATCATCGCGGTCACGGTGGTGCGGTCGGCCACAGCCACATAGGCGTCCATGCCCTTCTCGAGTGAGAACCTCGAGGTGATGAGCGACTTGGCGTCGAAGAGCCCCTTTTCGATCAAGCGCGCCATCCGCGGCAGGTCGCGCATGGTGTTCACGCCACCGAACTGGCTGGAGTGGTGCTGCCGTCCGCTGTTAGTCCACTGATTCACCGGGAAGGTGATGGTGGCCTGGGGTGGGAAGCCCACACCGCAGGTGCACAGCGAACTCATCGTCGACGCGGCCTGCCACATCTGCTGCAGCGGCTGAATGCCGGTCGGATCAGGTCCGGCCTCGACTTTCGGCTTGGCGCGGTCGTAGCCCACGGCTTCGATGACGAAGTCGGGGCCGATGGCCGCGGCGAGCTGCGCGCGGTTGCGGGTGTCGTCGCGACCGCCGGCGAGCTTGCGGTTGGTGTCCTTGCAGAGGTCCTTGATCTTCGGCACGAGCCCGGCGCCCTCGGCGTTGGGATCGAACACGTGCGTCGCGCCAAGCTTCATGGCGAGTTCGCGCCGCGCCCGGATCGGCTCCACGAGGATGATCTTGGACGCACCCATGATGCGTGCGCCCTGCACCGCGCTCAGGCCCACAGGCCCGCCGCCCCAGATGGCGACGTGTGAACCCGGTTCGATGGGCGAGAGCGTCATCGTCATGCCGAGGCCGCAGCCGCTGACACAGTGCAGCATCGCCAGGTCTTCTGAGCTGGCCGTGCTGAAGACCGGGACCATGTGCTGCTCTTCAGCGACCATGTAGTCGGCCATCCCGCCGATGTTGCCGGCGGCGACGATGTCGCGTCCCGCCGAGTCGGTGGCGATGGGAATCGCCTTGGCGGCAACGCCCCACTGGCAGCGATCCGCGCGGCCGCGCAGGCAGTTGCCGCAGACGCCGCACTGTGGCGTGACCGCGACGATCACGCGGTCGCCGACCTGCACGCGACCGACGAGCGGGCCGACGGCCTCGACGATGCCGACGCCGCCGTGTCCCTGAATGGTGGGGAGGTTGGGGTCGTTGACGAC
>JBEBGV010000190.1:0-2863 GCA_040081265.1 Vicinamibacterales bacterium
TCCCCGCCCTGGTCGTGACGTCGGCGGACGGCGCACGCTACGCGATCCCGCAGGTGAACCTGCTTGAGCTCGTGCGCCTCGAATCCGAGGGCGGAACACTTCCCATCGAGTACATCCAGGACGCGCCCTTCTACCGACTGCGCGGCAACCTCCTGCCGCTCGTGTATCTGCACCGTCAACTGGGACTCGCGCGGCCCGAGGGTGAAGCGCTTGATGCCGCCAACGTCGTCGTGCTCCGCGCCGACGGCCGTCAGTTTGGCCTGGTCGTCGACCGCATCACGGACTCCGAGGAGATTGTCGTGAAGCCTCTGGGCCGCCACTTCAAACAGGTCTCGATGTATGCAGGTGCCACGATCATGGGCGACGGCTCGGTGGCGCTCATTCTGGACGTGATCGGCCTGGCACAGCGCGCCGGCGTCGTGTCGCAGGTCCGCGGCCGCGCGTCCCGCGTCGCGGAATCCGCTGCAGCGTCGGCCGGCAAGGGAGACCGCAGCAGCCTGCTGCTCTTCTCCGCCGGCACCCACGCCCTGATGGGCATCCCGCTGTCCTGCGTCACGCGGCTTGAAGAGTTCGCCCCCCACCGCATCGAGTATTCGGGTGGTCAGGAGATCGTCCAGTACGGCGACGAGATCATGCCCCTGGTGTCCATGTGGGCCACGGAACGCACGGACGCGGACGCCTCGCGCAAGACCATCGTGCTGGGGCTCGACGGTTGCCACGCAGCGCTCGTCGTGGACCGGATTGTCGACATCGTCGAGGACGGCTACACGCTCAAGCCGATTTCCTCGGGGGCCTACATCCTGGGTTCGGCGGTGGTGCAGGAGCGCGTGACCGAAATTGTGGATGTGGACGCCGTCGTGGCCGAAGCCCGTCGGATTTTGGCCGGAGCGGCCGCTTAGGAGCGCGACATGGCAACCCAGTACGCCACTTTCTTTCTCGACGGCCTGCACTTCGGTGTGGAGGTCCCCTGCGTCCAGGAAGTCCTGCGCTATCAGGACATGACGCGGGTTCCGCTGGCTCCAACCGTCGTAGAAGGCCTCATCAACCTCCGTGGCCAGATCGTAACCGCGTTGGATCTCCGGCGCCGGATCGGCCTGCCGGAGCGGCCCGACGGGCAGTTGCCGATGAACATCGTCGTCCGGACTCCGGATGGGGCCGTGAGCCTGCTGGTGGACGAGATCGGAGACGTCGTCGAAGTCGATCCGTCGCTCGGCGAGGCGCGGCCGGACACCGTGTCTGGTCCTGCCGCGGACCTCATCGACGCGGTCTACAAGCAGCCGGAACGCCTGCTCCTTGTGCTGGACATCGCCAAGGTATTGAGCCTGGACACCGGGGCCGCCCTCCAGAACTGAACCTTCGGGCTGGCGTGCCGATTACTCGTGCAGAGACACGCGGACGGCCCGTCGGCCCTCCGCACGACGAGGACATCATGCGCACAGCCACGACCGCCACGCCTGCCACGACACGCATCCGCCACACTGCCGGATTTATCGGACTCCTCCGCCAACTGGGTATTCGCACACGGCTCTTGGTGCTCGGCGGCACATTCGTAGTGGCCATGGTGGCGACAGCTCTGCTGTCGTACACCACGCTCGAAACCTTCAAAGTGAACGGCCCGCGCTACCGCGAAATCGTGCAGGGCAAGGACTTGATCGCGGATGTGCTTCCGCCACCGGCCTACATCATCGAGCCCTATCTGGTGACGTTCCAGTTGTCCACTGCCGCGCAGGCGGACGTGGAGCCGCTGGCGAAGCGGCTGGACGCACTCGAAACCGGCGCGGGCGGCTACCAGGAGCGCCACGCCGTGTGGGAAACGGCGCTGCCCGAGGGGCCGCTGAAGACCGCGCTCATCGACAAGGCACACACGGCGGCCCTGGAGTTCTTTGAGCTGACCAAGAAAGAGTACCTGCCCCTTGTCCGGGCGGGGCGTCGCGAACAGGCGGCCGTCGTGATGAAGGCGAAGCTGACCCCGGCCTATGAGCGTCACCTCGGTGCCGTGAATGAGGTCGTCAAGCTCGCCGGTGAGCGGAACGCGACGATCGAGGCGGCGGTTGCCTCCGGGCTGACGTCGGACATCACATTGATGCTCGGCTTGATCGCCGTGGCGCTCTTCGTGACGGTGGCCTTCGCCTTGGCGGTGGTGCAGTCCATCGTGAAGCCGGTGGCCGAGGTCGAGGGTGTGCTTGAGGCCGTGTCGCAGGGCGACCTGACGCAGCGGCTGGTGGTGTCCAGCACGGACGAACTGGGGCGCATGGGCGCGGCCCTCAATCGCACCGTGCATTCCCTGTCTGGCAGCGTCTCTGCCATCAAGGCCAATGCCGTCACGCTCGCCCAGGCGTCCGACTCCCTCGCCGGCACCAGTCAGCAGATGGGTGCGAACGCGGAGGAGACGTCGGCGCAGGCGAACGTGGTGTCGGCGGCGTCGGAAGAGGTGAGCAAGAACGTGCAGACGGTGGCGACGGCGTCGGAAGAGATGAGCGCGTCGATCCGGGAGATTGCGAAGAACTCGAACGAGGCGGCGCGGGTGGCGACGGCGGCGGTGGGCGCGGCCGAGCGGACCAACGCGATCGTCGGGAAGCTGGGCGACAGCTCGGCGGAGATCGGCCAGGTGATCAAGGTGATCACGTCGATCGCGCAGCAGACGAACCTGCTGGCGCTGAACGCGACGATCGAGGCGGCGCGGGCCGGCGAGGCGGGCAAGGGCTTCGCGGTGGTGGCCAACGAAGTGAAGGAACTGGCCAAGGAAACGGCGAAGGCGACCGAGGACATCAGCCGGAAGATCGAGACGATCCAGGTGGATACGAAGGACGCGGTGGAGGCGATCGGGGAGATCGGGTCGATCATCAACCAGATCAACGACATC
>JBEBGV010000191.1:0-2815 GCA_040081265.1 Vicinamibacterales bacterium
ACGCGGCACTCTTCGACCAGGCGGTCTCGGGCGGGAGCCTGGACCTGGCGGCGCACGCCACCGCCGACGCGCTCGCGGACGACGCCTCGATCTCGCTCGTGGCGTCGGCGCGGACGGACGTCTTCAACCGGCGCGACATCGCGCTCCCCGACCGGCCTGCCGGCGCGCTGCGCCTGAACCCTCTCTACACGGTGGCAAACGCCGCGGACGGGTTCGTCTGCACGCTCACCTTCCCGACCGAGGAGTACGCGGACGAGTTCGCGGCGGTTCGGCGCTATCTGCCCGAGACGTGGACGACGCCCGTGGATGTGCGCGGCGCGGTGGACCCGGTCGCGTTCGGGGCCTCGCTTGACGAGCTGCGACGCCGGAGAATTCTCGTCGACGTCCCGTCGCGCTACTGCTGAGGGTCGGCCCCCTCGTCCTCGTTGGAACCGAGTGCCAGCAGCGCGGCAATCCACGAGTCAAAATGCGCACATTGAGTCCTGATCGTGGCCAGTCCGATCTCTTCGGCAAGCAAGATCCCGTGTAGCGTCTTCTGAAACTTCGGAGACAAGGTTGCCAGCCGCGCGGAAGGATGGGTATCCGCGCCGTGATTGATGTGCTCGGGGGTCGGCACTGCGTCTCTGACTCGCTGAAGCTGGGCAACTCGAGGCTGCCACTCCTTTTCAACCTCACCGAACTTCGCCACATCCGAGAACAAGAGAGCTTCGAACTCGTGGGGCTGTATGTAGGGGACGAAGCGATCTTCGCGACAGCCGGACACCTCCACCACCGCAGCCTTGAGCGCCGCTTCAATGGCTGACGCTCGATCGAGAGGAGCGGCGACTCCCCGACTCTCTTCAACGCCCGGGAAGTCAGACGGCAGTCGATACAAGTCGAAGAAGGTCGTCACGACTGTGTCCGGTCGCTCTCGCAACGTGTTGCGCAGGTAGCGCAGAACCCGTTGCCCTTTAAGGGCCCCGCCTCGCCCGCCTACCAGCCGTGGGTCAACCAGGACGTTGCTCTCGACGAACGGCGCCCGAAGCACCCTGGTGACGAAAGCCTCTTCCGTTTGTCCCTCCCCGACTATGACGAGGGACTTCATCAGTTCGGTCTTCCGCCAAGGATGTTCATCTTCCACAGTTCGCCCAGGGTGTAGTCCTCTAACCACTCCTTCAGATGCTCAGAATCAAGGCGTTCCAGCACGGAAGCACCTTGCCGGCGATTGACGACCACCACGTCTTCCGGGCGCAATTCACCCAGTAGCTCGGCTGACTGGGTCGACACGATCAGCTGACTCTGGCTGCTGCACCTCTTCAACATGTCTGCGAGCAGGACCAGGGCATACGGATGAAGACCAAGCTCGGGTTCGTCCAACAGGATCGTACTGGGCTTCAGATGGTCTGGCTGCAACAGTAAGGTTGCCAGGCAGGTAAACCGCAAGGTGCCATCGGAGAGCTGCCGCGGACTCCTCGGCGTGTCACTGTCGTCGCTCTCAAACCACTCCAACTCCATTCGCTCGCCAACATCGTCGCGGTAAACAAAGTCACCGAAGAAGGGAGCCGCCATTCGCACTGTCTCGACGATTCGCTTGTGCTGGAGCGGGAACTTCTCCTTGAGCATTCTGAGGAAGGGCGCGAGGTTTCCGGCATCCGGCTTGAGGCGAAGATTGTCCCTGACGGGCTGCATTAGCCTTACGGCTGCGGTTCGGCTTGTGTCATGAAAGTGAAAGACACGCCATGACGAGAGGGCCGGTCGCACATACTGCGCGAACGAGTCACCCTCAGCGTCGGGGAGGTTGCTTTCTGCGTGGCCGCTCCCGTAGCTGCGTACGTTCTCAGGACGGAAGTCGCCCCTGAAAAAGGTCTGCTCTCTGGCGAAGAGCAACTTGTCGCCCTTAGGAACCAGGGATAGGCGGTACCCGTTCCTATCGAAGTAGAACTCGGCCTCAATCTGCTCGGTCTTCTTGCGGCCGCCGAATAGCAGGCCGTCAGGACCATCGTGTTCCTGAACGAAGAGCTGGAGACGCTTCTCATCAATCTCGGCCAGCATTCGAAAGAGAGCGATGAAGTTGCTCTTGCCAGCGCCATTCGGACCGATCAAGACATTCAAGTTGGTGAACTGAAAGTCGCTGAGTTCCTTGATCGACTTGAATCCCCGAACGGTCAATGTCTTCAGTTTGGCCATCGTCTCTAAAGCGATCCTCGTCCGGCGCGCCATCCCACCACTCATGCACCTCTCACACGCATGAACGGGGCCAAGCACCCGGATCGTTCAGTGCCGGGTTAAAAGCGGACGTTCACGCTTGGACACCGACTTGATATTGCCTAATCTCACTCAAAGCGGCGAAGACTGCCAGCGCAATCTGCGAAGAAGGACGCTTGCGGACGTCCCGGCGCGCTACTGCTGAGGCGCTGACCGGACCGGCCGGACGCCTGCGTCGGCCGCACCGCTCTCGGCGGCACCGCTCTCAGGAGCACTGCCCGGGTCGCTGAAGGCCGTGAGCAGCTTCGGCAGCAGGCCGTCCATCGTCGCGATCACCGGGCGCGGGGGCGTGAGTCCCTCGCGGAAGCCCTGAGCCTTCAGGCCATCGAGCACCGCCGACCGCGCGGTGATCACATGCACCGGCACGTCCCACGACGCGCCTTCCCCGCTGACGAAGGCCGCGGGCTGGTGGTCGCCGACGAGCACCACGACCAGGTCGCGATCCGCGCGAAGGCGAAGGTACCCGCCGATGACGCGGTGTGTGTAGTTGATCGCCTCCGCATAGCTGGGCGTGAGGTTGGTCCAGTCCGGCGGCCGGGAATAGGCATCGTCAAGCGCCGACTGGTCGTAG
>JBEBGV010000192.1:0-2798 GCA_040081265.1 Vicinamibacterales bacterium
CATCGGGGTGATGGCGCCGTCGCGCACCCGCGCCTGGAGGTTGATGACCGAGCCCGGCCGCAGGCCGAGATCGGGCGAGGTGTAGTCGCCGATCTGCGACCAGGTGCCGGCCGATTTCCGCCACAGGGTCAGCGTGTTGTCGCTGCCGAGTTGCAGCATGTAGTAGTTGTCGGCGTCGCGGAATCGCCAGATGAGGCCAGCCGCCTGATCGACCTTGCCCGCGATCGCCTTGAAACGGACGCTCACGAATCCATCCTTCGGCGACGCTTTGTCGTACACGGCGAACGGGAACCGCCCTCCGGTGGAATCATTGGAGGTTTGGGCCAGCACGCTTGGCTTGCTGGGGGCGGATGAATCGGCCAAAATCTGCCATTTCTGTGGTCCACCCTTGTGGGTCATCCCGGAGAACCAGCCGTCCGGCAGAGTTCCCGCGGGAGCGGCGTCAAAGCGGATCACCTGCGCGTCCAAGGTTGCGGCCAAAACTAACGTGGCGAGTGCCATGGCTTTCATAGATGAGCTCTCCTAAAGAAAGTGTCGCCGGTCCACCTTTGGATTGCCTGAGCGGCATACTCAGGTGATCCTCATGGTGCTGTGACAAGCTGACAGTACCGACAGGTATGCACATTCTGGTAGTTGAAGACGATTCGAAGATGGCGGAGTTGCTCGAACGCGGGCTGTCCGCCGAGGGCCATAAGGTTGAATCGGCCGCGGACGGGATTCGGGGCTATGAGAAAGCGAACGGGCAAGCCTTTGACGCCATTGTTCTCGACGTAATGCTTCCGGGGATGGACGGATTCACAGTGGCTCGCCGGCTGCGAGCGCAGGGCAACAAAGTTCCCATTCTGATGCTGACAGGCCGGGACGCGCCCAAAGACGTCGTACGAGGGTTGGATCTGGGAGCCGATGACTATCTGACCAAGCCCTTCTCATTCGAGGTGCTATCGGCGCGCTTGCGCGTCATTACCCGGCGGTTCTCAACCGAGAAGAACTCCATTGTTCAGGTGAGCGATCTCAGTGTAAATCGCGGAACTCACGAGGTTCACAGAGCTGGAAAGGCTATCTCGTTGACGAAGACCGAGTACGTGATCCTTGAGCGGTTGCTCGTACGGCCCGGCAGCGTGGTATCGCGCGATGCTCTCGTGGAAGCCGTGTGGGGTTCGGACCGTGATGTGGAGAATAACACCTTGGACGTATTCATCTGGCAGCTTCGAAGCAAGATTGAGGCGGCCGGAGCATCGCGGCTCGTTCAAACGGTGCGCGGCTTCGGCTATGCCATCCGGGAAGGGGACGAGTGAACTTCAGGGCCATCCGCGTCCGGCTGACCGTCTGGTACCTGGCAATTCTGGCTCTTGGGCTCGGCGCGCTAGGTGTCGGCAGTTGGTTTGGGATGCGGGCCAGCCTTTTCCATGCCATCGACCACGAACTGGAGGATCGCATCCAGGGCGTCCAGAAGTTCATGGATGAACAGATCGCTTCGCTGTCACTCGTCGAGATTCGAGACGAGTTTCGTGAGCACTCGGTGCTGGGCCCAGGGGGGGACTTATTCCAGGTCTGTAACCAGAACGGAGAATGGCTTTACCGGTCGTTGCCCCTCGAGAACAACAGGGTACCGATTCGGACACCCGATCAGTTGGGAGACGCCAGCCTTCAAGAAAATCTGACCGTGCAAAACATCCCAGTGCGGTTCGCATCGCGCCGGATTGTGGTTCGAGGTGAGCCGTATACGGTGCAGGTCGCCACACCGATGCACGAGTTCTATGAGGCCCTAGAGCAGTTCTCAACCATACTTCTATTCTCGGTCCCCCTTCTACTTCTTGTAGCGAGCGCCGGAGGCTATTGGATCAGCACACGCGCCTTGCGGCCCGTTGAGGAGATCCGATCGACTGCGAAATCGATAAGCATCCGCAACCTGTCCGAGCGGTTGACTGTGCCCAACTCTGGGGATGAGCTGCAGCGGCTATCGGAGACATTGAACGAAATGCTGGCCCGGCTGAGTGATTCCGTGCAACGCATGTCGCAATTCACTGCTGACGCTTCTCATGAGCTAAGGGCACCCGTCTCGCTGATTCGCACGACGGCTGAACTCGCCATTCAACAGGGCCGGACAAATACGGAATTCACAGAAGACATGAAGCAGGTCCTGACGGAGGCCGAGCGCACCAGCCATCTGATTGACAGCCTCCTGCTCCTAGCTCGGGCGGACTCAAGCGAAGATGGCCTGCAGAAGGAACTGACAGACTGGTCGCTGATCGTACGGGAGGCGGTTACGCAAGTCGCCGGCGCGGCGAAGGAAAAGAAGATCCAGATCGACCTGCACACTCCTCAGACTCCGGTTGCCGTCTACGGCGATGCAGAAGCGCTGAGGCGCCTGGCGTTTATCCTGCTGGATAACTCCATCAAGTACTCTCCCGAGTCGTCAGCAGTGACTGTCGCCATCAGCAACGAACATGGCCAAGCGATCTGCCGCGTTAGCGATTCCGGGATCGGCATTTCCGCCGCGGACCAGGAACATATTTTTGGTCGCTTCTGGAGAGCTGACAAGGTGCGATCTAGAGGTTTAGGTGGAGCGGGTCTTGGACTTTCCATCGCCAAATGGATCGTTGACCGGCACGAGGGAACACTCGAAGTCTCAAGCGAGCTGGGCAAGGGTTCGAACTTTGAAATTCGCATTCCCTTACACGTCACCGACAGCCAAGAGGCTCGCAAGTGACCGCCGCGAGCCCGAACACCGAACGCCCACCCGAAGTGACTTTTTCGCAGGCATTCCGTTTCTGGTTGAAACTCGGCTTCATCAGTTT
>JBEBGV010000108.1:0-10519 GCA_040081265.1 Vicinamibacterales bacterium
CATTCGGGAGGCCCTCCAGTAACAACGGGTTGGTGTGGTAACCCCCATTGTTTCCAGAGACTCCCGAATGAACAACGTGTGTAGCATTCACAGCTAGCCAGGTCGCAATGAGGTACTCGGGACGAACCACGTTCACTGGCAAGCCGTCGAAGTCGAGCACGGCGGCAGTGCGAATCGCTTCTTCGTGTAGCTCGTCTGGTGCCGGAACAAATTGAACCGGGATCTCACCGATCACGATGTGTTCACGGCCCGCTGAGTACCCCTTCTCGCGCGACCATTGATAAAGGGGGCCGAGATCGACGAGCGTCCCGGTTTGACCGCCAAGGACCACCAATACGTCCAAGTCAAAGGTGGGGATTGCCTCGTCCCAGAACATTTGAGCGATCGCGCCAAAGACCGCGTAACTAACGAGCAGGCCGCGCTGTTGAAGGTCCTCGATCGCTAGGAGTACTTCAGAAAACCTCGGAAACACTCCCTGATTCTATCCAATGACGCCGTCAGGCACACCTTCAGCGTGTGACCCGATCCTCCGTCCGTTGGGCTCCGTGGTACGTGGCAAAACAGCGTCGCGCGGCTGAACGCCGACTCGACGTGCATCGCGTAAGAGCTTGCTCAGGAGGGCTGCGCCCTATCTAGCCATAATCAGAATTCATCAGACTTCATCAGGTTGTACTGCAGGACTCGCGCGACGCGCGGGCTCATCATCGCCTCTACCCGCTCAGGAGGCGGGCACGCTATGACGAGTCGTCAAGCCCTTCGCTACGAGATGTTGCTTCGTGTCAGCAAGTTCCTGGAAACCTACCGCCACCTGTTCCCGCCGGATTCGGTCGGCGGACAGGCCCACGCCACCATCGTCTCGGCCGTCGCCACGCTCAGCGCCGAGGCGATGGCCAAGATGTCCAACCGGCAGGACGCGATCGTCGAGCCGACGGTTGCCGCCAGGCTGGCGCTCCGACGCCAGGTGTCAGCCATCGCCCGCTGCGCGCGGGAGATAGCACGGACGACCCCCGGCTTCGACACGGCGTTCCGGATGCCGGAAACGAAGACCGACCTGGCCCTTCTCACGGCGGGTCGGCTGTTCATGCAGGAAGCGGATCAGTCGAAAGACCACTTCCTCGCCTACAAGCTGCCGCCTGACTTCATCACGAAGCTGTCGGCAACGCTTGACCAGTTCGCGGCGCTGCTCTCGAGCCGCGAAACGGGACTCGACGGCCACCTCCGCGCACGCGTGGGAATCGATGCCACCCTCGCTGCGGCCATGGATGCGGTCCACACGCTGGACGTCATGGTTTCCAACCAGTTCGCAGGCGATCCAGCGACGCTGGCCGTGTGGCAGCGGGACCGCAAGGTCGAATACACCCGTCGCCGTCGCGCGACGATCGGCAGCGAATCGGCTGCCGGCTCGTCCGCCGAAGCGTTAGCGAAGGCGGAAGCCGTGGCGAAGGCGGAACCCGCCCTACGTGATGGGGCGGCACAATGAACGGCCGCCACGACGTGCACGTGTACCCCACCGGCGATGGCCGGTGGGGGGTGGGGCAGGGCGGCACGCTCCTCTCGAGTCATCTGAGTCAGGCCACCGCGATCAGGGCCGGACGTCAGCGGGCGCGAGTCGAGCATGTCGAACTCGTCGTTCACGGACGCGACGGGCGCTTCCGTGAAAAGGACAGCTACGGTCGCGAA
Organism: Vicinamibacterales bacterium; assembly: GCA_040081265.1. Taxonomy (GTDB): domain Bacteria; phylum Acidobacteriota; class Vicinamibacteria; order Vicinamibacterales; family UBA2999; genus JBEBGV01. The sequence continues at coordinate 1,681 of JBEBGV010000108.1, forward strand.
AGCAGCCGCACGGATGCCGGGCAATGACGGCCTTCTTCACCCGTCACGCCGGCATCCGCGTCTACCAACGGCTTTCGATCAGCCATGTCGAAGTGGCCGAACTCCTCAACAACGATCGCGCGGTCAACGTGGGTGTTGACCGCGCGAGACGGGCACATCGTCTGTTCTTCAGCGTACGCGATAGACGATGGTTCGTTGCCGTGCAGAGCGAGAAGAACGGCGTTGTTGTCACCGTGTGGCCACTGCGTTTTCACGAGCGGCTCAGCTGGCGGATCGCGCCGCACGCACTGCACATGGCCCGCGCGCTGGCGACTGGTGAGGGGCTGCGCCCGCTGGAGTCGAGCGAGCTGGAACGCGCGGTGCGCCGCATGCCTGTGCGTCCCGCTCATAGGCTCCGCAAGCATCGGCGCGAGCGGAACCGGCAGTATCGGCGTGAATGTGCGGCCATCCGGGCGCGTGACGAGCCCGTGACGCGTCGTTCTTTCACCGCTATCATTCGACATCGTGCACCTGCTGAGGTCGAGACACTCGATGTCGGGTCTGGCTGTCGTGTTGTCCGTAATGATCGCGGCGTTCAACCCGGCGCCAGTAACCCTTAACGCCCAGCGTCAGGCGGCGGACCCACGCTTCTCCCAATGGGCGGCCATCCGTGAGCCGTTGCCCGGCGAGGCGGCCTCCATCGGTTTCTACGCTGCCGGCTGTCTTGCCGGCGCCCAGCAGTTGCCGCTCGATGGCGATGGGTTCGTGCGGATGCGCCCATCCCGCAGCCGGGGCTACGGCCATCCCTCCTTGCTCTCGTATCTCGAGCGACTGGCCGCCGACCGCCATGCCGCCAACAGAAGCGTCTTGCTCATCGGCGATCTGGGACTCGCGCGAGGGGGGCCGATGTTGACCGGGCATGCCAGCCACCAGAACGGCCTGGACGCCGACGTCTGGTTGACGACGCGCGACCGCAAGCCGACTGCACGGCAGCGCGAGCGTCTGAACGCCCCGAGCTACGTCGTCGGACGAAAGACACTTCGACCCAACTGGGGTGAGACGCAGCGCGACCTGCTCGCGGTCGCTGCCAACAGTTCGTCGGTAGAGCGGATCTTCGTCAGCCCGCCGATCAAGCGAGACATGTGCAGTCAGTATCCGGAGGCGCCGTGGCTCCATCGACTCAGGGCCTGGTGGGGACACGAGGACCACTTCCACGTGCGTCTGGTCTGCCCACCTGGCAGTCTTGAGTGCCAGCCGCAGGATCCTCTGGATGCCGCCGATGCCGGGTGCGGCGCTGAACTCGACTGGTGGTTTTCGCGCGAGGCCGACGACGAGTGGCGCAAGTTGCGGTCGTCTACTGAGCCTCGCCGATTTCCGGATCTCCCGCTTCAGTGCAGTAGCGTCGCGCGCTAGCGAAGTTGTCCCGAATGTCCGAAGCGAGTGTCTCCGACGCTGATCGTAATGTCATGCGCTCGTCCCGCGGGCACCTCCGGCAGGTTGCGTGCACTTTTGTCCGGCACGCAAGCTGCACCGCGCTACTACACGGATATGCACGACCCAGAGGATCCCTCTTCCACCAGTCGATTGCCGAGTTCACCTGGCTCGCTCACGCCCCACGGCGCCCACGCGACAACTCGGGTGTGCGACAGCTGCAAATGGCCAGTGACGCACACGCGCCGCTTTCGCGGCCGGATGATGTGTCTGCTCTGCATCGGGGACTACTTCGGGGCCGACGGGGAGGAGGACGAAGAGGCTTGACGAAGTGACGTGGCCAGAGCAATCTGGATCGCGGTGATTACGATCTATCAGAAGCCCACGTGCACAACCTGCAAGCAGGTGCACTCGGCGCTGCGCGATGCCGGCGTCGATTTCAACGCGGTCAACTACTACACCGAGCCGCTCAGCGCCGCACAGATCACGGCGCTGCTCCGCAAGATGGGTATCACCGCTCGCCAACTGCTCCGCACCAGGGAGCCGATCTACAAGACCCTCGGACTCGCCGAACGTGAACTCAGCGACGAGGCACTGGTTCACCTGATGGTCGAGCATCCTGATCTGATCCAGCGTCCGATCGTCGAGAACGGCGACCGCGCCATCCTGGCGCGTCCAGCCGATCGCCTGCGCGACATCCTGTAGACGTCAGGCGTATCCAGGCTCTGCGCCACTCGCTTCACCTGATGCCCCGAGTCCGAGCCGCGGGGGACCAAGGACGCCGGCGACCTCGAGGCGTTCGCCGGCAGGGAGCGCTGCTCGCGCGAACAACCCACGCCCCGCGCCGGGGATCGACGACGCGTCCACGTAGAAGCGCGCGTCAGACTCGTTCACGATCATCGGTCTCGGTCCGCGAGATTCTAAGCAGGCACGTAGGTCAATCGGATCACATCGTCGGCAATCCGATCGTGGCCGACAAGGCGGAGCGGCGGCCGGGGTCCGGCGAAATAGGGCTTGCCCTGACCAAGCACGACGGGGTGCAGGTAGATTCGATACTCATCGATCAGGCCAAGGTCGGTCAGGCTCCGCGCCAGGTCCGGGCCAGCCACTTCAATCTCCCCGTCGCGCTCGGCCTTCAGCGCGCGGATCGCGCCCTCGAGGTCATCCCGTACAAGGGTCGCGTTGGGGCCGACCGACGTCAACGAGCGCGAGACCACCCATTTCGGCTGCTTCCGCCACGCCGCCGCGAAGGCGCGTTCCTCCGCGCCCCACTCAGGCTGATCGTCGTCCCAGTAACGCATCACCTCATACATCCGGCGACCGTAGATACTGCCAGCCTGCCGCTGAGCCTCTTCGATGAAGTGGCGGAAGAGCGTGGGGCCCGGCCCAAACGCCGTGTGGTCGACGTAGCCGTCCAGGGACTGGTTCATTCCAAACACGAGCCTCGCCATGCACTTCCTTCCTCACGCGGCACATTCGCGCGGTTGTGTTTGCGTCAGGGCAGCGGACAACCTGTCGAAATCAGGCCATATTACGTCGCCGCGGATAAATCGCGCCGACCGCGAAACATTTCGCCTCCTTTGACTCACGATCCCCAGTGCACAGGCACTTAGGGCGGCCGCCGACTTGCTGTATCGACCAGTGGCGGAGAGACTGGCAGCGCCGCCGGAGGGGGTGGTTATGAGCCGGGTCGTGGTGCTTGGAGCAGGGATCGCGGGACACACGGCTGCTGCCTTTCTTCGAAAGTGGCTGGAACGGGGCGACGAGGTGATCGTCGTTTCTCCAAAACCCACCTACAACTGGATTCCATCAAACATCTGGGTAGGCGTCGGCGTGATGTCTCCTGCCGACGTGGTGTTCCCTCTCGCCCCCGTCTATGAGCGACACGGGATCGAGTTCAAGCAGGCGCGAGCCGTCGAACTCCATCCGGAGGGGCGCGCCGACGATCCAGCCCCGTATCTGGTCGCGGAATCCACGCGTGCGGGTCATGAAGGCGAGCGCGAAGACATCCGTTATGACTTCCTCATCAACGCCACTGGTCCCAAGCTGAACTTTGCCGCGACTCCTGGGCTGGGGCCCGACGGTCACAGTCTCTCCGTGTGCACCGAGACGCACGCCGCCGCGGCTGCGCAGGCGCTGGGGGTATCGGTTGAGCGGATGCGCCGCGGCGAGCGGCAGCGCTTCCTGGTCGGTACGGGACACGGTGGTTGCACGTGCGAAGGCGCGGCGTTCGAGTACATCGTCAACCTCGAGTTCGAACTGCGGGCTCGAGGCGTCCGCGATAAGGCAGACATCCAGTGGATCTCGAACGAGTACGAGCTCGGCGACTTCGGCATGGGCGGGATGCATCTGAAACGCGGCGGCTACGTGACGCCCAGCAAGATCTTCATGGAATCACTCTTCGCGGAGCGGAACATCCAGTGGATTACGCGTGCACACGTCCGTCAACTCGACGCGGGCCTCGCGCATTACGAGACAATCGAGGGCCCCGAACGGGAGATCGCGTTCGACTTTGCGATGTTGCTGCCGCCGTTCACCGGGGTGGGCCTGAAGGCGTTCGACCGGCTGGGCGAAGACATCACGGCGAAGCTCTTTCGTCCCAACGGCTTCATGAACGTCGATGCCGAATACGCGCCGCGGCCGTTCGAGGAGTGGCGGGCTGCTGATTGGCCTCGCACCTATCAGTCGCCGGCCTATCGCAATCTCTTCGCCGCGGGGATCGCCTTCGCGCCCCCACACGCCATCTCTCGCCCCTATCAGACACCGTCAGGTGCGCCCGTTGCGCCGGCGCCCCCGCGCACCGGCATGCCGTCGGCCATGATCGGCAAGGCGGTCGCCCGCAGCGTGGTGGACATGCTGGGCGGATCGGCCACACCCACGCACACGGCGTCGATGGCGACCATGGGTGCCGCGTGCGTCGCGTCCGCAGGAGCGAATCCCTTCAGGGGTACCGCCGCCTCGCTGACCGTGTACCCGATCGTGCCGGACTTCGAGCGCTATCCAGCGTATGGGCGCGATCTCGACCAGACATCGGGTGAGATTGGGCTCGCCGGTCATTGGATCAAGATCCTGCTGCACCACGCGTTCTTGTACAAGGCCCAGCTCAAGCCAGGCTGGAGCCTGATTCCGGAGTGATCAATGAGCGACCACACTCGCACCATGTCGCCGAATGTGACCACAGGCGTGATGGCGCCGATGCCCACGCGCTGGACGATCTTCCTGCGAACCTTCATTCCCTGGCAGATGGTCCGGTTTGTCATCATCAACGTGAAGATGTTCCGCCTCATCTGGCGAAGTCACTGAGTCACGTCGCTGGAACCGGCGATCAAGAAGAGGCTCATCATGGAACACAGCGCATATGGAATGAGAATCGTCTCGCCCCTGCCGTTCGAGGCCGCAGTGGCTCAGGTGTCCGAGGCTCTCAAGGCAGAAGGTTTCGGCGTGCTGACCACCATCGATGTGCGTCAGACGCTCAAGGCGAAACTGAATCGCGACTTCCGCCCATACGTCATCCTGGGTGCCTGCAACCCCGCGCTGGCCGACCGTGCCCTGCACGCCGAACTCGAGATCGGGCTCCTGTTGCCGTGCAACGTCATCGTGTACGAAACCGCGGAGAGGCAGAGCGTGGTCGCGGCGATGGCGCCACTGGTTGCGCTCGGTTTCGTCGGCGACAATCCCGACCTGCAGGCAGTGGCCACCGAAGCGGACCAGCGCCTGCGCCGGGCGTTGACCTCGCTTGAAGCGAAGGGTGCGACCGTCTGAGCGTTGAGGTATCGTGGTAGCGCCGCTGTCTATCACAGAGGTGCCGCAGCGCTCGCGCGGTGCGCCAGAGTGGAGGAGTAATCGTGCGTAAGTCGATTCTGGGTGGAGCTGTGCTCGCGTTCGTGTTCGTGGCCGTGCTGGTGAGTGCGGCGATACCGGCAATGGCCCAGGCGCCCGCCGGGAAGATGCTGCGACCGCGGTTGCTGATTCATGTCGTTGCCGACCTGGACAAGTCGGTCGCGTTCTATCGGGACAACCTGGACTTCCAGGTCGTGTCCGGTCCCGATGCGTTGACCGGCTCGGCACTGGTGCAGAAGGCGAAGGCCACGGCGCCCGGGGCAACGGCGCGTCAGGTGACGATGCACATTCCCGGGTCGAACCTGCAGCTGCAGTTCATTGCTTTTTCCGGCATCACCGGCAAAGCCTTCGAGCAACGCCTCTACGATCCAGGGGTCACCCGCTTCTCGATTCAGGTGCGCGACATCGACAAGGCGTTTGCCCGCGTCAAGGACAAGGTCACCGTCGATACGACGAGTGCCGGGCCGGTCTTCACCCAGCGTCCGCGCAACAACACCCGCGCGGTGATGATGCGCGACCCCGACGGCTTCGTCTTCGAGTTCGTCCAGGGTGATCCGCAGGCACGGACCGACGTGCCGGAGTCCAGCAACATCACCAATGCGCGGTCCTCGCTGGCGATCGAGAGCTTCGACAAGAGCCTCGCGTTCTACCGCGATCTGCTCGGGTTCACCTTCGCCAACCCGCCCGGCGACGTCAACGACGCCGTGCTGGCGCTCGAAGGCACGCCGCGAGGACGGGCGCGTTCGAGTGGTGGCATGCCGCCCGGCTCGAACAACATCTGGTTTCTCTGGGAGTTCCGCGAGCTCGAGCGGACCAAGCGCGTCCCCAACGTGCAGGATCCGGGAGCCTCGGCGATCTCTCTCGACGTCGAGAACGTGACCGCCCTGGTCGGACGCATCAAGGACGCGGGCATCACCGTCGAGTGGAGCGGCCCGGGTGCCGCGCTCGTCCGCAGCCCGGACGGCTTGCTCGTCGAGCTGGTAGAAGGACGCGCCCAGTAGGCGATGACGCACGTGTGCGCACGCGCCGCGCTGGTTCTTGCCCTCGGACTGGGGGCGATTGCGGCTGCGCAGGCGCAATCACCTGAACCGGCGCCGCGTCCGCGCTCGACGATGCGGCAGTTGATGCAGTCGATCGTCTTCATCAACGCGAACGTGGTCTTCTCGGCGCAGACGGTCGATCCGGCCTCAGTTCCGCGCGACGCACGGTCAGCGCTCTCCACCAACCCGCTGACGGGCCTCTACGGCGGATGGCAGGCCATCGAGAACAGCAGCCTGGCACTGATCGACGCGGCCGACCTGCTCAACACCCCGGGTCGCGTCTGTGCGAGCGGCAGGCCGGTCCCGATCCAGGAGAACGACTGGCAGGCCGCCGTTGTGGCGCTGCGCGCCGCCGCCGTCACGTCCGCCGAGGCCGCGCGCGCCCGAAGCCAGGACCGGATCTTCGCTGCGGCCGACGAGTTGACGGAGGCCTGCAGCCGCTGTCATCGCGTCTACCGCACGCGTGACAACCCCTGTGTTGACTTGCGGCCCCCCTCTCCTTAGAGTTCCACCATGCGTAAGCCCCTTTTTCTATTAGTAATTGCAGTCACTCTCGTGTTCGCCGGCCAGCTGGTGCGTGCACACCACTCCGAGACGGCCGAGTACGACTCGACCAAGCCGGTGAAGGTCACCGGCACGCTCAAGAAGGTCGAGTGGGCCAACCCACACGTCTGGTTCTTCGTCGACGTCACTGAGACGGACGGCAAGGTGACCACGTGGGGCTTCTCCACGCAGCCTCCCGGCGCGCTGATGCGTCGCAACGTCATGAAGACGGCCTTCGTGATTGGAGCGGTGGTGAACGTGGAAGGCAACCGCGCGCGTGACGGCTCGTTCAACGCGTCGACGCGCCGGCTCACGTTCGCTGACGGCAAGGACGTCCTGGCCCCGCCGCCGGCGCCGGCTGCAGGAGGTGCACAGTGAGGCTCCAGTGGATCGGTTCAGCCGCGCTGGCCGCGGCTGTCGCGCTCGTTGCCGGCAGCTCTCTGCTGGCTCAGGATGGGCCGCGCCTGGCTGACGGCAAGCCGGACTTCTCGGGCCTCTACTCACCACCCTCCACGGTCAACGCGACCGGGCCCCGGGGCAATCTGATCTTCAACGCCGACAAGATGGCGCCGGTCAAGCCGGGAGCGGAAAGCCTTCTGTACCGCCCCCGCACCGGCGATGCGCGCCTCGACGAGCCGCGCGCGATGTGCCTGCCGGCAGGATTCCCGTCGGGCATGCTCTACATCCTGCCGATCCAGATCGTGCACAACGCGAAGAACATCGTGATCATTCCCGAGCTCCAGCGCGCGGCCCGGATCATTCCGACCGATGGTCGTCCGCACCGTGAGGGGATCGAGCCGTCGTACTACGGTGATTCCGTCGGGCGCTGGGACGGCGACACGCTGGTGATCGAGACGATCAACTTCAAGCCGTGGATTCTCGACGACTATCACTACACCGATCCGACCAAGAGCCGCTGGCACACCGATGCGCTGCGCACGACCGAACGTCTGCGGCGAGAAGGCAACACGCTCCAGTACCGCATCACGATCGATGATTCGAAGATCTTCACGCAGCCCTGGTCGCAGGATTTTGCGCTGACGCTGCGACCCGACTGGGAGAAGCTGGGCCTGCTCGAGTACGTGTGCGAGGAAAACAACCGCTGCGCCGGCGGTAACTGCAAGAGCGCCGACGCGCCGTAGCCACGGAGCAAGATTATCGGCGCCGGTAGACGTCGCGTCGATGGCCAACTGTGACCACCAGGACGGTGAGCACGGCATCCTGGATGGTGTAGATGATGCGGTAGTCGCTGACGCGGATGCGGAGTAGCCCAGGCTCGCCCTTGAGTGCCGTCACGCCTGAGGGGCGAGGGTTGGTACCGAGGCTGTCGATCGCCTGGGCAAGGCGACGGAGGTCAGGCGGCGCAACCTTCCTGAGTGCCCGTTCGGCCGCGGGTTTCAGGAAGACGGTGTAACGGAGGACAGACACACCGCTACAGGCCGAGTTCCGCCTTCACCTTGTTCCAGTTCCGTTGGCCGGGCTCCTTGAGCGCCCGGCGTGCTGCTGCGAGATCGATGCGGTTCTCCAAGGCCTCGAGCAGCTCGAGGTCTTCGATGCTGACCAGGGCCGCGATCGCCTTGCCATGCCGCTCCAGTGCGATGCGCTCACCCTGGAACGCGACACGGTTGAGTGTTTCGGCGACATTGCTGCGCAGGGCTGTGGCCGCCATCTTGGGCATGTGCTCATTATGTACGTTTAGTACGTAATCGGCAAATTTCCCCACTCGTACAGCTAGCGGGTGAGAAGTTTTACGCAAACCGCTGCGCGATGGGCGCGCCCCGCGCTCCCATCGGTAATCTTGTCGCCTGCCCAGTGAGTCATCCTGGCGACGCTATAATCCCGGCACTTGGCCCTTCCCCCAGGCACGCGCCTCGGCCCGTACGAAGTCATTGCCAAGATCGGCGTCGGCGGCATGGGCGAGGTGTATCGCGCCACCGACACGAATCTGAAGCGGCAAGTGGCCATCAAGGTGCTGCCCGCGTCGGTGGCGGGCGACGCGGACCGTC
>JBEBGV010000048.1:0-36070 GCA_040081265.1 Vicinamibacterales bacterium
GCCGTCTCCAGCCAGGGCATCGACTGTCCTCCAGCCCCAGCGTAAAGGTGTTACCCATGTACCCAGTGAGATGTGTTACCTATGTACCCGGTTTGTACCATCGGCTGGCTAACAAGCGTTTGCAGCCGGCGGCTGAGCGGCAGTGCGTTGGGCGGACAATGGCAAAAAGCGATTGGAAAACTGATTGACCCGAGCGAATAGGCGCGATCGCACACTCGTCGGACTCGTCCTCGGCCTCGCGGCAGTCCTGGCGGTACCGGCTCCTTCGTACGCTCAGGTCAAGGTGATCATCTCAGGCGGCTTCTTTCCTCCCTATCGGGAGGTGGTCCCGGACTTTGAGCGGACCACCGGCATCGCCGTGAGTACCGCATCGGGGGCGTCACAAGGGTCCGGTCCAGACACCATTGGCGCGATGCTCAGCCGTGGCGAGCTGGCCGATGTCGTGATCATGAACCGGTCAGGACTGGCCGAACTCCTCGCGCAGGGTCGAATCGTTCCAGGAACAGATCAGAATCTGGCGCAGACCCTCACCGGTGTGGCGGTGCGCGCCGGGGCGCCCAAGCCCGACGTCAGCACTGTCGAGGCCTTCAGACAGAGCTTGCTTCGCGCAAAGACGATTGCGTCGCCGGGCAGCAGCGCCGCAGACACTACCGATCTACTGGCTCGGCTCGGCATATCACGGGACGTGGCAGTCAAAGTACCGAGCCGCGGAACGGAATCCGTGGCGATGGTCGCCCGGGGGGAGGCGGCGCTTTCGATTCAACCTGTCAGCGAAATTCTGAACGTGCCTGGTGTCGAGCTTGCTGGGACGCTTCCAACGGAACTCCAGCATGCCACGGTGTACGCTGCGGCCATCGTTGCCGGTACGAAGCAGTCCGAATCCTCTCGTCGGCTTATCGCGTTCCTCTCGTCGGCAGGAGTCAGAGCGGCGATCGAGCGGAGCGGGATGGAACCGTCGCCTCGGCGGTGACGACCACCGTGAAACCATTCGACGAGCGGCAGACTGCCGCCCAACATCCGATTGCAGCCGACTGCGCCCGCTGCAATCGTGACGGCGCTGAGGCTGAAGCGGCACGTCAGGCAGACAACGAGTTCCAGCCATGATGATTGACCACGCTCTGCGTGATCGGATCTCCAATGCCGTTACCGAAGCGTTACGGCCGCTCCCCGCCGTGTTCGCCGGATGGGAGGGTGGCAGCGCTGCTTTCGGGTCTGTGGATGCCTATTCAGACATCGACCTGGAGTACTTGGTGGCCGACGATGCGTCGTTCGAACTCCTGTACGCGTCAGCGGAAAGAGCCATTGAGACGGTGTCACCTATCACCGCCAGCCACACTCCGCTCACGGGTCGCTACTACAAGCTGAAGGACGGCGGCGATTTTCTCCTGGTCGACCTGATCTTCTTCCGAGTCGGAGACTCCGATCACCACCTCGAGGTTGAGCGACACGGCGCCAGGATCCCCCTCTTCGACAAGGGAGACTGGCTGCGGCGCCGGCCCCTCGACGACGAGGCGTTGGCGCTCAAACGAGACGAGCGCTATCGGGAGCTTCAGACCTGGTTCCCTATGAGCCAGGTCTTTGTCCGCAAAGCGATCCTGCGCGGTCAACACGTCGAGGCGGTGAATGCGTTCTGGGCCTGTACGTTGAAGCCGTTGGCTGAGCTCTTACGCATGCGCCACTGTCCCGCGCGATGGGACTTCGGCGTGCGCTACCTTGATCGCGATCTCCCTCCAGCTGTGTACAGCCAGGTCAAGGACTTGGCTTTCATTCGGGATCTTGGAGAGCTCGAAACAAAGCTGGCGAGGGCCACAGCATGGGGTGCCGAGCTCTTGCAAGAACTGTAGCCAGTCTGAGCTGCCGAACATCCGCTTGCAGCCGACGGCCGCTGGCGGGATCATGAGCCGCCGCGGCTCACGCGGCACGTTGGGCAGCGGAAGACGCATGGGAGGTTACCGTGAGCCAAGACGGATTGCGAACGACATTTGCTCATCCGACACCGGAGCTTCCCGTTGCGGACGTCGAGCGCGCTCAGCAGCACTATCGAGAGGCACTTGGCTTCGAAATCGGTTGGCTCTACCCAGGTGGCGAGATAGGGGCCGTCTCTCGCGACGACATCGCGATCTTCTTTCGCAGACGCACACGCCCGTTCGAACCCGCCATTCATTGGGTGTTCGCGGAGGACATCGACACCACATACGAGGAGCTGCGCCTGCTAGGCGCTCGAATCGTCGAACCGCTTGAGAAAAAGCCCTGGGGTCTGCGACAGTTCACCGTTGAGGACATCGACGGCAATCGTTTCTACTTTCACTGTGACCGAGGTGGCGGTGCCTAACACGCGCTGCAATAGACGGCCGCGGCGCTTGGTAGCGGCTGCTGGTGTTCGCTCACGTTAGGCAGACAGTACGAAGAGTGCGCGATGAGAATACTCGGGGTCGCAGGATATTCGCTGGCGTTCTGGTGCATCGCGGGACTCCTTATGACTGGCTGCGGAGCGGATCCCGTGTCGCCGACGCCGTCTGCGGCGATCCAGACGATCGAGGCCATTCCAGATCTCCTGAGCTTCACTTCGCAGGAGCTGCGCGCAGGCCCCATCGGACGGACGGAGAACTCTTGCAATCGGCCCAGCCACCCGTCAAGATCGACCGGGTCAGGGAGGGCGGAAGCGGGGCGCTGGTGAGCAGGCGTGGCTGAGATTGTGCTGTTTCATCATGCGCAGGGAAAAACCCCTGGCATCGTCGCTTTCGCCGATGCGTTGCGGCGTGCCGGACACGTGGTGCATGTGCCTGACCTCTTCGACGGCCGCACGTTCGGCAGCCTCGATGAGGGCATGCGTTTCGTCGACGACCTGGGGTTTGGAGCCGTGATCGAACGCGGAGTAGACGCGGTGGACGGCCTGTCGACCAATCTGGTCTACGCTGGTTTTTCGCTCGGTGTTGTCCCGGCGCAGAAGCTGGCGCAAACCCGCCCAGGTGCGGTCGGTGCACTCTTCTACTACTCGTGTCTGCCAGTGTCGGAGTTCGGTTCAACGTGGCCGAAGGCTGTGCCAGTGCAAGTGCATGCCATGGCCGAGGATCCGATCTTTACCGGGGAGGGTGACATCGAGGCCGCTCGGGCACTGACCGATCAGGCCGAGAGCGGAGAGCTGTTCCTCTACCCCGGCAACCAGCACTACTTCGCTGACAGTTCACTGCCTTCGTACGATCCAGACGCCGCGTCCCTGCTGATGACGCGCACGCTCGCGTTTCTCAGGGAGGCGCCTCGAGTTCCGTTCGCCCAACCAACCGAAAGGGATCCATGAAGTACATGCTCACATGGTCGGAACGCCCGCAAGGTTCGCCGATTGAATACGAGAACGCACAGAAGCGTATTTTAGAGGTGTTCACGCAGTGGAAGGCACCGGCCAATTTCAAGATTGAGCTCTTCGTGATCCGAGTGGGTGACTGGGGCGGGTACATGATGCTGGATTGCGATGAACCGGCAGCCGTCCATAAGTTCTGCTCGATGTTGCCTGCATTCGTATTCGAGGCACGCCCCGTCATCCCGATTGAAGACGCCGTCCGGGTTGAACTGGAAGCCATGGCCTTTCGTGATGGGCTGAAGACAAAGTAAGGCGACGATCTCCGATGGCTGAGGCCATAAGGAAGGACTGCGGCCATGCTGCCAGATCGCTCCAAAGACAATCCGTGGGTAATGAAGACGCCGCCGGGCACCTCCGAGTACACGATGCATACCGACGAGAAGGACGGGAAGAAGATCCTCGTCTGCACCGTGGGCAGCACGGTGCTGCACTACGACGCCCGGTGCATTGACGACCTGCACGCCATGCTCAAGAAGGCAGGCGACTGGGTGGAACTGGGCGGAGCCGATGAGCAGAAGCCAGCCAGGGAAGGCACGGTGGAGGCCTGGGGTCGCTCTGAAAAGAACCCCATCGGAGGCTGGTACGGCCTGAAGAAAGGCCTGCGCGGCCGCTTTGGCGTTTATGTGCCCCCGCTCATGGAGAAACTCGGGCTGTGTGAGCTCGAGCACAACGCGAAGAACAATAGAATGCGCGCCCGGTAAGTCGCGCAGCCGCAGTTCACTGAGGGGGGCGGATCGCGTGCAGGCGATTGGTCGCAACCATGATGTCGCGATTCAGTCGCCGGACAGTGTCGCGCACCAGGTCCTTCCCCTTGGCCGCCGCCTCGTCAACCATGGCCTTCAATTTCCAGGTCGGGGAGGCCGTCAGCTCCGCCAGATCAGCCGCAAGCATCTCGAGCTGCTCCTCGATCTCGGCGACCCGGCGAACGAGTCTCTGTCGCATCGCCTCGGGATCGCTGCCCTGCACCGATTCAGGACTTCGTTCCCATGCCTGAAGGATCCAGCGGAGCTGTTCCTCATCGCCAAGGGCGTAAGCGCGGTTGGCCTCGATCATCAAGGCATGCCGACGGTCGCGGGCGAGCTCGTCGCGCGCCAGGTCGGGGTGGATGGTCTTGGCCACGTCGCGAAACAGCTTGCGCACCGCGTCGGATGTGAATCGAGGGAGCGGCGCGGGTTTCTCTCCGGCAGGAGTCTCGCTCGGGCGGTCTTCCTCCCCGAGTAACTTTGCCAGTTCACCGAGTTCGACCTCCGCAATCTCCTGCTCGAGCTGCTCCAACTGCTCATGCAGCGAACCGACCTGCTGCCGGTAGGTGATCTTGAAGGCGCTCAACTCCGCTCTGACCCGGACCACATCACCGCTGCGTTCGCCCAGCGTGGCTTCGAGCCCGCTCAGCCGGGCGCGAAGTACCTCCAGGTCGTTGTCGTCGGATGTCTCAGGTCGAACGAGCGTGCTCACCTCAGAATGATATCGGAGGGAGCCATTTCGGGGTGCGACGGGGTCATTCCAGGAGATCTCGACCCATGTCTCCCGAAAGAAATCTATGCGGTCACTTCGAGGTTGCCGTTCGCTAAATCGCGCCGCGCCGTCGTCGCAACTGCCAGGCCGTAGCCGCCAGGCCGCCGCCAAGCAACAGGAGTGATGCAGGCTCGGGCGTTGGGATGGTTTCTTGAGCAGCCGCGACCAGTGCCTTCGGGTCGAGAACAAACAGCTCCGGGGCAACGCTCTGCTCGAGGTCGCTGCTGACGCTGGCAAGAGTGATCCCGTATTGGCCAGCTTGACCTTGCTCACCCTCCTGGCCTTGCCCGCCTTCTGCGGCTTCGGATGACCCTCCGCCGAGGCCGTTGCCACCAACTGCGGCAGTCACAGCAGTACTGCGGGCAGCGGGTGGTTCGAAGAGCAGGGCCGGCGCCGACGCGAGGATTCCGTCGCCCTCGAGCGGAATGCGCGCGAGCCGCAGACGTTCACCGCTGACATCGGCTGCGGCGTCCCCGCTGGTGGATGCGGAGGACCGGGCTCTGCTGGCGGGCACCAGTGCGCCACCGGACGCGCCCGCGACACCACCGGCGAGCGCACCGTTTCTGTCCAGACGAGCGACCCTCGAAGAGCTGTCGCCCACAGGCTGCCTGACACCGTCTGACAGATTCCAGGAGCCGTCAGCGATCGCCTCGACAAGAGGTCCCCCTTGATAATCGTCAAAGGGAAACGCCTGCGCCATCGTCCCGTCGAGGGTGAAGGCTTCGTTGCCCAGCAGTCCGGGTGCAAAGGGTACGGCCGGAGGGGGGGACGCTATCCCGTAGCCGTCGCTCACCATCATGGTGGCTCGAGGCCGGGCAGCGATCCGCGCGAATTCGATCGCCACCTCAAGAGGCGTGGAATCAGCGAGGGTCACGTTGGGAGCGGGAGCAGGGGAGGGAGTGGCCCTCAGAACCAGCACGAGTGAACCGAGAAGAGCGAAGAACCCCAGAGCCAGTGCACCCGCAATTGCCAGAGCCGATTTTCGTGAACGTCCGTTTCGCACAGTTATCCCCCGCAGTCGGGGGAGCAAGCGAGATACCACTGCGAGTTCGGCCATTTGCCCCGCAAACTGCGGGATCACCCAGCCCAGCAGGAGGAGCGTTTGTGAAAACTACCGGCGGAAAGGGGGGCGTCTTCGTCAAAACCGGCGAGATCGTGTCGTGTAACATGCTCCGACTGGAGGGTCTGATGTTTCGCTTTGCCATCATCGTGGTCGTGCTCGCGGCCGCCCCTGTAACGACCTACGCACAGCCGCAGGCCGATATGGTGCGCACGTGCCTGGCCGGAAAACTCTCGGCCCAGGATCGGCTGATGGCGGACAGGGCTGTTGGCGGGTCGATGGGTGTCTTCGAGCGCTATCTGGACAGGAAGCGTTTCGAGGACCTGGCTGCGGGCAAGTAGAAAAGTGCCTCGATCTACTCGCGCCCAGCGCGACGCGGCTGATACGGGGGTGTATCTGTCGGCCGTTCGTCGTCGCCGGCATGAACAAGAGGGTTTTCCGTGGACGGTCCCGGTTGTCGCCGCTCTAGAATCACTGGAATTCGAGGCGCCCGTCACGTTCTTCGTGGGAGAGAACGGGTCGGGTAAGTCTACGGTGCTCGAAGGTATCGCTGCTGGTATGCGGGCGATCGCTGTGGGCAGCGCCGACATCGATCAAGACGAGAGCCTCCGGGCTGCCCGGGCATTCGCGGCTGGATTCCGTTTTGAACGGAGACGACTACCGCGCACAAAGCTGTTCTTTCGCGCCGAGGATGTCTTCGGGTTCACTCGCCGCATTCTACGCACGGCCCGCGATCTCTCCGACATCGAAGAGGAATTCCGCCGCGAACTTCCTGACGGGTCCTACGGACAAAAGCTTGCGATGGGCGCGGCACGCGGGCAACGTGTGGCGCTTGAGCGCCGCTACGGCGAAGACCCCGATGCCCGGTCTCACGGGCAGGTCTTCCTCACGCTGCTGGCATCGCGCCTCATCCCTGGTGGCCTCTATTTTCTGGACGAGCCAGAGGCGCCCTTGTCACCGAGAGGCACGCTGCAACTGATTGCGCTGATCAAAGATCGCGCCGAACGCGACTGCCAGTTCGTCATTGCGACCCATTCGCCCATGCTGCTGGCGCTGCCAGAGGCTGCAATTCATGTGTTCGATGGCCAGTCTATTGTCCGCACGCCGTATTCCGACGTCGAGCACGTCCAGTTGGTGAAGGCATTTCTAAACGAACCTCGACGGTTTCTCCGACACTTCTGAGTCGAGTCGAGCGTCCCTCGGCGCTACCAGTCAGTCGACTGATAGTCCTTCAGGAACTTGCCCCAGATGTGGGTGCCGGTGTTGAACCCGCTGATGATCGGATCGACGATGCGGGCGGCGCCATCGACGATATCGAGCGGCGGATGGAAGCGCTGCTCGACGACCTTGCGCGCGGCGATCGTCACCACATCCTCGTCGGTGACCCACCCGGTATCCACGCTGTTCATGTGGATGCCGTCGCACTGGTAGTCCGCGGCGGCGGTCCGCGTCATCATGTTCAGCGCGGCCTTGGCCATGTTGGTGTGCGGGTGCCGTGTGGTCTTGAAGTTCCGGTAGAACTGGCCCTCCACCGCCGAGACGTTGACGATGTGCTTGTCGCGCTCGGGCGTGCGCGTCATCAATGGCTTCAGACGGGCGTTGATGATGAAGGGCGCGACCGCGTTGACGAGCTGCACTTCGAGCAGTTCGACCGAGGAGACTTCGGCCATCAGCAGCCGCCACGAGTTGCGCTCGCGCAGATCGATCTGCTGGAGGTCCTGATCGAGGCGTCCCTGCGGGAAGAGGGCAGCCTGGGCCTGCTTCTCGTCGGGCAACAGCGGCACCTGAGACAGCTGGGCGGCGTGAGTCAACCCCGCGACGTCAGCCAGACGCGTCACGTCGTTTGCGGCGCCAGCTTCGGGCAGCATGTGATAGCCACGCAGTCCTTCATAACTGCCGAGGAGCTTGCGCGCATGCTCGGGCAGGTCCTTGAGCGCGGCGGTTTCACCCTCCATCATGTGGGCGTAGAAATCTGGTGGACGCCGCACGGTCTGGCACGCATTGTTGATGATGAAGTCGAGCCGGCTGCGCGTGCGGAGTAACTCCTGGCAGAAGGCCTCGACGCTGGGCGTGTGACGCAAGTCCAGCCCGAAGATTTCGACCCGGTCGCGCCACTCCTCGAAGTCGGGTTCCTGCGCGTAGCGGGCGGCCGAGTCCCTGGGAAAGCGCGTGGTGACGATCAGCTGCGCGCCGGCACGGAGCAGCTTGAGCCCGGCCTGGTAGCCAATCTTGACGCGTCCACCGGTCAGCAGGGCCACCCGCCCGCGAAGGTCGGCCAGCTCAGTGCGCTTGGCGTAATTGAATTCCGCACACGGCGGACAGAGCTGATCGTAGAAGTGGTGGATGACCAGGTACTTGGTCTTGCAGACGTAGCAGAGCTGCGGCTCGAGCGCCTCCCGGACGGGTTCGTCAGCGTGAACGTCGTGCGGTTCGAACTCGCGCGGGGGGAACACGTTCGGCGTGTTGAAGACGGGCTTCCGGCGCAGGGTGCGGATCCCGGTGTCGTTGAGGATGTTCTCTTCGAGCCGCACCTTCTCGAGCCGCTTGTTTCGCGCGTGCGATTTCAGCAGCCGTCGCCGTGTCCGGCCGTCCGGGGTGTTGACGCGGGTGACGGCCTGCAGCAGCCGCTTCTTCTCTTCGTCTGAGACGCCCTCGAGCACACCCCGATCAGCGACGAGCGATTCCAGGAACTCGGTCGCTTCCCGCAGCCGGGCGCGCATGGCCGCGCGGCTGACATCATCCAGGGGTGTTGGGGGCGAGGACATCCTTTTGAGGGTAACGTACTCCCACGGTACAATCGCGACGTCCCGGACGAGGCACGCCGGTGGACGCATTCTTTCGAGGGTCATGTGAACGCAATCCTGAGCGTACCTGCGTGGAGACGGGGACTCGGCCTTCTGGCGACGGTCCTGACGCTGTTCACTGCCGCCTGCGAGCGCCGGCCAGCCGGCGGCGGCGCCACCACCGGCACCGGTGACATCGTCATCGGCATGTACGGGTCGCTGACCGGCGACGGCGCCTCGTTCGGCATCTCCTCCCGTGAGGGCACCGAGATGGCGGTCGAGGAGGTTAACGCCGCCGGGGGCCTGCTCGGTGGACGCAAGTTCGCCCTGCTCGTCGAGGACGACCAGAGCAAGCCCGAGGAAGCGGCCAGCGCGGTGACCAAACTGATTACCCAGGACAAGGCGGTTGCCATCCTCGGCGAGGTAGCCAGCCGGCGCTCGCTCGCCGCCGCGCCGATTGCGCAGCGCTACAACGTGCCCATGATCACGCCCTCGTCCACCAACGAGCGCGTCACCGAGGTCGGCGACTACATCTTCCGCGTCTGCTTCATCGATCCCTTCCAGGGTGAGGTGCTGGCCAAGTTCGCCTTCAACGACCTGAAGGCGAAGAAGGCTGCCGTCCTCAAGGACATCGCGCAGGACTACTCGGTCGGGCTCACCGACTCGATCACCCGCAGCTTCACGGGCCTCGGCGGCCAGGTGCTCGATCCCGTCAGCTACAGCTCGGGCGACGGCGATTTCCGCGCCGTGCTCACCCAGATCCGCACCCAGCGACCCGACGTCATCTTCGTGACCGGCTATTACCCCGAGGCGGCGATCATCGCCCGTCAGGCGCGCGAGCTCGGCATGAACATGCCGCTGCTGGGCGGAGACGGCTGGGTGGGTGACGCGCTGAAGAACGGCCGCGAAGCGCTCAACAACACCTTCATCTCCAACCACTACTCCGGCGACAACTCTGACCCGGTGGTCCAGAACTTCGTCAAGGGTTACCGCACCAAGTTCGGCCACGAACCCGACGCCATCGCCGCCCTCGCCTACGATGCCGTCAAGGTGCTGGCCGACGCGATGACCCGCGCCGGAGGCACCGACGGACCCAAGGTGCGTGACGCGCTGGCCACCGCCGACGTCGTCGGCGTCACAGGCCGGCTGAAGGTCAACGAGAAGCGCAACATGGACAAACCCGCCGTCATCCAGGAAGTGACCTTCAAGGACGGCGAGGTCAAGTTCGTCTACAAGACCACCATCAACCCCTAAGTTGCAGACGTTCCTCCAGCAGATCATCAACGGCCTGTCGCTGGGGGCCATTTACGCCCTCATCGCGCTCGGCTACACGATGGTCTACGGCGTGCTTCGCCTGATCAACTTCGCCCACGGCGACGTGTACATGCTCGGCGCGTTCGCCGGTTACTTCCTGGCCAACGCACTCCAGCTCGACGCGAATCCGTCGGTGCTCTGGGCGATTCTCGTGACGCTGGGGTCGATGGCCATCTGCGCCGGCATCGGCATCCTGATCGAGCGCCTCGCCTACCGACCCGTGCGGCATCACTCGCGGCTGTCGGCGCTCATCACCGCGATCGGCGTATCGCTCTTCCTCGAGTACGGCGGCCAGGTAGTGTTCGGTGCCACGCCGCGGTTCTTCCCCCAGATGATCCGTTCGCAGACCTACATCCTGGGCGGCGTCCAGATCACCAACCAGAACCTGCTCATCATCCTGATGGCCGTGGCCGTGATGTTCGGCCTGCACTTCATCGTTCACCGCACGAAGGTGGGGAAGGCGATGCGGGCCACGTCCTACAACCTCTCGGCCGCCAAGCTGATGGGCATCAACACCGACCGGGTCATCGCGTTCACCTTCGCGCTCGGCTCGGCGCTGGCGGCAGCGGGCGGCGTGATGGTCGCCCTGGCGATTCCGCGCATCGAACCGCTGATGGGCATGATGACCGGGCTGAAGGCGTTTGTCGCCGCCGTGCTCGGCGGCATCGGCAACATCCCGGGGGCGATGCTCGGCGGCATGCTGATCGGCTTGATGGAGACTGGCATCAGCGCCACCGCCTACTCGACCTACCGTGATGCTGTCGCCTTCGGCGTCCTGATCCTGATTCTCCTGTTCAGGCCGGCCGGCCTTCTCGGCTCGTCTCGGACGGAGAAGGTTTAGGTCCGATGCGCCCGCGCGGCAAGCTGGTCGCCACGCTCCTGACGACGGCGGTGCTCATCGGCCTGAACAGGGCGGTCGAGTATGGCGTCGGCGACTTCCAGATCAACCCCTACTACGCCCGCATCATCAACCTCGTCGGGATCAACGTGATCCTGGCGGTCAGTCTCAACCTGATTAACGGATTTGCCGGCCAGTTTTCGATCGGTCATGCCGGGTTCATGGCGGTGGGAGGCTATGCCGCCACCTACCTGACCGTGTATCACGGCGCCCAGATCGCGGCGCTGGCCGGGACGACCCTCACCAGTGCCGTGGGCGCATCGGTGGTGATGGTGTTCAGCCTGCTGGTGGGCGCGTGCGCGGCGGCGCTGGCCGGGCTGGCGGTGGGCATTCCGTCTCTCAGGCTCAAAGGCGACTACCTGGCGATCGTCACGCTTGGTTTCAGCGAGATCATCCGCGTCGTCATCCTGAACATTCCGGCGGTCGGTGGCGCCACCGGATTCACCGACGCGATTCCTATCACCAATTTCTTCTGGATCTTCGCCATGGCGGTGCTGAGCATCGTCGTGGTCCGTAACATCACGACATCCACGTTCGGTCGGGCGCTCTCGGCGATCAGGGGCGATGAGATCGCGGCCGAGGCGATGGGCGTGCGTACCACCAGGTACAAAGTGCTGGCGTTTGTCGTCAGCGCCGCCTTTGCCGGCATCGCCGGCGGACTCTCGGGCCAGCTCTTTGCGAACCCGCTCAACCCGCAGAACCTCAACTTCGTGAAGTCGATCGAAGTGATCGTGATGATCGTGCTCGGCGGGATAGGGTCCACGACCGGCGCGGTGTTCGGCGCCACCGCGTTGACGATTCTTCCCGAAGCGCTCCGGCCGATCGATCGGCAGTTCCCCGGGCTGCGGATGGTGATCTATTCGCTCGTCCTGATCCTGTTGATGATCTTCAGGCCGCAAGGGGTGTTTGGACGTCGGGAGTTCAGCCTGCGGTGGCTGGGCCTGGGCCGTCGCGGAAAGAGTGGACCGCGATGAGCGCCCCTGGCACCCCGCTGCTGCTGGTGCGCGATGTCACGATGCGCTTTGGCGGTATTACCGCCGTCAAGGCGCTGACGATGTCGATCCCACGAGGGGCGCTGTTTGGACTCATTGGCCCGAATGGGGCGGGGAAGACGACCATCTTCAACGTCCTGACCGGGGTCTACCAGCCGACCGAAGGCGAGGTCCAGTTCGACGGCGTGCGCATCGACGGACGCAAGCCGTATCAGATTGCCGAGCGAGGCATCGCGCGCACCTTCCAGAACATCCGGCTGTTTGCCGGCATGTCGGTGCTCGAGAACGTGATGACTGCGCGACACCTGCGTTCGAAGCAGGTACTGGCCGATGCCGTGATCGGCACCTCTCGCCATCAGACCGAAGAGCGGGACACGAAGGTTCGTGCCCTCGAATTGCTGCAGATCTTCGGGCTCGATGGTGTGGCCGACGAAGATGCGGCGTCGCTGCCGTACGGGAGCCAGCGTCGCCTCGAGATCGCGCGGGCGCTGGCGACCGAGCCAACGCTGCTGCTCCTCGACGAACCCGCGGCGGGGATGAATCCACAGGAGTCACTCGAGCTGATGCGTCTGATCCGCTGGGTGAGGGACGAGCTGAAGCTGACGATCCTGCTCGTCGAGCACAACATGAAGGTGGTCATGGGGATCTGCGAGACGATCCAGGTGATCGACTACGGTGAAACGATTGCTGTTGGCGCGCCGGCTGAGATCCAGCGCGATCCAAGGGTGATCGAAGCCTATCTCGGCGGGGGCTAGGCGACGCGCGATGCTGCTTCAGGTCGAGAACCTCAACGTCTTCTACGGTGGCATCCACGCGCTGCGGGACGTGTCGCTGTCGGTGGGCGCCGGCGAAGTGGTGGCGCTCATCGGCGCCAACGGGGCGGGGAAGTCGACCACGCTGCGCGCCATCACCGGGCTGGTGGGTCCCAGGAGCGGCAGCGTGACCTTCGACGGTCGGAGCATCACCGGACTGCCGGCTCATGTCCTGGTCGGGCAGGGCATCTCCATGGCTCCGGAGGGGCGCGGCATCTTTGCGAACCTGACCGTGCTCGAGAACCTCGAGATGGGCGCGTACCTGCAGTCGGACAAGACGCAGATTGCCGGTGACATGGAGCGCGGGTTCCGACTCTTTCCCAGGTTGAAGGAGCGGGTGCGGCAGCCCGCGGGAACGCTGTCTGGCGGGGAGCAGCAGATGCTGGCGATTGCCAGGGCCCTCATGTCACGGCCGCGGTTGCTGCTGCTGGATGAGCCGTCTCTCGGACTGGCGCCGATGGTCTGCCAGACGATCTTCCACACGATTGACGAGATCAAGGCGAGCGGGACGACCGTGCTGCTGGTCGAACAGAACGCCAACGCCGCACTGAAGCACGCCGATCGCGCCTACGTCCTCGAAACGGGCGCCATCATCCTCGAAGGGTCTGCGGCGGAGATCGCCGGTGACCCGCGGGTCCGGGAAGCCTATCTCGGGGAATAATTCCCGCGTCCGCGCGGGATTACGCGTCATTTTCGGCCCGCCATTCCAGCGGCCCGCGCATTTGCCGGACTTTTCGACGGCATCCTTCTTGTTCCTACGTCGTGGCAGCCATCTCGGCTCACGGAGAGAGACCATGACGAAACTCGTATCGGGACTACTGGTGCTCACGGCGCTTGCCGTCGGCGCATGCAACTCAACGCCAGCCGAGGCCCCGGCCCCAGCGCCGGCTCCTGCGGTTGCACCCGTCGTCGACTACACGCCAGCCGTGCCGCTGGTTGAAATGATGGTGTATGTCGTCGACACGCACGCCAACGAAATATGGGACGCGGCCATGACGCCGCCGAAGACCGACGCGCAGTGGAAAGCGCTGAACCGGGCAGCCGTGGTGCTGGCCGCCTCAGGCAGCCTGACAAAGCTCAGCGGAAACGGTGCTGACGACCAGAAGTGGACCGCCCAGGGTGACTGGATCAGGCACTCGCAGGCGCTGTCTGATGCCGGCGCGACGGTGGTGAAGGCCGTGCAGGCCAAGGATCCGGCAGCCTTGTCGACGGCCGGTGACGCGCTCGTCGTGAGCTGCATCAACTGCCACCGCGAGTACAAGCTGGAGGTTCCGAGTCTCTGGACCGAGCGGCAGCTTCCGCCAGAAGAGCAGAAGAAGTAAGTCGCTGGCGGGGTAGAAAACGAGGGCGGACCTGAGGGTCCGCCCTTTGTTTTTTCCCTACTTGGGACGACCTTTCAGGCCTTCTGTCAGCACCGGAATCGAGAAGATCTGTACGTCGCGAATCGATACGCCGTAGAGCGTCTTCTTGTCCGTGCCGCCGAAGGCGACACTGATCAGGTTGCGCGGCACGGGGATGTTGCCGATCAACTCTCCCCTCGGGCTGATCACTGCCACACCCGGTCCGTTGGCTGTGGTGTAGATACGTCCTTCCTTGTCCACCGCAGTGCCATCGCCGCCGTACCAGGCGAACTGCCGTTCGTTGGTCAGCGAACCATCCGCCTGCACGTCGAACGCCACCAGACCACCGTTGCCGGTCACCCCTGCGGGAGGCGTGGCGTTCATCAGTCGCCCGGTGACGTAGAGCGTCTTCTCGTCGGGGCTGAGGATGATGCCGTTGCCGCCCACCGTGCCGAATCGCCCGCTCACCACACCCTGCGGGTTCGCGTAATACACACCGCCCATCGTGAAATACACCCCGCCCTTGCTGTCGGCGGTCATGTCGTTCAGCACGCCTGCACCGATGCAGTCGAAGGGCTCACCCTTGTAGGTGTTGGTGAACAGCCGGCGCTGCGGCGCGAGCAGCCAGATCGCGGGGTTCAGCGCGCGCTCCGCGATGAAAATCTGTCCCTTGTTGTTGGCGGCCAGCGATCCGCCCGTGAAGGTGTCGGTGTAGATCACCGACGCGTTGCCGTCCTTGTCGATGCGGACAACGGTGCTCTTGTCGTTCTGAGCCAGCCACAGGCTGCCATCGTCCATCCCGACCGGTCCGTCGGCGTTGTTGCCCTTGTCTTCCCAGACCAGCTTCCATTTCTGGCCGGCGGCGATGATGCCGGGGATCGCCGTGGACGTGACGTTCAGGTCCGTGACCGGTGCTGCGGGTGGCGCGCCGCCGGCGCGGGCACCGGGCGCTCCGCCGGGTGCGCCACCACCTCGCGCTGCGGGCGGGGCGGGCGGAACCTTGCAGTTAGCCATGATGAAGGCGGCGCGGTTGGGATCTGCGCCGGCCTGTACGCCGGGCGTCCGTTTCGGATCAGGGGGCTGACCCTGGGCCAGTGCCGTGATCACGCCTGCCGACACCAGCGCCAGCGTCAGCAGGATGCCTTTCGTTTTCATAGAACCTGTCCTCCAAGTATGGATGGGCGGACCTGTGCGTCAGCGACGCACCAGCCGCAAGCATCGGAACGATAGCAAATCTGCCTTGCTACTGACATCCAAATCCCCGGTGATGCCGTAGAGTTGGCAGGGACGGCAGGCAGTCGGCAGTCGGCAGTCGGCGGTCGGCAGGGGGCAGTAGTGGCGCGGCACCGCCGCGCGGGAGGGGACAAGCGATGAAGTCGGTATTTGGGTTGTTTGGGGCGGTGGCGGTGGCAGGGTTGGTGGTCGTGGGGGTGCAGGCCTCGACGGAGGACGTGAACCTTCCTGCCAACTACAAGCAGGCGCTGGTCAACTTCAACACCGTGGACCGGATGGACAACGGCCAGGTGCGCGTCCTCTACGGGTCGCAGAGGGCCCTGGATGCGGTCAAGGCCGGGATGCCGGCCCCCGCGGGCTCGGTGATGGTGATGGAGATTTATCCCGCGGTGAAGGATGCGCAGAACCAGCTCGTGCGCGGTGCTGACGGACGGTTGCAGCGCGGAGCGATGACGCAGATCTTCGTGATGGAGAAGCGTGCAGGCTCGGGCGCGCAGTACGACGCGGCACTTCGCAACGGTGACTGGGAGTATGCGGTGTTCACCCCGGCCGGGCAACGCGCCGAGACCAGGGACATGAAGCCCTGCATGACGTGCCACCTGCCGAAGGCCCAGGACGACTTCCTGCAACTCCCGGCGACGTTGGTGCCCGCGCGCTGATCTACCGCGCCGCGTCGGCGGCGGCCACCACCAGGTCCACCTGCGCCGGGTTACCCCGCGTCAGGACCGGTGTGGGCATGGCGCTGCTGAACAGGATCGCCCCGTTATAGCGGATGACGGCTCGTGCGCCGTAGGTACGCGCCGGATCGAGGCGGTTGGGGTCGTAGTGCACCTCGAACGGCAAGGGGACCTGCCGACCGTCGGTCAGGAACGCGATCTCCGCCACGATGGGCAGGGCGAGCGCCTCCTCCGACACGTCCGTGATCCAGACTTCGACGACGGCGTCGGTGGGGAGCGCCGTCTGTTCCCGGTAGCTCACGGTTCCGCTGAGCAGACCCGTCGAGGCCGGTGACACGTGCACGACGGCCTTCTGGGCGCATCCAACCGCGGTCAGCAGTGCCGCCACGACCAACGATTTCATCACAGTCATCAGAAGTCGCTTATCCATACGGAGATCGAAACTATATCGGGTATCAGGTTGGGATTGAAATAAGTGACAAACCGGCGCACGATCCCCTGTCGGTTTCCCGGCGAGGAGGAGTCACGTGGGTCTCATCAAGGGCATTCACCACATCACGGTCTGCGCGAGCACTGCGCAGGAAGACATCGACTTCATGACCAGGGTCGCCGGACAGCGGCTCATCAAACAGACGGTTCTCTTTGACGGCCGCTACGCCCACTACCACCTGTACTACGCCAACGCCAACGCCGAGGTCGGCTCGGTGTTCACCACCTTTCCGTACAAGCGCGTGCCCGGTCGTCCCGGGTCGGGGCAAATCCAGTCAACCGCGTACTCGGTACCGAAGGGGTCGCTGCCTTTCTGGGTCACTCACTTCAAGCAGCACGACGTTGAGCACAGCGGCATTCAGGAGCGACTGGGCCACAAGTTCATCCGCTTCCGCCACCCGGCAGGGCTCCTGCTCGAGTTCGTCGAGAGCGCAACCGACACGCGGGCGGGGTGGACCACCGGCGAGATCAGCGCTGACGTCGCCAATCGGGGCTTTTTCGGTCCCGTGCTCTCGGTTCGCGAACTGGGCGAGCAGGAGCGCTTCCTCACCGAGGCGCTGGGCTTCAGCAAGACCGGGTCGGAAGGTCCCTACCACCAGTTCGAGGTCGGTGAGGGCGGGGCCATGCGCACCCTCATCCTGCATCACGAGCCGGACCGCAATCAGGGCAGCTGGGGGTTCGGCGCCGGGACCGGGCATCACATCGCGCTCGAAGTGGACTCCGATGAGGCGCTGGCCGAGCAGAAAGGGCTCTACGAGGAGCTGGGCTACACCGACTGCTCCGAGATCAAGGACCGCAACTACTTCCACTCGATCTATGTCCGGTCTCCAGGAGGCATCCTGACCGAGTGCGCCGCCACGGCCGAGGGCGGCTTCACGCGCGACGAAGACTGGGAGAACCTCGGCACGAGCCTCCTGCTGCCACCATGGTTCGAGGCCCAGCGTGAACAAATCGTCAAGATGCTCGATGTCGTGACGGTGCCGCAGGAGAACCTGCCTACCCCTGAGGGCGTTGCCGCACGCCAGGCCACCACCAAACGCAGCGGTGGCTCCAGCGTGGCGACCGAGCGAAGCGGAGCAGCGGCGTCCCGACGGACCTCCGCCACCTTCATCGGTGGGGACGGCGGTGGAGCCCGGTGATGCCTGTGGTGCTCGCGCTGCTGCTGGTCCTGATGTCGGCACCGGTCTTTGCCCAGTCGGTCGATCTCGCCGGCGTCTGGCAGCCACGCTTCCACGAGGATCAGCCGGAGCGCCTCCCTGGACCTGAACTCGGTGACTACCTCGGACTGCCGATCACGGACGGCGCCCGGCGATGGGCCGAGAGCTGGGATCCTTCCCGTCTCACGATGCCCGAGCATCAATGTCAGGTTCATATCGCGTCCTACATCTATCGCGGCCCGTTGAACCTGCGGATCTGGACCGAGAAGGATGGGCGCACGCAGGGCGTGCGGGCGATCAAGCAGTACATCAGCACCTACGAGCAGACCCGCACGATCTGGATGGATGGTCGTCCGCATCCATCGCCCAACGCGCCGCACACGTGGATGGGGTTCTCCACGGGTCGATGGGATGGCGACACGCTCGTCGTGAACACCACGCACGTCAAGCAGGGCTGGATCCGCCGGAACGGGCTGCCCCAGAGCGATCGGATGACGCTGCAGGAGCGTTTCATCCGCCACGGCGACATCCTCACGCACGTCTCGATTGCCACCGACCCCGTGTATCTGACCGAACCGCTGGTCAAGACGCAGAACTTCGTGCTGAACCAGCGCGAGCTGCCCGAACAGAACTGGCTCTGGGTCTGCCAGCCGGTCGTCGAGATCGCTGGTCGTTCCGCCGCGGCCGTTCCGGCCTACATGCCGGGCGAGAACCCCTTCCTGGTCGAGTTCCGCAACCGCTTCAAGCTGCCTGAAATCGCGACCCGCGGCGGTGCGGAGACGACGTATCCGGAGTTCGCACGAAAGCTGGAGGGCGCACGGTGAGTCGCTGGCAGCTGTCGGTGGCCTGTGTGGCGCTCTGGGGCGCGGCGCAACTGTTCGCCCAGCAGCAGAACTTCGACGCCGTCACGGTCGAGGTGTTGCCGCTGCGCAGCAACGTGTCCGTGCTCTACGGCGCCGGCGGCAACGTCGTCGTCCAGACCGGTGACGAAGGGGTCGTGGTCGTGGATACCCAGTTCGCGCAGATGAGCGAGAAGCTCCTGCAGGCGATTCGTACGCTCTCTGATCTGCCCATCCGCTACGTGATCGACACCCACATGCACGGCGATCACATCGGCGGCAACGAGAACCTGGCGCGCGCAGGCCGGACGCGTGCCGGAGGCAACGTCGTGGGCAACATCGGTGCGGATGCGTCTTCTCGCGCCACGGTCATCGCGCACGAGAACGTCATGCGGCGCCTGAGTGCCCCGACGGGCTCGCAGCCAGCGGTCGCGTTCGGTCTCTGGCCGACCGAGACATTCTTCACCGCCCAGAAGGACATGCTGGTCAACGGCGAAGCGGTGCAGCTGTTCCACCAGCCCAACGCGCACACCGATGGCGACATCCTGGTGTTCTTCCGCCGCTCCGACGTGATCGCCACCGGTGACCTGTTCGGCACGACGGGCTATCCCTTCATCGACGTCGCCAATGGCGGACACATCAACGGGATCATCGACGCGCTCAACAAGGTGATCGATCTCGCCGTGCCCAGCAATGTCGAGGAAGGTGGCACGCTGATCGTGCCCGGACACGGCCGCGTGTGTGATGAGTGGGAGGTCGTCGAGTACCGGGACATGGTCACCATCGTCCGCGACCGCATCCAGACGATGATTGGCCGGGGAATGACGCTGGAGCAGGTGAAGGCGTCCAGGCCGACGCTGGACTACGACGCCAGGTTTGGCGCCGATTCTGGATTCTGGACGACGTCGATGTTCGTCGAGACCGTGTTCATGAACCTCACGCAGTCCCGGCGCGGGCCAGCCGGGGGCTGAGAACGTCGGTCGTGAGGACCCAGCCCGCCGGGCGGCTTCAGCCGCGGATGAGTGCGAGCACTTCGTCCCGGCGCCGCTCCATCTCGGCCGGCGTCGACGCTTCGAGGTTCAGGCGCAGCAGTGGCTCGGTATTGGACGCCCTGACGTTGAAATGCCAGTCGGGATAGTCCACCGAGATGCCGTCCATCGTGGCCAGGGTGGCGTCCTGGTAGTGCGCCGTGATCGTGGCCAGGCGCGCCGGGACTTCGTCCATCGAGCCCAGCTTGGTGTTGATCTCGCCCGAGATGAAGTAGCGCTCGCGGTACGGCGCGAGCAGTTCGCGGAGCGTCATGTTCTTCTTGGACATGAGTTCCAGGATCAGGAGCGCCGGGATGAAGCCGTTGTCGGCGTAGTAGAAATCCCTGAAGTAGTAGTGTCCGGTCACCTCACCACCAAAGATGCCATCGTCTTCGCGCATCCGACGCTTGATGAAGGCGTGGCCGACCCGGTTCATCAGTGACTTGCCGCCAAGCCTGGCGGCCGTGTCCCGCACCGCGTGGCTGGCGCGCAGGTCATAGATGATGGTCGAGCCGGGATGCTTCAGGAGGAAGGCCTCCGAGAGCAGCGCCGTGATGAAGTCGCCGGAGATGAACTCGCCGCTGCCGTCGATGAAGAAGCAGCGGTCCGCGTCGCCGTCCCATGCGATCCCGACGTCTGCGCCCTGGCGGATGACTTCGGCGGTGATATCCGCCCGGTTCTCCTCGATCAGCGGGTTGGCTTCGTGATTGGGGAAGGTGCCGTCGATGGCGAAGCAGAGCTTCGTGGTACGGCAGGGGAGCCGATCAAAGAGCTTCGGTGCCACCAGTCCGGCCATGCCGCTGCCCGCATCGAGCACGACGTTGAAGGGCTTGATCGACGGGACGTCGACAAACGACATCACCTTCTCGACATAGGCGTCGAGCACGTTACGGGTGGTGAGTGAGCCAGCCTGCGCCGCGACCGGCGGGATCGAATCACCGGCGATCATGTCGCGGATGTCGCCGATCCCCGCGTCGCCGCTCAGTGGCAGCGCGCCGGTCCTGACCATCTTGATGCCGTTGTAGCGCCCCGGGTTGTGTGAGGCCGTGATCTGCGCGCCGCCCTCGAGGTTGCCGCTGGCCACCGCGTAGTACAGCATGTCGGTGCCCATCATCCCGAAGTCGATCACGTTGGCGCCCTGCTCGCGCGCGCCTTCGATGAAGGCGGCGGCCACCGTCGGCGACGACACGCGCATGTCACGCGAGACGCCAATCTGCTTCGCGCCGAGATAGGCGACAAAGCCACGTCCGATCTGCCGCGCAATCGTTTCGTTGATTTCGCCCGGGTAGAGGCCGCGGATGTCGTAGGCCTTGAAGATGCTCGCGTCGATGTGCATGGGTTATGTCTTCGTATAGTCCGTGAGTACGGTCTCATCGCCGAGCACCGCGCCCGAAGAGACGACCGCGCGGGCGCCGATGCGACAGTGACGACCGACGAGTGCTCCGCGCACCTCCGCGTGCGAGTCGACGTGGCACCCCGGCCACAGGATCGACCGTTCGATGAGTGCCGAGGCGGCGACCTGGGAGCCACTTCCGATGACGGCATGCGGGCCCACCTCCGCTCCCGCTGCGATCCGGACACCATCCCCGATGAAGCAGGGGCCGTTGATGATGGCGGCGGCGTCCACCTGGGCGGTGGGGGAGACCAGGACGCGCGAGGCCCCGGCGCGCGCGAACGGACCCGCGCCGAACCGGCCGTCCATGATGTCCTGGTGCACCTGCGTGTACTTCTCCGGCGTCCCGATATCGATCCAGTAGCCCTCGTAGACGTAGCCGAGAAACGTCTCGCCACGCTCGACCAGCGAGGGGAAGTAGCCACGCTCGATCGAGAACGGCACCCCATCGGGGATGCGGTCAAACGTATCGGGCTCGAGCACGTAGATGCCGGCGTTGATGTTGTTGGTCGTGATCTCCTCGGGCTTCGGCTTCTCGAGGAAGCGGCGGATGTTGCCGCTCGGGTCGGTTTCGACCAGGCCGTACGCTGACGGGTTGTCGACCGGGGTGAGCACGATGGTGGCGCGCGCCTTCTTCGACCGGTGGAGGGCGACGACGGCGGGAAGGTCGATCTCGGTGAGCACATCGCCATTGAAGACGACGACCGAGTCGGTGACGCCCTGGGCGGCGAACTTGATCGCACCGCCTGTCCCGAGGGGCATGGGTTCGACCACGTAACGGATCGGGATGCCCATGTCCGAACCGTCGCCGAGGACCTCCTCGATGCGGCCAGGCTGGTAGTTGAGGCTCAGGATCACCTCATCGATATCGGGCACCTGCTTGACGCGTTCGATCTGGTACTGGAGAAAGGGCCGATCGAAGATGGGAACGATGGGCTTGGGTGTGTGGAGCGTGAGAGGGCGAAGGCGAGTGCCTTGTCCTCCGGCCAGCAGAATCGCCTTCATGACAATCAATGATCTTACACGATAGAATCTAGCCTCACGTGCAGACGAAATCGGTCGCCATGAATCTCCCCAACGTGCTGACCATCGTCCGCATGTTCCTGGTGCCCTTGCTCGTCGTCGTGCTGCTGACCGAGTTCGAGGGCCGGCAGATACTCGGGGTCTCCAAGGCGCTGGTCGGCGCCGCCATCTTCGGACTGGCCTCCCTGACCGATTTCCTCGATGGCTACCTGGCGCGCCGGCGCCGGCAGGTCACCTGGCTTGGCCAGGTGCTGGACCCCATCGCCGACAAGCTGTTGACGTCGGCGGCCTTCATCTCGCTCGTGCAGGTGGACCTGGTCCCGGCCTGGATGGTGGCAATCATCATCGGACGGGAGTTCGCGATCACCGGGCTGCGCAGCCTGGCCTACACCCGCGGGATCACCATGCCTGCCTCGTGGCTGGGCAAGATCAAGATGGCCTCCCAGGTGGCGGCGATCCTGATGGTGCTGGTGGGATGGGCAGGCGTGCCCTGGCTGGCGACTGCGGGACGGATTGCGATGTGGGTGGTGATGGTCACGGCGGTCGTGTCGGCATTCGACTACTACCGCCGTTTCCAGCTGCTGGTGAACGCGCGCGTGACCGACGTGAACGTCGCACGCGCGCGCCGCGCGAGTTAGTTGGCTGCCGGGTCCTGACGGACCCGGCCTACGTGATGTACGTAGGGCGGGTCGGAACGACCCGCCGTGTTATTTGCGCTGGGCGACGTAGTCGCCGACAAACATCGCGTCGCGCGACAGTGTGACCTGCAGCGTCGCCGAGTTCTCCTTCACGTCCACTGCGACAGCCTCGCCGAGGTCGAACAGGAAGTTCTGGTACTGGTTCCGATCCCGGAACACCACGAAGCGTGCGCCCGGCGTCACGCCCTGCGAGCTCCCACGATCGAGCACGAAGAAGTCGCCCTTGGCAAACGCCCGGCGACGATCGGTGCCGACCATGATCCGACCGTAGTTGTCTTTCTCAGGCTTGAGCGGCTCCCGCGAGATGGCGGGCATCTGCGGCAGGGAGAATGGCTCCAGGTAGTCGCCGATGTCGATGGTTTCGCAGGCGTGGGTCACGGTGGCGAGGGCCATGTCCGGCCGATCGACTGCCCAGATCTTCAGCCAGCCGACCGTGCGCACGACCGCCGGGGTCTTCCGGCTGGTTGAGGTGCCCTTGTCCTGCTGGAGGCGACGGACGTAGTACTCCTGCCCGATCTCGATGCCGTTGGCAGTCCCCGCGTTGATGGTCACCAGGTCGCCCGGCGCGTGCGACACACGCTTCAAGGTGCTCTGGCCACCCGTTACGTGCATCGGGGTGATCGGCTTCTCGTAGACGAGCGTTGGTGCGCACGCCAGTGCAAGAAGCTGCGGATCCGTGCGGAGCATCTCAGGGGCCGGGCCGGTCTGGGCCGAGAGAGGCAGGACGGCGGCGGCAATGCCGCACGCCAGGAGGACACGAGTCGAGCGTCCCATATTCAGACAGTCTCCCCAGCGGCAGCCGCCGGGCGGACCGCTGAAAACCGATGCGTTACTGCGCCTGCAGCTCTGCGAGCTGCTTACGTGCATCTACGAGGTACTCGCTCTGGTCGAATTCCTTGACCAGTCGATCGAGATACGGAAGCGCTTCAGCCTTTTTATCGGTCTTCGTGAGGGAATCCGCGAGATAGAAGTAGACCCCGTCTCGCCCGGAATAGCCCGGATCGTCACGGAGAATTTCCTTGAACCGGTCGATGGCACCCGGATACCACTTCACGCGGTGGTAGTAGACACCGACCTGGTAGGAGGCAGCGCTCAGCCGGTCTTTGGCTTCCCGCCATTTCCCACGCACCTCGGGAGTCAGCGCGCTCTGTGGATAGCGTTCAAAGAACGTATTGAACTCGGCGATCGCGGCCCGGGTCTCCGACTGGTCGCGCTCTGGGGCCTTCATCTGCTGGAAGTGACTCATCGCCAGCCGGTACTGCGCGTAATCGGCGCGGGCGTGGGTCGGGTAGAACTGCTGGAACTCGCGGAACTCGTTGGCGGCGTAGACGAGCGACTCGGCGGTGTCCTCGCCCAGGTACGAGTCGCCGATGCCTAGCTTGGCGTCGGGACGCGTCGGGCTTTGCGGGTATCCGTCCACGATGCGCTGGAAGTACTCACGCGCCTGGAGCCAGTGCTCCATCATCAATTCCGCGGTGCCGCGATCGAACAGGAATCTGTCCGGCGCAACGCCGGGAGGCGTGACGTTCCTCGGCCCGCCGCAGGCCGAGATGCCCAGTACGGTAACCAGGGCGACGCAGAGAGAGGTCGAGCGACGGGAAAGGACGGTCATCAATACAAGTCTGAGGGTGTGGACCCGACCGCCTATTGTAGAACGGCTGGGGCCCCGGGCTGGCTGCCTTCAGCAATCAGACGCCTGACCGTCTCCGGCAGCCGGCACGGTTTTCCCGACTGATCCACGGCGGCGTGGACCGTATAGCCCTCGGCAAGAAGGAGCCCGTCGGCGACCCGGCTCACCTGGTACTCGAATCGGAGGCGGACGGGCGTCAGCAGGATGGCGCGGGCGTCGATGGCAATCTCATCGTCGTACCGGGCGGGCTGGCGGAATTCGCAGTGGGCCTCGATGACCGGCAGGGACACCCCTGAGGCCTCCATCTCGCGGTAGGTCCAGCCCGCCTGGCGGAGCCAGTCTGTTCGTCCCACCTCGAACCAGACGAGGTAGTTGGCGTGATAGACGACGCCCATCTTGTCGGTTTCGGCGTAGCGCACCCGGACGGTCGCGCGACGCACCCCGGGTCCGGTGGGGGCCAGGCTCACCGCGACGCCGTGGCTGCCTGCATGGCCGCGTCCCGCAGGGCACGGGTGGCGGCGGCCGCGTCCCCGGTTCCGAAGATGGCCTGACCGGCCACGAGGATGCGAGCCCCAGCAGCCACAACAGCCGGGGCTGTTCGAAGGTCCACACCGCCATCGACCTCGATGAGGGCCTGCGAACCGGCGCGGTCGAGCACCTCGCGCACCCGCCGTATCTTCTCGATGCTGTGCGGGATGAAGGCCTGCCCGCCGAACCCGGGGTTGACCGACATCACCAGCACGAAGTCCAGGTCTGCGGTCACGTCCTCGAGCGTGACCGCCGGGGTGGACGGGTTCAGCACCGCACCAGCCTTCGCGCCGAGCGAGCGGATGAGCGCCAGTGTCCGCTGCAGGTGAGGGACGGCTTCGACGTGTACCGACACCATGCTGGCGCCGGCTTTGACGAACGCCTCGATGTACCGATCGGGCTCTTCGATCATCAGGTGCACGTCGAGAGGCCTGGTGGCCACGCGGCGGATCGCCTTGACGACGGGCGGGCCGATGGTGATGTTGGGCACGAAGTGGCCATCCATCACGTCCACGTGGATGAGATCCGCACCGCCGCGTTCAACGGCCTCGATGTCGCGACCGAGCGCCGCGAAATCAGCAGACAGCACGGATGGCGCGATTTGTATGGTCACCGGCTCACCTCGAGGGAAATGGCCTCGCCCTGGCCAACCTGGAATCCGGCTGCCGGCGTCTGGCTGATGATCGTGCCGGTGGGAACACCCTGGGCACCCCGCGTTGCGAGGCTGACGCGGAAGCCGAGGCTGCGAAGCGCGTCGGCGGTTCGACGGCTTTCGAGTCCGACCAGGTCGGGCATCACGTAACCGATGCCTTCTGCGCCGCGATTGACGAGCAACGTCACGCGGGACGCATTCACCGTCGCCGGCGGATCCTGAGCCACGACCACGCCTGTCGGGTAGTCAGAGGAGCGCAACTCGGTGACGGCCGACACCGTGATGCCGTCCTGTTCGAGCCGCATGCGTGCGGTGCGCTCGGATTGACCAATGAGGTCGGCGACGGTGGTGACGCGCGGACCGGCGCTCAGCCACACGCGAATCGAACGCTGCCGCCTGGCAGCCACCCCGGCTGCTGGTTCCTGCTGGACGACGCGACCTTGAGGCACCTTCGCGTCAGGCCTGCGGAGATCGTCGACCCGAATGGTGAGTCCGACCTCCGACAGTGTGCGCGCGGCATCGGCCACGCTGCGTCCCGCCAGTTGTGGAACCTGCACCTCACGCGTCCGGAGCGCGACCCTCGTGGCCACGCCGGCAAAGAGCAGAAAGGTCGCGCCGAGTGCGGCGCAGAGCACCAGCAACTTGCCGAGACTGTAGACGCGTCCCCCGAATGGCATCGCTCAGCTGATTGTAAGAGAAACGCGGTCGCGCCTCACCATGGCGGCGGCGAAGAACGCCTCGAGGCCGTGCTCGAAGGGTAGCGTCCGCAGGAAGCCGTCAGCGTCGATCAGGGGGGTCAGCGAGGGCGCGTGCTCGATCGCCGGAACCAGCGTGAACTCGTCGTGGTGTGCCAGGAATGCCCGGACGACCTCGTCGTTTTCCTCGGGTTCGCTCGAACACGTCGCGTAGACCAGGCGTCCGCCGGGCGCCACCGCTGCTGCAGCGCGATCCAGGAGATCGCGCTGCGCCTCAGCGAAGGCCGGCAGATCGTCGGGCAGGCGGCGCCACTTGATGTCGGGGTCCCGCCGGAGCGTGCCGAGTCCGGAGCAGGGAGCGTCGACGAGCACGCGCTCAAACACCTCGCCGAATGGCAGTCCACCGGATCGCGGCACCTGAACGATCCGGATCGACAGAGCGCCGCTGTCATGCACGGCGTCACGAAGCAGACGCGTCCGCCGCGGACGCACATCGCAGGCGACCAGAAGGCCACGGTCGGCCATCAGCCCGGCCATGGCAGTTGCCTTGCCCCCGGGAGAGGCACAGAGGTCGAGTACGCGAGCGCCGGGCCGGACATCGACGGTCAGTGGTACCAACTGAGAGGCCTCGTCCTGGACGACAAACAGCCCCTGCCGTGGCAGGCGCAGCGGGTTCCCCGCGGTGACGATCAGGCCGTCCTCGGACCAGTCAGCTGGCCTGGTCTCCACCTCGACCTCGGCGAGTTGTCTCGCGAGGTCGTCCCGCGAGATCCGCAACCGATTGGCGCGGAGCGAGAGCGCGGGGGCAACGTTGTTGAACTCGACCCAGCGCTCAGTGGCTGCGAAACCGTACCGGTCCAGCCAGCGCTCGATGAGCCAGGCAGGATGAGAATGGCTGACGCTGAGGTACGCCACCGCGCCAGCACGGTCAGCCTGATCGTCGGGCCGAGCGGGTAGCGGCAGGCGGTTCTTCTGCCGCAGTGCGCCGCGCAGCACAGCGTTCACAAACCCGGTTGCGCTCGGCTTGCGCACGCCTCTCACGAGATCGACCGCATCGTCGACGACCGCCGATGCGGGGACGCGTGTCAGGTGGAGGATCTGGTAGAGGCTGAGCCTGAGGATCGTGACGACTTCCGGATCGAGGCGATCGAGGCTGCGGCCGGCGATGTGGACGATGACGTGGTCGAGCGCCGCGCGCCAGCGCAGCGTGCCGACGATGATGTCCGCGGCGAGGGCTCGGTCGCGGTCGTCCTGCAGACGCTCGCGGCTCTGCACGAGGGCCGTCGGCAGGTCGATCCGTCCATCTTCAACTGCCCTGAGGGCGGTGAGCGCCGCCGTGCGGGCCGGTCCGATCACGACGTGCTGGAGGCTCCGTCCTCGGCGTCAGGCGCACCTGTGAATCGCGCGCCTGGCAGGATGGGGTGACCGGCGACGAACTCACGCACGGCCATCGGCCGGCGTCCCTCGGGCTGCACGTTCTCGATCAGGAGCTGACCCTTGCCCGTGGCGACCTCGACGGTCGCGGCGCCGACCTGCGTGACGGTTCCGGGTTCGGCCTCAGCAGAGCTGTTGCTGAGGGCGGTGCGCAGCACGATCAGCCTGTGGCCGTCCAGATAGGTGAAGGCGCGCGGCCACGGATACAGGCCTCTCACGCGGTTGTGGATCGCCACGGCAGACTCGGTCCAGTTGATGAGGCCCTCTTCTTTCGTGAGGCGGGCCGCGTAGGTGGACGCCGCCTCGTCTTGCGGTTCCTCGTGAGCGATGCCTTGCGCGAGCTGGTCGACGACCGAGACAAGCAGGGGAGCGCCGAGCTTCGCAAGATCTCGCTCGACGATGTCACTGGTCTCATCCGGGTCGATGGCGCGCGTGGCCCTGGCGAACATCGCGCCCGAGTCCAGCGCCTTGACCACTCGCATGATCGTGACGCCGGTCTGCGCGTGG
This sequence comes from Vicinamibacterales bacterium, assembly GCA_040081265.1. Lineage (GTDB taxonomy): Bacteria > Acidobacteriota > Vicinamibacteria > Vicinamibacterales > UBA2999 > JBEBGV01. Next base: position 28,056 of record JBEBGV010000048.1, read on the forward strand.
CCCTCGATTACGGCGCGGTGGATCGGCGCGGCACCACGCAGCAGGGGCAGGAGCGACGCGTGCACGTTGATCATGCCCAGGGGAGGGATCTGCAGGAGTGACTCGGGGATGAGCTTGCCGTATGCCGCCACGACCCCGAGGTCGGGCGCCCAGGCGCGGAGCATTTCTTCCACCTCTGGTGCGCGCAGCCGATCGGGCTGGAAGATCCGCAATCCCTGCTGGAATGCGAGAGCCTTGACGGGCGCGAACGTCACGTGCTGACCACGTCCTCGCGGCCGATCCGGCTGTGTGATGACGCCGCACACGGTGTGACGCGATGCCAGCAGCGCTTCGAGCGTGGGCACGGCGAACTGTGGCGTGCCCATGAACACGATCCGTAACGGTTTCACCACAGCGTCACCACTTGCCGCTGCGGTTCAGCTTCCTGATCTTGCGGACGATCAGGTCTTTCTGGAGGCCGCGCAGGCGGTCGACGAAGAGGGTGCCTTCCAGATGATCCATTTCATGCTGGAAGCAGCGAGCGAGGAGGCCAGAGGCGTCGATCTGCTGCGGCTGGCCGTGGCGGTCGAGGCCCTTGAGGACAGCCCGTAACGGTCGTGCGACGGTGGCGTTGAAGCCGGGCACGCTCAAGCAGCCTTCGTCTTCGAGCTGCATCCCGTCGCGCTCGACGAACTCGGGATTGATGAACACCAGAAGGTCGGACGGATTGCGCCCGACCGAGATATCGGCCACGAAGATACGGCTGGCGACGCCGACCTGCGTCGCTGCCAGCCCGACGCCTGGGGCCGCGTACATCGTCTGGATCATGTCGTCGATCAGTTGCTCGACCTCGGGCGTGATGGTGGTGACGGGTGCCGCCGGTTGATGGAGCACGTCGGCGCCATAGCGCACGATGGGACGGATCATGCGAGTCGACTAGCGTGCCGGCTGCGGCTGGAAGCGCGAGGCCACGAGCGCGAGGGTGGCCTGGTAGTGCGCCCGGATTTCGTCGAGGGAATCGCCGCCGAATTTTTCGAGGAACGCGTCGGCGAGCACGAATGCCACCATGGCTTCGCCGACCACAGATGCCGCCGGCACCGCACAGACGTCGCTCCGCTCGATCGCGGCGGGAGAGTCGGCGAGGCTCTGAAGGTCAACCGAGCGAAGCGGTTTCATGAGCGTCGCGATCGGCTTCATGAACCCGGTCACGCGCACGTCCTGACCGTTGGTGACACCGCCTTCGAGCCCTCCGGCGTTGTTGGTCGGACGGGTGACGGTGTGTGAGGCCGCGTCGCGTGGCGGAAGAATCTCGTCGTGGACACGTGAGCCCTGGCGAACGGAGGCCTCGGGCCCCAGACCGATCCCCACGCCCTTGATGGCATGGATGCACATCACCGCCTGCGCCAGCCGGCCGTCAAGCTTGCGGTCCCACTGCACGTAGGAGCCCAGGCCAGCGGGCACGTTCCGCACGATGACCTCGAAGATGCCCCCAAGCGTGTCCCCCGCCTCTTTGGCGGCGTCGATGGCGGCAATCATGCGGGCTTCCAGTTCTGGCTCGACGCATCGCACCGGGGAGTCATCTGGCAGGGCCGCAGCGTCGGTAAACGCCACCTGACGCGAAGCCGGCAGCATGACGTCGCCAATGGCCGCGACGTGGCTGGTCACATCGATGTCGAAGGCAGCGAGCAGCTGACGTGCCAGGCTCCCCGCGGCCACGCGCGCAGCGGTTTCCCGGGCGCTTGCCCGCTCGAGGACGTCGCGGACATCGGTGTGCCCATACTTGATCGCACCGGCCAGATCCGCATGGCCCGGACGAGGACGCGTGACGTCGCCTCTCTTTGCCCCGGTCGCACCCTCGGGCATTTCGGGCTCGACGTGCATGGTCTTCTGCCAGTTCACCCAGTCCTTGTTGCGGATGAGCAGCGCGACCGGCGCGCCGGTGGTGCGACCGTGGCGCACGCCAGCCAGGATCTCGGCGGTGTCGCTTTCGATGGCCATCCGGCGCCCCCGTCCGTAACCGCCCTGTCGACGACGGAGCTGGGCGTTGAGGGCGGGAACATCGATCGTGAGTCCGGCCGGAAGACCGTCAACGGTCAGCACGAGAGCCTGACCGTGAGACTCACCGGCGGTGAGAAACCTCAGCATTCGTTGGTCATTCTATACGAAGAAATTGCAGCACCGAGGCTGCGCACAGGTGTTTGCGGCCGTCTTTGCGCTGGTCTCGTGCCTTGCACCTGACATGGCATGCCCACACTCATACACGACCGCTTCATCGTCACGGGACGTGATCGCGCACGCGATCTGGCCACCGGCGCAGAGGTGTCACTCGACCAGCTGAACGCCTCGAGCCCGATGCGCTCCCGGCCCCTCCTTACACCGCTCTTCGACGCCCTCGAGCACGCGCGTGAGGGTGAGCCGCAGGTGATGTCGCTGCAGGCGAGTGACCAGCGGGAGCGTCGAGCGCTGGCCGAGGCCGTTGCCGATGGCGCGCAGCAACGCGGGTTTGTTCCGGTGGCGGTTCGTTTGTACGACCAGGCCCGACAGCTCCTTGGCGACGAGCTTGCCGACCGTGCACTGGTGCTCATCGACGCCGAAGATGCCGGCCACGATGCGCATCGATGCCTGATGTCTGCGAGCAGTGTGTCGGCGCGGCCTCATGTCCTGGTGAGCGTGCTGCGGACTCGGCCCCCGGGAGGGGTGGTTCGCGAGGCACGCGAGCGGTTTGGAGCGCTTGCTCGCGGACTGCGCCCCCATCCGGATGTGGCGCACCTTCAGGAGAAGGCGCGGCGAGCGCTGGCGCTGGTGTCGGTGGGTCGCCATGCGGCGGCTGCGCGCGGGTTGCGCGAGATCGCCGCCTGCCTTGAACGTCGCCTTGCGTTTGGTGAAGCCGCTCGGGTGGGCCTGGACCTGGGCCGCCTGCTGCTCGAACGCGGCCGGCTGGAGGACGCGGACGCCTGCTGCGAGAACGTCGTGCGTCTGGCGGATCGCGTGTCGGACGCGGTGCTGGCCTGCGAAGCGCGATTGAGCCAGGCGTGGGCGCGCCTGGAACGGATGCGTGTCGTGGACGCCGAAAGCGTGGCCCGTGCGGTGCTGCTGTGCGTGGGAGGCGAACCGATGTCTGTGTGTGCGCGCGCCGTGCTGGCCAGGTGCCTGATCGAGCAGGGGCGCCTCCGCGAGCTGAGCGCGCTCGATCTCGACGTCGAGCCGACGTCGGCGGTCGATCCGGTATGGCTTGCGACCGTTCACGATGTGGCGTGCGCTGCGCTCGTCGCCACGGACCGACTCTTCGACGCCGGCCAGCGAGTTCGTCGCGCAATTGACGCGTGGCCAGACACGGCGCCGCCGCTCTCGACCGCCATCCTGCACACTGCACACCTGCGTGTCGTCGTGTGCACCGGCGATCTGAGGCTGGCCGAGTCGGTCCTGGCTCGGGCCCTTACTGCCGCTCGCCAGGCGCGGGCGCCCGTACGTGCGCTGAAGGCACGGGCGGCGTGGTGTGCGGGCCTTGCTCGCGCAGGTGCGTCGAACCTTGTCCACGCCGAACGCCGTTGGCTCAAGCGTTTTGCGAGCGTCGCGCCGCCCGTGGTCGCCAGCGAGGTTGACCGCGCGTTGCGTCACCCGGCCGCGCCAGCTGATGGGCGTGAGGGATACGGCCTGCGACTGGCAGGCCGCGCCAGTGGCCTCAGCATCTCGAACATGGCTGCCACGATGCTTGGCCTCGCGCAGGAGGATGGTGACGCGGACGCCGTCCGGGCCGTTCTGAGTCATGCCCTTCGCCAGATCGACGCGTCGCGTCTTGATGTCGTCTCGGCCGATGCGGGCCCGGAGTCGAGCATCGTGTCGGTCGGCTCAGGCCCCGGCTCGACCCTGGGGCTGCGCGTCATGGAGGCGGGCATCGTCATCACTGCGACCGGCGACGACGAATGTGGCGTGCCCGTGCGGTTGGGGTCACGCCTGCTTGGGGCACTCACCGCACGATGGCCGAATGGACGGGTGGTTCCTGGCGATCGACAGGAGATCCTCGAGTGCGCTGCGGCAATCATTGCGGCTCGCGTGGACGGGCTCCAGCAGCGGGGTCGGGAGGCGGCTGCCGCGACCGTGGAAATTCCCGAACTGGTCGGAGGTGGATCGGCGACCACCGAACTCAGGAAGGCGGTGCTGCGGGCGGCACGCGCGCCGTTCTCCGTGCTCATTGAAGGTGAGAGCGGGGTGGGCAAGGAGCTGGTGGCGCGCGCCATCCACTACATGAGCTCGCGGCGCGAGCGACGGTTCTGTGACGTCAACTGCGCGGCGCTTCCCGACGATCTCTTCGAGACCGAACTCTTCGGGCATGCGAAGGGCGCGTTCACGGGCGCCGTCAGCGAACGACCTGGCCTGTTCGAGGAGGCGACTGGGGGCACGCTCTTTCTCGACGAGGTGGCCGACCTGTCACTGCGCGCGCAAGCCAAACTCCTGCGCGCGGTGCAGCAGCAGGAGGTCCGGCGCGTGGGGGAGAGCTTTGCGCGGAGTGTGGACGTGCGGTTCGTGGCCGCCGCCAATCGTCAGATGGCTGGCGAGGTGGAAGCCGGGCGCTTTCGAGCCGACCTCCTCTATCGCCTGGATGTGGTGCACATCCGGATTCCGGCGCTGCGCGAGCGGCCGGAAGACATTCCTCAGATCGCGCAACACTTGTGGCAACTGGCGGCGGCGCGCGTGGGTTCGACGGCGACGCTCACGCCCGGTGCCGTTGCGGCCCTCACGCAGTACGCGTGGCCGGGCAACGTGCGCGAGCTCCAGAACGTGATGGCGGCGCTGGCCGTCGCGGCGCCCCCGCGTGGCGCCGTGCGCGCCTCGCTGCTGCCGCCGGTGATCAGTGCGGCCGCGGGCGTCAATGCCGGGTGTCTCGCTCCCGCACGGGATCAGTTCGAGCGTCGATTCATCGAGGTGGCGCTGGCTCGCGCTGGGGGCAATCGCTCGCGCGCGGCGCGGGCAATCGGCCTCAGCCGCCAGGGCCTGCTCAAGTCGATGGCCAGGCTGGGCCTGAGGCCTTCAAGTGACGAAGAAGCGTGAGGCCGAGGCGCGTGCGGACGGCTTCCTGGCGCGGGCGACGAGCGTGCCACGGGTGATGGCGTGCCGATCACGGGCACGGTGGAGAGGGCTGGACAGTCCCAAAGTGGTCATCTAGACTGGTCACATGAAGCTGGCGGCTGCAGAGTTCAAGGCCAAGTGCCTGTCGGTGCTGGACCGTGTGCATGAGCGCGGTGAGTCGGTGACCATTACCAAGCGTGGTCGAGTCGTGGCACGTCTGGTGCCGGCCGGGGATACCGACGAGCGGCCCTGGCTGCGCGTGGGCCGCACCGCGCGGTGGCACGGTGACCCGCTCGGGCCCGCCGTCGAGGACTCGGAGGTCGAGGCGCTGCGGTGAAGGAGGCTCCGCTCCTGGACACCCACGCCTGGGTCTGGTGGGTCGACCGCGACCGGCGCCTCGGAAAGGCCACCATCGACGCCCTCGACGCTCTTCCCGCCGAAGCGCGACCGCTGCTCAGCGACATCAGCCTGTGGGAGGTGGCCACGCTCGTCGAACGAGGTCGCCTGTCGTTCACGGTGCCGTTCGCCGAATGGCTGGAGGCGGCGGCGCATCCGCGCAGCGTGCAGCTTGTTCCTATCTCTTCCGCGATTGCGGCCGAGATCACGGCCCTTCCCCCTTCGTTTCATCGCGACCCGGCCGACCGGGTGATCGTGGCGACCTGTCGCGTGCTCGGTGCGTCGCTTGTGACGCGAGACCGTCTGATTGCGCGCTCACGTCTCGTTCCGCGCTGGAAGGCGTAGCGCTACGCCTGCGGTGTCGGCACCACGCGGTAGCTCCTCCAACCAGTTGACGACGACGCGCGTGAGGCGGCCCGGTTACGGATCCGACCCGCTGCGTCCTTGTGACGCCACACCCGCCTGCCAGTTCAGCATCACCACGATGGGTTCAACGCGATCCGGGCGATCGCGCGACAGCACCAGGAACCGACTGCCGTCGCGGGTCACGTCGAAGTTGTGTGGAAACAGCGGGAGCAGCCCCGCGAACAGCGAACTCGACCGCCCCCAGGTCAGCTCGGCAACGGGCTTGGTTGCGCTTACGTCCACCTGCATCAGCCGGCCGCCGGCGTCGTAGAACAGTGCCTTACTGTCCGCGCCCCAGATCGGCTTGGCCGCGCGCGGCGTGTTCGACACCTGCCACTTTCCGCCTGACGCGGGAAACGCCTGCACGAACACCTGGGGTGAGCCGAGTTCGTCAGACATATACGCCAGCCAGCGGCCGTCCGGCGAGAGCGCGCCAGCCTGCTCGGTGAAGGGCGTGCCGAGCAGCTTCATGGCCCGCCGCTCCCCCGCGAGCGGCAACGCCCACAGGTCCGTTTTCGTCGCCGCGTTCTGCGCCTCGAAGACCAGGTACCGGCCGTCAGCCGACCAGTCGTTGACCATCTTGTGGTCGGCGCTCGCGAACAGGAGCTCTTCGTCTCCCGTGCCGTTGGCGTTCTTCACGTAGATATCGAACACGCCGCCCCGGCGATTCGACACGAACGCGATGCGCTGTCCGTCCGGCGACCACACCGGCGTGTCCTCTGTTGCGGCGTCGAAGGTCAGCCGTGTTGACGTAGCCCGAGCGAGATCCACGATCCAGATGTCCGCGCCGGCGTCTTCTCTGGCCACCGCGAGCCGGCTGTCGTCGGGCGACAGGCGTGGATTCACGTACGCGGCGGCGGGTCCCACGAGTCCGGAGCGCTGGCCGAGTCGGTCTATCCACGCGAGCACGCGGTTCACGCCCGAGCGCCCGGGGCGGTAGGCGAGGACCCCATTCGCCGACACCGAGACACCCGCCGCGGCCTGTTCCGGCGCAGTGTCGAGGTCGCCAGCCACCCGCACCGGTGTCCCGACCAGTCCGAGGCGGCCCGTGTCGAACCGCTGAGCCATCAGGACGCCGTCTTGGCCGAACAGCAGCAGGTCCGGCGGGGAGAAACGCGGCCCGATCGAGCTCGGTCCGATGCGGCGGATCTCGCCGGAATCGATCGAAACGACGTAGATCCCGGACTCGTCGGCCGAGGCGGACTCCAGGTGAAACAGGATGTGCTCGCCGTCTGGCAGAAACACCGGATACCGATACGACAGCACACCTCTCGGCTTGCCAACCAAAGCCAATGGCGTGGCAGAACCGCCCGACGCGGGCACGCGGAACGGTCCGACCGCCGGATCTCCCACGAAGACGATCGTGCCCTGCGCGTTCCAGGTGCAGCCGCGACCGATATTAGCGCCGTTGGCGGCGCCGGCGAGCACCTGCTGCGGACCCCCGCCCGCGTCCATCATGCGGAGCTCCCCGCCGACGAAGAACGCCAGCGACCGGCCGTCGGGAGACCAGCACGGCCATGTCGCGCCCTCGGTGCCCTGCAGGAACGTGCCTTCGACACGGTCGATCGGGCGAACCCAAAGCAGATCCCTGGCAGCGTCGGATGGTTCGGCACCTGGAGGACGCACGCGCGCCACGAGGCTGCGGCCGTCTGGCGACACGGCGAAGAGGTACGGGCCGTTGCCGCCTTCATCGCTGACGGGCGCGTCAACTTCGAACGCCACGAGAGGCGCGACGGGCGGTTCGGACCGCGGCAGCCCGCCCATCGCAGCCGCCGCAAGGCCGGCCAAGACGCCGACGACGGCAGCCGCGGTAGCCCACAGCAGCACCCGGCGGCCTCCGCGAGGGTGACGTGCGGCGATCGACTCGTCCGAGGGCGACGTTGCCAGCGCCCGATGACCGCGCAGGATGAAGAGGGCGCCGGCGATATCGCCGAGACGGGTCTTCCGGTCCTTGGTCAGGCACTGCTGCACGAGCAGGCGGATGGACGCGGGCGTTGTAGCGGGGAGCTTCGTCCAGTCAGGATCGAGACGGGCGACCGCACCGAGCACGTCCACCATGTCGTCGCCGGTGAAGGCGCGCGCGCCCGTGAGCATCTCGTAGAGCACGGCGCCGAACGCCCAGACGTCACTGCGCTTGTCCGCCGGCCGGCCCTTGGCCTGTTCGGGGC
>JBEBGV010000193.1:0-2739 GCA_040081265.1 Vicinamibacterales bacterium
GTCCTGCACGCATACGGAGCCGACACCCCTGCCATCGTGGCAGCCCGTCATGCCGTGGTACTCGAGCCGAGCAACTGGCGACACGTGCTGCGTCTCGCGTGGGTGAGTTGGGGAGAAGGGCGTCTCCGCGCCGCCGAGCGGGCTCTGCAGATGCTTCCCGGCCTCGCACTGGCGCACTGGTTCGCCGCCACCGTGCACGTCGCACGGCAAGCCTTCCCGGCGGCAGCCCGCCATCTTGACGCCGGCAGCCGCGCGCAGGATGCCCAACACGAGCACGAAGCGCGATTCGGGGCCGTTGGCCTGCATTGGCTACGTGGACTGGTGCGCCTCCACTGCGGCGATGAGGCCGGCGCCCTAGATGCTTTCCAACGCGAACTCATGTTTGAACACACCGCAGCGCACATCCACGCCCGCGAAGCCTGCGCCAACGCGTGGTATGCCATCGGGGCCGCGCATGTTCGGCGTGGCGCGCGTGAGGAGGCCCTTGCCGCGTTCGACCAGGCTCGGCTGCGCGTTCCCAACCACCTGATGGCCTCAGTAGGCCGCGTGATGCTCGGGGCGGGGAGCCTCGCCACCCTCCATGCCGCCATCACGAGCCGAAGCCAGGCCGCCGACGTCGAGCCACCGTTTGAGATCGCCCTGGCCAAGGCCGTTGGACACATCGCGGCAGGGCGGCAGGCCGCTGCCGTCGACATCATTCGCCACACGCTCAATCAGGCCGCAAGCTTTTCTGCGGGCTGGCTTATTCCCGTGGAACCCCTGCTGCACGTCGCGGTCGCCCCCGACGCGTGGGCAGAAGTCCTGACAGCCTTGCGCACGCGCGCGGCGTAGTTGTCAGCACTTTTAATCTCCACTGTCAGGACATCCGCCGGCGCATCGCGCACCATCTGGGTCAGGAGGTGCACATGCGATACATCACTACGCTCGTCGTCGTTGCGAGCATCACGGGAGTCGCCCACGCACAGGAGTTCAACGGAGCACAGGTTGTCGGGGTGCCGAGACTGGTCCGCGTCTTCGTGGAGACGAAGGCCGGAGAGCACCTCACAGGCCGACTCCTTAGATTGGACCAGCACACCCTCACGCTGTTGGTCGACGCCAAGCCCGTCGATCTCCCGTTCGAGGGCGTAGAGAGACTGCAGACCGCCGGAGACTCCGTCCGCAACGGCGCCAGAATTGGCGCCCTGGCATTTGGGTTGTGGTGCGCATACATCTGCCGGCAGACCGTGCCCGGTATCTGGCCCTACGCCGTCGTGACGAACGCGTTGGTCGGGGCCGCCGTCGGCGCCGGCATCGACGCTGCGATCCCCGGCTGGACTACCGTGTATGTGGCGCCCGACCAGCCGGGTCCGGCTGCCGCTGCACCACGCCCGCTCGCGCAGCTCAAGGTGCGCTTCTGAACGGGGAGGACCGCGATGCCGCCTCCTGATCCTCCGTCCATAAGGCTGCCAGACGAGACCAGGTCTGGTCCGCAGAGCCCAGCGATGCGACGTGTGCTCCACGTGGCTGCGCGGGTTGCCCCGCTTGACTTGACCGTGTTGATTAGCGGCGAAAGTGGCGTGGGCAAAGAGCGCCTCGCTCGATGGCTACATCAGGCGTCGCCCCGAGTCACGCACCCGTTCGTCGCCGTCAATTGCGGGGCGTTCCCCGACACGCTCCTCGAAAGCGAACTCTTCGGACACGCGCGCGGGGCGTTTACGGGTGCCGTCGGTGATCGCCGGGGCGTGTTCGAGGCCGCCCAAGGCGGCACGTTGTTCTTGGACGAAATCGGGGAAGTATCTCCGGCCATGCAGATCCGGCTGCTACGGGTCCTGCAGGAACGGGAGGTACGTCGCGTGGGCGAGACCAAGGCCCGGCCCGTGGACGTGCGGTTGATCGCGGCCACCAATAGGGACCTGCTCGCAGAGATCGCGCAGCAGCGGTTCCGTCTCGACCTGTACTACCGGCTTCGGGTCGTTGATTTATGCGTGCCGCCGCTACGCGAGCGTCCAGAGGAGCTTCTGGGGTTAGCCCACGAGCTGCTCGCTCGGACGGCGGCGCGCTTCCGCCGGCCCGTTGTTGGGTACACGCCGCAGGCATTAGACCGAGTGCTTGCCTATCAGTGGCCTGGAAACATTCGCGAGCTTGAGCACTCCATTGAACGCGCCTGCGCATTGGCGCCAGGCTCAGAGATAGACGTGGAGGACCTGCCGGATGTCGTGCGAGGGACCAGGGGCGACGCCCCTCGCGTCGGGCATCTCTTGGTCTCGCGCGAGGTCGCGTATATCCGCGCCGTGCTCGACCGGCATCAGGGCCACCGCGCTCGCGCTGCGGGCGAACTCGGGATCTCCCTGTCCACGCTGAAACGGCGGCTGCGGCCGCGTCTTAGGGTGTGAGCGATTAAGCCCGGGTCGGCCTCTGCTGCCCGAGTCACGCCCAGGTCAGGGGACTGCCAACGTGACACCCGACATCATCATTCACAGGCGCCGCAGCAGCCGGAATCTCGTTGCCATCGAAGTTAAGCCGTCTGACAGCACCGATCTGGCGAGGGAGCGCCAGAAGCTTCGGCGATACCAGACTGAACCGCACCTCCATTACGCGTTCGCGGTTCTTAGTCACGTATCGCAACGGCACGGTCGCCTTCGACCCAATCGAGCGCGTCCTTGTGCAACCGGGAAGATAGGTAACAGCGTTAACCGGGAACATGGGTAACACGCAGTTGTCCTTGTCTCAGCGCTGTTCGTTCCTCGATCCGGCCGAGTA